>JASLQF010000043.1 GCA_030744625.1 Rhodospirillales bacterium
GCCGGCACGAGCCGACTCGATGGTTGCGTTCAAGGCCAGGAGGTTGGTCTGCTCGGCGATGTCGGTGATCAGGTCGACCACCTCGCCGATCTTCTGCACCGAGTCGGCCAGCCCCTGGATCGTGTGTTCGGCGGACTCGGCACCATCCTTGGCACTGGAAGAGACCTTCGACGACCGGGATACCTGACTGGTGATCTCATCGATCGAGGAGGAAAGTTCCTCGGCCGCCGATGAAACCGTCTGCACGTTGGTGGAGGCCTCCTCGGACGCCGCCGCGACAGCCGTCGATTGCTGGCTGGTCTGCTCGGCGGTCGCCGACATGGCGGTCGCCGAACTCTGCATCTCGGTGGATGCCGAAGCCACCGCCTCGACGACGCCACCAACGGTGCTTTCGAATTGATCGGCCAACTCGTTCATGGCCGCCACCTTCTCCTCCTGGGCGCGCACCTCGGCGGCTTCCTGCTCGGCCTGCATTTCCTTGACCTTGAGGGCGTTTTCCTTGAACACCTGGACGGCTTGGGCCATCTCGCCGATCTCGTCCGAGCGGTCCTGGGCGGGAATGTCGATCTCCAGGTTGCCGCCGGCCAGTTCTTCCATGGCGCTCGTCATCGCCGCCACCGGTTGAGTGATACCGCGCACGATGAAGAAAACCAGCGCCGCGGTGGCGGCCAGAAGGGCTGCCGTGATCACAGCCAACATCACGAACGCTTCGAACGATGACGACGCGATCGAGGCCGCGGTACCTTCCAGGTCCGTGGCGATTTTATCCTCGACCTTCTTTAGAAGATCGATCTTCGCGGTGATGCTCTTGAACCAATGCCCCCCGGTGACGCCCTGCGTCGATCCGGTGGTCGGGCTGTCCATGGCGATCTTACGGAGCCGGTTGACCTCGTCGACGACCGGCCCGCTGACGGTGGATTTCAGATACGCCTTCTCGTCCGCCGACGCGTAGAGTGCGAAGCGGCTCAAGTAAGTATCCTGCATGGCGATCAAGCGCACGAACTTGCGGTAGACATCCGGCGAAAATTTACCGGCACCGAAACCGCCGGCGCCCATGGCCCGTTCGATGCCGGACCGTTCCTTTGATTGCAGGAAAGACGTATAGGCAGTGATGATCTTGCTCACCTCGTTATTCGAGCTCAACTGCGCTATTGCCTCGACCACACCCAGAAGCTTGGCGATGGTCGTCGTGTAGTATTTGGCCATCTGCGGCACCGTGATTTCCAGACCGGTGACCTGAGCGCGCTTGCTGTCCAGCGCCTTCACTGCATTCTGGGCCGTCTCGATCGTGCCGACGATGACATCACCAAAACTGGCTGCGTCGAATGCTTTGAACGTTTCCGCCAAGGCGGCGCGCCTCTTGTTCGTGTCTGCTTTCTGGGGCGGCAGTTGCTGGGTGAATTTTTTGCCCTTGGAGGAGATGAAGACGGCCGACATGCCGCGCTCCTTCTGCATTTCGTGGACCAAGGCGCTGATCACGGGCGCCACTCGCCCCAGTTCCGCCACTTTGTCCATTTCCGCGGACGCCTGATACTTGTCGATCACCGCGAACCCGGAAAACGCCAACACGCCGAATACCGGCAGCGACAGCGCCATGACAATTCGCAAGCCAATCTTGGTGTTTTTCAGAAAAGCAAACATGAGATCTAGCCCCTCAAAGAATTACAAATTCACCGCCCGACAGCGGGCGAATCTCGATGACCTGAACCGATATTTCCCAAGTGGTTATCATTGGAAAAAACCGTGCCGTCCTTGCGCCGACTTTCCACCTCGCGGCCGATCCCAACGACTTTGGGGACTCCCACCCGCGGATACTCCGCGATATGTCGGTCGTGCTTGCTGCGATGGGAATGGGGCGGCGGTCTCTCCTCGGAAAAAATGCGGCGACACCGGCACTGGATGGCACTCCCAAAGACGCGAAGATTCCAACAATTAGCGAAGATTGCCGATCGCGTTGCAGAAAGCTGTCGTCAAACAATTGGGTCCGTGCGTAGGGGAGAACCAGCCCTACAAACGGCCTAAGACCTTTGGATTGGCGCCGCCGCCAAGGGGGTCGGATTCAAGCGCGAGCGATTGGGGTGCTTTGCACCCGATATTCCCCGGATGACCCGTGAACCGGGACGTGTCTTGGCCGCAATTCTTCGACCCGCCGTTCCTTGTTCCACGATGCGGCTTGCCCGCCTGGCCCGCGCTCCGGCGAAGCGGGATAGCCGGACTGGCGTGGAAACGGCAAACATGGTTGGGCGGACGGCCAACGGGGCATGCATCGCCCCGTCGCCGCCGAGGCGCTCGAAGAGGGCTGTGAGTTAGTGTCCTGGGTGCGGTCGACCCCGGTGTGGAGGTATTCGTTGTCAACGTTAAAGGATTACATCCTGAACACACCGAATTTGGTCTCTTCGATGGGGGCGTTGAGCGCCGCCGAGATGCCGAGGCCGAGGACGTTGCGCGTCTCGGCGGGGTCGATGATGCCGTCGTCCCAGAGGCGCGCGCTGGCGTAATAGGGGTGCCCCTGGTGTTCGTACTGGTCGAGGATGGCCTGCTTGAAGGCTTGCTCCTCGTCGGCGCTCCAGACCTCGCCGCGCCCCTCCATGCCGTCGCGCTTGACGGTGGCGAGCACGCCCGCCGCCTGCTCGCCGCCCATCACCGAGACGCGGGCGCCGGGCCACATCCACAGGAAACGTGGGCTGTAGCCGCGCCCGCACATGGAGTAGTTGCCGGCCCCGAAGCTGCCGCCGACGATGACCGTGAAGCGCGGCACCCGGGCACAGGCCACCGCCATCACCATCTTGGCGCCGTCCTTGGCGATGCCCGTGGATTCGTATTTCTGGCCGACCATGAAGCCGGTGATGTTCTGCAGGAAGATCAGCGGGATGGAGCGCTGGCCGCACAGCTCGATGAAGTGGGCGCCCTTGAGCGCCGATTCGGAGAACAGAATTCCGTTGTTGGCGACGATGCCTACCGGATAGCCGAAGAGGCGGGCGAAGCCGCAGATCAGGGTGGTGCCGTAGAGCTGCTTGAACTCGTCGAACTCGGAGCCGTCGACGAGGCGCGCGATGACCTCGCGCACGTCATAAGGCTTGCGGATGTCGGTCGGCACGATGCCGTGAATCTCCTCTGGGTCGTACACGGGCTCGCGCGGTTCGCGTACGGATACTCCCGGGCTCTTGGTCCGGTTCAGGTTGCCGACGGCGCGGCGCGCCAGGGCCAGGGCGTGCCCGTCGTCGAGGGCATAGTGGTCGACGACCCCGGAGACGCGGGCGTGTACGTCGGCGCCGCCCAGGTCCTCGGCGCTCACCACCTCGCCGGTCGCCGCCTTGACCAGCGGCGGGCCGCCCAGGAAGATGGTGCCCTGCTCCTTGACGATGATGCTCTCGTCCGACATGGCCGGCACGTAGGCGCCGCCGGCCGTGCACGATCCGTGCACCACGGCGACCTGGGGAATTCCCGCCGCCGACATGTTGGCCTGGTTGTAAAAGATGCGCCCGAAGTGCTCGCGGTCGGGAAAGACCTCGTCCTGCTGGGGCAGGTTGGCACCGCCCGATTCAACCAGGTAGATGCACGGCAGGTTGTTTTGCAGGGCGATTTCCTGGGCGCGCAGGTGCTTCTTGACGGTCATCGGATAATAGGTGCCGCCCTTTACGGTGGGGTCGTTGGCGATGACCACGCACTCCAGGCCCTGGATGCGCCCGACGCCGGTGATGACACCGCCCGACGGCGCCTCGCCCCCGTACATGCCGTAGGCGGCGAGCTGGGAAAGCTCGAGGAAGGGCGAACCTGGATCGAGAAGCTGGCGGATGCGCTCGCGCGGCAGCAGCTTGCCGCGCTCCAGGTGCTTGGCGCGGGCGCGTTCGCCGCCGCCCTCCTTGATCTCGGCGATCTTGGCGCGCAGGTCCTCGACCAGCGCCCTGCCGGCGGCGGCGTTGTCGCCAAACTCGCTGGAGCCGGTGTCGAGGGCGCTTTTGATGACGCTCATGGGGGTGCTACTTCTTCTCCTCGGGTTTCTTTTTCTTGGGCCTTTCGCCGACCGCACCGCCCGCCTCCTGCCACCCGGTGAAACCTTCGTCGATGTGACAGACCGGTTCCAGGCCCATGTTGCGCATGGAGTCGGTGGCCAGCGACGAGCGCCAGCCCGACGCGCAGTAAAAGACGAAGGTCTTGCCCGAGGCGAAGACCTCCCGGTGGTAGGGGCTTTCCGGATCGACCCAGAACTCGAGCATGCCGCGCGGCGCGTGCACGGCACCGACGATCATGCCTTCGCGGTCGAGCTCGCGCACGTCGCGCAGATCGACAAAGACAACGTCGTCCCTGCCGTACATCTCCTTCGCCTCGTCCACCGAAATTGTCTTGATGCGGGTCCGCGCGTCATTGACCAGGTCCATGTGACTTTTTTTCATCTTCATCGTTAACCTCATCTAGTAGATAAAATTACCAGCCGCCCTTCTGTATCCATTTCTTGACCATCCAAAGCCGGTCCGAGCCCCAGAACCCCTCGCCATCGACGATAACGAAGGGGGAGCCGATGACGCCGCGCCCGATGGCCTCGGCGGTGCGCCGCTTGAGGTCCTCCTTGACGGCGGGATCCTGAACGGTGGCATGCACCTCCTCCGCCTCGACGCCTAGCGGGGCCGCCACCTCGGCCACGGCTTGCGCCCCGGTGATGTCGCGGCCTTCGCCGAAATAGGCATGGAAGGCGGCGATGGCGAATTTCTTGGCGAGGCCGGGGTCGCGACCGTCGAGCTTGTAAAACAGCCGCGCCGCGTTGTGGGTGGCGATGGGAAAGGGATCGGGCAACACCCAGGGCACGTCCATGAAACGGCCCATGCGCGCCCAGTCGTTGGCGCAGTACTCGCCCTTGAGGGGCTGGTGGATGAGGGGCTTGTTCCCGGTCTCCTGGAAGGCGGCGCCGATGAGGATCGGGTGCCAGTTGACGGGGCGCTCGAAGCGCCGGGCGATGTTCTCCACCTTGAACGACCCGAAGTAGCCATAGGGCGAGGAGAAATCGAAATAGAAGTCGATGGGATCGGGCATGGTACCTACTTAGAGCCTATCCGAATAAGCGTTGGCGATCTAATTTTAACGCCGAGGACGCAGAGGAACGCGGCAATTAAAGCAATTAAAGGCAATTAAAGTGACATGATACTTAATTGTCTCTGCTCGCCGCACACATCCCTACTTAATCCACACCGTGAAATAAGTATCATGTCACTTTAATTCCACTTTAATTGCGAGGATCGCTGCGCCTAATTCGTTCTCAGGCGCAACCAATCTTCCTCCGCGTCCTTCCGCGTCCTCCGCGTTCAAATGTTCTATCACGCGGCGCCTCGGTCTTCGGCCAGGATGGAGCGGCTGATGACCAGGCGTTGGATGTCGCTCGTGCCCTCGTAGATCTTGCACACGCGCACGTCGCGGTAGATGCGCTCGACGGGGAAGTCCTCGAGATACCCGTAGCCGCCGTGAATCTGGATGGCGTCCGAGCATACCGTCTCGGCCATCTCCGAGGCATAGAGCTTGGCCATCGAGGCCTCGCGCAGACATGGCAGGCCGGCCTCGCGCATGTCGGCGGCGTGCAGAATCATCTGGCGCGCCGTCTCGATCCCGGTCGCCATGTCGGCGAGACGAAATGCGATCGCCTGATGCTCGGCGATCGGCTTGCCGAAGGTCTCGCGCTCCTTGGCGTATTGGCGCGCCGCCTCGAACGCGGCGCGCGCCATGCCCACCGATTGCGCGGCGACGCCGATGCGCCCGCACACCAGGTTGGCGAGCGCGATCTTGTAGCCCTCGCCTTCCTCGCCAAGCAGCAGGTCGGGAGTCAGCTTGGCGTCCTCGAAGACGAGGTGGGCGGTGTCCGAGCAGCGCTGGCCGAGCTTCTTTTCGATGCGCGCCACCGTGTAGCCCGGCGTGTCCGTGGGCACGAGGAAGGCGGAAATGCCCTTCTTTCCCTTTTCCGGGTCGGTGACGGCGAAAACCATGGCCACATCGGCGGTCGAGCCCGAGGTGATGAACTGCTTGGAGCCGCTGAGTACGTACTGGTTGCCCTCTCGCCGCGCCCGGCAGCGGATGGCCCCGGCGTCGGAGCCGGCGTGGGGCTCGGTGAGGGCGAAAGCACCGAAGATCTCGCCCTGCGCCATCGGGCGCAGGAAGCGCTCCTTCTGGGTCTCCGTGCCGTGATCGAGGATGGGCGGGCACAGCACCGAGTTGTGCACGCCCATGATGGTGGCGCAGGCGCCGTCACCCGCCGCCACTTCCTCCATGGCCAACGCGTAGGACACATGGTCGGTCCCCGAACCTCCCCATTCCTCGGGGATCAGCATGCCGTGCATGCCGAGCGCCCCCATCTCGCGCACCTCGGCGTCCGGGAAGGTGGCCGTACGGTCCCTCTCGGCGGCGGTGGGCAGCAGCTTGTCGCGCGCGAAGCGGCGCGCCATGTCGCGGACGAGGATCTGCTCTTCGCTCAGTATCATGGAAGTCTCTCCGCTCTCATTCTTCGGGCGGCATCCGCCTACCA
This sequence comes from Rhodospirillales bacterium, assembly GCA_030744625.1. Classification (GTDB taxonomy): domain Bacteria; phylum Pseudomonadota; class Alphaproteobacteria; order Rhodospirillales; family JASLQF01; genus JASLQF01. The sequence goes on from JASLQF010000043.1 coordinate 6,506, forward strand.
GGGTAATTCCGAGCCGTCATAATTGAAAAACCGGCCGCTGTCGGCGGGGCCCAGGCCGGCGATGACGGCGTACAGGCCGTCGGCGCTCTCGTCAACCTCGATCGCGGCGCCTTGGCCTCCCATATCGGTCTTCACCCAACCGGGATGGAGGACCACGACCGTAATGCCGTGCGGGCGCAAGTCCCCGGCCAGGCCCTTCATGACCAGGTTCAGCGCCGCCTTCGACGAACGGTAGGCATAATCGCCCCCCGGGTTCATCTCGATGGAGCCCATGCGGCTGGTGATGGCGACGATAATCCTGGTTTCGCTCTGCGCCACATGCCCGGCAAAGGCGTCGCTGATCTTGAAGGGCGCCATGGTATTGACGCGAAGGACCTCCGCCCAGCGGTCGTAATCGACCCCTTCCACCCGCTCCTTCGGCATGTCGGAGATGCCGGCGTTATTGATCAACACGTCGATGGCCTCGCCCTCGAGCTCCCCGGCAAGGGCGTCGACGCGGGCGAAGTCGGTGACGTCCAGGCGGTGGATATGAACGTCGCCGGCAAACGCCTCGAGCCCATCGGCCTTGGCCGGGTCGCGGCAGGTGGCGAGGACGCGCCAGCCGTCGGCGGCGTAGCGGCGAGCCAATTCGAAGCCGATGCCCCGGTTGGCACCCGTGATCATTACCGTCGGCATGTGCGATGTCTCCCTTGTGTTCTTATCTGAAACGATGGGACCCTAACCGGCCTCGGCCTCCTGGCGGGCAGCCTCGCGCAATTCGACGCGGCGGATCTTTCCCGAGATGGTCTTGGGCAGGGCGTCCAGGAACTCGATCTCGCGGGGGTACTTGTAGGGCGCGGTTTGCTTCTTGACGAAGTCCTGTATGTCCCGGGCGAGCTCGTCGCCGGCTTCGAAGCCCTGGGCCAATGTCACGTAGGCCTTGACGATCTCGCCCCGAAGTTCGTCGGGCTTGGCGACCACCGCCGATTCGGCGACCGCCGGATGCTCGAGCAGGGCGCTCTCCACCTCGAAGGGGCTGATCCGGTAGCTCGCCGAGGAAATGATGTCGTCGGCGCGCCCGACGAACCAGATATAGCCGTCGGCGTCCCGCGTCGCCGTGTCCCCGGTGTAGTACCAGCCGTGGCGGAAGGACTTGGCGGTGGCCTCGTCGTCCTGGTGGTAGCCGCGGAACAGGCCGGGCGGCCACGGGTCGGTGACGCGCACCGCGATGTGTCCCACTTCGCCGTCGCCGACGATGGCACCGTCGTCGTCGACGATGCCGATATCGATGCCGGGAAGGGGCTTGCCCATGGACCCGGGACGGATCGGCATGAAGGCATAGTTGGCGACGATGGCGACGGTTTCGGTCTGGCCGTAGCCGTCGTAGATCTCGGTGCCGGTAACGTCCTTCCAGATTCGCATGACCTCGGGGTTGAGGGGCTCGCCGGCGCCCAATGAACGGCGGATCGAGGACAGGTCGTAGGCGCCGAGGTCCTGCTGGGCGAACACCCGGTAGACCGTCGGCGGCGCGCAGAACGTGGTGACGCCGAGCTTGCCGATTAGACCCAGGTGGGCTTCGGCGTCGAAGCGCGGATCGGCGTCGTAAAGCACCATCGCCGCCCCCATGAGCCACGGCGAGAACAGGCACCCCCAGGCCGCCTTGGCCCAGCCGGTATCGGCCAGCGTCCAGTGCACGTCGTCCTCGCCCACGTCCAGCCAGTAGCGCCCGGTGAGGGTGTGGCCGAGGGCGTAAGAGTAGTCGCGCGGCACCATCTTGGGCATCGACGTGGTGCCCGACGTGAAATAGACGAGCATCAGGTCGTCGGCACCCGTCGGCGCCACGTCGGCGCGGCTCAAGCGGTCGGAGGCCGCCTCGCACGCCGCCTCCATGCTTACCCACCCTTCGCCCTCGCCGCCGGTGACGATGAGGATTTCCAGGGTCGGGCAACGGGCGCGGATGTCCTCGATCTTGGCGACGCCGTCGGCGGCGACGATGGCGATGCGCGCTCCGGCCTTGTTGATGCGGTACTCGATGTCCTTGGGCATCAGCATGTTGGTGCCGGGCATGGTCACCACGCCGAGCTTCATGCAGGCGATCATCACCTGGTACCAGGCCGGCAGGCGCGGGATCATGACGAAGGCGAAGTCGCCCTTCCCGGCGCCCAGTCCGAGGAGCACGTTGGCCAGGCGGTTGGCCGAGGCGTCAAGATCCGAGAAGGCGTGGTGGACGATCTTTTCGCCGGCCCGGTCGACGGCGATGAAGGCCGTCTTGTCGGCGTCGCGCGCCCGCCTTTCGATGACGTCGAAGGCGAAGTTGTAGTCGGCCGGCGTCTCCAGGCGGAACGCCGCCCGCGCCGATTCGTAGTCCTTGTACGCCGCGTCTTCGGCCATCGGCTAGTTGACCCGCTCGATGGCCACCGCCACCGCCTCGCCGCCGCCGATGCACAAGGACGCCACGCCCTTCTTGAGGTCGTACTTGTCGAGGGCGCCCATCAGCGTGACGATGATGCGTGCCCCCGACGCGCCGACCGGATGGCCCAGCGCGCAGGCGCCGCCGTGGACGTTGACCTTGTCGTGGGGGATGTCGAGGTCGCGCATGGCGGCCATGGTGACCACGGCGAAGGCCTCGTTGACCTCATAAAGGTCGACGTCGCCCGTTTCCCAGCCGACGCTCTCGAGCACCTTGTTGATGGCGCCGATGGGGGCGGTGGTGAACCACGCCGGTTCCTGGGCGTGGGTGGCGTGGGCGTGCAGGATGGCGCGCGGCGTGAGCCCCCGCTTCTCGGCCTCGGAGAGGCGCATGAGGACGAGGGCGGCGCCGCCGTCCGAGATCGAGCTCGAGTTGGCCGGCGTCACCGTGCCGTCCTTGCGGAAGGCCGGCTTGAGCTGGGGGATTTTCTCGAGATTGGCGTTGAGCGGCTGCTCGTCGCGCTCCACCGTTTTTTCGCCCTTGCGGGTCTTGATGGTGACAGGCTCGACCTCGCCATCGAAGGAGCCGTCCTCGATGGCCGTCTTGGCGCGCTTCAGCGAGGTGATGGCGAACTCGTCCTGCTGCTCGCGGGTGAACTGGTAGGCCTGGGCGGTGTCCTCGGCATAGGTCCCCATGAGCCGGCCTTCGTCGTAGGCGTCCTCGAGGCCGTCCACGAACATGTGGTCGGCGGCCCGGCCGTGGCCCATGCGCATGCCGGCGCGCGCCTTTTCCAGAAGATACGGCGCGTTGGTCATGCTCTCCATGCCGCCGGCCACCATGATGTCGTGGGTGCCGACGGTGATGTTGTCGTGGGCCAGCATGGCCGCCTTCATGCCCGATCCGCACATCTTGGAAATGGTCGTGCAGCCGGCGTCCCAGGGGATGCCGGCGTTGTGGGCGGCCTGGCGCGCCGGGGCCTGCTTGACACCGGCGAACAGGCACAGCCCCATGATGACGTCGTCGACGTCCTCTGGGCTGACGCCGGCGCCCTCCAGCGCCGCCTTGATGGCGACGCCGCCAAGCTCGGGCGCCGTGGCGTCGGAAAGCGCGCCCTGGAATCCGCCCATGGGCGTGCGGGCGGCGCCGACGATGACGATGGGATCGGTTTGCATGATTGGGGTCTCCTCGGTTTGATTCTTTCTACTGGGGTTCAGTTCGATGGTTCCGGTCGGCGCCTGGGGCGGCCCACCAGCTCGCCGCCGCAGTTGGGGCAAAGGTGATTCATACCCTCTGAACACGGCGCACAAAAGCTACATTCGTAGGAACAGATGCGGGCGTCCGCCCCCCACGGCAGAGCAGTCCCGCATTTCTCGCACGCCTCGCGCATCTCGAGGGGCATGGATCGCCTCCTCCCCTCAATACGGCGTGCCGTTTTTGCGCACGAACTCGCGGACGCCGTCGAGCCAGCGCGCGGCCATGTCGATGTCGGGATAATCGACGTCGTCGCCCGCCCTGCGGTCGCCGACCTCCAGATAGACGGCGTCGGCGTCCGAGCGGTTGACCAGATGGTGGCCGTCCCCCGAGCCGGCCGGAAAGCCGGCGGCCATGCCCGGCCCCAGGGTCTGCTCGCCAGCGTCGGTGATCAATACGACCTCGCCCTCGAGGATGTAGACGAACTCGTCCTGGGCGCTGTGCCAATGGCGTTGCGACGACCACACGCCGGGGGCCATGCGCACCAGGTTGACGCCGAAGTTCTCGAGGCCGGCGGCATCGCCCAGCGCCTGCTTACGGCGCGCCCGGCACTCGGCCGCAAAGGGTTCGGGATAGGTCGAGCCCGTCCATACGTCGACCGTTTCAGGGTCGAGGGCGGGGAGCTTCGGGGAAGGTGAATCATCGGCCATCACGCCGTCTCCTCGAAGAGCTCGCGGCCGATCAGCCAGCGGCGGATTTCCGAGGTGCCGGCGCCGATCTCGTAGAGCTTGGCGTCGCGCAACAGCCGCCCGGTGGGCGATTCGTTGATGTAGCCCATGCCGCCCAGGCACTGGATGGCCTCGAGCGCCATCCACGTCGCCTTCTCCGAGGCGTAGAGGATGGCACCGGCGGCGTCCTTGCGCGTTGTCTCGCCGCGGTCGCAGGCGCGCGCCGTCACGTAGACGTAGGCCTTGCAGGCGTTCATGGTGGTGTACATGTCGGCCAGCTTGCCCTGCATGAGCTGGAAGGAGCCGATGGGCTGGCCGAACTGCCGGCGCTCGTGCACGTAGGGCACGACGTTGTCCATGCACGCCTGCATGATGCCGAGCGGCCCCCCGGCCAGAACCAGGCGTTCGTAGTCGAGGCCGCTCATCAGCACGTTGACGCCCCTGCCCTCCTCATCGAGCACGTTTTCCGCCGGCACCTCGCAGTCCTCGAACACCAGCTCGCAGGTGTTGGAGCCCCGCATGCCCAGCTTGTCGAGCTTCTGCGCCACCGAAAAACCCTTGAACCCCTTCTCGATGAGGAAGGCGGTGATGCCGCGCGGTCCGGCATCCGGATCGGTCTTGGCGTAGACCACCAGGGTATCGGCGTCGGGGCCGTTGGTGATCCACATCTTGGTGCCGTTGAGCACGTAGAGATCGCCCTTCTTGTCCGCGCGCAGCCCCATGGCGACCACGTCGGAACCGGCGCCCGGCTCGCTCATGGCCAGGGCGCCGACGTGCTCGCCGGAGATGAGCCTGGGCAGGTAGCGCCTCTTCTGGTCCTCGTTGCCGTTGCGGCTGATCTGGTTGACGCAAAGGTTGGAGTGCGCACCGTAACTCAAGCCGACGGAAGCCGAGGCGCGGCTGATCTCCTCCATGGCCACCACGTGCTCCAGGTACCCCATGCCGGCGCCGCCGTAATCCTCATCGACGGTGATGCCGAGGACGCCCAGGTCCCCCATCTTGGACCACAGATCGGCGGGAAATTCGTTGTCGCGGTCGATGGCCTCGGCACGCGGCGCGATCTCGTCGGAGGAGAAGCTGCGCACGCTGTCGCGCAACAGATCGGCGGTCTCGCCGAGATCGAAATTAAGCGATGGAAGCTGGTTGGGAATCATCATCGTGGTCCGCCCCGCAATTGCGCCGGAAACGCGCTGGAATTGCAACGTCGATTATCACACCCCCCGACGCGGGGTGTCATGGTCTATTTCGGCCACGACCGGAGGCTGCGCCTCGCCCACGGCGCGCCCGGGGGCGCCCTTCACAGGCGCGCCGCGAATAGCCACAACAGCACCACCAGGACAGCGCACACCACCCCGGCAAGGAGCAGCGGCCGCCGTTCCGCGTACCGCGGGCCGAGGACGAGGCCGACCGGCAACGCGACCGCCTTGGCCAGCCACACCAGGGCGATGCCGGCGACCAACAGCCCGGCCGGCACCATGGGAAGATGCATGACCCAGAAGTCGGCGCCCAATTGCAGGCGGTCGGTGCCCGGCGCCCGTCCCAGCAGGACGGCGAAGGCCTCTTCGGCGGTCAGCGCCCGCGCGCTCGACAGCCGCGCGCCGAAGAGCAGCGCCCACGAGAGAACGCCGCCCGCCGCCACGCTGGCCACGCAGCCCGCCGCCAACGCCAACGGCCGGGTGGTGCCCAGGGCCCAACCCATGATCAACAGCGTTACCGCCAGCCCGGCGGAGGTGAACGCCATGCTGCTGACCAGGTATTGCCAGGTCGGAGACAGCGACGACGACGCATCGATGGTGGCGCCGACGAGCAGGGCGACGAAGGTAAGGACGAAGGCGGCGGGGAGCGCCGCCAGGAACCCGTGCACCGCGGCCACCCCGGCCCGCCGCGGTGCCCCGTCCAGCCGCCCGAACACGAAGCCGTCCAGGGCAAGCTTCGCCCCGTAGGCAACCAGGTAACAGAGGGGCGCGACAAGGATGCTCTCGGGCACGGCGTGGGGGAAGACGTCGATGCGGGCGACGGTGGCGAAGGAGCGGAATACGTACAGGGGTATGACGAGGAACACCGAGGCCCCGAGGTATAGCGCGGCGACCCCATTGACCACCGCCATGCGGCGGCTTTCTCCGGTGAAGTTGAAAACCACCAGGACGACGAGCAGCGAAAGGTAATACTTGGCCAGGAAAGGCGAGCCCCCGATCGCCAGGTTGAGGAGCGCCGCCGCCGGAATGAGGACGAAGACGAGGCCGACGAAAAGCATGTTGAGGACGGTCCCCTTGTCGGCATCCTCGAAATAATCCCGGATGATGCCGTTCAGGGCGTCCACATAGGCGCACGAGAATATCCCCGCCAGGCCGCGCCAGCCGGACCCGGTGACGATGCGCCACCCGCCCCTCAGCCAGTGGTGCAGGGGCCGACGCCCCCGCGCCTCGCCGAACTCGAAGGCGACAAACAGCAAGGCCGCGATACTCGCCACCACGGCAAGCACGGTCAGGGCCGACTGTACGAACTCGAAGCTGCCCGATTCCATTACCGGCAGAGACTAACACGCCTCACGCGGCGTCGCCCGGCGGGGAATTGATGTAGATGAGTGTCTGCAGGGACGCCGCGCACCGGGTCTCGGCCCCTCCCTTGAACACGAAGACGTCGCTCTCGCATACGGCGAGGGTGCGCCCCGCCTTGATCACCTGGGCGCGCGCCACCAGCCGCTCGCCGTCCCCCGGCGCCATGAAGTTGATCTTGTATTCCACGGTCAGCACCCGGGATTCCGGCGGGGCCAGTGTAAAGGCGGCGTATCCCGCCGCCGAATCGCCGATGGCGCAGATCATGGCGCCGTGGAAGTATCCGTCCTGCTGGGTGAGGCCGTCGTCGAAGGGCAGGTGGATCTCGCAATATCCGGGCCGGATGTCGCCGAGCCGGGCGCCGATGGTCGCCATCACTCCCTGGCGGGCGAAGCTTTGGCGCACCGCCTCGGCGTAGTCGGGGTTCCTGGGCTCGAAATCGGCCACGGCGCACCCCCCGCTAGTCCGCCGGGCCGTCGGACCGGTCGGCGAGCCGCATCAGGGTCATCTGCGCGGTGCCGCACAGCGTCTCGACGCCGCCGTCGACCCCGAAGACGTCGGAACGGCAGACGCTCAGCGTCCGCCCCGCCCTGACCACATGGCCGCGGGCGACGAGGAATTCGCCTTCTCCGGGCGCCACGATGTTGAGCTTGAACTCTACGGTCAGGATGCTGTCGTCCTTACCCATCAGGGTGAACGCGGCGTATCCGCCGGCGTTGTCGGCCAGGGTGCCGATGACCCCGCCGTGGAAATATCGGTGCTGCTGGGAAAGTTCGTCCCGGTAGGGCAATCGGATCTCGCAAGCGCCGGGTGTGAGCGCGGTGAGTTCGGCACCGAGATAGGACATGAATCCCTGCCGGGCGAAGCTCGACCGGGTCCGCTCGGCGAACCCAGGGTTGCGGGGTGTGAATTCAGCCATCCCTGCCGTGCTCGCCGGGCAAGGCGGGGGGGCGCGCGGCGGACCGTTTCCTTTCCTCGAGAAGTTCGAAGCATTGCTTCTTGCGGGCCTCGAGTTCGTCGAGGGTGGCGGCGATGTCCTTGCTTTGTTGCGCGAGATTGACTTGGCGTTCCTCGATCTTACTCACGAAAAGCAGGAGCTGGGCGACCTCGGTCTTGTCCTCGTCGTAGAGGTCGACCATCTCGCGCACTTCCTCGAGCGAAAAGCCGAGCCGCTTTCCACGCATGATCAGCTTGAGGCGCACCCGGTCGCGCCCCGAGTAGACGCGCCTCTGTCCCTGGCGCGCCGGCGCGATCAGGCCCTTGTCCTCGTAGAAGCGGATGGTGCGGGTGGTGACGTCGAATTCCCGCGCCAGGTCGCCGATGCTGTAGGTGTCGTCCATGGCCCCAAGGTACTTTACCTTTACGTAAAGGTAAAGAGAGCGAACGCCCCTACAGCAGCAGCCACGCCCCCAGTCCCAGGAAGACGAAGAATCCGACCACGTCGGTGATGGCGGTCAAGACGACGCCGGACGCTATCGCCGGGTCGACACCGGCGCGCTCCACCATGAGGGGGATGGTGGTGCCGGCCAGTCCCGCCACCACCAGATTGATGATCATGGCGAGCGCGATGACAATGCCCAGCGCCGGGCTGGCAAACCACGCCCAGGCGACGAGGCCGGTGAGCCCCGCGAACAACACGCCGTTGAAGCCGCCGACCAGCAGCTCCTTGCCGACCACCCTGAGCGCGTTGGTCGGCGTCAGCTCCTTGGTGGCCAGCGCCCGCACCGCCACCGTCATGGTCTGGGTGCCGGCGTTGCCCCCCATGGAGGCGACGATGGGCATGAGCACGGCGAGCGCCACCATCTGCTCGATGGTCGCCTCGAAAAGCCCGATGACCAGGGACGCCGTGATGGCGGTGACGAGATTGACCAAGAGCCAGGCGAAGCGCCGCCGCGTGGTGTCCACCGCGGCGCTGTACAGGTCGTCCTCGCGGACGCCGCCAAGGCGCATAATGTCTTCCTCGTGTTCCTCGTGGATGACGTCGACCACGTCGTCGATGGTGATGGCCCCGACCAGGCGCCCGCCGTCATCGACCACCGGGGCGGAAACCAAGTCGCGCTGGCGGAACAGGAAGGCCACTTCCTCCTGGTCCATGACCGCCGGGATCAGGTTCATCTCCGTTTCCATGAGGTCCGACACCGGCACTGGGCGCCGCGTCCTCAACAGCCGGCTCAGCGACAGCGTGCCGGCCGGCCGATGCATGGGATCGACGACGAAGATGTCATAGAAGACCTCGGGCAGGACTTCCTGGTCGAGATCGGCCGACTGGCGCATGTAGTCGATGGTTTCGCCCACCGTCCAGAAGGTGGGCACGGTGACCAGCTCGTGCTGCATGAGGCGCCCGGCGCTGTCGTCGGGGTAGGCCAGGCTTTCCTCGATGAGGGTGCGGTCGCCGGCCGGCATGGCATCGAGGATCTCCCGCTGCTCGGGCTCCTCCAGTTCCTCGATGACGTCGACGGCGTCGTCGCTGTCGAGCTCGGCGACGGCGGCGGCCACCGATTGAACGCCGAGCTGCGCGATGATCTCCTCGCGCACGGTGTCGTCCAGCTCGGAGAGGACTTCCGGGTCGAAGTCCTGGCGCATGGCCTCGACGAGACCACGGCGTTCATCGGCGCTCAGCCATTCCAGAAGGTCGGCGACGTCGGCGGGATGGAGGTCCGCGACGTGCTGTCTGGCCCGCGCCGGGTCGCCCGCGACGAGCGATTGGATGACGGCCTCGACGACGACGGGATCGAACCCGTAGACCGGCCCTTCCGCCGCCTCGGCGAAACCACGCGCTTCCGTCCTGTCAGCCGGATCCGCCACCAACGCCGCCTCCCGTCACCGGCATGCCGTGGACCGCGGGAGGAATCGGCGCCCCGCGCCGTCCCCCGCGCTGCCTTCCGTCCTGTAAAAACCGAGGCCCGACAACGGATTGGCGGGCCTCGTGCGATTTGGTGCGGTCGAGAAGACTCGAACTTCCACGGGGTTGCCCCCACAGCGACCTCAACGCTGCGCGTCTACCAATTCCGCCACGACCGCTTATTTTGTTGCGGCAACACCGCCGGTTGCCCTTACATGGTGCCGGAGATAACAAATAAGGGGACGGCGATCAAGCGCCAGTAGACCGCCCGAGCCTGGAACACCCCCCTGGACCACCCTGGACCACCGTGCACCCCATGACAAACCAAGCACCTGTCGAGTGGCGCCACAACCGGGGATTGGTCCCCTACGACGACGCCGTCGAATTCATGGACCGCCGGGTCCAGGAAATCCGCGAAGGACGGGCGCCGGCCACCGTGTGGCTGCTCGAACACCCCGCCCTCTACACGGCGGGAACCAGTGCCGATGCCCAGGAGCTTCTCGACCCCGGCCGCTTCCCGGTCCATCGGTCGGGGCGTGGCGGCCGCTACACCTATCACGGCCCCGGACAGAGGGTCGCCTACGTCATGCTGGACCTCAAGGAACGCGGCGCAGACGTGCGCGCCTTCGTCGGCGATCTCGAGGAATGGCTGATCCGGACGCTGGCCAGGTTCGGGGTACGCGGCGGGCGGCGGGCGGGGCGCGTCGGCATCTGGGTGGAGCGCCGAGGCGCCGGCGGGGTGCGCGAGGATAAGATCGCCGCCATCGGGGTACGCATCCGCCACTGGGTCACCTTGCACGGGGTTTCCCTCAACGTGGACCCGGACCTCGAACACTTCCAGGGCATCGTTCCCTGCGGCATCGAGGGACACGGCGTCACCTCGCTTGCCGAGCTTGGCGTCAAGGCCGCCATGGCCGACGTCGATGCGGCGCTCGAGGCGGAATTCGGGGCAGTGTTCGGCGCCTTGCCGGGTGTGCAAAATGAGCTCGTGGAATAACGGACGTACAGGCCTTGAGCGAAACGACCCCCACGCGACCCGCCGCCGTGCCCAGCGAAATCCTGGCCGAGATCGACCAGGCCATCGGCGATCACCTGGTGTGGCTCTTGGAATGGCATCGGGCCTTCGTTTGCGGCGACATGCCCAGCGCCCGGGACGTGGCGCGCGACCCCCATCACCTGTGCCGCTTCGGCAGCTGGTACGTAAAGAACCAGCACCACGGCCTGGTCGATCAGCCGGCCGTCCATGGCCTGGCAAAAACGCACAGGGACATGCACGACCGCGCCAAGAACCTGATGGACAGGGCGGGCGCCGGTCATGCCGTGGCGGAAGAAGACCACGCCGCCTTGGAGGAATCGGTTGCCCTCTTCATCGATCAGGCACGGCGCCTGGAGAAGGCCTTCGCGACGGCGGCCTCGGAGCTCGACCCCCTGACCGGGGTGCGCAACCGACAATCCATGGGCAACGACCTGGAGCGCGAACGGGCGCGCGTGTTGCGCAGCGGCCATCCGTGCTTCGTCGCCATCGGCGATATCGACCATTTCAAGAAGGTCAACGACACCCACGGCCACGCTGTCGGCGACCAGGTCCTCGCCGCATGCGCCCATCGCTTCCTCGACCATCTGCGGCCCTATGACATGGTCTACCGCTACGGGGGAGAGGAGTTCCTGTTCTGCCTGCCCGACAGCGATATTGAACAGGCCGTGGGCGTCCTGGAGAGAATGCGCCGCGTCCTGTCGGAAACCCCCGTCGAGGCCGCCGACGGGCAGCGCATCGCCATCACCGCGTCGTTCGGCGTGGCCTCGATGGACGAGGACGCCGATGCCGACGAGGCCGCCCGGCGCGCCGACGCCGCCCTCTACGAGGCCAAGCGTACGGGCCGCGACCGGGTTGCGCGTGGAGCGGGGATACTCCGCAAAAAGGGGAAAATGATCCATGAAACCGTGCCCCTGCGGTTCCGGCCAGGGTCTCGACGCGTGCTGCGGCGCCATCATCGCGGGCGCCCCGGCGCCCACCGCCGAGGCGTTGATGCGTTCGCGCTATACCGCCTTCGTGCTCGGCGACCTCGACCATATCGAGGCCACCCATGCGCCCGAGGTTCGCGGCGACTTCAACCGCTCGGCGGCCGAAAGCGTGGCCAACGACGCCGAGTGGCTGGGCCTGGATGTACGCGGCACCATCGGCGGCGGCGCCGACGACCAGGAAGGCGAGGTGGAATTCGTGACCAACTTCATGCGGCAGGGCAAGGAGTACGCGCACCATGAGATTGCCGTCTTCCGGCGCGAGCAGGGAAACTGGATGTACGTGAAGGGGCGGATGAACCCGAAACCGGCGCCGCGCAAAGTCGCCAAGGTCGGCCGCAACGAACCCTGCCCGTGCGGATCGGGCAGGAAATTCAAGAAATGCTGCGGCGCCTGATCGGCGGCGGCCCGGCCGCCCTGCTAGAGCATTTTTCGTTCACAAGGGTTCACGAAAAATGCTCTAACTTATTGATGTTACGCAAATACGTCGTCGCAAACTGATTCAGTTTGCTCGGGATTTGCTCTATAGTGCCGGGCGGCGGCATGGGGAGTTCGGTCGAGCCCATGGAACGACGCTTCAGGTGCACGGAATGCGGCAAGTGCTGCTTCGGGTTGCTGCCGCTCACCCTCGACGATGCCCTCAAGCACACCGGGCGTTTTCCCCTGGTCGTGGTGTGGACACCGGTGCGCCAGGGAACCAGGCCGTTCGGCCAGGCGGCGCGTCTGGGCACCACGGTAAGTCTCGGCAAACGGAAGAAATTCGCCGTCCGCGTTGCGCCCACCGCCTACATTCCGCCATCCCTGCCCTGCCCCGCCCTGTACGCCGACGGCCTGTGTTCCATCCACGCCGAAAAGCCGTCCCGGTGCCGAACCATGCCCTTTTTCCCCTACCGCGAGGAATCGGACCAGGCCCAGATGCTTACCCCACGCAGCGGTTGGGAGTGCGACACTTCGGCGCTAGCGCCCGTCGTCTACCGCGACAAGGAAATCGTCCACCACGGGGACTTCGATTTCGAACTGGGCGCCCTCGTCGACCAGGCCGCCATCCTCGGCCCCTACGCCGACTGGCTGCTGGAAAGCGTCCCGACCTTGAGGGAAGAACTCGTCAAAGTATCCAAGAAGAAGTCCGGCGGGCACGTCGTGGTCAACTTCTCCACCCTTTTGCCCCGGCTTCCGGCACTCGACGTGGCCGACTTCGCGCGGCGGAAATTCCCCGTGATGACCGCGTTCGCCGCCAAGACCGCCGGCGTGCCGGAACTCGCCGAATACCATCGGCGTTACCGCGAATGCGCCGACGAGCTGGCGCACTTGATCGAGGCGCGGCCGAGGGCCGTGGGATGACCAGGGTGCCCCATTACGTGAGCCGGGGCGAGGGCCCGCCGATCGTGCTGCTGCACGGCATCGGCGGCCTGCACGCGGTGTGGCGGCGGCAGCTCGACGCCTTGTCGGAGCGTCACCGCGTCGTCGCCTGGGACATGCCGGGCTATGGCGGGGAAGGCATCGACGAACCGATGACGTTCGCCGGGCTGGCGGCGGGGCTGGGGGCGCTCCTCGACGACCTCGGTGGGACGCCGGTCCATCTGGTCGGCCACAGCATGGGCGGCATGGTGGCGCAGGAGTTCGCGGTGGCCGGACAGGACAGGCTGGCCAGCCTTACGCTGTTCGCGACGAGCCCGTCGTTCGGCCGTCCCGATGGCGATTTCCAAAAGAAATTCGTGGCCGACCGCCTGCGCCCGCTCGACGACGGCAAGGGCATGAAAGGGGTCGCCGATGGCGCCGCCATGGCCGGGCTCATCGGCCCCCTCGCCGAGGCCGGCGCCCTCGAGGCGGTGCGCGCCTGCATGGCCCGGGTGCCGGAGGCCGGCTACCGGGCCGCCGTACGCTGCATCACCACCTTCGAGCGGCGCGAGGCGCTCGCCGCAATCGCCGTGCCGACACTGCTCATCGCCGGCGAGGTCGACCCCAACGCGCCACCGCCCATGATGGAGCGCATGGCCGCCAAGATCCCCGGCGCACGCTATGCGTGCATGGCCGACACCGGACATTTCGGGAACCTGGAGCGGGCGGATGAATTCAACGCCCTGCTTGGCGGGTTTATCGAGCAGACGCCGGCGCCCCGGCCATGACCTGGGCCGGACTTCCAGGCTTTCCTTGTTCGGAACGCACGCCGATGTCGGCTTTCGGGGGTAAAGCGGACGTTCGACGCATGACCCCAAAGAGTCCGCTTTTAACCAACAGCGGACATTCTCATTTTACAGAGGTCGAATTACACTATTATTAATTTCCCGTAGTTGGCCTATGAATGGTCTCGTGGAAAACTATGGTGATGAGGGAGTGATATGCGCACCTGCTCTGCGTTGGCTCGAGCCTTGCCGCCTATCATGGTCATTATCCTATTAGCCTGGAACAGTGAGGCTTCTAACCCGCGCTGCGAACTCATAAGACAAGAAATCTACCGGCTTTCGGCCGGCGCAGGTTGGGGCGACTTGGCGCGCATACAGCAGCTCAACAACCAATACTATGCTTGTTTACAGGAGGGACCGGCCCCGCCTCCGGTGGAACGGCGGACCGAGCCGCCCCCGTCCACGGAACCTGATTGGTCAAATGAGGCCAAGCGCCGTGCGTTGGAAGAACAGCTTCGAAAGGAGAATGAAGAAATAAGCAAAGCCGTAAAGGAACACTACAGGAAAAAACTGGAGAAACAACGCAAGGCGGCGCTGGAAAAAAGACAACAGGCCGAAAAAGAAAATATGAACCGGCTAAAGAATGATGCAAAAGGCGTACGCGATAAAACCACCCGCGAGCGTATCGACCGCCAGACAGTTTTGCTCGACAAGGCTGCGGGGGATAGGAACAAATCTGCTGAGCAATCTTACCGGAAAATCCTTCAGGACCTGAAACGCAATTCCTTACTCAAAAAACTGAATCAGGCCCCGCCTAATGCCGGTAGCGCCCTGAGCAAGACTACGGCTCGGCAACCGGCTGCGGCGGTATTAAGCAAGCCGGAACACAAAAGCCCGCCAACGACGCCCGTTTTGGCGAAACCGGTGCCAAACCGTGTGGCACAGCCTAAAACGGCATCGGCCTCCCAAGCTTTGCCGTCATCTCGTATTCAGTATTGGCTGCGAGGACTTAGCACATCGAATGACTCGAAATCGCCGCGGGGGAAACAAGCCGAGCAAGAGCGCAAGGCCGAGGCGAAAAAAGTTCTGGAGGAAGAAAGGCAGCAAGAATTGGCCGAACAAGCCGCCCTCGACGAAAAGCTGCAAAGAGGAGACTTCCTCGGAATTGGAAAGTTGCTCGGCAAGACGCGACGCTTTTTGCGATCAGCCAAAAATGTGCAGAAACCGGATGGAAATCAGGGGACCGCCAACCAAAATGGAAGCGGGGAATCGGCGGCGGGACCTTCCAAAAGTGTTCCCGGATGTCGAATATTGGGGATTCCCGTTCCCTTGGATTTCGGAGGCTGCGGCGCCCATAAGGAAGGGCAAAAAGTGCAATTGCCTCCTTACGAACCTGATGGTCCCAAAACTTATAAATGATCACCAAATGAGTGAGTTGACGTGACGCGCCACAGGTTTTTGCGGATTGCAACTGGTATCGCGTGTCTCAGTCTGTATCTTGCCGCCGGCTTGGCCCAAGCGGATGCGATAAGCGACTGTGACAGCGCCGAGGCTGGCCGCGTGGTCGCTGGTTGTACGGCACTGATCGAGGGCGGGAATTTGGAAGGTTCGGCTCTTGCCACCGCCTATGCCCGGCGTTCCGATGCACACGCGGAAAGAGGCGCTCTGGATACGGCCCTGGAGGATCGGGAACAAGCGTTGCGGATCGATTCATCCGACGACGCTTTGAGGGACTGGCTTGTCGGCGCCTACACCTTGAGGGGCAGTTTGCATATCGAGAATGACAAGTCCGATTCGGCGATAACGGATTTTGAAGCGGCGTACCGGTTAGCCCCAGGAATTAAAATTGTCGGCGACACGCTTGCCAAGCTTTACGAAGTGAAGGGCATGGAGGCGCTGAAAAACGGCACACATCGGGACGCAATAGCCGCCTTTTCAAGAGCGATTAAGTTAACGGGAACTTCGGCACGAATCTTTTTTAATCGCGCTCTTGCTCACGCTGCTGCCGGTGAGCGCAACCGCGCCATCGACGATTTCTCTGCCGCTTTACGTGAGAACCCCGAATACCTGGAAGCGTACCGTGGGCGCGCCGGCTTTTTCCTGGAATCTGGCGATGTAAAAAAAGCTGTCGCCGATTTGGAAACAGTTCTGGGTCGATCACCGAACAACACCGATGCGTTGTTGCTGCGCGCCATGGCATACGAGGCAGCGGGGGAAAGGGAAAAGGCTAAGACCGATTTCAAGGCCACACTTGTTCTCGATTCGGAAAACCGAGATGCAATGAGCGGTCTCGCGCGGCTCGGCAAGGCAACGGAGGCGCTCGCCCAGTTGTTGCAGATCGAGTTGAATCGGGTGGGGTGCTACCCAGGACCAATCGACGGAAAATGGGGGCGCAAGAGCAAACTCGCACTAAAGAGCTTCGAACAAAATTCAGAAGAAAATTTCGACACGTCGGAACCGCAGCAAGAGACGCTAAATGCTATTGCCAGCCATGGCGACAACGTATGCCAAAGACAACAAGAACAGGCGGCTCCCACGGACTCAAATGCTGAATACACAATTGAGGTAAGGGTGAAGCCGCCTAATGACCCAAACCTTGAATGCTGCATCGAAGCGCAGATCTATTTCTGCAAGAAAGGTTGGGAACAAAAAGCTTGCGGTCGCGAACGTGAGGACTGCAAACAGTATATCGCGGTAACCAATGACCAAGCCTTTTGTTCTATAATAGACGGTGTTCGTAACGGGACATTCGTGCCCGATAGAGCAAACCAGTAGCATGGATCGAAACGGCAGGCGCATTTTTACGTTGGAGGGCGTCTGGCGAGCGGTTATCGACCCCATTTGAGAAGGAGTCCGCTTCGGGTAAGAACCAGACATTCCGCTACTACCCTCCGAATGTCCGCTTTCGGGGGCAAAGCGGACCTAAATCAACAGTCCCCTGAAGGTCCGCTTTTAGCCAAAAGCGGACATCGTCATCTCGGTTCTTACAGCATTTCACCGGCTGTCTAATTGGTTCTCCCGAACCTCGATGAGGGGGGCGCTGGGAAACTTCCCGAGAAGGATTGCGGGAAGCCACGCATCCTCACCCCCGGCCCCGAACGGAAGGTTGCATGGCGCGAGCGCCCCGACAACGCGGCCTCATCGAGTTGTGATACAAATTGAGGTTCACCCAGCAGAAGGGCCGGGCCTAGACGCCGGCCCCTAAAATGGTCCCCTATACCCCTAGGTTATGATCGCGCTCTGGTTTTGGGCGGTGTTTCAGGAGGGGCTCAACCCTATCAAGGGCACGTTCACGCTAATGCGCCTACCAGCCGCCTTCGGCGCGGCGATTGTGCCGTTCTTCGACCCCCAAATCGAAAACCAATAGCTTGCGCTCGGTAAACGTTTCCAGGAACCATTGTGAAAGCTCACGTCCGACACCACTGTTACCGGCGCCGCCGAAGGGTGCCAGTTGATCCCAGTAGTTGCTGGTATCGTTAATGTTGACGGAACCGTGCGGCAGGGCTTCGCCGACCCGCCATGCGGAAGCCAGGTCCCTGGTCCACAATGATGCGATCAGGCCGAGGCCGCTGGAATTGGCGATCTCGATTGCTTCATCCGCCGAACTCACCTTGATGATCGGGGCGACCGGCCCGAAAGTTTCTTCCTGGGCGATCAGCATGTCGGTCGTAACTCCGGTGAGCACCGTCGCCGGATAATAGAGACCCTCCTCGGGGCCGGTCTGTTCGATAACCGCTCCCTTGGCCACCGCGTCATTCACATGCTCGACGACGCGCCGCAAAGTTGCTTCGTTGCAAAGCGGGCCCATTTCGGTGTCTTCCTTGGCGGGGTCGCCGATTTTAAGCTGCTTGGTCCGGGCTTTGAATTTTTCGACGAATTCATCGTAGACATCAGCATGAACAAGAAGCCGTTCGGCCGAGGTGCACACCTGTCCGGTATAATAGAAGCATCCGTTCATGGCCCCTTCTACCGCGGCATCGATATCCGCATCGGAAAGGATGATGAACGGGCCGTCGCCACCGAGTTCCAACAGATGGGGCCTGAGCCCCGCCTTGGCGGCAATCGTCCGCCCCGTCGTGGTCGATCCGGTGAAGAAGATGCCCTTCACGTCTTCATGCTCGACAAGCGCGGCGCCGATGTCTCCTTCCCCCTGAACGACGTTGATAACGCCTTTGGGAAGTCCGGCCTCGATGAACAGGTCGGCCAGCATGGCACACGACACTGCGGAATATTCCGACGGCTTCCAGACCACTGTGTTGCCGGCTGCGGCGATATGGGCCATGGCGATCGACGAGATATCGGTCGGGAAATTGTAGGGCGTAACCGCAGCGACAACGCCAAGCGGACGATGTGTGAGCACGAGACGCTTGTTTGTCGTCTGTTCCTGGGTGGACGGGAATGACAGCCCGCGATGACGCAGCACTTCCTCGGCTGCCTTGCCCCAGGATGGGGCCGCGTATTCGAACACCTCTTCGCGGGCATCGGTGATCGTCTTGGCAATCTCCGCTGTGATCATCTGGGCGATCGGTTCGGCCTTTTCCAGGAAAAGGGCGTGAATCCGCCGCATGACCTTTGCCCGCTCGATGACCGGTTTGG
>JASLQF010000044.1 GCA_030744625.1 Rhodospirillales bacterium
GGCCCGGGGTATTTCGATCCAGAAGGTGCTTCCCTTTCCTTCCTCGCTCTCGAAGCCGATATGCCCGCCCATCAACTCCACCAGCTGCTTGGTCAGGATGAGGCCGACCCCCGTGCCCTCGATGTTCGACAGTTCGGCACCAAGGCGTGAGAAGGGCTTGAAGAGTTGTTCCTGCTTGTCCTTCGCAATGCCCGGCCCGGTATCGGAGACACTGAGCCGCGCCATGCCCCGGCCCCCCTTGGCGCACTCGAGGATCGCCATGCCGCCCGAGCGATTGTACTTCACGGCATTCGACAAGAGGTTCAACATGACCTGCTTGAGCCGCGTGTAATCGGCGCGCACCGTCGTCGTCTCGTGTTTTGCGCCTTCCACGACAACCCTTGCATCGTACTTTTCGGTCAAGGGCTCGATGAGCACCAGGCATTCCTCGAAGATGTCCGCCACTTCCACGTCCTCGATGGAAACCGGAATAGCGCCGGTTTCGATCTTGGATAGATCGAGAACCTGGTTGATTAGGTTGAGGAGGTGCTCGCCGCCATCGAGGATATGGTCGACGTGACTCCTTTGTGTATCGTTGAGCGGCGCCTTCGTGCCGCTCTTGAGGAGCTGCCCGAAGCCGAGAACGGCGTTGAGCGGCGTACGCAGCTCATGGCTCATGCTGGTAAGGAATTGCGATTTTGCCTGGTTGGCGTCTTCCGCCGCCTTCATGGCCATGCGTAGTTCTTCCTCGGCCCTCTTGCGTTCGGTGATGTCCTGGATTTGGCCGAAGGTGTAAAGGGGCTCGCCTTGGGCGTCGCGGACCATGGAAATTACGGCGTCCGCCCAGACGACGTGGCCGTTCTTGTGGAGGTAGCGCTTTCCAATCCGGAGGCTGTCCAACTCACCCTTCCACATGCGCCGCAAGGAGGCCTCTTCGTTTGCACGGTCATCCGGGTGGGTGATATCGACGGGCCCCATGGCAAGAAGCTCTTCCTCGGAATAGCCAAACATCTCGGAGTACGCCGGATTGAACGAAAGGTATCGCCTGTCGCGGTCGACGGCCGCTATTCCCGCCGCGGCATGTTCGAACCCGGCTCTGAAGCGCTCCTCGCTCTCCCTCAACGCCTCCTCGGCCCGCTTGCGATCGGTGACATCGGAGATGACGGAGAAAAACGCGGGTTTGCCCTCGAACGGAATGCGCCGACCCGACAAGGTGACCCAGCGGCTCTCGCCGTCCCTGGTCACAATTTCCAGCGGGAGATCGCGGACCTCGGCATGTTTTTCGAGTTCCTCGACCAGGGCTTGGCGGTCCACCGCATCCTTGTAGAGTTCCGTGACCTTGAGCCCGATCAATTTCTGGTGCGCCACGTGTTGTAGGTCGCCTGCAGCCTGGTTGCAGTAAAGAATCGTTCCATCGTCGAAAGCGCTGATAAACATTGCCACCGGCGAAGTCTCCGCAATTCCCCGGAAACGCTCCTCGCTTGTGCGCAGCGCCTCTTCGATCTGGCGTAACTCGGTGATGGTGTCTGTCAGACCCTGAGTCCGCTCCACAACACGCAGTTCGAGTTCATCATAGTACTTGCGCAGTGCGTTCTCGGCCTGCTTGCGTTCGGTGATGTCCCGTGTTGTTCCTTCAACGCCTGCAATGTTCCCCTCCGCATCCAGCCAATAGCGGGCGTTGGTGGAAACCCATACCGTGCTCCCGTCCTTTCTTCGCAGAGGAGCCTCGTAGCCCACGACCTGACCACCGCTCTTCTCAAGTGCACGGAGGAACTCTTCCCGATCTCTCGGATCCGCATAAAAGTCGGCGAGCTTACTGCCGATAAGTTCGTCATGCGTATAGCCCAGTAAAACTTCCGCCGATCGGGATGCCATGACAATCCGACCTTCCCGGTCCGAACGGTAAAAAGTGTCCAAGATGGTATCGAGAATGTTGCGGACTTCTTTTTCCGAAGCCTTAAGCTCGTCTTCCGCCAGCTTGCGCTCCGTGATGTCGATGAACGTCAGGGCAATCCCGCCCTCGGGGGTCTGGGTTTCCTTTAGGATGTACCATTTGCCGTCGCCGAACTGACGTATGATCGGGGGGCCGGGGTTACGGTGCTGCTCGACGCGCTCGCGGATGAACTCCTCCTCGCGGCCACGCGCCTCGACCATCCAGCCGCGCTCGACGTTGGCCCGGATCAAGTCTTCGAAACGCATCCCGCTATCGAGGAATTCCTGCGCTCTGGGATTGATGCGCCGATATACGTCGTTAATCATGACAATGCGATCGTCGGCGTCAAACAGCGCAAAACCTTCTTGCAGACTTTCGATGGCACCACGCAGGATTTCCTCGCTTTTGCGCGGTGCGCTCTCGGTCCGCTTGCGCTCGGTGATGTCGGAGAAGGTTGACACGAACCCGCCGCCGGGCAGGGGTTCGCTGCGGACCTCAATGGCGGTGCCGTCGGCGCGCACGAGCTCGAACAGATGGGGCTCGAGTTTCCGGGCCCGTTCGACACGCTCGCCGACCAGCTCCTCCACGTCACCCGGCCCGCAGTCGCCGCGCTCGGCCTTGAAGCGGAACAAGTCGGCGAAGGGCGTTCCGGGTTCGACCAGTTCAGGCGGATACCCGAACATGTCAACGAGCCGCTTGTTGGCGAGAACGAGCCTAAGCTCGGAATCGAAGATGGCGATTCCCTGAGCCAGGCGGTCCAGACCCTGGTGAACCAGGTTGGCGAGGGTAGAGTCTTCTTCGGCTCTATTCGGGCTGGCGATCCGGTTGATGCGCCTACCCATGAAAGTCTCTCCGGGGCATCCTCATGTTGCCCTGAAATCTACCCAAGGCCACTGACGGCCACAAAAAGTATGTTGGTATTCACGGTGAAATGTCGAGTCGTAAAGCGGCTCCCTGGATCGAGCTGCAGCGAAACGAACCAAGGCCGCGCCTTGGCGGTCGGGGCTTTCAGGGCCTAGGCCCGATAGGGGTGATGCTCCATCCAGTGGCGGGCGATATCGACGCCGCGGGCGATCCACACCTTGTCGTGTTCGAGCACGTAGTCGAGGAAGCGTTCCAAACCGACGGCGCGCGCCGGGCGGCCGATGATGCGGTCGTGGAGCGCCAGCATCATCATCTTGGGCTCGCCCCGTTCGCCCTCGCCGTAAAGCACGTCGAAGGCGTCTTTCATGTAGGTGAAAAAATCGTCGGCGGTGACGAAACCCGTTTGTTCGTTGAAACGATTGTCGTTGGTCTCGTAGGAAATGGGAATCACCAGGTGCGGCTTGCTCTCGACCTCGACCCAATAGGGCAGTTCGTCAGCGAGCGAATCCCGGTCATAGAGGAAACCGCCCTCCTCGACCAGGAGACGCCTGGTGTTCGGCCCCGGCCTTCCTGTCATCCAGCCCACCGGCCGCTCACCGGTGAGGCTTCGCAGTCCTTCGATGGCGCGTTGAATGTGTTCGCGCTCCACCTCCTCGGGGACACATTGATAGTCGATCCAGCGCCAGCCATGGCTGACCATCTCGTGACCGCCCTCGACGATGGCGCACGCGGCTTGCGGATTGCGCTCGAGGCCCATGACCACCGCCCAGGCGCTGACCTTGATGCCGCGTTCGTCGAGGATGCGGAGGATACGCCAAATGCCGCGCCGGCTGCCGTACTCAAAGGCGGTTTCGGTGATCACGTTGCGGGCATCGTCATAAGCCGGGAAGCCGGTGTCGGTGAGCATGCTCTCCGAACGGGCGTCGCCGTGCAGAATGTTCATCTCTCCGCCGGCCTCGTAGTTCAGCGCCACGGTGAGACAGATGTTGGCGCCACCGGGCCACTTCGGATCGGGCGGGTTGGCGCCATACCCGACCATGTCTCTCGGGTAGGGGCCGTTCGAGGTTGTCATATTCCCTCCCCTTGATGGGCGCCACCCCGGCACGTTACCAGCCTGGCGCGCGGCGGGGGTGAGAAAATGAGAGCGCGTCCCCCTTCATGTCCGCTTGGCACCCAACGGCGGGCATCGGCGCCGGATCATCGGGGCTTCTGCCGCCGCCCCTTAGAGGACATCAATGACGCGAGACCTCCACCCGTTCGGCCGCTTTCCCGCGCCACACGAAGCCCGCAACCTCTCGCCGGGTCTAAAATGCCCTATCCGTCCTCGGTCCCAATGACCAGCTCGAACATCCGCGGATGGATGTCCTCCGGAAACTTCATGTACAGCTCCACCTCGAACAGGCCCTTTCGGTTCTTCGAGTTATCGTGGTGATGGGAGATGGGCGTCTGCAGGATGCTGCCGTCTTTCGAGGGGACCAGAAACCGCATTATCTCGAAGAAATCGTCGCCTCCCTCGGGCAGGATCAGGATGAACGACTGGAAGCGGTCCACCCGGATTGGTTCGGTAAAGGCGTTGTACATGAACAGCTGGAACCCGCATTCGAGGGAATAGACTACCTCCATGTGGTGAAGCTGATTAGGCACCATGATGAACTCGCCACCGCGTACGCCCTTATGGACGTTATGCGCGCCTTCCATCCCCTTCATCGTCTTGTCGCTCATCATCGCGTTGGAGGCCGGCATGGCGCCCATCTTCATCCCGGCCATCTGCTTGGCCGCCTCCGGGAGCGGGCCGTCGTACAATGCGCCGCCCATCTTCTTCTCGGCCGCTTAGGTCAGGTGCACGGGCACCGTGCAGGGCACCTTCTTATGGTCCATTTTCATTTCGTGCTTCTTCTCGTCGGCGATCGCCGCAAGGACCACCACAACCGAGAGGACGAGTGCGACCATTCCCGCCGTCAGAATATTTCTCATCTTCTTCTTCCAACGGATCATCTGTAATCCCAATATCCCTGAGGTTGTAAGTATGCCGGGCTTCAGATCCGTTGTATTCCAAAATTTCGCCTGATACCCCGTCCGGTCCTGGGTGTTCCTCCGTACGGATCGTTCACGCGCAGGCCGTTTTTGGAAGATCCACGACCTGTGGCATTTGTCGCTAGGTCTGCTCTCGGCTAGATGCGGTCCTGGAAGCATGGACCGCCCGACGTCCGCTCCTTGGCGATTTATGACTGCCTTGCGCCCAACGGCGAACATCGGCGCCGGGTCATCGGCGCTTTTGCCTATGACGCTTAACGGACATGAGGGCAGGATTGCGGAAACGGTGGCCTGTCGGGCCACCGTCTCACCGTTTATCCGCGACGCTGGAGTGCCTTGATCAAGCCGCCCGCCGACGCCCCGCGCCGCGGTTGGAGGGCGGCTTGCGATGGCGGCCGTTGCCGGGCTGGCGACGCTTGCGCCAGGGCTCGCCATGGGGCATTTCGGCCGTGCCCCGGCCGTCGGGCGCGGCGGCGGCGGGCTCCGCCCCGATCACCGTCAGCCGGCGCCGGATCAGGCGCTCGATGTCGCGCAGGTAGCCACGCTCGGCCGGGTCGCAGAACGAGACCGCCACCCCGCGGGCGCCGGCCCGCGCCGTCCGCCCGATACGATGGACGTAGCTTTCCGGCTCGTTGGGAAGCTCGTAGTTGATGACATGGGTGACGCCGTCGACGTCGATGCCCCGGGCCGCGATGTCGGTCGCCACCAGGACCCGCGCCTCGCCGGCGCGGAACCGTTTGAGGGCACGCTGGCGGGCGCCCTGGGACTTGTTGCCGTGGATGGCCTCGGCGGAGATGCCGCGTTTTCCGAGGTGCTCGGCGACGCGATTGGCGCGGTGCTTGGTGCGTGCGAACACGAGCACCCGCGACAGCGCCGGATCGCCTAGGATGCCGGCCAGCAGGTCCCTCTTGCCGGCGGCCTCGACGTGGTAGATGTTCTGCTCGATGCGCTTGATCGGCGTCGCCTGGGGCGTCACCTCGAGGCGCACCGGATGAGCCAGGATGTCGCCCGCCAGATGCGCGATCTCGCCCGGCATGGTGGCCGAAAACATCAGCGACTGGCGTTTCACGGGCAAGGCCGCGATGATCCTCCGGACGTCGCGCACGAAGCCCATGTCGAGCATCCGGTCGGCCTCGTCGAGGACCAGGAACTCGACCGCGTCCAGCCCGATCCGCCGCTGGCCCATGAGGTCGAGCAGGCGGCCCGGCGTGGCGACGACGATGTCGACGCCGCCGGCCAGGGCGTTGACCTGTGGCTTCTGGTTGACGCCGCCGAAGATCACGGTGTGGCGCAGTTGCAGATGCTTGGCGTAGGCGCCGAACTCGTCGCCGATCTGGATGGCCAGCTCGCGGGTCGGTGCCAGGACCAAGGCGCGCGGGCGGCGCCGTCCGTGGTGGCGGTCCTTTTGGGAAAGTTTGTGGAGAATGGGCAGCGCGAAGGCCGCCGTCTTGCCGGTGCCGGTCTGGGCGATGCCCAAAATATCCTTGCCGGCGAGAAGTTGGGGGATGGCCCGCGCCTGGATCGGCGTCGGGATGACATGGTTTCTGGATCTCAAGGCAAGCTGTATCGGCTCGGCCAGGCCGAGTTCCGAAAAATTACGATTGGTCACGTAGGTATCCTTATGTGCCCGGCGGTCCGGACGGCGTCATCGACGCGGCCGAACCCCGGCATATTACCTTGCCCCGGGCGCGGCCGGAGTTGGTAGATTTTTGATTATTGTTCTCGGGAAATAATGCCGCCGGTCGGCGGCGTTTCGCGCAATCGCGAGACAATGTACAGCCGTTAGATGGACTCACTTGCCCGATATGTCAAGTAAATCAATTTTTTATGTGCGGCGGGACGGCAGCGAATTGCGGAACTCCGGGAAATGTCGGTCTACCGC
Organism: Rhodospirillales bacterium; assembly: GCA_030744625.1. GTDB lineage: Bacteria > Pseudomonadota > Alphaproteobacteria > Rhodospirillales > JASLQF01 > JASLQF01. The sequence continues at coordinate 6,693 of JASLQF010000044.1, forward strand.
CGAATTCGTGCCGGGGTGCTCCGTGTGCTACCATCGTCGGCAACCGGGAAGTGTCATCCGGGCTATTTGAACGTAAACACGATGTCCCCGTATTCGATGATATCCTCGTATTTTCTTGAATGCGAAGGAGCACCGGGGGAAAAGCAAGCGAGGGCGAAATGAGCGGCGACAACCTGACCAACAGCATCGGTGCCGCGCAGGGCATCGAGATTTTCGAAGGCGAGGGCCGCGGCCCCAAGCGTCCGCGCCCGCCATTGACCATCAAGGAGGCGGCGCGCGAGACCCCGGTCTTCGCCGAGACCGACGTGCTGGTCGTCGGCGGCGGGCCGTCCGGCACGGCGGCGGCGGTGGCGGCGGGGCGCCTCGGCGCCGAGGTCATGCTGGTCGAGCGCTACAATCATCTCGGCGGCCTGTCGACCGGCGGCCTGGTCATCTGGATCGATCGCATGTCGGACTGGAACGGCCGCCAGGTCATCGCCGGCATCGCCCACGACATCTTCGAGCGCCTGCCCAAGGACGCGGTGCTCGGCCCCGAGCGCGCCGACTGGGGCTCCAGGGACGCCGCCACCGCAGCCTACTGGTCGCAGCGCACGGCCGCCTATCACGGCATCGTCACCTGGTCGCCGACCATCGATCCGGAGGCCCTGAAGACGCTTTCCATGCGGATGACGCTGGAGCAGAAGGTGCGCCTCACCTTCCATGCCTGGGCGGTCGAGCCCATCGTCGAGGACGGCACCATGCGTGGCGCCATATTCGAGAGCAAGGAGGGCCGCCGCGCGGTGTTGGCCAAGACCGTCGTCGACACGACGGGCGACGCCGACCTCCTGGCCCGCGCCGGTCTCTCGTTCGAGAACGACATCGACGAGAGCGACATCCACCACTGCATCAACACCGCCTTTTTGCTGGGCGGCGTCGACATGGAGCGCTGGCTGGCCTTTCGCGCCGACGATGCGCAAGGCTTCAAGGATTTCCTGGCGCGCGGGCGCGATCAGCTGAAAACCTTCGAGAAGCCCTTCGTCTCGTGGCGCAATGACGTGGCGCTGTTCATGGGGCCCCGGTTGTCCGGCTACAGCGCCGTCGACGTCGAGGACCTGAGCGAGGTCGAGGTCCGCTCGCGCCTGCTCACCGTCGGCCATGTCGAGGTTTACCGCGAGCACGCGCCGGGCTTCGAGAACGCCTTCCTCATGCTCGGCGCGCCGCAGGTCGGCGTGCGCCACAGCCGCCGCCTGGTCGGCGCGAAAAAGGTGACGCGGGCGCAGTGGGACGAGGGCAAGGTGTGGGACGATGAGATCGGCGTCTCGACCTCGCTGTCACCCAAGACCCCGAACATCTCGGTGCCTTACGGAGCACTGGTGCCGGCCGGCATCGACGGCGTGCTCGGCGCCGGCCGTCACATCGCCTGCGACGCCAACTCTCATTCCTTCCTGCGCGAGATCCCGCAATGCTGGATGACGGGCCACGCCGCCGGCATCGCGGCGGCGCTTTCGGCGGACACAGGGGTACGCCCGCGCGACCTCGACCCGCTGCTTGTCCAGCGCCAGCTGCTGCACCAGGGGGCCTATCTTTCGCCATCGATCGAGGCGGCGGTGGAACAGGCTTCGCGCGCCGCCGAGTAGCCGCCACCGGGGTCGCGGGACGAACCATTCAATCATTTTGCACCGAGGAGCATTTTGCAATGCCAAGCGAGCTCGACAAGGCCATACGTCGGGAAACCCTGACACCCCAATATCCTTACATGCCAAGAGAGGAATGGCAGGACCGAATTACCCGGGTCCGCGCGCTGATGAAGGAAAAGGGGCTCGACGCCCTGATGCTCGTCAACAGTCAAAACCACCAGTATTTTTTTGGTTCCACCAAAACGTACAAGAACGTGTATCCCGCCGTGGGTATTGTCCCACGGCTAGGCCCGACGGCGGCGGTGATGGAGTCCGCCGATTCCCTGGTGCTCGAAACCCAGGGCTACGCGGAATTGAATGTTGGCTTTCGGGGGGATACCCAGGCTCCCACGCCGACGGCTTCGGAACCCGTAAAATTGATATCCGAACTCATGTACGAGATGGATCTCGCGGGCAAAACCATCGGCATGGAATTCGGGCGCTTCATGTGGTGGGACGCATTTACCATGAATGAGTGGGAGCGGCTCAAGAAGGACTTGCCGACCACGACATTCGTCGATGCGACCGACCTGATCTGGGATCTGCGAATGATCAAGTCGCCATGGGAGATGGAGATAATGCGGCATCTTCATCGTGTAACGGCGAAGGGCTATGCCCGGATTCTCAACGACGCCGCCCCGGGCATGAATGAACTGCAGCTTTTTTACGATGCGCTCAAATTCTGGATAGATGAAGGCATCGTGGAGTCCACCAACTACACGCTCAGCTGCATGAATGCGATACAGCCGTTTCGCGACCGCACGCTAAACCCGGGTGACTGGATCATGTTGGATGGCGGCCCGTGCTACAAAGGCTATTGCTCCGACATTCAGCGTTTCATCAAGATCGGCAAGGTCAGTCCCGATTTTGAAAAGGCCGCGCGTCTTGCCAGCGAGGCCATGTGGGCAGTCGAGGAAATATTGAAACCGGGCGTGACGGCGGGACAAATCTGGGAAACCAGCTACGCGACGATCGCCAACAAGGTCCCCGATATTTGGAGAACCGCCCGATCACGGAGAATGGTCGGCTGGGTCGGCCACGGAATGGGCCTTAACATTCACGAGCCGCCTTACTTCGTCGAGGGTTCGGATGCCGTCTTGAAGGAGGGCATGGTGGTTGCGGTGGAAGTGCCTTCCTATCACGAGCGTACTTTTGCCAATATGCCCGAAGACACTTACATCATTACAAATGACGGATATGAAAAGTTGAGCATTGATCTGGGCCCAACGGAAACGTCTGTCAGAACCTGAATAATATCGTGGTAGACGGCACGGAGGAGGAGGACTGAGTGGGATCGAGAATCGCGCTATTGATTGCCGTTCCGGCGACCGCCTTGACGACGGTGTCAGCCGTGGCACAGACCTACGGAAACCACCCGCATACGGGGGACATGATGGGACATATGGGGGCTTGGGGATGGGGCGGGATGATCCTTGGCCCGATCATGATGATCGTATTCATCGCCGTGGCGGTGGTCGTCGTCGTGCTCCTGGTGCGCTGGCTCGGTGGGACGGGGCATGGCGGTGCCGTTCACGGCCCGCCGGGCAGGACGGCCCTGGACATCCTCAAGGAACGGTTCGCCAGGGGCGAGATCGACAAGGAAGAGTTCGAAGAGCGGCGACGCGTGCTGGGTGAATAGCGTACTCGCACGAGGCCTCCGTCGAATGACCGTCCGACGCCCTCTCCGGGGCGCCAAGGCGACATCGGCCTAGCTTCCGGCCGCCCGTAGGGCCTCGATGGCGGCCTTGTAGTCGCCACCGCCGAACACGGCGCTACCCGCCACCAGTACGTTGGCGCCGGCCTCGATGGCCGCCTTGGCGGTGTCGGCGTTGATGCCGCCGTCGACCTCCAGCTCGATGGGGCGGTCGCCGATCATGTGCCGCACGCGGCGGATCTTCTCGAGCTGATCGGCGATGAAGCTCTGGCCCCCGAAGCCGGGGTTGACGGTCATCACCAGCACCAGGTCGACGGCGTCGAGGACGTGCTCGACGGCCGCCGCCGGCGTCGCCGGGTTGAGCGACACGCCGGCCTTCCTGCCAAGCCCGCGGATGACCTGGAGCGAGCGGTCGAGGTGGGGGCCGGCCTCGACGTGGACCGTGATGATGTCGGCGCCGGCTTCGGCGAAGGCCTCCAGGTAGGGATCGGCGGGGCTGATCATGAGGTGCACGTCGAGGGGCTTCCCGGTGTGCGGGCGCAGCGCCCGCACCACGTCCGCACCGATGGTGATGTTGGGAACGAAATGGCCGTCCATGACGTCGACGTGGACGTAGTCGCAGCCGGCGGCGTCGATGGCGCGCACCTCCTCGCCGAGCCGCGCGAAATCGGCGGACAGGATCGAGGGCGCGATCTTGATGGCGTCGGTCATACAGATGTCATGTGGCCGCTACGCCGCCTCCAACTCGCCTTCCATGTCCCGGGTATAGCCGCCGCTACACGCCGCGCTGTTGAACTTGGCGCGGTGGTAAAGGGCCTGCTGGGCGGCCGCCACGTTGTCGGCGGAGCCACCCCACCGCTTCAGGGCCAGGGCCTGCAGGGCACGGCCATACGAGAAGCTGAGCTTCCACGGATGCGACCCGGTGAGCGCGTTCATAGCGTTGAGGTGTTGGGTCGCCACCTCGTCGCTCTGCCCGCCCGACAGGAACACGATGCCCGGCACCGCGGCGGGCACGGTGCGGGCGAGACAGGCGACAGTGCGCGCCGCCACCTCCTCGATGCCGGCCTGGGCGGCGCACTCGGCGCCCGAAATCACCATGTTCGGCTTCAGCAGCATGCCCTCGAGGCTGACGCCATGTTCGTGCAGGGCGTGGAAGACCGCGGCCAGGGTGTCGGTGGTGACCTCGTCGCAGCGCTCGATATCGTGGGCGCCGTCCATCAGCACCTCGGGCTCGACGATGGGCACCAGCCCGCCTTCCTGACAGAGGCGCGCGTAGCGGGCCAGGGCGTGGGCGTTGGCCTCGATGCAATAGCGGCTGGGAATGGCGTCGCCGATGGTGATGACGGCCCGCCACTTGGCGAAGGTGGCGCCCAACTCGCGGTATTCGGCGATGCGCTCGCGCAGGCCGTCGAGGCCCTCCGTCACCTTTTCGCCCGCCGCGCCGGCCAGCGCCTTGGCCCCGGTGTCCACCTTGATGCCGGGATGGATACCCTGGCCTTGCAGGACCTCGACGATGGGGATGCCTTCGGGGCTCGATTGGCGGATGGTCTCGTCGTAGAGGATGGCGCCGCTGACGAATTCACCGAGGCCGGCGGTGGTGAACAGCAGCGCGCGGTAGGCGCAGCGGCTGTCCTCGGTCGATTCGACGCCGATGGTCTCGAAGCGCTTTCCGATGGTCGGCGTGCTTTCATCGGCCGCCAGGATGCCCCGGGCGTCGGCCACGATGTCCTGGGCCACAGATTCGAGTTGCTGCACCGTCATCGCCCTCCTCCCGATATTCCGTTCATTTTACAGACGTCTTTCATTTTACAGGCGTCGTTCATTTTACAGCCGGGCCTTGACGGCGGCGACAACGTTCTCGGGCGTGATCCCGAAATGGGTGTAAAGCTGCCCGGCCGGCGCCGAGGCGCCGAAGGAATCCATGCCGACGAAACCGCCGGCCTCGCCGAGATACCTTTCCCAGCCCTGGCCGACGGCGGCCTCGACGGCGACGCGCGCCGAGTCAGGCGCCAGCACGGAATCGCGGTAGGCGGCATCCTGCTCGTCGAAGAGTTCCCAGCACGGCATGGAGACCACGGCGGTGGGCACGCCGTCGGCCTGCAATGCCCGGCGCGCTTCCATGGCGAGGGCGACTTCCGAGCCGGTGGCCAGCACCGTCGCCCGCCGTTCGCCGTCGGCCTCGGCCAGCACGTAGGCGCCGCGCGCGCACAGGTTTTCGCTGCAGTGTTCGGTGCGCAGGGCCGGCACTCCCTGGCGGGTCAGGGCCAGGGCCGAGGGCCCGGTGACGCGGGTGAGCGCGACGGCCCAGCACTCCGCCGTCTCCACCGCATCGGCCGGGCGCAACACGGCCATGTTGGGAATGGCGCGCAAGCTCGCCAGGGTCTCCACCGGCTGATGGGTCGGGCCGTCTTCGCCGAGGCCGATGGAATCGTGGGTCAGCACGTAGATGACGCGCTGGCCCATGAGGGCCGAGAGGCGCATGGCCGGGCGCATGTAATCGGCGAAGATGAGGAAGGTGCCGCTATAGGGGATGAGCCCGCCGTGCAGGGCCATGCCGTTCATGGCGGCGGCCATGGCGTGCTCGCGCACCCCGTAGTGGAGGTAGCGCCCGGCGAAATCGTTCGCCGTGATCACCGTCGTGCTTTCGGTGCGCGTGTTGTTGGATCCCGTGAGGTCGGCCGAGCCGCCGATCATCTGGGGCACCTGGGCGGTCAGCACGTCGAGGGCGGCCTGCGAGGCCTTGCGCGTCGCCCAGGCCGGCTTGTCGTCGGCCAGGGCGCGCTTGTGGGCATCGAGCGCCGCTTCCCAGCCGTCGGGCGGATCGCCGGCCAGGGCGCCGTCAAAGCGCGCCCTGGTGTCCGCATCAAGCTCGGTAATGCGCGCCTCCCAGTCGCCGCGCGCGCCCGCGCCGCGCGCGCCCGCGGCGCGCCAGGCGGCGAGCACGTCGTCGGGAACGGCGAAGGGCTCGTGCGGCCAGCCCAGATTCTGGCGGGCGCCGGCGATTTCTTGCGAGCCGAGAGGCGCGCCGTGGGTGGCCGACGTCCCCTCCTTGGTCGGCGCGCCGTAGCCGATGGTTGTGCGGCAGGCAATCAAGGACGGCTTGTCCGAGGTCCGCGCCTCCTCGATGGCGGCGGCGACGGCGACGGCGTCGTGGCCGTCCACCGATTGGACGTCCCAGCCCGAGGCGCGAAAGCGCGCCGGCTGGTCGTCGGAGACGGTGAGCTCGGTGGCCCCGTCGATGGAAACGTGGTTGTCGTCGAACAGCACGATGAGCCTGGCCAACCCGAGATGGCCGGCGAGCGAGATCGCCTCGTGGCTGATGCCTTCCATCAGGCAGCCGTCGCCGGCCACGGCGTAGGTGTAGTGATCGACGACGCCGTCGCCGAAGCGGGCATTCAAAAGGCGCTCGGCCAGCGCCATGCCGACGGCGTTGGCCACCCCTTGTCCCAGGGGGCCCGTCGTCGTCTCGATGCCCGGCGCGTGGCCGTACTCGGGATGGCCCGCCGTGCGTGCCCCGAGCTGGCGGAAATTCTCCAGCTCCGTCAGGGTCATGTCCTCGTACCCGGTGAGATAAAGGAGGGAATAGAGAAGCATCGAGCCGTGGCCCGCCGACAGCACGAAACGATCGCGGTCCGGCCACTCGGGCGCCGATGGGTCGAACTTCAGGAAATGGGTGAAAAGGACGGTGGCGGCGTCGGCCATGCCCATGGGCATTCCCGGATGGCCCGAGTTGGCTTTCTCCACCGCGTCCGCCGCCAGGAAGCGGATGGCATTGGCCATGTCTTCGTGGGCGACGCCGGGCGCGGAAGTGGTCTCGGCGCGGGGCTTTTGGCGGGTGGCGGTCATCGGCGGGTTTCTCCTAGTCGATGGTAACCGGTGCCGGGACCGCCGATGGCACACGGCGGCGCGGCGCTCCGAATCCCAGGAGATCGCTTTATCTTGCGCGGTTTCAAGGGATTAGCTGGAATCGCCCAGACCCTTATTCTTGCCAAGCGACACCCCGGAAACCGGTGGAGCCAAGCGCTGCGGCGAACAACCGCCCGCCGCGTCTTCAATACCACATTGGCGGAACCAATCAACAGGGCATCGGCGGCGCGGCAGCGCCGGTTTAGCGCTTCTCGCGGTGCCCGCAAATCGGCTATACGGGGTGTCCGAGAAAAAACCCATTGGGAAGGAAGCACGTCATGTTCACTGTTCACAACCCGGCATCCATCGTCGCCCCGCTCAGCCATTACAGCCACGCCATCAAGGTGCCGCCGAACGCCGAATGGCTTTACCTCGCCGGGCAGGTCGGGATCGGAGCGGACGGCAAGCTCGCCGAGGGATTCGAGGCCCAGAGCGACATCGTCTGGACCAACATCGGGGCGATACTCGAGGATGCCGGCATGGGCTTCGAGCATTTGGTCAAGGTCAACATCTACCTGACCGATACCGCCGACATCCCCGCCTCGCGCACTCTTCGCGACAAGTACCTGGGCGATCTGGAAAACCCGCCGGCGGCGACCCTGGCCGTCATCTCCCAGCTCGCCAACCCGGGTTTCCTGGTCGAGATCGAGGGTATCGCCGCCAAGGCTTGACGCTGCTGAGGCGCGCCACGGAACCACGGCCAAGCATGGAGGTGGATCATGGGAAAGGTCGAAAGCCTGTACGGCACAACCCCAGCCGAGATTTTCGAAAGCGGGCTGGAAAACATCGGCGATATCGAAGCGGTCGCCGTTTCCGTCCTGTGGAAGGACGGCACCGTCACCGCCGGATGGTCGAACATGGAACGGGCGCAGGTGGCGTTCTTGGTATTGGCGCTCGACGCGCGCCAGCGCCGCGACCTGTTGCGGGAGATCGAGGGTTGAAGGCCGGCGAGGCGGCGGGACCGGCGCCATGAGCGCGCCGGAAGGCGAAGAGTGGACAGGCGGATGCCTGTGCGGGGCGTTGCGCTACCGGGCCGCGAAAGGCCCGGTGCGCGCCGTCATCTGCCACTGCGAAATGTGCCGCAAGGTGTCCGGGGCGCCGCTGCTTTCGTTCGTCCACTTTCCCCTCGACGGCTTCCAGTGGAGTGAGGGCGAGCCATCCTACTATCGCTCCTCGGCCGACGCCGAACGCGGCTTCTGCCCCATTTGCGGCAGCACGGTGTCGATGAAGGAAACGGTCCTCGACGACCGCGTCCAGGTGTCGCTGGGCAGCCTCGACCGGCCCGGGGACGTCACCCCCGACGACCACGTGTGGACGCAGAGCCAGCTTCCCTGGCTGCACATCGATGACCGGTTGCCACGCTATCCCCGGAACAGCCCGGCGGCGCCCAGCCTCGCCGTCGAAGCGGATTAGGGGGCTCGAACCCGGGCGGCGGCCTGGCCATGGCCGGCCGGCGGCGCTTCGTGCTAACGTCGCGCCCGCGAACAACAGCCCGCGACGCGGCGCCTTGATCAGGAAACAAAAACATGCACAGCCAACAAATCGTCGAATTCGGCGGGCCGCTCGTGGCCCACGACTATCCCACGCCCGAGCCCACCGGCACCGAGGTCCTGGTGCGCGTACATGGCTGCGGCGTCTGCCATTCCGACCTGCATATCTGGGACGGCTATTTCGATCTCGGCGGCGGCAACAAGGTCATGGTCATCGACCGCGGCATGAAGATACCCTTCACCCTCGGCCACGAAATCGTCGGCGAAGTGGCGGCGCTGGGGCCCGAGGCCGAGGGAGCCACCGTCGGCGACAAGCGCATCGTCTATCCCTGGGTGGGCTGCGGCGAATGCGCGATCTGCGCGCGCGGCGACGATAACCTGTGCGTCACCCAGCGATTTCTCGGCACCCGCGTCGACGGCGGATACTCAGACCACGTGGTGGTGCCGCACCCGCGCTACCTGGTCGACTACGAAGGCGTCGACGACGACATCGCCGGCACCTACGCGTGCTCGGGCCTGACCGCCTATGCGTCGCTCAAGAAGGTGGCCTCGCTCGGCGCCGACGACAACGTGGTGATGATCGGCGCCGGCGGCGTCGGCCTCAGCGCCGTGCACCTGGCGCCGTCGGTGATCGAGGCCGGCGTCATCGTCGCCGACACCGATGCGGCGAAGCGCCAGGCGGCGCTGGCGGCGGGTGCCTGGCACGCCATCGACAGCACCGCCGAGGACGCCGTCAAGACGGTACGCACGGAGCTGACCAAGGGCGGCGCCGGCGCCGTCATCGACTTCGTGGGCAGCCCCGCCACCGCCCAATTCGGCCTCGACGTGCTGCGCAACGGCGGAACCCTGGTCATCGTCGGCCTGTATGGGGGCCAATTGCCCCTGTCTCTCGTCCTGCTCCCCTTCCGCAGCCTGCGCATCATGGGCTCGTTCGTGGGCTCCCTGCCTGACCTGCGCGCCCTCATGGCGCTGGTCAAGGAGCGCGGCGTGCCGCCCATACCGTACGAGACGCGGCCGCTCTCGGATGCCAGCCAGGCGCTCGTCGACCTCAAGGCCGGCCGCGTCACGGGCCGCGTCGTCCTCAGGCCCTGAGAGCCCGTCGGCGGTGCTCCATGCGAGGACGCCTCCGCGCCGAGTGCGCGGGCACCGGATGTGGGTTATGATGGCCCCATGAATGACGAGTCCCAACAACTCCACTTCCGCTATTCCCCGGAAGACGACCGCATCATGGCGTTCATCCGCGGAGAGGGGGGAAAGGAACACGTCTTCGAACTGACGCGCCGGGTGATCAAGGCGCTGTGGCCGCAGCTCGCGTCAAGGGTCGGCGCCGCCAGCGAGGCCGTCAAGAAAGCGCCGACGGACGTCCGCAAGCAAGTGCTGGAGTTCGAACAGGAGGGCGCCATGCAGAGCGCCAGGCAGACGGGCGCCGTCTCGACCGGCCAGAAGCTGCCGGCGGCACAGCAGCGCACCCGCTACCTGGTCAAGAAGATACAGTTGGAGGACCACCCTTCGGGCCACAAGATTCTGCATTTCTCGGACGGCAAGACGTCCCTCAACCTGCCGATCACGGTGGAGCGCCTGCAGGTGGTATGCGAACTTTTGCGGTCCCTGGCGACCAACGCCGATTGGGACCTCAACCTGGCCTACGGGATGGCGCCGGCCAAGCCCGGACAAAAAAAACCGGCGGCCAGCGGCGGCACGACGCCAAAGGGCAAGCCGTCGCTCCATTAAATTCTTATCAAGAAAGGCAAGATGCCATGCGAAACGGGGTAATCAACAAGCTTTGTGCGGTCTTTTTCACCTTCTTGCTTGTCGCATGGGGCGTCGGCACCGGGCCGGCGGCCGCCCTCGAACTCAATCCCTTTTCGGCCATCAAGAGCGCCGTCGAGGCCGCCGTCGAGGATCGCAGCTCCGAAGACATCGCCGAGGACCTGAGGATCAAGGCGGCGATCACCGCCGACGTCATCGGCGAGATGGGAACCGACGTCATCTCGATCAGCTCAGACGTCTACGAACAGGACGTTATGCTGACCGGCAGCGTCGAGAAGGAAGAGCAGAAGAAACAGGCCGAAAAGCTGACCAAGGCCATCGAGGGGGTGAAAAAGATCTATAACGAAATCCTCGTTAAAAAGCCCTTGGACAAGGAAAAAGGCGCCGTCGAGAACTTCGTCGACGACTCCGTCATCGAGGGCAAGATCAACGCCCTCCTGCTCGACGCCTCGGGCGTCAACGTCACCAACTTCCGCTGGCGCTCGGTGGGCGGCACGGTGTTCCTGTTCGGCCGCGCGCTGTCGAAGGAAGAGCTCAAGAAGGCGATCGCCGTCGTCAAGGACATCGACAACGTCGTCGCCGTGACCAGCCGGGTGAAGGTCCGCCCCAAGTCCGACTGAGAGCCAGCCATGCCCAAAGCAGCCGTCATCCACGAGAAGGGTCCGCCCGAGGTCCTGGTGTGGGAGGACATCGAGGTGCCCGACCCCGGACCCGGCGAGGCCCGCCTCAAACAGACCGCCGTCGGGGTTAATTTCGTGGACACCTATCACCGGGCCGGGGTCCCCCACCCGTGGCCGGTGCCGCCGCCGCCCACAGTCATCGGGCTCGAGGGCGTCGGCATCGTCGAGGCGGTCGGCCCCGGCGTCACCGGCATCGCGGCCGGCGATCGCGTGGCCTACGCCCTGCCCCCGCTCGGCGCCTACGCCGAGGTCCGCAACATGACCACCCACCGCCTCATCAAGGTGCCCAAGGGAATCGGCGACGTTCAGGCCGCCGGCATGATGCTCAAGGGCCTGACCGCCCAATACCTGTTGCGCAGCACCTACCGGGTGCGGCCCGGAGACACCATCGTGGTGACGGCGGCGGCCGGCGGCATGGGGCTCATCCTATGCCAGTGGGCCAATCACCTGGGCGCCACCGTCATCGGCACGGTGAGCACCGAGGAAAAGGCGGAACAAGCCGCCGCCCACGGCTGCCATCACCCGGTGGTGTACGAGCAACGCGACTTCCGCGAGACCGTGCGCGAAGTCACCGACGGCGCCGGCGTGCCGGTGGTCTACGAATCGGTCGGCAAGGACACCTTTCAGCGCTCCCTCGATTGCCTGCGCCCGCGCGGCATCCTGGCCAGCTTCGGCCACGCCTCGGGACCGCCCGACCCGGTCGACGTGATCGACCTCGGCGCCCGCGGCTCGCTGTGGGTGACGCGGCCCACCATCATGACCTACATGGAAGATCGCGACGACATGGTCGCTGCGGCGGGCGAGCTCTTCGAGGTGGTGCAATCAGGCGCCGTCAAGATCGAGGTCAACCAGACCTTCGCCCTGAAGGACGCCGCCGAGGCCCACCGCGCCGTCGGCGAGCGCCGGACCACGGGCTCTACGGTGCTGCTTCCTTAGCAGGCTCCATGACCGCCCGGTCAAGCCGCCAGGGCGCCTTGGTTCAAGGAGTGTTCGTTCTTCGGGCCGCGCCCAAAGTCGCGGACCCCGCGGGAAGCACGCTGAATAGCGCGCCCCCGCGAGACCCGCCGGGATCCCGAGACCCATGGGGGCAATGGGCCAACGGTTGTTCGCCGTTCGAGATCCTTGTTCTCCCTAAAGCTCGAACACGGGAGCGTGATTCAAAGGTAATGCTACTTACTCGCATTTTCAAGGTTCTTTGCCGGCGTGACACCGGCCTGCTCCTCCGAATGTCCCCATCCAAGGAGTTGTCGGTTGGCAAGTGGGCATCGCCGAGGCATCATTCGACGCCATGGGATGCCGCGCTCCCTCTCTTGCCCTGGCCGCCGCGGCGCTTGTCGCGACGGGCCCGGCGGGCGCTGAGGGCGACGCCGGGAAAGGCAGGCGGCTCGCCATCGAGCACTGTTCCCGATGCCACGTGATCGACGATTACAACCGTTTCGGCGGCATCGGGAGCACACCCTCCTTCCAAATCCTGGCCCACATGCCGGACTACCTGGAACGCTTTCAGACCTTCTACGCGCGCCGTCCCCATCCGACCGTCGTCAATGTGCCGGGCGTCGAGGCCTGGACCAAACTTCCGGCGTTCGTCGTCAAGTTCACGGTGAGGCCCGAGGACATCGATGCCCTCGTCACCTTCGTCGAGACCCTGCGAAAAAAATAGGGAATATTCCGAAAAAGTAGGAAATACCCCGCACAATGGCGGCAAAATGTGCAATAGTCCGGTTTCGAAACCCTAAAAAAAAATTGTGGATTTACAATGACGTTTCTTCCGTGGTCCGAAGACTACAAGGTCAACATCCGCGTCATCGACAACGAGCACCGGGCGCTGTTCGATCTCGTCAACGCCCTTCACCTGGAGATCAGCCAGGGAAAGGGCGAGCGGGTCGTCGGCAGCACCTTGAGCGCCCTCATCCGCCACATCGAGGAACACTTCCCCAACGAGGAAAAGTACATGGAGCAGTGCGGGTTCCCGGGCCTGAGGCACCACGTCTCCGAACACGAAAGGTTCGCCCAGACGGTGCGCCGCTTCAAGCAGCAGTTCGACGACAACCCGGACCGCCTGAATACCGACAGTCTCCTCAATACGCTGAAGAATTGGATCACCGGCCACATCTTGAAGAGCGACAGGGAAATGATCCCCTACCTGCGCGGCGAGAAGTAGCCGGCCAAAGGCGGCTTGACCGACATCAAGGACGACGCGCCGGTAAGCTGTTGGTGTCTCGGTGCGTCCTGCCTGACGCCGAGAGACAAGGGGGAGCGGGTCCGACGATGAAACGGCGGTTCTGGAAAGAAGATTATCGGCTTGGCATCGACGAGCTGGACGAAGACCACATCGCCATCTGCGACATCATGGAGCGCTTCGTCGACGCGGCGGGCAAAGGGCCGGACAACCCGGACGTCAAGGCGATTTTCCGCGAACTGCATGGCATGCTGGACGAGCACTTCAAGACGGAACAACGCTACCTTTCGAAGACGCCGATCCCCGAGGACGACCTGCGAAACCACATCGACGGACACCTCGACGTCCTCTACACCTTCGAACACGAGTTCTCCAAATGGGAGGAAGCGCCGGAGGGAACGGCCCCATCGGGCGATCTCTCCAAAGTCTGTACGTGGGTGTGGACGGAGTTGGCGCGCGCCGACATGGAGATCGGCCGGCGGCTCCGGGCCCTCAGGGAAGGGGCATAGCGGCGCAACGGCTGAATCGCCGATACCGCGCGCGGCGTCAGGCTGGGGCTAAGAAATTGGGGTGGCTGATGGGAATTGAACCCACGACCTCTTGGTCCACAACCAAGCGCTCTGACCAACTGAGCTACAGCCACCATGGAAGCGCCCCCTAACTAACCTCGGGGGTGCGGCCCGTCAACAATGGTGCAAGGGGCGCCCGGGGCTCGTGGATCCCCTAGATCACGATGTCGATGATCGAGCCCCGCGGCAGGTCGGGATCGAAGACGGCGTCGGTCGAAAGATCGATGTTGCGCTGGACATTGTCCGCCAGCTCGGCGTCACGGACGTCGTCTTCGTGCCGCGCCCGGACCTCATCGGTCCGGCGGGCGTCGTCCCTCTCCCGAATGGCGCCGGCGGTGGCCTCCCGGTCCTCCCCGACCGCCTCCTCGCGGGCCCGGTTGATCTGCCGCGCGGTGCTGTCGCGCTGCTGCTCGCGGGCGATTTCGACACGCACGAGCTGAGAGGCAATATCGGTGATTTCCGCCAAGGTCCCTGGACGCCCTTCCTGCACCCGATGAGCCAGACAGGGTGCCACGAATCGCTCTTGGCGGTCAAACCGCCGGGCGCTCGCGGGGAGCGGACAAGGCTTCGTCCGGCGTTGCCCTTTCGCCCCCCGTCGGCCATAACCTTGCCCTGGACATCAATCGCCGGGAGCTAAGGACAACATGCTGACACTGGCCGCCGGAATGTCACGGCTGGGAACGGAGACCGCCTTTGACGTCCTGGCGCGCGCCAAGGCGCTGGAGGACGAAGGCCGCGACATCATCAACCTAGGCATAGGGCAGCCCGACTTCCCGACCCCCGACAACATCGTGGAAGCGGCGGTCAGGGCGCTGCGCGACGGCCATCACGGCTACACCCCGGCCGGCGGCATCAAGGAGCTGCGCGAGGCGGTGGCCGCCGACGTCGAGGCGCGGCGCGGCGTCGCCGTCGAGCCCGGCAACGTTCTCGTCGTGCCCGGCGGCAAGGTCACCATGTTTTTCGCCATCCTCATGTTCGGCGAGGCGGGGGCCGAGATCCTCTACCCCAACCCCGGATTCCCCATCTACCAGTCCGCCATAGAATTCAGCGGCGCCACGGCGGTGCCCATCGCCCTGCACGAGAAGAACGGCTTCTCGTTCGACGCCGGCGAGGTCCTGGAGCGCCTGAGCGCGGCGACCCGGCTGATCATCCTCAACAGCCCGGCCAACCCGACGGGCGGCGTCGTGCCGCGCGCGGAGATCGAGCGCCTGGTGGAAGGGCTGGAGGCCTACCCGCAAGTCGCCGTGCTCAGCGACGAGATTTACGGCCGCATGCTGTACGACGGGCGCCGGCACGTCAGCCTCCTCGAATTCCCGGCCATCCGCGACCGTCTCATCGTGCTCGACGGCTGGTCCAAGACCTACGCCATGACCGGCTGGCGCATGGGCTACGGCATTTGGCCGGCGTCGCTCATCGAGGCGGCGACGCGGCTCGCCATCAACTGCCACAGTTGCGTCAACGCGCCGGCCCAGTGGGCCGGCATCGAGGCGCTCACCGGCCCCCAGGACGAAGCCGATCAAATGGTTGCCGCCTTCGATGGGCGGCGCAAGGTGGTGGTCGAGGAACTCAACGCCCTCCCCGGCTTCAGTTGCATCGAGCCGGGCGGCGCCTTCTATGCCTTCCCCAACATCACGGGCACGGGCGTCGGCGCCGCCGCGCTCCAGGACGGGCTGCTCACCGAAGCCGGCGTCGCCACCGTCGCCGGCACCAGCTTCGGTGCCTTCGGGGAGGGCTATCTGCGCATCTCCTATGCCAACAGCACCGAGAACATCCGCCAGGCCGTGCGCCGCATCCGCGAGTTCCTGTAAGGGCCCTGTGCCCTGGACGTTTTTGGGCAAGTGCGGGGCCCCTGCCCCTTGTGCTACCCTTGCCGGCAACCGGGGGGAGCCATCCGGGCAATCCCGGCTTTATCCAGGGAACTTCATGCCGCGCATGCTCGCCGTTATCGTGGTCCTGGCGACCGCCGGCCTCGGTGCCTGCTCCGGGGAGGGGCGCCGGCCCGTGCCCGAGACCGTGACCGTTGCCGCGGAGCCGGGGCCGCCATGGGTTTCCGCCGTCAGGCGCCACCACTCGCTGGCCGGGCGCATCTGGCGGCCCTCGGAGAATGCCTTCGTCGATCGCCACGAGGTGCTGGCGGCCCTCGCCAAGTCGCCCTTCGTGCTCGTCGGCGAAAAACACGACAACGTCGATCACCACGCCATCCAGGCCTGGCTGCTGGCCCGGCTCATGGCCGGAGGGCGGCGCCCCACCGTCGCCTTCGAGATGCTGACCACGGACCAGGAAGCTCGCTTGGCCGACTACCTCGCCGCCCATCCCCGCCAGGCCGCCGGCCTCGGCGACGCCGTCGCCTGGGGCAAGAGCGGCTGGCCGGACTGGTCCACCTACCGGCCCATCGCCCAGGCGGCGCTCGACGGCGGTGCCCCGATCGTGGCGGCCGGCCTGGCACGCAAGACGCTGCGGGCGATCGCCGAAAAGGGGATCGAGGCGCTGGACGACGGGGAAAAGGGCTTGGTCGGGCCCTATCGCGCCCTGCCGCCGCGCCTCGCCCTGCGCATGAAGAAGCGGATCGTCGAGAGCCACTGCCACATGCTGCCGGCGCCGATGATCGATCCCATGCTCACCGTGCAGACGGTGAAAGACGCCGCCATGGCCGCCACCCTGGTGCGCGGCGGGCAAGCGGCGGGACGCGACGGCGCCGTCCTCATCGCCGGCAACGGACACGTCCGCGACGATCTCGGGGTCCCCTGGCACCTGCGGCGCATGGCTCCCGGCAAGGCCGTGGCCACGATCGGCCTGCTCGAGGTGGAGGAAGGGGTAGACGACCCGTCCGCCTACGCGGCCGGGTTCGGCGGCGGCACCCCGCCATTTACCTTCCTATGGTTTTCACCACGCGTCGACAACACCGATCCGTGCGAGAAATACGCCGAGCAACTGCGCCGCATGGGGAAAAAGAGAGCCAAGCCGTAAACCGCCACGCTGCGGAGGCCCCGGCCGCCGCCTTCGGGGCTCGGATCCCCAGAGTCTGTTACGGCTCTCTGTGGATCACTTTGCCGTTCCGTTCGACCCACAGCACCTGATCTATGCCCTCTTCCGAACGTTCGAAATCAAGGTGTTCGGTCCAGATCTTGTCCCCCATCTTGAAATCGATTCGGTAGCGGCCCGGGGCCAGCACGACGCTGGTATTAAACGTGGTTTCGGGCAGATCACTGAAGTGCACCCATTTTTTTTCGCCGACAGGCGTTCCATCCAGTGACAGTGGATGGAAGCCGACAAGCAGGCTTGGCAAGGCCCCCGTGGTTTCTATCGCAATCCAGTTCTTGCCATCCTCACTGGTTTCCTGACGGGCTCGGACAAAGGCAAAATTGTCGCCGCCGGTCAGTTCATCCTTGAATTTCTTGAATTCCGCATCCGCCCTGATCCGTTCCTGGCGATCGAGATACCAGCCACCTCCACCGGCGGCGGAAATGACGAGGGCGACAACGGCAAATGCCGCGATCCACAGCCTGATCGCGAACCGATCCGTGGGCGGCGGCGGTTTGAGCGCCACGGCGGCCCCCATGACCACCAGCACCCAAGGTCCGCCGTGCAGGACTATGGCAAGAAACATCTCCACGCCACACATCCTGACTCGGCCTCTCCCGCGAAGCCAGCGAATACCCGAAGTGGCCGCTGTTTACCCGGCCAAAGGGGGAAGCGCCCGTTTTTTGGGCAAGTGCCGCAATCCTGGGCACGGGGGATTGGCCAGGACCAGGGCGGCGGCGCGCACGCATGGCAGGATTGAGCCGATTTTCGCGGGTTGGCCGGCGGGGAAAGCGTTGGCACGCCTCTTGCGGTTTTGGATTATACTGGCGCGGCGACGCAAACCACGAGAGGCGCGGCTTCCATGAAAAAGATCGAGGCGATCATCAAGCCTTTCAAGCTCGACGAGGTCAAGGACGCCCTCCACGACATCGGATTGCAGGGCATGACCGTCGTCGAGGCCAAGGGCTTCGGCCGCCAGAAGGGCCACACGGAACTCTATCGCGGCGCCGAGTACGTGGTCGATTTTCTGCCCAAGGTGAAGATCGAGCTGGTCCTCGACGACGGCCTGGTGGAAAGGGCCATCGAAGCCATTCGCCAGGCCGCGCAGACGGGCCGCATCGGCGACGGCAAAATTTTCGTGACCCCGGTGGAGAACGCCATCCGAATCCGCACCGGAGAATCCGGCCCCGAGGCCATCTGAGAGGAGCCCCGACCATGACACTGAATTGCAAATCCCCCGCCGACGTCCTCAAGGCCCTCAAGGACGATGGCGTCGAATTCGTCGACCTCAGGTTCACCGACCCCCGCGGCAAGTGGCAGCACCTGGCCATCACGGCCCCCCATCTGAGCGATGATTCCTTTGCCGACGGCGTCATGTTCGACGGCTCGTCCATCGCCGGGTGGAAGGACATCAGCGAATCCGACATGGCGCTCATCCCCGATCCCACCACGGCGGTGATGGACCCGTTCTCGGCGCAAGACTCGCTGATCCTGATGTGCGACGTGCTCGAGCCCTCGACGGGCCAGCCCTACGGGCGCGACCCGCGCTCGCTGGCGCGCCGCGCCGAGGCCTATCTCGGCGCCACGGGCGTAGGTGACACGGCGTATTTCGGGCCCGAGGCCGAGTTCTTCGTGTTCGACGACGTGCGCTTCGACGTCTCCATGAACCGGGTCTTCTATGAGTTCGATTCGGGCGAGGGACCGTATGTCAGCGGAAAGATCCTGCCCGAGGGCAACGCCGGCCACCGGCCGCCGCCGAAGGGCGGCTACTTCCCGGTGCCGCCGGTCGATTCCCTATCCGACTTGCGCGCCGAAATGGTCACGGTGATGCGCGAGATGGGCCTCGACATGGAAAAGCACCACCACGAGGTGGCGCCCAGCCAAAACGAGCTCGGCATGGTCTTCGACACCTTGCTGCGCACCGCCGACAACCTGCAGATCTACAAATACTGCGTGCAAATGGTGGCCCACACCTACGGCAAATCAGCCACCTTCATGCCCAAGCCGGTGATCGACGACAACGGCTCGGGCATGCACGTCCACCAATCCATCTGGAAGGACGCCAAGCCGACGTTCGCCGGTTCGGGCTATGCCGATCTTTCGGACACGGCGCTCCACTACATCGGCGGCATCATCAAGCACGCCAAGGCTCTCAACGCCTTCACCAACCCCACCACGAACAGCTACAAGCGCCTCATCCCCGGTTTCGAGGCGCCGGTGCTGCTCGCCTATTCGGCGCGCAACCGCTCGGCCTCGTGCCGCATTCCGTTCACCACGGCGCCCGGCGGCAAGCGCGTCGAGGTGCGCTATCCCGACGCCACCGCCAACCCCTACCTGGCGTTTTCCGCCATGCTCATGGCCGGGCTCGACGGCATCCAGAACAAGATCAACCCCGGCGATCCCATGGACAAGAACCTCTACGACCTGCCGCCCGAGGAACTCGAAGGCGTGCCCGTGGTGTGCGGCAGCCTGCGCGAGGCCCTGGGGGAACTCGACGCCGACCGCGACTTCCTGAAGGCCGGCGACGTGTTCTCCGACGACGTCATCGACGGCTACATGGAGCTCAAGTGGGAGGAGGTCTACAACTTCGAGCACACGCCACATCCGGTGGAGTGGCAGATGTACTACTCGTCGTAGGCGGCGGGACGCCACCCTCTAAATCGCTTCCGTTTACCAAATCTTGACGAATGGCGGCTAGGGTCCGCGGCCGAAAAACCGGCACGCGGGCACCGGAGGTCAGCCATGGAACAGTTCCTGTCGAATTTCGCCTCTCTCTTCGACTCGGAGGAGTTCACCATATTCCTCACTGCGTGGGGCGCCCTGGCCATAGCCCTGACCATCGCCCTGGTGATCCGCAAGGTCTCCGACCACATGGCCGGGATCGAGGAAGCCAAGCACCGCCAACGCGTCGAGGCGAGCCTCGGCGACGAAAAGGCCGAGGCCGAGCAGGCGGAGGCGGAACGCGCCCTCGAAGCGCTGCAAAGCAATGCCGCCGACAAAGTCGGCCCGCGCACGGCGAGGGATTTCATCCCTTACGGTTACTCCGACCGCGCCGCCTGAAGGCACCCAGCACCAACCAAGGCCACGAGTGGCGGCTGGCTGAGGGCCGGCACCCCGCTTATAATCCATCGATGGCAAACGGATCGCCCGGTGGCGGCAGGCGGCGCGGGCTCGCTGTACTTGTGGCGACCGCCGTTCTTGGGTTGGCGACCTCAAGCGCGGCGGCGCAATGCGTCGCGGACGGGCGCGGCGTGGTCGTCGATTTGCGCCCGGTTCGCGGCCAGATAAAGTATCAATCGGCCAGCCCGGGGCAGTTGCGGCGCCTGCGCACGCGGGTGCGCGGCGCCGCCGGGAAGCTCGGCTGGCACGCCGTCGGCTTCACCCGCACCGAGGTGGAATACCGCATGCGCGTCACGGTGAGCGCGACACCTCTCTCCACGCGCCTCTACTGCGTCAGCCTGACCACGGTGGACGCGACGCTCGGCTACGGCACCCTCAACGTCTACATCGACGCCAAGTATCCGCGAAGGAGCTGCGCCTACCGCTCGATCATGGCCCACGAGAACGCTCACGTGGACATTTTCCGGACCACGCTGGAACGCTTCGCGCCGCGCCTGCGGGCCCATCTGAGGCAGGCCACCGGGCGCATGGCGCCGATCCGCGCCGTCTCGCCCGACGACGGCGCCGAGCGCCTGAAGGAGCGCTTGCGCCATCAGATCGAGCCCTTGTTCAACGACATGAACCGGGTCCTGAACCGGGCCAACGCCAAGCTCGACACCACCCGCAACTACAAGCGCGAGCAGGAGCGCTGCAGCGATTGGTGAGGCTAACCCTACGTTAAGGAATTTGTTCTAGACCGGGTTTGGCGGTCGGCGCACGCCGCCTTACACGCCGATGGACGGTGCGGGAAATCGGGATTATTGTTGATTCGAGCCGAGGACACGGACATGGCCGAAGAAGACGACGCGGTCGAGGAACAGGCGGAAGAGCCGAGTGACGCGGAAGCCGCCGAGGCCGCGGCGTTCGCGGCGGCCGCCGAGGAGCCGAGTGACGCGGAAGCCGCCGAGGCCGCGGCATTCGCGGCGGCCGCCGAGGACACAGGTGACGCGGCCGCCGCCGGGCCCGCGCCGGACCTCCCACAGCGCAATCCCAACCAGAAGGAAGCGGTCTACGACATCCCCGTCAAGGTCTCGACGGTACTCGGCGAGTCGGCCGTGCGGGTGAGCAGACTCATGAAGCTTGGCCGCGGCGCCGTGATCGTGCTTGACCGCAAGCTCGGCGAGCCCATCGATCTCTACGTCAACGACCGCTTGGTGGCGCGCGGCGAACTGACGGTGAGCGAAGGCCGCCTGGGCGTCACCATGACGGAAGTCATCCGCGGCAACATCAAGCCCGGCGCATCGTAAACGAGTGGACGTCCTTCCCCCACAGGGCCCCCATGGGGAAGGTGGCGATAGGGTATGGCGGAAAAGGTAACGAAATCGGACGCCGAATGGCGCGCCCAGCTCACCCCCGAACAATTCGCGGTGACCCGGGGGAAGGGCACGGAAAGGGCTTACAGCGGCGCCTACCACGACAGCAAGGTGGCGGGAACGTATCGCTGCGTATGCTGCGGCGCCGCGCTGTTCCGTTCCGAAACCAAGTTCGATTCGGGAACCGGCTGGCCCAGCTTCTGGGCACCGGCCGCGGACGACGCACTGGCCACGGAAGAGGATCACGGCTTCGGCATGATCCGCACCGAGGCGACGTGCGCGCACTGCGACGCCCACCTCGGCCACGTCTTCCCGGACGGCCCGCCGCCAACGGGACAGCGCTATTGCATCAATTCACTCGCCCTCAAGCTCGACAAAAGCGATTAGAACCCTCGCCATGACGCCGCCAACTCTCCCCGGCAGGGCCGGCGCCGCCTTCGCGGCGGGATCCCCGGGCAAGCCCGCCGACGGCCTCGCGGCGTGGGGACCGGCCGCCGCCCGGTGGCTGAAGAAAACCGGCGGAACGGACTGAGAGACCATGGACCCCGCCGCCATCCGCGCCCAGGAAAAGGACCGCTGGAACTACGTCGCCGCCGGCTGGAAAACGTGGTGGGAGGTCATCGAAGGCTGGAGCCAGCCGGTCAGCGACCGCCTCGTCGAAATGGCCGGCGTGGGTCCCGGCGACACCGTCCTCGACATCGCCACCGGCGCCGGCGAGCCCGCCCTCACCGCGGCGCGCCGGGTCGGGCCGGCGGGCCGCGTCGTCGCCACCGACCTGTCCGGCGCCATGATGCGGCTCGCCGCCGAGCGCGCCGCCGCCGACGGCCTCGGCAACATCGAGTTCCGCGAGGCCGGGGCGGAAACCCTCTCGTTGCCCGGAACAACCTTCGACGCCGCGCTGTGCCGCTGGGGTCTGATGTTCATGCCCGAGCCGGTGGCGGCGCTGGAGCGTGCCCTCGCCCACCTCGGACCAGGCGGGCGTCTCGCCGCCTCGGCCTGGGGGGCGGCCGAGGAGGTGCCCATGATCAGCATGGGCAGGTCGCTATTCAGCTCGCTCCTGCCGCCGCCCCCGGACCCCGACATCGGCCCCTTCCGCTTCGCCGAGGCGGGCACCCTGGAAGGCCTGCTCGCCGCCGCCGGGTTCGACGACATCGAGGGCGAGCCGATCACCGTCACCGTCGAGTTTGCGGGGATGGCCGATTTCATCCGCTACCGCCAGGAGGTCAGCACCCAGGACTTGGCGCTGCGCCAGAACCACCCGCCGGAGAAGGTGGCCGAGACATGGGCGACGGTCGCCGAGGAGGCCGCCGCCTACGCCGGTCCCGACGGCCGCGTGGTGATCGAGAACCGCGCCCTGATCTCGTCGGGCCGGCGAGCAAACTAACCGCTGGTTTCGTCGGCCTCCTTGAATTGGCGCGCCCGCTTGACGTAGTTGTCGGCGGACCGCGTCATGACCGCCAAGTCGTCGTCGTTGAGGTCGCGCAGGCGCCTTGCGGGGACGCCGCCCCACAGTTCGCGCGAACCGACCCGGACATCCGGCAACACCACGGCGCCGGCGGCGATGAACGCCTCCTTGCCGACCACGGCGCCGTCGAGAACCGTGGCGCCGACGCCGATCAGGCAACCATCCTCGAGGATGCAGCCGTGGAGGACGGCGGCGTGGCCGATCGAGACGCCGGAGCCGATGATCGTCGGCGTGCCGAATTCCACGTGAACGACGCAACGGTCCTGGATGTTGGAGCGCTCTCCGACGCGGACCCCCGCCTCGTCGCCGCGCAGGACGGCGCCCGGCCAGAGACTGCTCTCGGCGCCGATCTCGACGTCACCGACGACGGCGGAGCCGGGTGCCAGGTAGACGGTGTCGTCGACGCGGGGCCGCGCATCCTCATAGGGAACAATAAGGCCACTCATGGTTCCGTCCCTCATCCTTTCACGGTATCTGAAGCCAGTCGCGCAGGGCGGCGTTGACGGCTTGGGGTTGCTCGAGGGTGGCCAGGTGGCCGCAGTCCTCGACCACGACAAGGCTTGCCCGGGGCATGGCACCGGCCATCTCCTGGTGTACCTCGAGGGGCGTTAACGCGTCCTGGCGCCCGCACAGGACCAGCGTCGGGCAGTGGATCGCCGATAGGTGCGGCCGGCTGTCGATACGCTTCAGGATGGCGCTCTGCTGGCGCAGGAAGGCGTCCTTCCCGATGCGCTCCGCCATGGCCATGACGCACCCCGTCAGCTCCTCGTCGTCGAGCCGGTCGGGGTGAATCAACAATGGCAGAAGGCGCGGCGTAACGCCCTTGAACCGGCCCTTCCGGGCGAGCTCGATGAGGCCGCCGCGGTGTACCGTATTTTCCGGCGTATCGGCGCGCGCCGAGGTGTCGAGGAGAGCCAGGCGCGTCACCCGGTCGGGCGCCTGGCGCATGATCTCGAGGGCCACGTAGCCGCCCATCGAAAGCCCGGCCAGGGCGAAGTTCTCCGGCGCCTCGATGAGCACCGAGCGCGCCATCGCCTCGATGCTGTCGTCGTCGGTGAAATCGCCGATGGTGAAGGACGCGGCGTCGCCCAGGGTCTCCGTCTGGTGGCGCCACAGCGCCCCGTCGCAAAGCAGGCCGGGCAGAAGCACGAGCGGGGTCGTGGACGCCGTCATCGGGGCACCGTCATTCGAGTTTTCGTCATTTGATCAAGGCCAGAAGTTCCCTGAAGTGGGGATGGTCGGCGCGCTCCATCCATTCGAAGACGACCATCTCGGTGGTAACGATGGCGGCTCCGGCGGCGCGCAGGCGCTCCACGCCGGCGGTGGCGTTCTCCGGCGTGCGCGAGGCGGCGGCGTCGGCCACCACGAAGACCTCATGGCCCTTGTCCAGCAGATCCATGGCGCCCTGCAGGACGCAGACATGTGCCTCCATGCCGGCGACCACCGCCTGGCCGCGGTCGAGCTCGCGGAAACGATCCGCGAAAGCGTCGTCGGCGACACACGAGAAGTGCATCTCCTCGACGATGGAGCCTTGGGGGGCCAGCTCGGCGATTTCCGGTACCGTATGGCCAAGACCGCCGGGGCTCAGCTCGGGCACCAGGACGGGAACCCCGAGGCGCCGCGCCGCCGTCATCAGCACGCGGGCATTGGCGATGGCGCGGGCGGAATCGTGGACGGCAGGCGCCAGCCGGGCCTGAACGTGCACGACCAACAGCGCCGAGCGCTCGGCCTTGATCAGCATCGGCCTCATTCCCCAAACGAACCGCGTAATCGGGGCGCCACGTTAACGGATGCGGCTAGCCCCGCCAAGGGCACTGCTAGCGCCCCGGCGCCCCGACATGCAGGGGCGATTGACAGGGGTGTGGGAAAGCCTAAACTCGCGCACCAGACTTGGCGCCAACCGCTTCCATTGGCGGCTCCCCGCCGCTCAGACCCGGTTTGAATGAAGTTTTCTGAACTCGAGCTTAGCGAAGATGTCCTGCGCGCCGTGACCGAGGCGGGCTACTCCGAGCCCACGCCGGTGCAGGAGCAGGCCATCCCCTACGTCTTCATGGGCCGCGACGTGCTCGCCTGCGCGCAGACGGGGACCGGAAAGACGGCGTCCTTCACCCTGCCCATGATCGACATCCTGGCGGCGGGCCGCGCCAAGGCGCGCATGCCGCGCTCCATCATCCTCGAGCCGACACGCGAGCTGGCGGCCCAGGTCGCCGAAAACTTCGACACCTACGGCAAGTATCACAAGCTGACCAAGGCGCTGCTCATCGGCGGCGTTTCCATGGACGACCAGATAAAGGTGCTGGACCGCGGCGTCGATGTGCTGATCGCCACGCCGGGGCGCCTACTCGACCTGTTCGGGCGCGGGCGTCTCCTGTTGAACGACGTCAAGATCCTGGTCATCGACGAAACCGACCGCATGCTGGACATGGGTTTCATCCCCGACGTCGAGCGCATCGTCTCGCTGACGCCCAAGATACGCCAGACCCTGTTCTTTTCGGCCACCATGCCGCCCGAGATCAGGCGTCTTGGCGAAGCCTTCCTCATGAACCCCAAGGAAATTCACGTGTCGCCGCCGGCGACCACGGCGGTTAACGTCATCCAGGGGGTGATCACGATCAGGCACAATGACGGCCCCCGGCCGGGCGGCGGCCAGAAGGAGAAGCGCCACGCCCTGCGTCAGTTGATCAGCCACGAGAACGTCAAGAACGCCCTCGTCTTCTGCAACCGCAAGCGTGATGTCGGCGTGCTTCACCGCTCCCTCAACCGTCACGGCTTCAACGCCGCCCAGTTGCACGGCGACATGGTGCAGTCGGTGCGCATGGAGACCCTGGCCGCCTTCAAGCGCGGCGAGATGAAATTCCTGGTGTGCAGCGACGTCGCGGCGCGCGGCCTCGATATCCAGGACATGAGCCACGTCTTCAACTTCGACGTGCCGACCAGTCCCGAGGACTACGTGCACCGTATCGGGCGCACGGGGCGCGCCGGACGAACCGGGCGCGCCTACACTTTGGCCCTGCCCGAAGACGCCAAGTACATACAGGCGATCGCCCGTCTCATCGGCAAGGAAATCCCGCGCATCACCCTCGACGGCGATTCGGCCCCGGAGAGCAGGGGCAAGGCTGAGAGCGAAAGCGAAAGCGAAAGCGAAAGCGAAAGCGAGAGCGGGAAAAAGGGCGAGGAAGAACGGGAACATGCCCCGGCGCGCCGCCGCCGACGCCGGTCGGGGGGACGCGGGCGCAAAGCGGCGGGCGACACGAAGGCCGACGCCGGGCGCGGCCCTCGGCCCAACGAAAAGCCGGGCGAAGCGAAACCGGAAGCCGGCCCGACGGACGGCGGCCGGCGCCGCCAGAAGCCGGCGGAGAGCGCCGACAAGCCGGTGGTCGGCATGGGGGACCATGTGCCCGCCTTCATGCAGCGGCCGGTCAAACCACCGACGGAGCGCTGAGCCGATGCAGACCATATTCATCCAAGTGAAATGCGAGCTGGGCAAGGCCTACGATGTCGCCGACAAGGCGGTGGAGCGGGTGTCACAGGTCTCGGAGGTTCACTCCACGTCGGGCAACTACGACCTGCTGATCAAGTGCCACCTCGACGACGGTACCGACCTCGGCCACTTCGTGACCGAGCACATCCAGACCCTTCCCGGGGTCAAGGACACCTTCACCATCATTACCTTCAAGGCCTTCACCTAAAGGCGATCACGGCGCCGCGCCCGGCCCGCCGACCACGCCTTCGCTCCATTCTCGCGACCCCGGTACAAGCCGGCGCGGTGGCCCGCGTGCGCGCCGAAAGCTTCCTCGGGAAATGAGTTGTGCATGCACATGACACGCGTCAATTACAGAGCGAGGGGAAGGCGCTATAAGACGAACAAAACATAATCAATCATGCCGAGGAGGCGGGAGACCGAGGTGGGGCACGAAGTTTCGCACCGATGGAGACAACCGCCATGAAACAGAACAAGAAATTGACCGGTTGGCGGACGTCGCCGCTGGTCTTGTTCGCCGCGACACTGGGTCTCGCCTTCTTCGTTTCCGGCTCCGCTGCGGCGGCTGATCCGGCAGCCATCGACTGGTCGAAAATTTCCACCAAGACCGTCAAGCTTTTCTATCCCGGTCAGTCAAGCCACCAGTGGATGCGCAGCCCCGCGCACAAGCGCGCCGACAAGAAGTCCAAGGCCGGCGATAGCTGTATTTCCTGCCACGAAGACGAAGAGTCCGAAATCGGCGACCTCATCGCCACCGGCAAGAAGCTGGAGCCGACGCCGCCGCCCGCCAAGCCAGGCAGCATCGACCTTGAGGTTCAGGCCGCCTACGACTCCAAGAACGCCTACCTCCGCTTCCGCTGGAAGACCAAGAACCCCTTCCCCGGCGACGCCCATCCGCACTGGCGCTTCGACGGCAAGGCGTGGAAGGGCTACGGCGGCCCGCGCCTGACCAAGTCCGTGTACACGGGCCAGACCCCGCCGATTTACGAGGACCGGCTGTCGATGATGATCGACGATGGCGGCGTGCCGATGTTCGCGGCCCAGGGGTGCTGGCTGACCTGCCACGACGGCGGTCGCGACATGCAGGGCGTCGTCTCGGCGGACCGGGTCAAGGCCCACTCGCTGCTCGGCAAGGTGCTCAAGAAGAAGGACGTGCGCAAGTACCTGCCGGCCTCGCGCGGCGACAAGAAATCGACCTGGGACAAGACCAAGTCGGTCGAGGAGATCGCCAGGATCAAGGCCGCCGGCGGCTTCGTCGACCTCATGCAGTGGCGGGCGCATCGCTCCAACCCGATCGGCATGGCCGATGACGGTTACGTCCTCGAGTACCGCCTGTTCGACGCCGGCAAGAAAATGTTCTTCAAGAACAAGGACGCCAAGACCGGCCTGCCCAAGTTCATGTACGACGCAAACAAGGTCGGCGTGAAGGCGATCCGGGCCGAGGACCTGCGCGTGGCCGGCAAGCCGCAACAGTTGATCGAGGGCGTCAACGCGGTGCCCTTCGATGCCGGTGCCGGTTGGAAGGAAGGCGACCTCATCCCCGAGTACGTGCTGACCCGCGCCGTCCAAGGCTCGGCCGGCGACAACAACAACGTCAAGGGCACGTGGAAGGACGGCGCGTGGACCGTTGTGTGGGCGCGGCCCATGAACCTCAACAATCCGGACGACAAGCCATTCAAGGACGGCGCCGTCGTCAACGTCGGGTTCGCGGTCCACGACGACAACATCACCACCCGCGGCCATCACGTTTCCTTCTCCATGAGCCTCGGGTTCGGGGTCAAGGCCGACATCACGGCGGTGAAGCTGGGGGCGGCCCTGGGGGGCTGAATCCGCCGGCCGGTCGAATGGCCACGGTCGGGACCGTGTGTCGCGTCTCGGCGAACGCGGCTTCGACCCGGCCGGCCCGAACCTGAAGCCCTAACCCACTTCGCTGTTTCCGGCGAGACGCCGGAGGGCCACGCACCGTGTTAAGGTGTCGTGAAAGTCGCGGAGGAATCGATGACGGACCACCCACCTAAAGTCGCTGGAGCCAGCGAAACAGAGGCAGATGGCCGAGCGCCAAGGTTCAAGCGGCGCCGGCTGGCCGGCGCCGCCATCGCGGTGCTGGTGATCGCCGGCATGGCGCTGGCGTTCGGGCCGGCGACGCGGACGGTCGTCGCCGATCAGTTCGTCTGCCTTGGCTGCCATCAGAAAGCGGACTACGCCACCAGCGGCGAAGGCGCGCGCTCCAAGGTCCATCGCGCCACCAAGGAGGGCGGAGAGACGACCTGTGCCGAGTGTCACGTGATGCCAAGCTGGTCGGGGTCGGCGTTCGTGTATTCCCACTACGTGGCTGGCACCGACCTCTTCGGACACTTCCCCGATCGCCGGGCGCAACGCCATGGCGCGGCCGTCACGCCGACCGCCGCCAAGGCGTACCGGGTCCGCGATCGTTTGGTGGAGTACGACAGCAACACGTGTCGCACCTGTCACATCGAATCCGAGATCAAGCCCAAGCGCAAGCGTGGACGGAACGCGCACAAGAACGCGTTGGTGAAAAAGGAAACCTGCATCCTATGTCACTACAATCTCGTCCACATCGAGGTTCCTCTGCGCGAGGAATCCCAGGAGTAAGGGGCGCCGCCCGAGACATCTTCGCCGCGCCCCGACAAGAAAAACGGCGGCCCGTCTGGGCCGCCGTTCGGCACCGCCCGGCGCGCGCCATTATGGTATGCGAATGGTAATTAATACAGTTCGGAGATGGTGAAGCCTCGGATGCCATCGACCGCCGGCGGCGGGAAGGTGGCGCCGGTCCGATACCCTCCCACCCCGGCCCGACCGGACGGATGGGAATGGCAACGACACGACCCCGACTACACGGGCAATGCCCTAGATCAGCCCGCCGAGCGGCGAGGACGGATCGGCGTAGCGCTTCTTGGCCATGCGCCCGGCCAGATAGGCGTGGCGCCCGGCGGCCACCGCGTGCTTCATGGCGGCGGCCATGCGGATCGGGTCCCCGGCCTCGGCGATGGCGGTGTTCATGAGCACCCCGGCGCACCCCAATTCCATGGCCACGGTGGCGTCCGACGCCGTGCCGACACCGGCGTCGACGATGACCGGCACCCTCGACTGTTCGACGATGAGGCGGATGTTGACGGCGTTCTGGATGCCTAGGCCGGAGCCGATGGGGGCGCCCAGCGGCATGATGGCGGCGGCCCCGGCGTCCTCCAGGCTCTTGCACATGATGGGGTCGTCGGAGCAGTAGACCATGACCTGGAAACCCTCCCCGACCAGGGTCTCGGTGGCGGCCAGGGTCTCCATCATGCGCGGATAAAGGGTCTTCTCGTCACCCAGGATCTCCAGCTTGACCAGGTCCCAGCCCCCCGCCTCGCGCGCCAGGCGAAGCGTGCGCAGCGCTTCGTCGGCGGTAAAGCAGCCGGCGGTATTGGGCAGATAGGTGTACTTCTTGGGGTCGATGAAATCGACCAGCATGGGCTGGTCCGGGTCGGACACGTTGACCCGGCGCATGGCGACGGTGATCATCTCCGCCCCCGACGCTTCGAGGGCGAGGCGGTTCTGCTCGTAATCGCGGTACTTGCCGGTGCCGATGATGAGCCGCGAGCGGAAGCGCCGCCCGGCCACTTCGAGAAGATCGTCTTCGTCCCGGACGGCGGCGTCGTCGGGCGCGCCGCCGCCGATGAAATGGACGATTTCCAGCCTGTCCCCGTCGGCCAGCGCGGTTTGCGGGTAAGTGGATCTGGAGACGATCTCCAGGTTGCGCTCGACCGCCACCTTGCGCGGGTCGATGCCGATGCGGCCGAGGAGCTGCTCGACGCTCAGCGCTTCCTCGAAGGTGCGTTCCTCGCCGTTGATGGTCAGGCGCATGGGGTTCACTGGACTCGCAGGATCGACAAACGACAAGTATGGGGCCGGCCCGCGGCCCGTTCAACCGGCGACGCAGCTCATTCGAGAACCCCGCCGGGGACGGAAATTGTATATGTTCGCGCCACGCGGGGCCATGGTATAAACCGTCGACGCGGCCGGGAAATCCTCAAGACGATGTCCAAGAAGATCATGGTCCTCAACGGACCCAACCTCAACCTGCTGGGCACGCGACAGCCCGACGTGTACGGCGAGGAAACCCTTGCCGACATCGAGGCGGCGTGCGCCGGGCGGGGCACAGCCCTCGGGCTCGACGTGGATTTCCGCCAGACCAACTCGGAAGGCGAGATGGTCGACGCCATCCAGGAAGCGGGCGCCGCCCACGCCGGGCTCGTCGTCAATGCCGGGGCCTACACCCATACCTCGGTGGCCGTCCTCGACGCCCTCCTCGCCTGCGAGATGCCGATCATCGAGGTGCACCTTTCCAACATCTACCGACGCGATGACTTCCGCCAACACTCTTTCGTCTCCAAGGCGGCGCTGGGCTCCATCTGCGGCCTCGGCGGCCACGGCTACGAGCTCGCCCTCGAGGCCTTGGCGCGGCTGCTCGAGGATAGCTGAAACCACGCCGCCGGCGGCACACCGCCAGACAATCATAATTTGCGTCATTCGCAAATTATGATTGCGTAAAACGCAAATTCCTCTTGAAAGACGCCGCCTTCCCTGGCAGGATGGTAACCATGAAGCTCTCCGAATACCTTGCCGATAGGGCAATTACCGCATCCGACCTGGCCAGGGAGATCAACCGCTCGGTTTCGACGGTGACGCGCATCGTTAACGGCGAAAGCAAACCGGACTGGTCGACCATGGCCCGCATCGACGACGCCACCGACGGCGCCGTCAAGCCCAACGATTTCCTACCGGCGGCGGGAGAACCGGCGCCAGAGGCCGAAACCGTGGGTTCCGTGGATGCCGATCTGGTGCGCGAGCTGGCCCGCCTGCTCGACGAGACCGGCCTCTCCGAGATCGAATACTCGAGGGGCGAATGGCGGGTACGCGTCGCCAAGGCGCCGCCTGCCGCCGCCGCCGTCCCGGCCTCCGCTCTCGCGGTCCAGGAGCCGGAGGCGGCGCCTACCGAGGCGGCGGCGGACCCGACGGGCGAGGACTTCGCGGGGCATCCCGGCGTCATCACGTCGCCCATGGTCGGCGTCGTCTATACCTCGGAAAGCCCCGACACGCCGCCCTTCGTCAAGGTCGGCGACACGGTGACGGAGGGTCAGACCCTGTTGCTGATCGAGGCCATGAAGGTATTCAACCCGATCGTCGCTCCGCGCCCCGGCAAGGTGGCCCGCATCCTGGTCGGTAGTGGCGTGCCGGTCGAATTCGGCGAACCCCTGATCGTCGTCGAATAGGGGAAAGGCGGCACCGATCCGATGTTCGAAAAGGTCCTCATCGCCAATCGCGGAGAGATCGCCTTGCGCATCCACCGGGCCTGCCAGGAGATGGGCATCGCCACCGTGGCCGTGCACTCGACCGCCGATTCCGACGCCATGCACGTGCGCCTGGCCGACGAAAGCGTGTGCATCGGACCTGCGGCCGCCGCCGGCAGCTACCTGAACGGGGCGGCCATCATGTCGGCGGCCACCATCTCGGGCGCCGACGCCATCCACCCGGGATACGGCTTCCTTGCCGAAAACGCCGATTTTGCCGAGATGGTCGAGGCGCACGGCATCGTCTTCATCGGTCCGTCGCCCGACCACATCCGCCTGATGGGCGACAAGATCGCCGCCAAGAAGGCGGTGACGGAGGCCGGCATCCCCGTCGTCCCCGGCTCCGACGGCCCGGTCGAGGACGCGGCGGCCGCCCTCGAGGCGGCGCGCGCCATCGGCTACCCGGTGCTCGTCAAGGCGGCGGCCGGCGGCGGCGGCCGCGGCATGAGCGTGGCCCAATCGGAGGACGACCTGAAGTCCGCCTTCGGCCTGGCGCGGGGCGAGGCCGAGGCGGCCTTCGGCTCGGGCGTCGTCTACCTGGAAAAATACCTGACGCGCCCACGTCACATCGAAATTCAGATCGTCGCCGACAACCATGGAAACGTGGTTCACCTGGGCGAGCGCGACTGCTCCCTGCAGCGCCGCCACCAGAAGGCGGTCGAGGAGGCGCCGTCCCCGGCCTTGAACGACGACTCCCGCCAGCGCATCGGCCACATCGCCGTCGATGCGGTAAGGCACCTCGGCTACCGCAACGTCGGAACCCTTGAATTCCTCTACGAGAACGGTGAATTCTATTTCATCGAGATGAACACCCGCCTGCAGGTGGAACACCCGGTGACCGAGATGGTGTGCGGCCTCGACCTGGTGCGCGAGATGGTGCGCATCGCCTCGGGCGCGGCTCTCGCCTTTGCCCAGGAAAACGTGCGCTTCACCGGCCACGCCATCGAGTGCCGCATCAACGCCGAGAACCCGGACACCTTCCAACCCTCGCCCGGCCGCATCACCGACTACCACGCGCCCGGCGGCCTCGGGGTGCGCGTCGACAGCGCGCTCTATTCCGGCTACACGGTGCCCTCCCATTACGACAGCCTGATCTCCAAGCTGATCGTGCACGGCAACAATCGCAACGAGTGCATCATGCGCCTGCGCCGGGCGCTCGGCGAATACGTCATCGGCGGCTTAGAGACCACCATCGCGCTGCAGCGGCGCATCATCGCCGAGCCCGACTTCCTCAACGGCGATTACGACATCCACTGGCTCGAGAAATTCGTCGGAGGCGGGGCATGAGCTTGCTGTCCGAGCGCGGCCAGTTGACGCCCGAGCTGTTGCTGCGCGCCTACGCCGCCGGCATCTTCCCGATGGCCGAATCGCGCCACGACCCGAACATCTTCTGGGTCGACCCGGAAGTGCGCGCCATCCTGCCGTTCGAGGAGTTCCGTGTCCCCCGCAGCCTGCGCAAGACCGTGCGCCGCGGCATCTTCGAGGTGCGCTGCGACACCGCCTTCGCCGACGTCATCCGGGCCTGCGCCGAGGTCACCCCGGGGCGCCGCGACACCTGGATCAACGACGAAATCATCGCCGCCTACTCCGCCCTGCACGAACTCGGCCACGCCCACAGCGTCGAATGCTGGCTCGGGACCGAGTTGGTCGGCGGCCTCTACGGGGTGGCGTTGGGCGGCGCCTTTTGCGGCGAGAGCATGTTCTCGCGCCACACCGACGCCAGCAAGGTGGCGCTGGTGCATCTGGTGGCGCGCTTGGCCCTCGGCGGCTTCACCCTCCTCGACGTGCAGTTCGTGACCGACCACCTGCGCCGCTTCGGCGTCGTCGAGATCCCGGCCCGCCGCTACCTGAGGCACCTGGGCGAGGCCCTCGAAGTACGCGCCGCCTTCCCTTGCGAGTTGCCGTCCGCCGAGGAAAAGGCGGCCCTGGAGGCGGTGCTGGACGGGGGCGCCGGCGCGTCGTCGAACTAGTTGACAAAACTATAAAACTAGTTCTATAGTTCTTTATGGCAAAGTCACGGCATTCGTTGGAGGAATTGGCGGCGCGCGCCCTTGCCGCGCTCGGCAACAGGACCCGGCTGCGCATGTTTCGCCTGCTGACCCGGGCCGGCCGGGACGGCCTCGTCGTCGGCCAGGTGCAGCGCCACCTGGGCATTCCGGCATCGACGCTGGCGCATCATCTTTCCACCCTCGCCCAGGCTGGTCTGGTGGTCCAGGAACGGCGCGGGCGCGCCGTCGTGTGCACAGCCGATTTCGTGGCCATGAACGGGCTGACGGCCTACCTGACGGAACAATGCTGCACCGGTGTGCACCTGGAGGCGGAGGCCGACGCGGCATGATTCTTTCCACGGATATGATCGCATGAACGCCCTATACGCCGTCGCCGCGACATGGCCGAGAAAGGCCATGGAATTCGACCGCGCCTGGCTCGCCGTCGGCGTCGTGATTGCGGCCGTCGCCGTGCTCGACCCGACGCAAATGCGGCCTTCCGCCGTTTTCACGGCCGTGGCCGTGGCCGGCGTGCTGCCGTTCCTGCTGCTGTCCGTGGCCATCGCCGCCTATGCCAAGGCGAGCGGCGCCGACAACCTGATCGGCCGCGCCTTCCAGGGGCGCATCGTGGCGATGATCGGTTTCGCCGCCGCCATGGGCGCGCTGTCGCCGTTCTGCTCGTGCGGCGTCATTCCGTTGATCGCCGCGCTGTTGGTCATGGGCGTGCCGCTGGCGCCGGTGATGGCGTTCTGGCTGGCCTCGCCGCTGATGGATCCCTCCATGTTCGTGCTGACGGCGGGCACCCTCGGCGGCGGCTTCGCCGTGGCCAAAACCGCCGCCGCGCTGGCCATCGGCGTGATGGGCGGCGCCGGCGTCCTGGCCCTGCAGCGCACCGGGCTGTTGCGGGCCGTGCTCCGCGACGGCGTTGGTGACGGCGGCTGCGCCGGCGCCCAGGTGCGCGCCCCGCAAGAGGTGGCATGGCGCTTCTGGCACCAGCCGGCACGGCGCGCCGCCTTCATGGCTGGCGCGCGCGACAACCTGCTGTTCCTCGGTAAGTGGCTGGTCCTGGCCTTCGTGCTGGAAAGCCTCATGCTGGCCTACGTGCCCGCCGAACTGGTGGCCGGCGTCGCCGGGGGAGACGGCGTCGGGCCGGTGATCGCCGCCACCGTGGTCGGCGTGCCCGCCTATCTCAACGGCTACGCGGCCTTGCCCCTGGTCGCCGGGCTCATCGAGCAAGGCATGTCGCCGGGCGCCGGCATGGCCTTCCTGATCGCCGGCGGGGTGTCGTCGGTCCCCGCCGCCATCGCCGTCTACGCCCTGGCCCGGCCGCCCGTCTTCGCCGCCTATCTCGGCTTCGCCTTCGTGGGGGCGACGGCGGCGGGGCTGGCCTACGGCGCCCTTTGAGCCGGCCCAGGAATCGACAGCGGCGTTATTCGTCGAGGCAGTCCAGCACCCAGACATCGTAGACCGGGTGGTGTACGGCGGAGAGCGCCGGGCTCGAGGCGAACATCCAGCCGCGGAAGACGCTGATCGCCGCCTCCCCCGGGCGCACCTCCCAGATATCGAGGAAGGCGGCGCTTTCCGGGGTTTCCTCGGGCGGCCGCTTGTCGCAGGTGCGGGCGATGATCTGCAGGGTCCCGAAGCGCACGGTGCGCCCCACCGGCGCTTCGATGGTGGAGACCCGCGCCGTCACCTTGTCAAGGCCCTGCAGGAGCGCCACGTCGTAGGGTTCGGCGCGCCCCGGCGCCGTGGCCAGCACCAAGAGGATTGCCGCCAGGGCGGCGGCCAGGCGGCAGCCGGACATCCATGGGGACATCACCCCTCCCCCACCTTGCGGGCGGCGAAACGCAGGCGAACGTAGTCGGCGGTCCAGCCGCCATCGGCGTCCTTGAGGCGGGGCTCCAGCCGGGCCCTCACCTCATCCAGGAAGGCCGGGCGCCCGTCCTCGGGCAGGGCCGAGAGGAAGCTCTCGGCGAAGGTCTCGAGCCAGCCGTCGATGCCGGTCGGCAACGCCGTCGGCCGCGCCACGAGACGCATCGAGCAAACGTCGAAGCCGGCCTCCTCGAGGCTTTGCCGGTACTCGGCGGGAGCCGGAAAATACCACGGAAACAGGGCGTCGCCATCGATGCCGCGGCGCGCCAGCGCGTCGGCGAGGGCGCTCCGGATGGCCTCCACGTTGCCCTCGCCTCCCATCTCTCCGACGAAGCGTCCGCCGGCCTTGAGGGCGCGCCAGACGTTGTCGATGACCGTTCGCGGGCAATGCATCCAGTGCAGGGCGGCGTTGCTGAATACGGCGTCGAACTCGCTCTCGAATTCGAGCTCGGCACCGTCCATGACGCGGGCGTCCAGTCCCAGTTGGCGGGCCGCGGCGACCTGTTCGGGGCTGGCGTCGACGCCGACCACCGTGGCCCCGGCATTGGCCAGGCGCTTTGTCAGGACGCCGTCGCCGCACCCCAGATCGAGGATGCGTTCGCCCGGGCGCGGCGCCAAAAGCTCGACGACCGGCCGGCCGAGTTCGGGCACGAAGGCGGCGTTCTTGGCGTACCGCTCCGGATTCCAGGACTGCGATCGGAGGTGGTCATTCCTCCCCCGCATTGGACTCCGGCTTGCTGGTGGCCAGGAATATGATCTCGCCCACCTGGTCCTCCAGGGAGCGGAAGTCCTTGGTCTTGGCGATGGCCTCTCCGGGTTCGAGGTAGGTCTTCTCGGTGCCCGGCTCGAGGCGCACGTACTTGCCGCCGAGGACGCCTTCGCTGGCGATGCCGGCCACCGTGTCCACGGGCAGCTTGATGCCGTCGGCGACCGACATGGAGACGACGGCGTCATAGGTCTCGGCATCGATGCCGAGGTCGATGACGGTACCCACCTTGATGCCGCTGACGCGCACGTCGCTTCCCTTCTTGAGGCCGCCGACCTTGTAGAAGGCGGCCTTGACCTCGTAGCCCTTCACGGTCTCCGCTTCGGCCATGTTGTAGGCGAAGAAGACGAACACCGCGGCGACCGCCAAGACGACCGCCCCCATGACCGTTTCGATGATGTTCCTGCCCATGGTCAGTCGTCTCCTTCCTTACGGATGCCGCGGGAGTTATCGTCGGTGGCGGCGCTTGTTTTGCGATTGGCCTTGCCCTCGGCGATGATGAGGTCGAGAAGCTCGCCCACGATCATGGCGTCCTGGGTGAAGGTGATTTCGTCACCGGGTTCCAGCATGTCCTCCTCGCCACCCGGATCGAGCACCACGAACTTGGTCCCGAACAGGCCGTCCGTATGGATGGCGACCGCCGTATCGGTGGGCAGCCGGACCCCGGCGTCGATTTGCATCTCGACCTCCGCCCGGTAATCGTCGTCGAGCCTCTGGCCACTGACGGTTCCCGCCTTGATGCCGGCGAGGTACACGTCGGCGCCCTCGGCGAGGCCGTCAACCCGGTTGAAGTTGGCGGTGAGCGTGTAGGCGCCGACCGCCGAGGAGACCCGGTCGCCGCCATAGGAGTAGGCGAGGACCAAGGCGAGCACGACGATGACCGCCCCTCCGTAGACGATTTCCCGCGCCTCGCGGGGCGACCATCGGACCTGGGCGCCAGGCTCGCCGCTCATTCCGGCCGCCACGCCTGATAGTCGCCGGTGGCGGGGGCACGGCGGCCGCCGCGGTAGTCGTGGCCGCTCGGCCGGTAGGCCTTCGCCGTGCCGGTGAGGTTGGGCACGTGCTCCTTCTGCCACGGCCGCGGCTGGGCGGCGCTATCGCTGAGCGGCTCCTCGCAGGTGTGGTGCAACCAGGCATGCCACTCCGGCGGAATCTTCGAGGCCTCGGCGCCGCCCTTGTAGAGGACCCAGCGGCGCTCCCGCCCTTGCAGGCGGCGGCCCTTGCCCCGGTAGTAGCGGTTGCCGAACTCGTCGGTGCCGACTTGGGCACCCATGAGCCACGTGTAAATCACGGTCCCGGTGTTCATGGCGCCCCTTGCGTTACTTATTAACCCTTGAATACGGCCCGCGCCGCGGCGGCCGGCCCAACTATGGCACCAGGGTCAACCCCCGTCCAGCCCACAGAAACCCACAGAAGCGCACAGAAACGCTCGGAAGCCCACGGAAGCGCACAGGAGCCGACGGCCGGTGCTCCCCGAAACGGGTGGTTTGCGACAGATTGTTCGAAAATTTGGGGCGCCGGCGAAATGTTCTTGCACCCCCGTCATCGCTTACTATATATAGGTGTTTTGCTGCTCTCGACCACGCGATGTTGTATTTATCACAATATCTAGTGGAGCGACGACTCAGGGAGCCTGGGGGCTCGCAAAAGGCCCGACGAAGGAAGGGCCCGAGCCGAAGTGGGGGAAACATGCGAATCCGTCGTCATTTTACCAAACAAGGCCGATCGCCCTACGACACCATCGAGTTCGCCACCACATCGAGCGAGATCCGCAACCCGGACGGCTTCGTGGTGTTTCAACTCGACAACCTCGAGGCGCCCAGCCACTGGTCGCAAGTCGCCCGTGACGTGCTGGCCCAGAAATATTTCCGCAAGGCGGGGGTGCCGGCCCGCCTGAAGGCGGTCGAGGAAAACGATGTCCCGTCGTGGCTGTGGCGCCATGTCGCCGACGAGAAGGCGCTGGCCGATGTGCCCGAGGACGAGCGTTTCGCCGGCGAGGAAAGCGCCAAGCAGGTATTCGACCGTCTCGCCGGGACGTGGACCTATTGGGGCTGGAAAGGCGGTTACTTCGACAGCGAGGAAGACGCCCACGCCTACCACGACGAGATGCGTCACATGCTGGCCGCCCAGATGGGCGCGCCCAACTCGCCCCAGTGGTTCAACACCGGCCTGCACTGGGCCTACGGCATCGACGGGCCGGCCCAGGGCCATTATTTCGTGGATTTCCGTACTGGCGAGCTGACCCGTTCCGATAGCGCCTACGAGCACCCCCAGCCCCACGCCTGCTTCATCCAGGGCATCAAAGACGATCTGGTCAACGATGGCGGCATCATGGACCTGTGGGTGCGCGAGGCCCGGGTGTTCAAGTACGGCTCGGGGACGGGCTCCAACTTCTCGAATCTGCGCGGCGAGGACGAGTCCCTGTCGGGAGGCGGGAAATCCTCGGGCCTGATGAGCTTCCTCAAAATCGGCGACCGCGCCGCCGGCGCCATCAAGTCGGGCGGCACCACGCGGCGCGCCGCCAAGATGGTGGTCGTCGACATCGACCATCCGGATATCGAAGAGTTCATCGACTGGAAGGTGCGTGAGGAACAGAAGGTGGCGGCGCTTGTCACCGGATCGCGCCTGGCCAACCACCATCTCAACGCCATCATGGCGGCGTGCCACGCCGCCGCCACAGATGCCGACACGGAAATCGACGACCCCTTCGATCCCAAGCTGAACAGGGCCCTGAAGAAGGCCATCATCGCGGCGCGCAAGTCGATGATCCCGGAGAACTACATCCAGCGCGTCATGCAGTTCGCGCGCCAGGGATACACGGAGATCGACTTCCCCCAATACGACACGGACTGGGAATCGGACGCCTACAGGACGGTTTCCGGCCAGAACTCCAACAACACCGTGCGCCTGTCCAACGCCTTCCTGGAGGCGGTGCTGGACGATGGCGATTGGGAGCTGATCCGGCGCACCGATGGCGTCGTGGCGAAGCGCGTGCCGGCCCGCGAGCTGTGGGAAAGCATCGGCCACGCGGCGTGGGCCTGCGCCGATCCCGGCACCCAGTTCGACACCACCATCAACGAATGGCACACCTGCCCCGAGGCGGGCCGCATCAATGCCTCGAACCCGTGCTCCGAGTACATGTTCTTGGACGACACGGCGTGCAACCTGGCCTCGCTCAACCTCATGGCCTTTCTTGACGATGACGGCGCCTTCGGTGTCGAGGACTTCACGCACGCCGTGCGGCTGTGGACCATCACCCTCGAGATTTCGGTGCTCATGGCGCAATTTCCCTCGGCGCGCATCGCCCAGCTTTCCTACGAATACCGCACCCTGGGGCTCGGTTTCGCCAACATTGGCGGCTACCTGATGGCGTCGGGCATTCCTTACGATTCGGAATCGGGGCGCGCCGTCTGCGGGGCCATCGCCGCCCTCTTGACCGGCGTTTCCTACGCGACATCGGCGGAGATGGCCGGCGAGCTCGGCGCCTTTCCGGATTTCGCCCGCAACCGCGACGCCATGCTGCGCGTCGTCCGCAATCACCGCCGCGCCGCGCAAGGAACGCTCGACGGTTACGAGGAGCTTTCGGTGCTGCCCGTGGTCCTCGACGCGGAAACGGCTCCCGACGCGCCGCTGGTGAGGGCCGCCGCCGAGGCCTGGGACAAGGCGCAGTTGCTGGGCGAGGCCCATGGCTACCGCAACGCCCAGGTCAGCGTCATCGCGCCGACCGGCACCATCGGGCTGGTCATGGACTGCGACACCACCGGCATCGAACCCGACTTCGCCCTCGCCAAATTCAAGAAGCTGGCCGGCGGCGGCTATTTCAAGATCATCAACCGCGTCGTCCCGGCGGCGTTGACGCGCCTCGGATATGGCGAAGACGAAATCGACGAGATGGTGCGCTACGCGGTCGGCGTCGGGACCCTGGAAGGCTCCCCCGCCATCGATCACGCGGCGCTGATGGACAAGGGGTTCACGGCCGCCGCCATCGGGGCCGTCGAGGAATCCCTCAAGGAAACCTTCGACATAAAGTTCGTCTTCAACCGCTGGACCCTGGGCGAGAAGTTCTGCACCGAAACCCTCGGCCTGCCCGGGAAGCTGCTCGACGACCCCTCCTTCGACCTGCTCGGCGCGCTCGGTTTCACCAACAACGAGATCGAGGCCGCCAACACTCACGTCTGCGGCGCCATGACCCTGGAGGGCGCCCCCCACCTGAAGGACGAACACCTGCCCGTGTTCGATTGCGCCAGCCCCTGTGGCCGCAACGGCAAGCGCTTCCTGTCCGTGAACAGCCACATCATGATGATGGCCGCGGCGCAGCCCTTCATTTCGGGGGCCATCTCCAAGACCATCAACATGCCGAACGACGGCACGGTCGAGGACTGCATGGACGCCTACATGCTGTCCTGGCGTCTCGGGCTGAAGGCCAATGCTCTCTATAGGGACGGCTCGAAGCTGTCGCAGCCGCTCTCGGCGGCCGTGCTCGGCGACATCGACGACGACGAGGACACCGCGGAAGAGGTGGCCGGGCGCATCGACCCGCTTCCGGCCGCGGCGCGCGTCGAGCGCGTCGTTGAACGCGTCGTCGAGCGCATCTCCGGAGAGCGCAAGCGCCTGCCGGCAAGGCGCAAGGGTTACACCCAGAAGGCCATCGTCGGCGGCCACAAGGTTTATTTGCGCACCGGCGAATACGAGGACGGCAGCCTCGGCGAGATTTTCATCGACATGCACAAGGAGGGCGCCGCCTTCCGCAGCCTGATGAACAACTTCGCCATCTCCATCTCCATCGGCCTGCAGTACGGCGTGCCCCTCGAGGAGTTCGTGGAAGCCTTCACCTTCACCCGCTTCGAGCCTTCGGGCATGGTCGAGGGTAACGACTCGGTGAAGATGGCCACCTCCATCCTCGACTACCTCTTCCGCGAGGTGGCGGTGTCCTATCTCGGGCGTACCGACCTCGCCCATGTCGAGCC
The DNA here is from genome assembly GCA_030744625.1 of Rhodospirillales bacterium. GTDB lineage: Bacteria > Pseudomonadota > Alphaproteobacteria > Rhodospirillales > JASLQF01 > JASLQF01. The sequence continues at coordinate 47,979 of JASLQF010000044.1, forward strand.
CAGCGACCTCAAGCCCGACAGCGTCGGGCGCGGGCGCGACGAGGACAAGCTTGGCCCCGACGTCGTCCGGACCAGCGTCCTCGAGACCGTGAAGTCGCTGACCAGCAGCGGCTACGTGCGCAACCGGTTCCTCGTGTTGGAAGGTGGAAACGCCGCGAAAAGCGTCGGCGCGGCGGCGACGCCGGCGACGGCGCTGGCCGAAGACCACGCCGCCGCGGCGGCGGTCCACATCGCCGACGACGGGTTTCAGGCCACCGACAAGCACATGGTCCTGATGCGCGAAGCCAAGCTCAAGGGATACGAGGGCGATCCCTGTTACGAATGCGGCCACTTCACCCTGGTGCGCAACGGCACCTGCATGAAGTGCGTCACCTGCGGCGGGACCAGCGGGTGTTCATGAAGATGGAATTCTCCAGGCGATCCTCCCTGCGAAACTCGGGGCGCGGTCCGGGAGCCCTTCCCGCCCGCGCCCCGCTTTTTTTCACAGGGACGGCACGACAGACGGAATGGCGAACGACACAAAAGGTGCCACGGACGGCACCGATGACGGAAATCTCCAGGCGATCCTCCCTGCGAAACTCGGGGCGCGGTCCGGGAGCTCTTCCCGCCCGCGCCCCGCTTTTTTTCACAGGGACGGCACGACGGACAGAATGGCAGATGGCCCGGCACGCGCGGTGAGGGATCCGGGTCCACTGGTCGGGTCCCCGCCTGTGACGGATCCGGCCGCCGAGTGGCGCCATGTGGTAGAACGCTTTCTCGGGTTCATTTCCGGCCTGCGTTCCACATCCGACGAACTCCGGGATGCCCAAGAGTCCGTGGCCCTGGTCATCGCCAACCTCAGGATCCATTTCCGGCGCGCCGATTTCCTACCGATTTTCAAGCCGCCGGCGGAAGATGCCGAAGACCACATGGTGGTGGGCAGTTACGGCAAGGGCACGGCCATCCGACACGGCCGTGTCGTTGACGTGCTTTACACCGCAAGCCCCGAGACACGGGCGCGGATCGGCGGCGGCCGGGCCCTGACACGCGAACTCGCTTCCGCCTTGGCCGATCAGTTTCCCGGCGTCGATTGGGCCGACGAGGGATGGATTTCGGTGAAGCCGGGAACCCCTTTCACGGTCAGGCTCTTGCCCACCTCGCCATGCCGCGACGGCGGTTTCCTGATCGAGAATCAGGCCAAGGCCACTCCCCGCGACCTCGGTGCGTGGCGTTACATCAACCCCGGGGTGGAGGCGGCCCGCCTGGCCAAGGCCGACGAGCTCAGCGGCAACAAGGCGACCCACCTGATCCTCATGCTCAAGGCGTGGCGGCGCACCCACACCCTTCCCATCGGTGCCTTCGCGCTCGAGCTCTTGGTGACCGAGTTCATTTCGGTTTGGAACTATTACCGCCGCAGCCTGCTTTTCTACGACTGGATGATGCGGGATTTCTTCTTCTGGCTGCGCTATCAGGGCGAGCGCCAACTGGCCATCCCGGGGACCCTGCATTCCCTTTATCTGGACAGTTCCTGGCAGACGGCGGCGGAACGCGCCTACCGGGGCGCCGAGCGCGCCTCGCGCCTCGAGCGCGACAACCGCGAGGGCGAGGCACTGGCCGAATGGCGGCGCATCTTCGGTCCGGCCGTCGGCGGGGCGCCCGCCCTGGCGGCGCCAGCAAACCCGGCCATAGCGGCGGCGTCCTGATCCTCAGGACTTGCGGCCGCCCGTGACCGCTTACGGGGTTGGATTTGACCGCTCCAGGCGGTTAATCTGTCGGCCCGCCGAAATCCACCATCCCAAGCAATTTCAGGAGAGAGACGTCATGGCCGGAAAAATCGACGCGCGCCTTGCCGAGTTGGGCATCGAACTGCCGGAGGCTCCGGCGCCGGTGGCCTCCTACGTGCCTTACACCGTGAGCGGCAAGCTGGTCTTCCTGTCGGGTCAGATCAATGTCTGGAACGGTGAGTTTGGGCCCTCCGGCAAGGTGGGCGTCGACGTCACCATCGAGCAGGGCCAGGAAGCGGCGCGCCTTTGCGCCCTCAACCTGATCGCGCATCTCAAGAACGCCTGCGGCGGCGACTTGGACCGGGTGAGCCAGGTAATCAGGCTCGGCGGCTTCGTCAACTGCAACCCCGACTTCGCCGACCAGCCCAAGGTGATCGAGGGGGCCTCGGCGCTTTTCATCGAGGTTTTCGGCGACGCCGGGCGCCACGCCCGCACGGCGGTCTGCGCGCCGTCGCTTCCCTTCCTGGCGCCGGTGGAGGTCGACGGCATCTTCGAAATCTCCTGAGCGCCGCGCCAATCAACTTCCCGTGAGGACTCGTCAGGATGGCGGTACGTTACTATAATGACGAAAAAAACGCTTTGACCCGTCCGCGGGGGAGAACCGCACAAAACCGGAATTGGGAAATAGCAGGCCGCGAATCATGCGGATTCTTCTAGCCGACGACCACACGCTGATCCGCGAGACCCTGAGCGCGTTTCTGAAGATCCTCGACCCGGAGGTCGAGGTTTTCGAGGCTCCGGGGCTCAAGGAAGCCGACGCAATCGCGGCGCGGGAGCCCGGCCTCGATCTGATCGTCCTCGACCTGGTGATGCCGGGAATGGACGGCCTTTCCGGCGTCCGTCATATGGTGGATGCCTATCCCGACGTGCCCATTGTCGTCCTTTCCGGGGCGGATGGGCGGGACAACGTGACAAACGTCATGAACATGGGCGCCCGCGGCTTCATCCCCAAGACCATCGGCAGCAAGGGCCTGATCAGCGCTCTCCAAAGTGTATTGACCGGGAATATCTATGTTCCGCCGGTGACGCTGAAAAGCGGCTCGGCCTCTCCGCCGGCCGCCTCTCCGGAAGGCTCCCAGGTGGACCCGGTCGGCAAGCTCACGCCCCGCGAGAGCCAGGTCCTCGCCCTCGTCGTCGAGGGACACCAAAACAAGCAGATCGCCTGGGCGCTGAACCTCAAGGAAATCACCGTCAAGGTCCACCTGCAGAAGGTGTTCCGCAAGCTCGGCGTCTCCAACCGCACGCAGGCGGCGACCTTCGCCCTTCAACGCGGCATTGACCTGGACACCGCGCCGCCGCCGCGCCCCGCTTCCTGAAGAGCTTTGGCCGGGGTCGCCGGGACCATGTCATAATGTATCCGAATCGCACGCCGGAGGCTCGCCTGTCATGTCGCTCCGCCGATTGTTGCTGCACGCCGCCCGCCACATCGCCGCCGACCCGCGCGTCCAGGCCAAGGCCGTCGAGGTAATCGAGACGGAGATCAAGCCGCGCGCCCAGGCGGCCTGGCGGCACGCCAAGCCGAAGCTGGAATCGGTCAAGGCAGATCTCGAGGATATCGTGCTCGAGGCCGACCCCCGCACCGAACCCGGGAAGTTCGCGGCCAAGGTGAAGGAGCGCTTCATCGGCCGCGGTAGGTCGCGCTGATGCCGGACGGCCGCGAACCGACCACCGTCAAAGTCGTCTCCGCCATCTCCGAAGTGGCGGCGGCCCAGTGGGACGCCTGTGCCGGACCCGGCGATCCATTCATCAGCCACGCCTTCCTCAAGGCGCTGGAGGACAGCGGCTCGGTCTCGTCCGGAGCCGGCTGGCAGCCCCATCACCTAGTCATCGAGGACGAGGCGGGCAAAGTGCTCGCCTGCGCGCCGCTTTATGCCAAGGGACACTCCTATGGCGAGTACGTGTTCGACTGGGGCTGGGCCGACGCCTACCAGCGGGCCGGCGGACGCTATTACCCGAAACTCCTGTCGGCAGTGCCGTTCACGCCGGTCACCGGGCGGCGTCTCCTGGTGCGCCCGGACGCCCCCGAGGAACTGGCCGACGTTCTCATCGGCGGCATGGTTCAACTGGCCGAGCGCTCCGGCGTCTCCTCGCTGCACGTCAACTTTCCCACCGAGACGGAGTGGCGGCGGCTCGCACACGCCGGGCTCATCCCCCGCCTCGGCCAGCAGTTCCACTGGGAGAACAGGGGTTACGGGTCCTTCGAGGACTTCCTCGCCACCCTCAATTCCCGCAAGCGCAAGGCGGTGCGTAAGGAGCGCCGCGCCGCGGCGGCCGACGGCATCGACATCGGCGCGCTTTGCGGCGCCGACATCGAGGCGCGCCACTGGGACGCCTTCTTCCGGTTTTACCGCGATACCTCGGACCGCAAGTGGGGTTCGGCCTATCTCAACCGCGACTTCTTCGAGCGCCTGCACGCGGCGATGGGCGAGCAGGTAGTGCTGATCCTGGCGCATCGGCGAGGCCGCCCCGTCGGTGGCGCGCTCAACCTGTTGGGCGGCGACACCCTGTATGGCCGTTATTGGGGCTGCGCGGAGGCCCACAAGTTCCTGCATTTCGAGGTGTGCTACTACCAGGCCATCGACTTCGCCATCGAGCACCGCCTCAGGTGGGTGGAGGCCGGCGCCCAGGGACCGCACAAGATTCAACGCGGCTATTTGCCGCGCCCCACCTACAGCGCCCACTGGATCAAGGACGACGCCTTCCGCAAGCTCCTGGAGCGCCATCTGGCCGAGGAGCGCGAAGCCATCACCTACGAAATGGCGGAGCTGGCCAAGGAATCGCCCTACCGCCGGGAAGGCGGATAGCCCTCCGGACCCCCGTTACCATTTATCAATCTTTGCGCGCCTACAATGGCGGCATGTTCAGCATGTTAGGCAGGTACGCGGGGATCGACTTGCGACTGGATGGCCAGCGAAACCTTGAACGGAGTCCGCTGGCCGTCCGCCTCGCCTGGGCTGGCGCCATTCAGGTGTGCACACCCCGCCGCAAAGCGCGCCGCGCCCCCGGCGGCGGCCGCAGCGTGCTCCTCGGGCTGCTGCTCGCCATGATTCTGGGTTCGGCCTGGACGGCATCGGCGTGGGGAGAGGAGACGCAGCTCTCCTGCCTGGGCTGCGGCGGCGCCGGCAAGCAAGCCTCGGACGACTGGCTCAACCCTTTGCTCGAACGCGCCAAGGCCTTGCGGTGCGTGCGCCTCGCCAAAAGGTCGGGCCGCGAGATCGTCGTTAACGCCTGCGGCACCTGCCGCATCGTCAAGGTGTCGCGGAAACGTCCTGGGTCGAACCCGGCCAGCTCGCGCACCTACACCATGGCCCGCAGCTCGACCATGCCCCTGCCCTTCCGTGGCCCCGGCCGGACGCGGCTTCTCGGCGATCAGCCGTGCAAGGGCAAGGACGCATCGCCCGCCGAGGCCAGCGATCGGCAGTGCGTTGCCCTGCGCAAGAACAAGACGGGAAAGACCGTGCTGGTCAACGGCTGCGAAGTGTGCCGCAAGGTGAGCCTCGAACGCATCCATGCGAACGGCGAACGCACGGTCCAGTTCTACACCATCGCGCGCAACGCCTACGTGCCGGCGCCACCGCGCGGTGCCAGGTCGGCCCGCGTCCTCAGCGACCAAAACTGTCGTTAGCACCTTATCCGTTTAGATGTAATCACCGCTAGCGGGCCGGTCCGGGACCGGCCCCTACGCTATTTGCTGAATGTAGGGGCGGGTCTCGGACCCGACCGGGTCGAACAGGCATTACGCTGCCTAAAACTAAACGGGGGGTTGCTCTAGTAACCGGGGAAATCCACCCCCAGTAAAAAAAACCGGGCAACCCCTGGGTTGCCCGGTCTTTAAGGATGAAGAGAACTTAGGATTAGTAAATCTTGATGGTCGCGAATTTGCCGCCTTTCACTTCCACTTCCTTGAAGGACCCAAGCACTTCGCCGACTTCATTGAATTCGACGTTGGTGGCGCCGACATAGTCGATATCGCCGCCGCCGGCGAGAATCTTCAGGCCCTTGGCAATTTCACCGGGCATGATTTTCTCGCCGGGCGCGTTGGCGACCATCATTATCTTCGACTGGATGGCCGCCCGGTCGGCGGAACCGGCCGCCTGCATGGCAAGGACGATCAAGGCGCCGGCGTCGTAGGACTCGCCGACGTAGGGGCCGTCTTTCTTGATGCCCGCCTTGCCGGCCATGTCCGAATAGGTGGCCGCGCCCTTCGATGCGCCGCCGGGAACAGTGCCGACGGTGCCTGTCAGGTCCTTGCCGATGGCCTTGATCAGGCTGTCGCCGATCATGCCATCGGCGAGCACGAAGTTTTCAAAGGCGCCGCTGTCAAGCGAAGCCTGGATGATGCCCTTGCCGCCCTGATCCAGATAACCGAACACGGCGAGATGCTTCGAGCCGGCCGCCGACAAAGCGCCGACTTCGGCCGAATAATCGGCCTTGCCGTCTTCATGGGCGGCGGTGATGGAGACCTTGCCGCCGACCGCCTTGAAAGCGTTGTTGAAGGAATCGGCCAAGCCCTTGCCGTAATCGTTGTTGGTGTACGTGACGGCGACATCTTTGATGCCGCGGCTTTTCAGCACGGCGGCCAGAACCTGGCCCTGACGGGCGTCGGACGGCGAAGTGCGGAAAAAGAAGCCGTTATCCTTGATGGTCGAAAGACCGGGCGACGTCGCCGATGGCGAAATCATGACAACGCCATTGGGCACGGCCACATTCTTGGCGACGGCACCGGTGACGCCGGAGCAATCGGCGCCATAAATAGCGGCGACGCCTTCGGACGAGATCAGCCGCTCGCCGGCGGCGGTCGCTGCCGCCGAATCGACGCACGTCGAATCGGCACGCACCGGAACAATCTTCTTTCCACCCAGCAACAGACTGGAATCGGAAGCTTCCTTGAAAGCCAGTTCGGCCGAATTGGCCATGTCCGGGGTCAGGGATTCGATAGGGCCGGTAAAGCCCAAAAGCACGCCGACTTTAACGTCATTCCCGGCGGCCATCGCCGAGCCCGTCATGGCGGTGAGCAGGGTCAACGGCAAAAGAAGTTTTTTCATGGTTTCCTCCTTGTTTTAGTTGGTTGCCGATCGAAAGACTTTAGATTTCACGGATTGCGAAAAGTTGCGCCTACAATAGGATGTTCTTTCGATCCTGATCTATTTTTTTATTGTGCCCGGGCCTTGGTCACCTCCGGCAATATCCCGCCGGGATTGAAGCGCATGACCAGCAACAGGACCAGCCCCATCATGAACAGGCGCATATGCTGCGCTGAGTCCATCAGATGAAGGCGGAGGGGACTTGTATCGTCCATCCAGCTGGTCGCGAAATCGATCAGCCACACACCGACGGGTTCGGCCTCGATCCAGATGAACCAGATAAGAAAGCCGCCCAGAACCGATCCAAGGTTGTTGCCGGATCCGCCGACGATCACCATCACCCAGATCAGGAACGTGAAACGCAACGGATTGTAGGAACCGGGCGTCAGTTGGCCGTCGAGCGTCGTCAACATGGCGCCGGCGATGCCGACCACGGCGGAACCGACGATGAAGACCTGCAGACGCCGACCGGTCACGTCCTTACCCATGGCGGCGGCGGAGACTTCGTTGTCACGAATGGCGCGCATCATGCGACCCCACGGCGAATTCAGGGCCATCACGCTCATGCCGAGGACGACCACCAGAACCACGGTGAAAAGACCGGCGTAGCCGAGCTTGACGAAAACGCCGGAGTGCTGGATGACCAGGTTGGACAAAAGATCGGCGCGGTCGCTGGCCGCCAGTCCTTCCAGGGCACTGGAATTCAGCCATTCCGTCCCGCCGATGAACCAGTCGCTTTTCTGCAGGTCCACCTCGTAGGGGACGGGGCGGGACAACCCGGCGACGTTCTTGACGCCGCGGGTCAGCCAGTCTTCGTTTTTCAGAAGCGCGATGATGATTTCCGAAATGCCCAAAGTGGCGATGGCCAGATAATCGGAGCGCAACCCGAGGGTGATCTTGCCGATGATCCAGGCGGCGCCGGCGGCGAACAAACCGCCGGCGGCCCACGAAAACAGGATCGGCAGTCCAAGGCCGCCCAGGTATCCGGTCACCGCCGGGTTGACGGCCTCGATATCGGCGATGGCCGGATCGAAGAAATAACGGGTCGCGATGATGCCGATGATGATGATCCCCGACAGGGCGAGGACCCTGAGGGGGCCTTTGGGGATTCGCCGATAGGCGACGACGGTGGCGGCGACGGTAAGCGCGAAAAGCAGCGCCCCCATGAACAGGTTCGATCCGCCCGCCGCCCAGGCTTCCGGCACCGGTGCTTTGGAGACCAGCACCGCGGCGACGCCGCCCAGGGCGGCGAATCCCATGGTGCCGACATTGAACAGGCCGGCATAGCCCCATTGAATGTTGACGCCGAGCGCCATCACCGCCGAAATCAGGCAGAGATTGAGGATCGTCAGCATCAACGGCCACGACTGGGAGAATCCGACGACCATCAGCAAAGCCGCCATGACGGCGAAAGACAGGGCCGAGCGCTGGGCGTTGCTCATATCACCCGCCCCCTCAGAATGCCGGTCGGGCGGATCAGCAACACCAGAACCAGGATGATAAAGGATACGGCGAACTTGTAGTCGGTCGATAGGAACTGAACCAGCCCGTCCGGCTCCCAGTTTTCCGGAACCAGATACTTGAGGAACTTCTTGTAGGCGTAAGTGATGCTGACTTCCGAAAAGGCGACGACGTAGCCGCCGAGGATGGCGCCCAGCGGATTGCCGATACCGCCGACAATGGCGGCGGCAAACAACGGCAGCAAAAGTTGGAAATAGGTAAACGGCTTGAAGCTTTTGTCCAGGCCATACAGGGTCCCGGCAATGGTCGCCAGCGTTGCCGTGATGATCCAGGTCACCATGACCACCCGTTCCGGATTGATGCCGGAAAGAAGCGCCAGGTCCTCGTTGTCCGAGTAGGCGCGCATGGCCTTGCCGGTGCGGGTACGCTGCAGGAACCAGAACAGGGCAACCACCAGAAGGAAAGCGATGGAGATGGTCAGACCCTGGCTGACCTTGATCGCCAGCCCCTCGTTGAGGCCGGTCATCTGCTTGAAGGCGCGGGCCTTGATGATGAAACGTTCGCCATCGGAAAAACGTTGGTCATTGGGGCCGATGATAAAACGGACAATGCCGTTCAGCACGAACATGACGCCGATCGAAGCGATGACAAACAAGGCCGGCGCGCTACGCTTCCTTCGATAGAACTTGAAGACCGACTTGTCGATGAACAGGACCATGACGATGGTAATGGCGATGGCCACCGGCAGGGCGAGCAGGGCGGTCGGCAAGGGGCCCAAGCCGACGCCGATGGATTGCAGCCACCAGGTCATCAGGACGGTAACCATCGTGCCGAAGGCCATCAGGTCGCCGTGGGCGAAATTGGCGAAACGGAGGATGCCGTAAATCAGGGTGATGCCCAAAGCCCCGAGAGCGAGCTGGGAGCCGTACGTCAGCACCGGAATGATGACGAAATTCGACAGTAGGATTAAGGCGTCGAAAACATCGGTCAAAACGGCCCTACCCCCCCAGGAATGCACGCCGGACTTCCGGGTCGGCCAGCAATGCCTCGCCGGTATCCGTAAACTTGTTTTCGCCGGTCACCAGAACATAGCCGGTGTCGGCGATATTCAGGGCCTGGCGGGCGTTCTGTTCGACCATCAGGATGGCGATGCCGGTCTGCTTGACTTCCAGGATGCGGTCGAACAACTCGTCCATGACGATGGGCGACACCCCCGCTGTCGGTTCGTCCAGCAACAGCACTTGCGGGCCGGTCATCAAGGCGCGGCCGACGGCGACTTGCTGGCGTTGGCCGCCAGAAAGTTCGCCCGCCGGCTGGTCCCGTTTGTCCTTCAGGATGGGGAACAACTCGAACACAAGATCCATGGTCCGGTAGATATCGTCACGGCGAAGAAACGCCCCCATTTCAAGGTTTTCCTGGACCGTCATGCTGACGAACACATTGTTCGTTTGCGGCACCATGGCCATGCCTTCCTTGACCCGATCCTGCGGCGACATCTGGGTGATATCCTTGCCGTCCAGGGTGACGGTCCCCTCGCGCAGGTGCAGCATGCCCAACAGGGCCTTCATGGCCGTCGATTTACCGGCCCCGTTGGGGCCGACGATGACGGCGATCTCTCCCTTGTCGACCGAAATATCACAGCCGCGCAGAATATCCGCGCCGCCGTACCCGCCGCTCATGCTCAGACCCGATAAAAAGCTCACTTAGGATATCGCCCCTACTTTGTTCTTGAGGCCTCTCCCGAGATAAGCCTCGATAACGTCTTCGTTGGATTTGACTTCCTCGGCGGTACCTTGCGTCAGCACCTTGCCTTCGGCCATTACCACCACCGGGTTGCAAAGCCGGGATATGAAATCGATGTCGTGCTCGATCATGCAGAAGGTGTAACCGCGTTCGGTGTTGAGCCGTATGATGGCGTCGCCGATTTCGTTCAGAAGGGTCCGGTTGACGCCGGCGCCGACCTCATCCAGCAGCACGACCTTGGCGTCGACCATCATGGTACGCCCCAGTTCCAGCAGTTTCTTCTGGCCGCCGGAAAGGTTCCCCGCCGGTTCGTCCGCCAGATGGCCGAGGTTGAGGAAATCGATTACCTCGTTGGCCCTGTGGCGAATCGCTTCTTCCTCTTCGGCCACCTTGGCGCGATGAAACCAGGTGCTGATCAGGGATTCGCCCGATTGGCCGCCCGGCACCATCATCAGGTTCTCGCGAACCGACAGGGATGAAAACTCGTGCGCGATCTGGAACGTCCGCAACAGCCCCTTTGCGAAAAGCTGGTGCGGTTTCAGGCCGGTAACGTCCTCGCCATCAAGACTGACACTGCCGACCGAGGGCGGGAAAACCCCGGCGACAAGGTTGAACAATGTCGTCTTGCCGGCGCCGTTGGGGCCAATCAATCCGGTGATGGTACCCTTCTGGATATCGAAGCTCGTCCCATCGACCGCTTTCAAACCTCCGAAATGCAGGGCGACATCTTCAATGTTAATCATTAGGCGGGACTGACCATGAATTAATCCGATGTTTCTTATTTAACCTTCGCATCCACGGCGATAGTACCCAAATCCCACCACACATTGGAATTGCAATCTTGCTGTATCCGGCAAGCGGACCAGACGGCATGGATCGCGGGGCTCCGCTTCGGGGCGCGAAGTCCGACATCGGCGTGGCGGGAAAACACCCGATCATGACGTTGTCTATGAGTACACGACCCAGCGAAACCGGATCGTTGAACGGCGGCTTGCCCGAAATGGGCTACTTGACGTAGACGGGGACCCCCGGCTTGCCGCGCTTGGCGGGCGGTTTCGCCCCGCCACTCTCCGGATAGTCGAAGGTGGGCTTGCCGTCCTTGACGCCGACCAGCACGACGCCGCCCTTGGCCAGCTTGCCGAATAGCAGTTCCTCGGCCAGCTGCTTCTTGATGTTTTCCTGGATGACCCGCGCCAGCGGCCGCGCTCCGAACCTCTTGCTGTAGCCCTTCTTGGCGAGCCACGCCCGAGCGTCGTCGGTAAGCTCGATGGTCACGTTACGGTCGCCGAGTTGGGTCTCCAGCTCCATGATGAACTTGTCTACGACGCGCGTCATGACCTCGGGGGTGAGGCTGGAGAACCCGATGGTGGCGTCGAGCCGGTTGCGGAACTCGGGCGAGAACATCCGCTCGATGGCTTCCTGGTCGTCTCCCTCGCGCTCGTCGCGCTCGAAGCCGATGGCCGCCTTGGCCAGTTCGACGGCGCCGGCGTTGGTGGTCATGACGAGGATGACGTTGCGGAAGTCGATGCTCTTGCCGTTGTGGTCGGTCAGCTTGCCGTGGTCCATGACCTGCAACAGGATGCTGAAGAGGTCCGGGTGGGCCTTCTCGATCTCGTCGAGCAGCAGGACCGCGTGGGGCTGCTGGTCGATGGCGTCGGTCAACAGGCCCCCCTGGTCGAATCCCACATAGCCCGGCGGCGCGCCAATGAGGCGAGAGACGCTGTGGCGTTCCATGTATTCCGACATGTCGAAGCGCACGAGTTCGATGCCGAGGACGAGAGACAACTGGCGCGCCACCTCGGTCTTGCCGACGCCAGTGGGACCGGAAAACAGGTAGCACCCGATGGGCTTCTCCGGCTCGCGCAACCCGGCACGCGACAGCTTGATGGCGCTGGTCAGGGCGCCGATGGCCTTGTCCTGGCCGAACACCATGGTCTTGACGTCGCGCTCCAGGTTCTTGAGGGCCTCGCGGTCGTCGGTGGAGACGCTCTTCGGCGGAATGCGGGCGATCTTGGCGACCACCGTCTCGATGTCCTTGACCGTGATCGTCTTGCGCCGCTTGTTCTCGGGCAACAGCATGCGCGAGGCGCCCACTTCGTCGATGACGTCGATGGCCTTGTCGGGCAGCTTGCGGTCGTTGATGTAGCGCGCCGAAAGCTCGACCGCCGTACGCAGGGCCTCGGACTTGTAGCGGACTTTGTGGTGCTCCTCGAAATAGGGCTTGAGGCCGCGCAGAATCTTCACCGTGTCCTCGACGGACGGCTCATAGATGTCGATCTTCTGGAAGCGGCGGGCCAGGGCGCGGTCCTTTTCGAAGTAGTTGCGGTACTCCTTGTAGGTGGTCGAGCCCATGCAGCGTAGCCTGCCGTCCTGCAGGGACGGCTTGAGGATGTTGGAGGCATCCATGGAGCCGCCGCTGGTGGCGCCGGCGCCGATGATGGTGTGGATCTCGTCGATGAAGAGGATGGCGCCCTCGATGGCCTCGAGTTCCGCCATCACCGCCTTCAGCCTCTCCTCGAAGTCGCCGCGGTAGCGCGTGCCGGCCAGCAGCGCCCCCATGTCGAGAGTGTAAATGTTGGAGTCCTTCAAGACATCCGGCACTTCGCCATGGACGATGCGCCGTGCCAGCCCCTCGGCGATGGCCGTCTTGCCGACACCGGGGTCGCCCACGAACAGCGGATTGTTCTTGGTGCGACGGCACAGGATCTGGATGGTGCGCTCGATCTCGTTCTGGCGCCCGATGAGGGGATCGATGCGGCCCTCGGCGGCTCTTTTGTTGAGATCGATGCAGTAGGCTTCCAAAGCTTCGTGTCCCTTGGGAACCTCCTGCTCCTCGCCGCCGTCCTCGTCGGCGCCCTGGGCCGTGCGCGTCTCGGATCGGCCCGCCACCTTGGCGATGCCGTGCGAGATGTAGTTGACGGCGTCAAGCCGCGTCATGTCGTGGACCTGCAGGAAATATACGGCGTGGGATTCGCGCTCCGAGAACAAGGCCACCAACACGTTGGCCCCGGTCACCTGCTCGCGTCCCGAAGACTGCACGTGAATGGCGGCGCGCTGGACGACGCGCTGGAATCCGGCCGTTGGCTTGGGCTCGCTCACCTGGCTGATGACCATGCCGGTGAGTTCGGTGTCGATGAACTCGGTCAGATTCTGGCGCAGCTGCTTGAGTTCCACGCCGCAGGCGCGCAATACGGCCATCGCGTCCTGGTCCTCGGTCAAGGCAAGCAGAAGATGCTCGAGCGTGGCGTATTCGTGAAGGCGTTCGGTAGCCAGCGCCAAGGCGCCGTGCAGGGTCTGCTCGAGATTCACTGACAACATGATGGGCCTATTCGCTCCCGTCCTTTTCGATGGTGCACTGAAGAGGATGCTGGTTCTTCCGCGCCAAGTCCATGGTCTGGTTCACCTTGGTTTCCGCAACCTCGTAGGTATATACCCCGCATACGCCGACGCCACGGCGATGGACGTGCAGCATGATGTTGGTCGCCGCCTGCTGGTTCTTGTTGAAGAATTGCTGGAGGACGTGGACGACGAACTCCATCGGCGTGTAATCGTCGTTCAGCAACAGGACCTTGTACATGTCCGGCTTCTTGGTCTTGGGCCGCGACTTGACAGCGATGCCGGTCTTCGGGTCGAAGTCGTCGCCACGCTTGTCGTCGTCGCTCATCTGGATCGCCGCTCCTTCCGGACTGCCGCGCCGCCTCAATCCACACGCAAAATCCAAGCCTCCCATCCCTCAATATATAGTCCATTTTGGCCCGTTCGTACACCTGTGAGCAGGGCCACACAGTTCAGATAGGGCCTCGCGGGCGAAAAAAAAGGCGCCCGGCGGAGATTCCGCCGGGCGCCTTTCAAGGCTTGCCCCTGATGGGGGGGAGTCGATCAGGCGGCAAGCGGTTTGGTGAACTTCTCGACGGCAACGTTGACGCGACCGGCGATCGGCTTGGCGGCATTTTCCGCGACCTTCACCGACATGTCGGACATCTTGCGGCTCTCGGTCACCAGCTTGTCGTAGCCGCCCTTGACCAGGTCGCCCTGGACCTCGGCCACCTGCTGCAGGGTCTTGCAGCCGAGGATCGCCTTGGTGGCGGCGATGCCTTCCTCGATCGACGCCTGGGCGAAATCGAACCACAGGGCGTTGAAGTCCTGGGCGCCCTTGGCGAGCACGGCCCCGCTCTTGACCAGGGCATCCACGTTGTCCTTGTTGAAGGCGGCCACGTCCTCATAGCCCTTGAAGGCGTCGGAACCGGCCTTGAAGGCGGCCTCGACGTGCTCCTTGGTGGCCTGGACGGCCTGATCGTAGCCCTTGGCGGCGGCTTCGGCGCTGGCCTTGACGACGGTCTCCATGTTGTCCTTGCCGGCGGCGACGGCGGCTTCAATCTGCTCGGCGGCGTTGGCGGCGGCGGTCTTTTTCGTAGTCATCTCATTCTCCATTAAAAACGCATTACTGGCCCTTGCAGGGGCGCGCCCGATTCGCGGGCGGCGGCAATCCGGGTGACGTTCCCGGGTAGTATGTTTGCATGCTCTTTTGCTGCATTGCAGCATAGAACCCGCTTATAAACCCTATCCGAGCCCAATGTCAAGCAATTTTGCTGCATCGCAGCATAATTCTACGTTCATGAAAAATAACATAAAAACGACCATATTTAATCAACTTCTGAAATTTTGACGCACCGCATCATGAAAGGCGCCACCGGAGATCCTCTTAGTTGAAGCCGCCGTCCCCGTTAACCAATTCTTATGGGGTGTGCCGTAAACGCCGTGATGGGATTTCGGCGACGCCGCGATGGGGTCGAGCCAGAAACGACTTGAGGCACGGCAGCGAATTCTGTTTAGCTGTCAGGATGTTCGCCGAAGCGCACTTGGGGGAGGCATCGTGAAGGCTGTGTCGGGAGATCGCCAAAGACGCGCCTTGGGGCCTTTCCTGGCCCGCTGCCTAGGTGTCATCGCCATCGCCGTTTGCGTCGCCGCCCTCGCCCCGGCGCCCGCCGCCGCCAAGTACGCCACCCTGGTCATGGATGCCGAATCGGGCCGCGTCCTGTACTCGGTCAACGCCGACACCCGCAATTATCCGGCGTCGCTCACCAAGATGATGACCCTCTACATGGTCTTCCGGGCCCTTGACGAGGGACGCTGGAGCCTGGACGAGCATCTGCCCATATCGGCCCGCGCCGCCCGCCAGCCGGCCTCCAAGCTGGGCCTGGCAAGGGGGCGCACCGTGTCGGTGCGCGACGCCATCTACGCCCTGGTCACCAAGTCGGCCAACGACGTGGCCACCGCCATCGCCGAGGCGATGGCCGGAGGCGACAGAAATTTCGCCCGCATGATGACGGCCGAGGCCCGCAAGCTGGGCATGAGCCGGACGACCTTCCGCAATTCCTCGGGCCTTCCCCACAGCCGGCAGATGAGCACGGCGCGCGACATGGCGACCCTGGCGCGCGCCCTGCTGACGCGCTATCCCCACTACTATCACTATTTCGCGACGCGCCACTTCACCTTCGACGGCGTCACCCACAAGAACCACAACGATCTTCTGTCCACCTACGACGGCACAGACGGCCTCAAGACCGGCTACATTCGGGCCTCCGGCTTCAACCTCGTGGCCTCGGCCAAGCGCGGCGACTACCGTATCATCGGGGTCGTTTTCGGCGGCCGCTCGCCGAGGGCGCGCAACCGCCACATGGTGCGCATCCTCGACAAGGGCTTCCGGCTGCTCGGCGAAACAGGCACGGCGCGGGCCGACGCCCAAGGCGGAAAAGACGTGGAACGCCTCGCCACCGCCCCCGCCACCTCTCCCGCGGCCAACAATCCGCGCCGCAAGACGCCGCGCCCAGGCTGGGGTGTCCAGGTCGGCGCCTATTTCACTCACGCCCCGGCTTACGCCGCCGCCAGGAAGGCCGTGGCGCGCGCCCCCGGCTATCTCGAGGACGGCACCATCGCGGTGGTGCCCCTGAAGCGAAAGAAAGGCCGGACGGTCTTTCGGGCGCGCATCCTGGACATCACCAAGAAAGAGGCCTACCGGGCCTGCCGAGTCCTCAAGCGCCGCAAGATGCACTGCATGGAACTGCGCATGAGGCCAACCCAAGTGGCCGCGGCTCGCGGCTAGGACGTTTTCCGTCTAGATGTAATCACCGCTGGCGGGCCGGTCCGAGACCGGCCCCTACAAAACTTGCCGAAGGTAGGGGCGGGTCTCAGGCCCGACCGTGTCGAATAGGCAATACGCGGTGTAATGCTAACCGGGGTTTCTCTGGAGGTGTACCGCTTCAGCCGAAGTCGGGAGCTTCCAGGCCGCTGAGCCGCAACTGCCCGGCGAGAACCTCCTTCAGGCGTTCGAGCCCTTCGCGGCTCGACGATTCGCAGCGCGCCACCAGCACCGGCTGGGTGTTCGACGCCCTGAGCAGCCACCAGCCGTCCGCCGTGCCCACGCGCACTCCGTCGATGTCGCTCACTTGCACGCCTTCCATGGCGCCCAGGCGTTCCCTGACCTCGTCGACGACCTCGAACTTGCGCCCATCGGCGCATTCGAAGCGCACCTCGGGGGTGTTGATCATGGCCGGCAGGCGGTCGCGCAGCCCGCTCAGGCCGACCTCCGAGCGCCCGACGATGGAAAGCAGGCGCAGGGCCGCGTAGATGGCGTCGTCGAAGCCGTAGTAGCGGTGCTTGATGAAGATGTGGCCGCTCATCTCGCCGGCGATCTCGGCGCCTGTCTCGGCCATCTTCGCCTTGATCAGCGAATGCCCGGTGCGCCACATCAGCGGCCTTCCGCCGAGGCGCTCGACCTCGTCGAACAGCATCTGGCTGGTCTTGACGTCGGCGATGACGGTGGCGCCGGGCACCTCGGCCAGCACGTCGGCGGCGAGGAGGGCGAGGAGTTGGTCACCCCACAGGACACGGCCCCGCGAATCGACGGCGCCGATGCGGTCGCCATCGCCATCGAAGGCGAAGCCCACGTCGCACGCTTCGGCGGCGACGGCGCGCTTGAGCTGTTCCAGGTTGGCCTCGACGGTGGGGTCCGGGTGGTGCGCCGGAAAGGTCCCGTCGATGCCCTCGTTGAGGAGCACGTGGCGGCCCGGCAGGCGGGCGCACAGTTCCTGGACCACTTCGCCGGCGGCGCCGTTTCCGGGGTCCCAGGCGACGCTGAGCGGACGTCCCTCCTCGAAGCCCTCGAGGAGCCGGCGCACGTAGTCGTCGGCCACCGGCCGCTCGCTCGCCCGTCCCTCGCCGGCGGTGAAATCGCCGGCCCCGGCGAGGGCGCCGAGGCGCTGGATGTCGGCTCCGAAAAAGGACTCACCCCCCACCACCATCTTGATGCCGTTGTATTCCGGCGGGTTGTGGGAGCCGGTGATCATGAGCCCGGCGTCCGTCTCCAGCGCGTGGGTGGCGAAATAGAGCATTGGCGTCGGCCCCAACCCGACCCGTGCCACGTCCACGCCCGCGGCGCACAGCCCAGCGACCGCGGCGGCCTCCAATTCCGGCGAACTCAGGCGGCCGTCGTAGCCGACGGCGACGGCGCGACCGCCCCGCCGCGCCACGATGGAGCCGAAGGCGCGGCCGATGGCGGCGACGCCGTCCTCGGTCAGTGTGTCGCCGACCACGCCGCGGATGTCGTACTCGCGCAGGATGCCGGGGTCGAGCGCGCCCCCCGCCTCGCCCGCCGATGTCTTCATCGGGGCGGCGCCGAAGGGCGGCCGACGCAGCTGTAGCGGAACCCCGCCTCGGCCATTTCGTCGGGATTGTAGATGTTGCGGAAGTCCACCATGACCGGCGATTTCATCAATTTAATGAGCCGCATGAAATCGAGGACGCGGAACTCGTTCCACTCGGTGATGATGGCCACGGCGTCGGCTCCGGTCGCCGCATCGTAGGCGTTCTCGCACCACTCGATGCCGTCGAGGAGCTTCTTGGCCTCCTCGATGCCGACCGGATCGAAGGCGCGCACCCGGGCGCCGGCGGCCTGCAGCGCCGGCACGATCTCGAGACTCGGCGAATCGCGCATGTCGTCGGTGTTGGGCTTGAAGGTCAGCCCGAGGACGGCGACCGTCTTGCCGGCCAGCGAGCCGCCACACGCCTCGATCACCTTTCCGGCCATGCGTTTCTTGCGGGCGTCGTTGATTTCGACCACGGTCTCGACGATGCGCATGGGGCTTTCGGCGGACTGCGCCGTTCGCACCAGGGCCAGGGTGTCCTTGGGGAAGCAACTGCCGCCGTAACCGGGACCGGCGTGCAGGAACTTGGCCCCGATGCGTCCATCGAGACCGATGCCCCGGGCCACGTCCTGGACGTCGGCGCCCATGCGCTCGCACAGATCGGCGATCTCGTTGATGAAGGTGATCTTGGTGGCGAGGAAGGTGTTGGCGGCGTACTTGATGAGCTCGGCGGTGGGCCGCGACGTGAAGATGATGGGGGTCTCGATCAGGTAAAGGGGCCGGTAAACCTGGCGCATCACCTCGCGGGCGCGCTCGCTGGCGGTGCCGATGACCACCCGGTCGGGGCGCATGAAGTCGTTGATGGCCGAGCCCTCGCGCAGGAACTCGGGGTTCGACACCACGTCGAATTCGGCGTCGGGGCGCGCCTCGCGGATGATCCTCTCCACTTCGTCGCCGGTACCGACGGGAACCGTCGACTTGGTGACGACCACCGTATAGCCGTTCATGGCGGCGGCGATCTCGGCGGCGGCGGCGTAGACATAGGACAGATCGGCGTGGCCGTCACCGCAGCGGCTCGGCGTGCCGACGGCGATGAAAACCGCGTCGGCGCCGTCGACCGCCGCCGCCAGATCGGTGGTGAACGAGAGGCGATCCGAATCCTCGTTGCTTTCGACGATATCCTCGAGCCCGGGCTCGAAGATCGGCAACTGGCCCTCGTTGAGGCGAGCGATCTTGTCGGCGTCCTTGTCGACGCACACCACGTCCACCCCGAATTCCGAAAAGCAGGCGCCGGAAACCAGGCCGACGTAGCCGGTTCCGATCATCGCGATACGCATGTAGTCATCCTTTCTTAGTGTCCTCGGGTTCCCTCCGGCGCGGCGGCCAAGGGCGCCCGGGGATCAACCGTATCCCTTCAAGAAATCACGCACCCCCGGCGCCAAATCCTGGCGCTCCAGGGCGAATGCCAGATTGGCCTCGATGAAACCGAGCTTACCACCGCAGTCGAAGCGCCGGCCGGCGAAGCGCAATCCGTGGAACGGCACGTCGCCGATGGTCGCCGCCATGGCGTCGGTGAGTTGAATCTCGCCCCCTGCCCCGCGCTCCTGCTTGTCGAGGTGCTCGAAGACATCGGGCTGCAGGATATAGCGCCCGATGATCGACAGCGTCGAGGGTGCCTGGGCCGGATCGGGCTTCTCCACCAATCCCCTGGCGCGGGCCAGCCGGCCGTCGTCCTCGACCACGTCGAGGATACCGTAACGGTTGGTGTGCTCCCGGGGCACGTCCTCGGTGGCGACCAGATTGCCGCCGAGGGCGGCGTAGACCTCCATCATCTGCCTGAGGCAGCCGGGGCGCGCCAGGATGAGGTCGTCGGGCAGGACCACGGCGAACGGCCCGCCGGCGGCGTATTGGCGGGCGCACC
Organism: Rhodospirillales bacterium; assembly: GCA_030744625.1. Lineage (GTDB taxonomy): Bacteria > Pseudomonadota > Alphaproteobacteria > Rhodospirillales > JASLQF01 > JASLQF01. The sequence continues at coordinate 67,594 of JASLQF010000044.1, forward strand.
ACACCGCGTGACCGAGCCCCAGCGGTTCCTCCTGGCGCACGAAAGATAATTTTTGCGGCGCCGGCAAGTCCTCGCTCACGGCCACGATCTCGGCCTTCTTGCCGCGCTCGGCAAGGGCGCGCTCGAGTGCCGGGGCGCCCTTGAAATAATCCTCGGTCAGCGACTTGGCAGGGCCGATGACCAAAACAATTTCCTCGATACCGGCTTCCAGCGCTTCGGCCACGGCGTAGTGGATGAGCGGCTTGTCGACGACGGGCAGCATTTCCTTGGGCAGGACCTTGGTGGCCGGCAGGAAACGCGTGCCCAGGCCGGCCACCGGAAACACCGCCGTGCGAACAGGCTCTGCCATGGAATTTCCTCAAGAGGGGCTCACCGAAAGCGCGCCGGCAACGGCGCTGGCGCCGCTTTGTGCCACAGGCGCGCCGGGGCCGCAAGCGCCAGCCACTAGTCCCCCAGCAGCACGTCCTTGGCCTGGTTGATCTTGGCCGCCAGGTAGGAGGAACCGCCGTGGTCGGGGTGCAAATTGGCGATGAGCCGGCGGTAGGCCTCCTTGATCTCGTCGGCGCCGGCGCCGGGTTCGAGGCCGAGCACCTCCAGGGCCTCGTGCTCGGTCATGGCGCCCTTGCCCGAAGCGCCCGCGCGGCCGGTTCCGGCGTCCCCGGTGCTGTATTGTTCGCGCCAGTCCTGGTGGTTGCGGTCGAGATAGGCCTCGAGGACCTGGGCCGAGCGCTCGTCCTCCACCCAGCAGGTCCGCAACAGGTCGACCAGTTCGCCGAGGGAGAGTTCCTCCAGCACCCGCCCGGCGTATTCCCCCTCCAACACCTCGCCCTCCATGGCGCCGCTGCCGTGATCGAGGGTGACGCGCAGGAAGCGGGTCTCGACCTTGGAGCCCTGACCGGCGCCGCCGCCACCGCCCATGCCCGCCGACATGCGCGAGAAGTTCTTGGCGGTGCGCGCCAAGGCACGAAAACGCATGAACCAGGGCAGGAGCACCGGCAACATCATCAGGGCCCAGCCCAATCGCCCGGTGACGGCGAAAAAGACGACGACCACGATGACCATGGCCAGACCGGTCCATTTGAAGACACCGATGATCGAGCGCGGCTCGGCCGTCATGAACCAGCGCCCGGCCAGGACCGCCCCGGCCAGCAAGGCGACACCGAGAATGAAATAGGGCAGCACGGGCTCAGCCCCGCTTGACCTGGTGGACCAGCCTCAGGGCCTCGCCGCCGCGGCGCTTGGCCAGATCCTCGAGGGCCGGCCGGCCGCCGGCCGCGAAAACGGCGACGGCGCTCAACAGATCGCGCAAGGTTTGCGCGCTACTCGAATCGAGTCGGCAATGGGCGCCGTTGGTAAGCCGCGCCACCTGCTCGAAGGCGAAGGAGGCGATGGGATCGACCCCCTCCTGGAACATGAAGGCGGGCACGCCCAGCAAGCCGAGCTCCCCGGCCACGTGACCGACCTCGTCGACGTCTTCCTCGAGGCAGTCGCCGACGAAAACCAGCGCGTTGACCTTCTGTTTCCCGGTCTCGTTGATGGCGTGGCGCAGGACCTTTCGCAGCTGGGTCTCGCCGGCCAGGCAAAACACCGAGGTCATGCGCTCGAGGAGTTCCGCCGATTGCGCCGTCCAGGGGCTCACCCTGAACTCGCCGAAGCCCCGGTAGAAGGCGAGTTGGATTTCCAGACCGCCGAGGCTGGTCGTGGCCTCGAACATCTCGCCCTGGGTCTGGGAAGCGCGGTCCCAGGTGGGCTGGCGGCTGGCCGTGGCGTCGAGCGCGAAGATCAGCCGGCCGCGCTGGCCGGCCCGTTTGTTCACCGGCGTCGCCGCAACCTTGCTCAGGAAGGTGGCGACATCGGCGTTTGACAATTTTCTGCTCGGAAGCTTGGAGTCGCTCTCCGCCATCTCGAAGTCCATGATTTCCCGGGATGTGAAAGAGTGCCTCGCCAGGCACGCTTCCACCCGCCTATCCACTAGCTTAGCGCGTGGCCGGCTGGTGCGCCAGTCAGGGGAGGCCGAGGGCCTCGATGAGGGAGCGCACCTCCTGGCGCGCCGCCAGGTGGGAAACGGTGAGTTCCTGCGCGCCGCCGGCTTCGCGAAGGTCCATCATGGTGAGCCCCTGGAGGAATAGCTCGCGGTACACCACGCGCTCGCCGAAACCGGCAATGCTCCGGAAACCCACGCGCTCCGCCAACTCTTCGAGGAGATGCATCATTTCGCGCTTGTTGCGGGCATCCAGGCTGCTCAGCCGGTTGCGCATGACGATCCAGTCGATGGAACCGCCGTCGCGCTGGGCGCGCCTCATCTTCTGTTCCCAGATCATCTCGGAATAGTGGCTGGGGCCGAGGATCTTCATCCTGGTCCCGTCGACGCGGGCCAGGACGTCGAGATCGACAAGGCTGTCGTTGAGGGGTGTGACCAACACATCGGCCAGGGAATGCGCCGTGCGGTTCAATGGGTTGTCGGCGCCCGGCGTGTCGATGACGACCACGTCGTGGCCGTCGAGCAGCCGCTCGACGGCGCCCTCCAACCGGTCTTCATCGGCGATCGCGGATTGCCCGCTATGGGTAGGGGCGGCGGCGAAGGCCTCGTGCTCGGGCACGGGCAGCGTCAGGCCGTGGGTGGCGGCGTAGGCCCGCCGGTTCTCCATGTAGCGCGTCAGGCTCCGCTGGCGCAGGTCGAGATCGAGGCTGGCCACCGAGCGACCGCTGCGCAAGAGCCCGATAGCCAGGTGCATGGCGGTCGTCGACTTGCCGCTGCCGCCCTTTTCGTTGCCGATGGTGACGACGCGGGCCCGTCTCTCGGCCACCATGGAATGACTAATTTCAACGGTCATCGGTATTGATCACTTGTGACGGCGTTGCCAGGGGTCAATATCAAGGACCGTTGGCAGAGGCCGCTCGCAGCCACACCGCGGTATCGTGAAACACCGCGCCGCCACGGGGCGGGCCGGGATCGGCGCTGACCAGGGTGTTGATACCGTTCCCCTCCTCGAAGGCGGCATTGGGCCAGATGCTCTCGACGACCACGACGCCTCGTTGCAGACCGTCGAAGGGACGCGCGTGCACCACCACCGAGCCCAGGCGGTTACCGATACGTACCCGGTCGCCGTCGGCGAAACCGAGGTCCGCGCAGTCCACGGGGTGGACGAGCACGGTGGGCCGGCCTTCTTTCTTGCACGACGTCGGGGTCTCGGTGAAGCTGGAATTCAGGTAGTTGCGCGCTGGCGCCGCGACCAGGCGGAAGGGATGCTCGGCGTCGGCTTCGTCGATGATCGCCACATGGTCGGGAAGGATGGGCATGGGCCCGGGATTGCCGCCGACACGGGCCCAGTCCGCCTTGAAGTGGAAACGCTTGTCAGCGGTCTCGAACCCAGTGAGAAAGTGCGCGTCGTCGAAGGGCAGCGCGCAGTCATGCCAGTGCGCCTGGTGGACGGTTTCCGCGTCGGGCAGGCCCGACGCCTTCAGCGTGGCGTCGACGATCTCCCAGGCGGTCATCCCGAAGCCCGGGTGCTCCGCGCCCAGACGCTTGGCCAGGGCGCGGAGCACTTCATGGTTTGAGCGGCATTCGGCGAGCGGCTCGATGACCTTGCGCACCACCGAAATAAAGGTGTGGCCGCCGCCCATATAGATGTCTTCGTGCTCGAGGAAGGTGGTTGCCGGCAGCACGATGTCGGCCATGGCCGCGGTCTCGGTCATGAACTGCTCGTGCACGCAGATGAACAGGTCGTCGCGGGAAAATCCCTCACGCACCCTGAGGCTTTCGGGGGCCACCACCATGGGGTTGGTGTTCTGGATGAACAGCGCGGCGACCGGCGGGCCGTCGCCGATGTCGCGTTCCTCGCCGCACAGGATGGGTCCGATGCGCGACTGGTCCAGCATCCGGACATCCTTGTCGAGCACGTCGAGACCCTGAATCAAGGTGGCGTCGATGGGGAACATGAACATGTTGGAATAAAGGGCGCCGCCGCCCTCGTGCCGCCAGGCGCCGGTCACTGCCGGCAGGCATGTCACGGCGTGCAGGTTGGCGGCGCCGTTGCGCGACCGTGAAAATCCGTAGCCGACGCGGATGTAGCTGCTCTTGGTCCGGCCATAGAGGCGGGCGAATTCGACGATTTCCTCCGCATCCAGGCCGGTGATCTCGGCCGCCCATTCGGGCGTGCGCTGCGCCACGTGGGCCTCCAACTCGTCGGGCACGTCGGTGTACTCGGCCATGTAGTCACGGTCGGCGTAGCCTTCGGCGAACAAGATGTGCAGCACCGCGCAGACCAACGCCGAATCGGTTCCAGGGCGCGGGCACAGGTGCATGTCGGCGACCTCGGCGGTGGGCGTACGGTAGGGATCGACCACCACCAGCTTGGCGCCGCGCTCCTTGCGGGCGCGGCTGATGTGGGTCATTAGGTTGATCTGGGTGGAAACCGGGTTGCCACCCCACACCACGATGAGGTCGGAGACATCGATTTCGCGGGGATCGACGCCGCGCTTGGTGCCGGTCCCGGCCAGCCACCCGGCGTCGGCCAGCGCCGTGCAGTAGGTGCTCCACTGCCGCGAATACTTCAGCGCGTGGCGGAAACGCTCGATCCCGTCGCGCTGCACGAGGCCCATGGTCCCGGCGTAGTAGAACGGCCACACGGCCTCCGCGCCGTAACGCTCGGTGGCGCCGGCGAGCGCCCCGGCGACCTCGTCCAGCGCCGCCTCCCAGGACAACGGCTCGAAGGCCTCGATGCCCACGCCCTTGGCGCCCGTGCGGCGCAGCGGCGTGGTCAGGCGGCCGGGATGGTGCACGCGCTCGGCGTAGCGCGCCACCTTGGCGCAGATGACCCCCGCCGTATAGGGATTGTCCTTGGCGCCGCGCACGCGGCCGATGGTGTGGGCGTCGAGGCGCTCGACCTCGAGCGCGCAGGAACTCGGGCAATCATGCGGACAGTTGGAGTGGGCGATTTCCGGCGGCATCTTCCAAGGATTCCCGAAATTTCGCGGGCGCCAATTCTAGCCGCCGCGCCGGAGCCCGGCAACAGGCGCGCAACTGATCATGACCGGCTGTCGGCGGCGGGACGTAACATCGTCCGGCGCAGGGCTCGGAACGGTCTGAATTCGACCAACTAAACAATGACGCGGATGCCGTCGCGAGGGATTCTGGTGCCGCCTCGGGCGTGGTGGTGTCAGATAGTCTTGTGAGGACTTCATGGAGGAATATTCGAATCTAATTGGTCTCGGCATCATAGGTGCGGTGGTCCTTATTGTCGGCGCCATCGTCAGCTTCCTTCTGCGCAAGAAAGGGGGCAAGGAAAAAAGCGGCAAGGCGGTCAATTACAAGTCCCAAGCGTCGATGGCCATGGATGACGGGGCCGCAAGCTTCAAGGACGGCAACCTTTATGACATGAAGGAAGAGGAGGAAAGCGTCTACAAGGACAGCGAAAAGCAGAAGAAAGACGACGGCAAGATGGAAAGCTGGAAACAATACGAGTAGCGATCCGAATGGCCGGCGGTTGGCTCGGGGATTGACCGAGCGCGCTTTCGGCCACCGCCCCGCAACGCCGCTTACTGGCGGACAACGCCGCCGCTTACTTGTGTATCACCCCGTCCGGGCGAAAGGCGTGAAAGACGAAGGCGAAGGTGACGTCGTGGACGACGTCCTCCATCTTTTCTCCGACGCGGCGCCGGACGATCACGTTGCCGACGTCGCGCCCCCTTGAAATCAAGGGCGAATCGAGGGCCGAATTCTGGCCCGCTTCCCAGGTCAGGACCAGATCGCCGGCGGCGATCTTCCCCTTGCCGCGCAACAGCGGCAGGCTCCATGCCTCCTTGCCCACGGCAACGACCCGCACCATGGGGCCGATGCCGTCGGGAAAGGGGCCGGTGAAAAAGCCATAGGGTCGCTTTTGGGAATCGTAGAAGGCGTAAGGGTTGACGCCGTATTGGCGGTGGGTGGCTCCAGGGACCTGCACCCTGCCTTGCGGGGCGCGCTGGCGGAAGCGGGCCAAGGATTCCATGCGCGCCGGCAGCATCTTCAGGGTGTTGACAGTCAGCTCGCCGATAATGGCCTCGCCCAAGAACTGCTGCCACCAGCTTTCGGTCTGGCGGTCGTACATGACGAGGTCTGAATGGCGCAGCTTGCCGGTGGTCCCGAACTCCAGCACCCGGCCTTCGAGGCGGCGGTCGAAGACGATACCCGAGTTGCATAGCGGGCAATAGGTAACGGCCACGGGGACGCCGCCGATCACGTCGTTGACGATCTCGTGGCGGGTCAGGATGTGCAGCGGGTAGGCGCGGGCATCCCCGTTCACCGTGATCCCGATCACCGGATCGGTGTCGCCGAGCGCCGCGATCTCGGAAACCGGCAGGAACTTTGGGTTTTCGATGGACGGAATGCCGTCCTTGGGCGGCCCGCCGGAGAGGATTTCGGCATAGGGCACGGAATGCTTCGAGAAGTCCGTCTTCGGCCATTCCGATTGCCAGCATTGCGGGGCCGTGCCCGGCCGGAACCCGCATTGCTGGCCCACCGCCGCCTGTCCCGCGAATGCCATCAGGACGAATACGGCGGCAACGGCGCGCGCCGCGCGGCGCGCCAAACCCCGCCGAGCCGCCGCCAGCAATCGGACCAGGTAAACCATGGCCGAAGCTTGCGCGGCAAAGCGCCTCGCCGGCAAATCATTTCCGCTTCAAATCTTGGTGATGGGCTTGTCCCGGCGCCGCCGCTTGACCCCCGCCGCCGCCGCCCCCAAACTCCGCCGCGGTTGCGCGGAAGGGCGGGCGGCGTATGGCGGAGAGTACGGACTGCGTGGTGATCGGGGCGGGGGTGATCGGGCTCGCCGTGGCCCGGGCGTTGGCGCTGGCCGGGCGCGAGGTCGTCGTGCTGGAAGCGGCCGGCGCCATCGGCACGGTCATGAGCGCGCGCAACAGCGAGGTCATCCACGCCGGCATCTATTACGAAAAGGACAGCCTCAAGGCGCGCCTTTGCGTCAAGGGCCGCGACATGCTTTACGCCTACTGCGCCGAGCGTGGCATCGCGCACCGGCGCTGCGGCAAGCTCCTGGTCGCCACCGAGGCGACGGAGGTTGCCGCCCTCGAGGCGCTGCGGGTCCGCGCCGCGGCCAACGGCGTCGACGACCTGGAGTGGCTGGACGCCGACGCGGCGCGCACCCTAGAGCCGGCCCTCAAGGCACGCGCGGCGCTGCATTCGCCCTCGACCGGCATCGTCGACAGCCACGCCTACATGCTGAGCCTGCAAGGCGACGCCGAGTCGCGGGGCGCCGTCGTCGCCCTGAACAGCCCGCTCAAGAGCGGGCGGGCCGCAAATGGCCGCATGACCGTCGAGGTGGGCGGCGCCGAGCCGACGACCCTGGCGTGCCGCGCCCTGGTCAACAGCACCGGAATCCGCGCCCAGCAACTGGCCGCAGCGCTCGAAGGCGTGCCAGCGCCGACCATCCCGCCCCTCTATCTGATCAAGGGCAACTATTTCTCCCTCGGCGGCAAGGCACCGTTCCGGCATCTCGTCTATCCGGTGCCGGGAGCGGCGGGCCTTGGTATCCACCTGACCCTGGACATGGCCGGGCAAGCCCGCTTCGGCCCCGACGTGGAACCCGTCGCCGAGGCAAACCACGACGTGGACGCGGGCCGCGCGCCGTCCTTCTACGAGGCCGTCCGCCGCTATTGGCCGGGGCTCGCGGACGGCTCGCTGCACCCCGATTACGCGGGCGTCCGCCCGCGCACGCGCCCCCCCGGCGAGCCCGCCGACTTCATCATCCAAGGCCCCCGGGAGCACGGCGTCGAAGGCCTGGTCAACCTGTACGGGATCGAATCGCCGGGCCTGACCTCGTCATTGGCTATCGCCGAGGAAGTGGCCGATTTGCTATCATGAGCGCCCCATGACCCCATGCGACGTTTCCAGTAACGCGTGGTTAACGAATTGAGCCCATGATGACGCCCATGTTCCGCGCCATTTTGACAGCTCTTGGCGCCGCCCTGCTTTTCGCCCTGCTGCCGGCCGTGGCGGAAGCCCAGCAACCGTCGGGGCGGGCCCGCATCCAGGGCCGCGACGAGTCGCGGCCGGAGGCTCCCGTCCTCGGCCCAACCTTGTCGCTCACCGAGCCCAAGCAGGAGATGCGCGACTTCGTCAAGAACATCCGAAAATTCGCCCGACGCCACCGGCGCAACTTCTCGATCGTTGTGCGCAACGGCCTCGATCTGCTGACCAAGGGCGACGTGGTCGACGAATCGATTATAGCCCCGGCGCTCGCCTACATACGATCCATCGACGGCATCCTCATCGACGGACTGAATATAGGCATCCCCGAAATCGACAAGCCGACGATGCCTAAGGAACGCCGGGAGAAGAATCTCAAGATGGCCGAACTGGCCAAGGCCAACGGGCTCGCCGTGCTGGTGATGGACTACGCGACGACGCCCAAGACCGTCGACGACATTTATCGCCTCAACGCGTCGCGGGGTTTTATTTCATATGTCGCGCCCGTCCGCGGCTACGAGCTCAACATGCTGCCGCCCTACCCCAAGCGGCCCTTCGACGAGAACCCGAAGAGCGTGCTGTCCTTCGCCGACATAAGAAACTTCGTGTATCTGGCGGATACCTCGACCTTCGGCCAGGAGGACGAGTTCGCCCTGAAAATCCACCAAACCAACTACGACGCGGTGGTCGTGGACGTCTTTCACGGGCGTAACCCCCTGTCCAGGCGGGCCATAGAAACCTTGAAGTACAAGAAGGTGGGAGGCAAACGCCTGGTATTGGCCTTCATGAACATCAGCGCCGCCGAGTCATACCGCTACTACTGGCAATCGCACTGGCAGGAAGGCTCGCCCCTTTGGATCAGCGCGCCTTTCCGGAAAAATCCGGACAAATACCACGTCGAATACTGGCGCCCCGAATGGCAGCGCATCATCACCGGCAACACCGAATCCTATCTCTATGGCATCATCGCCCAGGGCTTCGACGGGGTCATTCTCGACGGCATCCAGGGCTATCGTTTCTTCGAAGGCGGCGGCGAAACCGCCGATTTGGAGGAATAAGGGCCGGCCTCCGGCCATTTCTCCCGAAATCGGCTTTTAGGGGTGTCGCGGGGAAAGGCTCATGCTAACGCGGGCGCCAAGTTACGACGAGGTTTGCCGGGCGCTGCGGTGGCGCCTCCCCGAATTCTTCAACATGGGTGTCGACGTCTGCGACAAACACGCCGACGCCACGCCCCAGCGGACGGCGCTTATCGTCGTCGACGAAGACGGCGACGTCACCGCCTACAGCTTCCTCGCCCTCAAGATGCTATCCAACAAACTGGCCAACCTGCTGGTCGCCAAGGGGCTGGCGCCCGGCGAGCGTATCGGCATCCTGCTGTCGCAGTCGGTGGAGACCGCCATCGCCCATATCGCCGCCTGGAAGGTGGGATGCGTCTCCATTCCGCTGTTTACCCTGTTCGGCGAGGACGCGCTCGAGTACCGGCTGGCCAACAGCGGCGCCCGCGTCCTCGTCACCGACGCCGCCAATGCCGCCAAGGTAGACGCCATGCGCGATCGCCTGCCCCACCTGCAACACCTGCTGGTGACGGACGCCGCGAAGGAAGGCGGTGGCATCGTCGACTTGTGGCGCGCCCTTGAGGCCGCCTCCGACGATTTTACGCCGGTCAGGACGCGCGCCGAGGATCCCGCCCTCATCATCTACACGTCGGGCACGACGGGCAATCCGAAGGGGGCGCTCCATGCCCACCGCGTGCTCCTCGGCCACCTTCCAGGGGTCGAGTTCCCTCACGAGTTCTTCCCCCGGGAAGGAGACCTCATGTGGACGCCGGCCGATTGGGCCTGGATCGGCGGCTTGATGAACGTCCTCATGTCGTCCTGGCACCACGGGGTCCCGGTGCTCGCCTACCGGGCCCGCAAGTACGACCCCGAGGACGCCCTCAGGCTGATGGCCGAGCATGGCGTGCGCAACACCTTCATGCCACCGACGGCGCTGCGCCTGATGCGCCAGGTGCCGGACATCGCCAAGCGTTTCACCCTCTCCCTGCGCACCGTGACCTGCGCCGGCGAACCCATGGGGGCGGAGCTTCTGGAGTGGGGACGCGAGACCTTCGGCATCACCCTCAACGAATACTACGGCCAGACCGAATGCAACCTGGTGGTTGCCAACTGTGCCGCCCTGATGGAGGTCAGGCCCGGTTCCATGGGGCGCGCGGTGCCCGGACACCAGGTTGAGATCATCGACGAAGAGGGCGCCGTGATGGCCCCAAACGCCCTTGGCAGAATCGCCGTCAGGCGCCCCGACCCCGTAATGTTCCTGCAATACTGGGACGACGCCGATGCGACGCGCCGCAAGTTCATCGGCGATTGGCTGGTCACCGGAGACCAGGGCTGCAAGGACGAAGAAGGTTATCTGTGGTTCTTGGGACGCGACGACGACGTCATCACGTCGGCCGGCTACCGCATCGGACCCGGCGAGATCGAGGACTGCTTGGGCAAGCACCCGGCGGTGTCGATGGCCGCCGTGGTGGGCGTTCCCGACAGGCTGCGCACCGAAGCCGTCAAGGCGTTCGTCCTGTTGCGGCCCGGCGTGGCGGCCGACGAGGCCCTGGAAAATGATATCCGTGCCTTCGTCAAGACCCGGCTTTCGTCCCACGAGTATCCGCGCCTGATCGAGTTCGTGGACTCCTTACCCATGACCACGACCGGAAAAATCCGCCGTCTCGACCTGAGAAACCGGGAACCCGCCGAGCCGGACGGGTGAAGGCCGGGCGCTCCAGGGTCCCGTCTCTAAACGCAGACCGGGTAAAGAGCCTCGATGACGAATCCGTCCTCGGGGGGGTAGCGCTCGCTGACCGTATTGCGCGCCTCGTCTTCGTCACGGGCCTCGACATCCTGAATGTGGACGTCGGCCCAATGATCGTCAAACAACGAGTGGCTCTGGTTTTCCTTTACCAGCGCCCGAACCTCGCGGTTGTAGATGGCCGCCTCGAATGTTCTGTGCCCGTGCTTTGGCCAATGAAGCATCGTACAAGCCTTTCTGGTTGCCAATTCGGCGAGCCCGCCTCCAGCCGTAGCGTTGTTCCAATGGCACCGCCCGCGGGAAGCGCTATTTCGATGGTCGCGATTCCCGGATACCTTAACGGAGGATGGTTAATAAACTGTTTCGTGGCGATCGCCCTCTAACGTGGCGCCCTCAGGCGGTCGTCGGGCAGGCTCCAGCGGCGTTTTTCCACTTCCTCGCAGACGCTCGCGTAAGGATCGCCAGCCGAGCGGCCAAGCCCCATCTGCTCGACCGCGGCGAGCCCATTCAAGGCGGCCTCGCACTCGAACATCTGGACGAAGGCGGGACCGTGTCGCTTTTGGGGATCACTCCACATGGCGATCTCCTCCTCCATGGCACTCACCCGGGCGCGCAACCGCGCGCATTCCGCGCATTCCGGGCCAGCGCCGCCCCCCGGCAACCGGTCGAGCCGCGTCCGCGCCTCGGCAAGTTCCTCTCGCATGCGGAAGCTGCGCAGATGTTGCGCGGCGTGCGTCCCCTCGTGCACCAGGGAACGCGCCAGAATGGCCGGCGCGCCAGACAGTTTAAGGTTCTTGGGGATCAACACTACTCGCTCTTTTTCGGGATCGCCGCCAGGCAGATAGTAGGCGTTGCCGCTCGGATTCGAGCGTTTGAATTTCGACGGCGGATCGTAAACGATCCGGGTAATCAGGCTGACATAGCGGCGCAGATCACGGGAAAGTCCCTTGGCGATATCCAGCGCCATGGAGATCTGCTCGAAAAAAGGCGCGTTGTCGGCGTCCACGTAATCCGAACCTCGCAGGTTCACCCCCCGGTAACGCCTTTCGAGGGGGTCGGCGAACGCCACGCCACGGCTTCGGGCGTAGAGCAACTGGCGCACCCGCCGCAGCACCATGGATGCCACCTTGGACGGTTTGTCGTGCAACGCGTACTCGTCGGATATGGCCATGTGGGCATCGCCGCCCGAATCGATAATAATAACGCCGTCAACAAAATCCCTGACCCTGATCGACTTAATATATTGCAAATAAATTAAATTAACCGGAGATTCTTTTACAGACGAATCAATTATATTTCTTACTCCATTGTTATACTTGTCTTCGCTGGAAAGAATGTAAACGCCCCTGTAGGTGATCACCGGTCTTCCCGCGTTCACGACGCGCCCGTCCACGTCGCCGAGGCTGGCCCGCAAGCAGTCGTCGAGCCGCGGCTTCCAATCCTCGACACTGGACAGGGCCGCTTGGCGTTGCTCCGGGGTGATCCTTTTGTCGAGATCGGCGAGGGCCAGGCGGGCGTGGAGTTCTCCGTCCGCGGAAGCGAGCCGCAACAAAACGAACGCCCGCACCGGGTCCGCGCCAAGGCCGGCGCCGGACGCGTACATGCGGCCGAGTTGCGACTGGGCGGGACCGAAACCGCTGTCGGCAAGCGGCCTCCACGCGGCGGCGGCGGCGGCGAAATCGCCCGCCTCGAAGCTGTCGAGGCCGGACTCGTAGGCGCGCGCCATTCTTCCTCCGTCGCATTGAGCGGCCGCCCCGTCCCTAGGCCACGGAACCGTGAGTGTCGCGGTTACTAGGGCGACGGCGGCGAGGGCGACGTGGGGATATTGCATATTCGGGAATATTGCATCTTGACGGTCGGGTTGGCGCCGTCATCATAGCGCGCGAAGCGTTCCGACAGAAAGAGATAGCATGGACAAGGCCATCGATTACTACTACTCGCTCATCTCGCCGTGGACGTACATGGGAGGGCCTCGTCTCGAGGAGATCGCGGCGCGACACGGCGCCACCATTGCCTACAAGCCGATAAAGCTGTCCGAGATATTTCCGGCCAGCGGAGGACTGCCGCTGGCCAAGCGCGCCCCCGCCCGCCAAGCGTACAGGTTGGCCGAGTTGGAGCGTTGGCGCACCTTCCTGGACATGCCCTTGAACATGCACCCCAAACACTTTCCGACTCCCGAATGGCCGGCCGCCGGCATGGTCATCGCGGCCCACCACCCGGGGCCCGAGCGCGGACGCTTGACCAACGCCCTCCTGCGGGCCGTATGGGTGGAAGAGCGCGACATCTCGGACAGGGAAACGTTGCAAGTCATCGCCGGGGAAAACAGCATGGACGGTAACGCCCTGCTCGCCCATGCCGAAGGGGGCGCCGCGAACGAGGAATATCAAGCCAACACGGCCGAGGCAATGGCGCTTGGGGTCTTCGGCGCGCCGACCTACGTCTACGGCGGCGAACTGTTCTGGGGGCAGGATCGTCTGGACTTCCTGGACAGGGCGCTGGCGCGCCCATAGCGGCCGCCGCTTCGGATTTTCGGCGGCGTCACTCCTCCTGGACCTCCGAAACGCCCTGGATGACGAAACCCTTGGAAGACGGGTACTTGATCTCGATTTTATCACGCGCCGCCTGCTCGTCCCCGGCATTGACCTCGACATAGTGGACATCCGCCCAGTCGTCGGTGAACTCCCGGTGCCGTTCGTCCTCTTTCACGCATCGCCGCACTTCCTCGTTGTGCAGCGCCACCTCGAACTTAGCCATTGGATTCGACCACCCCTATCTTCCGGTTCGACGACCGATTATGACCCATTTGTCCGCGCCAAGCCACCACATCGGTAACAACCGGGAAAATGAAAAATACCCCAACATTGGAACGTGTTAACAGAATTTAAGTACTCTTGCAAAATAACCATGGTGTCCGGCTGCCGCCTTCGGCGTCTTTTGGCGCAAAAGGCCGGGTCATCGGGCCGACAATTGGCGCTGACATTTTATACGGATGCGGGTGAAGAATCATGAGCGAACTGGCAAGAGCACCTTCTGTCTCCGACGAAGCCAAGAGAAGGCTTGAGCAGGCCAAGAGAAATCTTGAGCAGATCAAGAAGGAGGAAGAATCCCGCAAGCGCAGGATTGCCATGCGCAAAGACCGCGAGGAGCTCATGGGGCGCCGGCGTCAACGGGGCTCGGCTTGGTGGATCAAGCCCCTGCTTACGTTCTCCATAATTTGCGCGGCGCTGATATGGATCGCCTGGAAATGGCCCACCTTGAAAGAAATTCTCACCTAGAAGATCGGATGGGTCTTTACCGTTACTGCGATTACTCCGATCGGACGATTCGCCCCGACACGTTGCGCAGGCGTCCGGCCCGCGTCATGGAAACGATGACACAGCGGTCCCCGGCCTGCGTAACGATGGGAGCGTAGTTGCTCAGCCCCACCGAGAAGCCCTCGATGAGGTCAAGCTTGGTGAGTTTCCTGCCGATAATCCCGTACGCGACCTGACTATTTGCCAAGTCCGCCGCGGTCGGCCGGATCACCAGGTTTCCGGCATCCCTCAAGACGAACTCGAACCCCTCGCACACCACGAAGTTGTCTTGCTGCGGTGTACTGTTGGGCCATCCTCCCATCAGCTTCACGGCAGGCAGGAGCTCCTTGCACCGGGCCCTCATTTCCCTATCGCTGGCATCGCTGGAGAGACCCAAGATCTCGGCCACCGGTGGGTCGCTTTCCAGCCCTTCGTAGTAGCGGCGGAACAAGTCGCAGTGAAAAGTCTGCCAGGTCGCCGATTCCTCTTCCAGCTCGGCCTGTTTTACCTTTGCCTTGGCAATCTGATCGGGGGTCAATTCCACGACCTCCGGCTCGGGCTCGGGAGTCTTGTCCATGAGGGTCGGGACGACGATGGCGAGCCACGCCCCCACGGCGACCAGAAGCCCCGCTATGCAGCCCAAAACAACCTTAACAAGGAAACTCGATGTTTTCTTTTTTTCTTTTTTTGTTTTGGTTTTTTTGTTTCCTTTTCAGGCTTTGCACCGCCCTTGATCTTTTTCTTCTCTTTTTTGTCTGGTTTCTTGGCCATTGTTCTTGGCACCCCTTACGTGCTTCCAGGTGAGCCGCTACACTCCCACCGTCCCCCGTTCGCGCCAGTATTAACGGTCATAAACCCCTCAACCGCCACCGAAGAGGCTTTTGAAGAAGGCTTTGATACGGTCCCGGATCATCGCCCACAAGAGGGACCCGGCATCGATCTGCGCGGCCGCCTCGCCCATCTTGGCCGGAGCGTCCGCATCCGCCGCTTCACCGCCCTGGGCGGCGTCCAGCTTGGCCTGGAGATTGGCGGCGAATTGCTTGGTCAGACGACCCGCCAGGTCGTTCACCAGACCGGGGCGGTTGAACTGGGCGAGCGCGCCCGCCAGGGTGAACTCGACAACGATATCGACGCGCGTCGACGCGCCCCCATTTTCCTCGACCAGTTTGTAACGCACCTCGCCCTTGGCACGTGAGCCGCTGCGGTTGTCCCGGCCGCCGCCCCGGATGACGCCTGCGAGCGCCTGGTCGTCGCGCTCGATGTCGCCCTCGCCCGCGAAATTGGCGCCGATCGGCCCCAACTTGACGCTGATGTTTCCTTCGACGTGCCGGCCGTCGGAGGGCGCCGTCAGCGAGGCCCCCGGCATGCACGTCACCACCTCGTCGATGTTCCCGAAAAAATTCCAAACCTGCCGGGGCGGGTGGTTTACATCGAAGCCCTGAGTCAATTCCATTTCGTTATTCCATCGTTGGCGGCTAGACGCTCGCCACCTCCTTGCGCTCGGCGAGCACGCGCCTGATAGCCCGCACGATGCCGACGTAGCCCGTACATCGGCAGAGGTTTCCGCTGAGTTCCAGACGGATGCGGGACTCGTCGGCATCGGGTAGCCGGGCGATGATGTCGCGGGCCATGATCAGCATGCCCGGCGTGCAGTAGCCGCACTGCAGGCCATGCTCCTCGGTGAAGGCCTGTCTGAGGTGCGCCATCAGCTCATCGTCGTCGAAGTCCTCGATGGTACGCACGTCCGTGCCGTCGCAGGCCACCGCGAAGTTTATGCACGAACGCACGGGCTCTCCGTCCATGATCACCGTGCACGCGCCGCAAACCCCGTGCTCGCAACCCAGGTGCGTGCCGGTGAGCCTTTGGTCGTCGCGCAGAAAATCGGCTAGGTGCGTGCGCGGCTCGACCTCCGCCGTCACGGAGCGTCCGTTGATGGTTAGATTGACCGTCTTTTTCATTTTGCCACCTGTTCAACGGCGCGCTTCAGAGCCACCGCGTGGATGTGCCGCTCCATGTCATCGAGATTGGTGTCGGCGCCGTCGACCAGGCGGCGCGCCGCGTCGAGATCGAAGGACGCCCCCGGGACACCGTTTCCGCCGAGCACCTCGGCGGCGTCGGCGATGGTGACCGGCGCCGCGTTGGTGGCGCCGATAACCAGGCGGTGCACCGAATGCTCGGCATCGACGAGCACCGCGCCGATGGCGTCGGCGAACTCGCCGGGCTTGCGGCATACCTTGTAGTAGCCCCACCGCGCATCCGCCGACAGCTTGGGGATACGGATTGCCTCGAGGATCTCGTCCTCCCCCATCACGGTCTCGAAAACACCGACGATGAATTCCGATACCGGAACCGTGCGGCTCCCCGATGGGCCGCGCACCACAGCCTCGGCGCCCAGCGCCGATAGCGCCGTCGGCCAATCGGCGGCGGGGTCGGCATGCGCCACGCTGCCCCCGATGGTGCCGCGGTTGCGCACCCCCCGGTAGGCGATGGCGCCGGCCACCGACGGCAGTGCCCCGCCGGTCACGTCGGGAACCTTGCCGTCCTCGATCATGGCGTGGGTCACGCAGGCGCCGAGCACCAGCGCCTCGCCGTCGTCCTCGACCCGGGTCAGTTCCGGGATCCGGGTGACGTCGACGAGCAGGCCGGGCTGCGCCAGGCGCAAGTTGAGCATCGGCCCCAGCGACTGGCCACCGGCCAGGACCTTGGCATAGACGTCGCCGCCGCCCCCGAGAAGCCGCAGGGCCCCGTCGAGATCGGCGGGGCGTTCGTAATCGAATTTTGCCGCTTTCATAGACTCATTGCTCCAATTCCCAGGGACTACTCGGCGGCCTTGCGCGCGCCCGCCAGAGCCGCCAGCACGCGCCGCGGCGACATTGGCGTCTCATTGATTTCCGCCCCCAGGCCCCTGAGGGCGTCGTTGACCGCGTTGGCGATGGCCGCCGCCGGCGCAATGGCCGCCGTCTCTCCCGCCCCCTTGATGCCGTGATCAGTATAGGGCGAGGGCGTTTCCATGTGCACCATTCGAATATCGGGAACCTCGGTGGCGCCCGGCATGATGTAATCCATGAATGTGGAAGCAAGCGGCTGGCCGTTGTCGTCGTAGGGGCTTTCCTCGTAAAGCCCCGTGCCGATGCCCTGCGCCGTCCCGCCGAAGGTCTGGCCCTCGACGACCAGGGGATTGATCATGGTTCCGCAGTCCTCCACGACCACGTAGTCGAGAAGCTCCACCGCACCGATCTCCACGTCCACGGCGACCACCGCGGCGTGCGCCGAATAGGTGAAAGAGCCCGTATCGACCTTGGGCTTGTAGCCCCCCGTCGCCTCGAGGCCGCCGGGATCGGCGTCGTCGGGAAGCTGATCGGGGTTCAGGTACCATATTTTGGCGACGTCGGCGATGCTGACCTCGCCCCGCGGCCCCACCACCTTGCCGTCCCTGACCTCTACCTCATGGTGGCCGCATTGCAGGAGATGAGCGCCGATGATGCCCAGGCGTTCGGCCAGAACCTTGCAGGTCCGGGAAATGGCGCCGCCGGCCATGACCGCGGCGCGCGAAGCGTAGCTGCCCGTCGAGTAGGGGGAGCTTCCGGTATCGCCGTGGACGACGGTGATGAGGTCGGGGTCGATGCCGAGAATCTCGTTGGCGACCTGGGCCATGGTGGTCTCCATGCCCTGACCGTGGGAGTGCACGCCGATATAAATCTCGAGGCCGCCGTCCGGCGTCACCCGGCACTTGGCTTGCTCGAAGCCCGGGATCAAGGGAATACCGAAACCTGAAAAAACCGAGGTGCCGTGTGCCGTCTGTTCGGTGAACATTCCGATGCCGACACCGACCATCCGGCCGTCCTCCTCTCCCTTCGCCTGACGCTCGCGCACCGCCTCGAGACCGATGCCGTCCACGGCGCGGCGCAGGCACTCGGGATAATCGCCTGAATCGAGGTGTTTGTTGAGGATATTGGTGTAGGGCATCATGTCGGGGGTGACGAGGTTCTCAAACCGCACCTCATGCGGTTCGCGGCCGATTTCGCGGGCAATGGCGTCGACGGTGAGCTCGGTGGCAAAGCACACACCGGCCCGGGCAACGCCGCGATAGGGGATGAACGGCGGCTTGTTGGTGGCCACCGAAAAGGTTTTGTAACGGCACACCTCCAGCCCGTAGGGGCCGGCCAGGTTGCCGCCGGCCATCGACGCCTCGAGGACGGCCGTGAACGGCCACACGGAATAGGCGCCGACGTCGACGGTGACCTCGACATCGGTGGCCAGGATCCTGCCCTTTTCATCGGCATAGGCCGTCACCTGATAATGATGCTGGCGGCTGTTTGCGCAGGCCACCAGATGCTCGCGCCGGTCCTGCACCCAGCGCACGGGATGGCCGAGCTTGATCGCCAGCCATGCCACGGCAAGCTCCTCGGGCTGCATGATGCACTTGTATCCGAAGCCGCCGCCGACATCGGGCGCGATGACCCGCACCTGGCGCTGCTCGAGCTCCAAATGCTCGGCGAGGCCGGTGCGAATGAGGTGGGGCGCCTGGGTCGACGAGTACAGGACGAGCTGGCCCATGCGTTCGTCCCAGTAGGCGAGACACCCGGCGCCTTCCATGGGATTCATGGTCTGGCGCGCCATGTCGTAGGTGCGCGTCACCTTGACAGGCGCCGTCTTGGCCACGGCATCGATATCGTCGTCACGCGACGTGACCACGAAGACGTTGTCTCCCCACTCCTCGTGAATCAGCGTCGCGCCGGGTTTCTGGGCGTCAACGATGTTGGCGAGGACGGGCAACTCGTCGAAATCGACGATGATCTGTTCCACCAGGTCCTCGGCCTCGGCCCGGGTGTCGGCGACGCAGGCGGCGATCATCTCGCCCACGTAGCGCACCTTGTCCGCGGCAAGGGCCGGAAAATCCGACTGTTTGAACCCGGGAAGGCTGGCCGCCGGGCGCATGGGGCGCACGCCCTTCATGTCGGCGTTGTGGAAGACCCGGGCGCGAATGGCGTCGGGAATCTCAATCCCCTCGATCTTGGCGTGGGCCACCGGACTGCGCAGGAACGCCACCTCCTTGAGGCCCGACATCGCCATGTCGCCGACGAAATTGCCGCGTCCGCGCATGTAGCGGCCGTCCTCCTTGCGCGTCAGGCGCGCACCGATTCCCTTGGTGCTCATTCTTCCCTCTCGGCCCTCACGTTTCTGTGATCATAGCGGCGATAAATTCAAGGCTCAACGAATGCCTGGGCGGCGCTCCGCCCACGGCCGTGCCTGCTCCAACGCGGCGGCGGCGGCAAGCACGCCGGCATCGTCCCGCCAGCGGCCGACGATTTGCAGGCCGACGGGAAGACCGCCCGCCGTCCAGCCACAGGGCACGCTGACGGCAGGGTGGCCGGTGAGGTTGAATATGTTGAGGTAGGAGACCCACGCGGCACGTATGTCGCCGGCCTCGACGCCCTCGATGTCGATGGGCTCCGATGCCTTGTGGTCTGCCTTCAGGGGCGGCCGGCTCAGGGTCGGCGTGACGATGAGGTCGAATTCGTCGAACCACGCCTGCGTGGATCGGAAAATCCGGGTGCGCTTGTACATCGCCTGTTGCAGTTGCGTTGCGGAATACTTGCCTCCCTCGCGGATGCCGGCCACGAAGCCCGGGTCCATGCGCTTTTCGTTGGCATCGACGTCCTTGCCGAAGCGGGCCGCCCAGTTGGACTGTTGAAGGACGCGCCACGTGGGCTCGGCGTTCTCCACCGGATCGTCGATGGCCTCGACCTCGGCGCCGAGGCCGCCGAGGGTCTCTATCGCGTGTTCGCAAAGGGTCCGCACTTCGCCGTCGAGCGCCTCGTTGCCGAGCAGCGCCCGCCACGCCAGCCGCTTGCCACGGATGGAATTGAGGGCATCGCCGTTTACCGTCCAGCCCTCGGACCCGCCCGATGCCGAGGCCAGGGAGAACGGATCGGAGCCGTCGGGGCCGGCCATGACACCGAGCATGAGCGCCGCGTCGGCGACGGTGCGCGCCATGACGCCGAGGTGGATGAAGTTGGCGAATCCGTCGGGCACCTGATTGTGAGGCAACCGGCCGAGCGTCGGCTTCATGCCGACGATGCCGCAGCACGCCGCCGGCTGGCGCGTCGAGGCGCCGGCGTCAGTGGCCAGCGACAGCGGCCCCAACCCCGCCGCAACCGCCGCTGCCGAGCCGCCGCTGGAGCCGCCCGGCGTGTAGTCCGGGTTCCAGGGGTTGCGGGTCGTCCCGAACAGGGGCGCGTCGGTCAGGAGCTTGTGGGCGAACTCGGGCGTCGTGGTCTTGCCGACGACGATGGCGCCGGCCGCCTTGAGGCGCGCCACGGCGACGGCATCGGCGCCGGGTACGTTGTCCTCCATCAGGCGCGAGCCGAATGTGGTACGCACGCCGGCGGTGTTGATGATGTCCTTCACGGAAACCGGCACGCCGTGCAGGGGGCCCAGGTCCTCTCCCCTGGCCGCGGAGTCGTCGGCGCGAGCCGCGGCGGCGCGAGCGTCGTCGGCGCACACCGTGATGAAGGCGTTGAGCGAGGATTGCGAGGCCTCGACGCGGGCCAGCAGGTCGTCCACCACCTCGACCGAAGAGACGTCGCCCGAGCGCATCCCGGCGGCCAGTTGGCCGGCCGCTACGAAAGCCAGTTCAGAGTTTGGCGTGGTCACAATCTTCCCCAGGTGTTGGTCTCGATCGCCGGTTCGGTCGGCATCGAGACCGATGGCCCCAATCTTCTTTTCAACCATCCGAATGTGCAGTATACTGACGACTGTAAACGGGACGCCCCAAAGGGTCAATGACAATGGGGGGGCGTGAGCCATCCCGTCAGTGGGAATTCGAGGCCTGTCCAATGTCGTCGCGCGCCAAGCTGAAATCCGGCCAAAGCCCGCACGCCGAACCTGCCGGGGCCGCCTTGTGGTCGCGCCCCGGCTTCCTGGTCCGCAGGCTCCATCAGATCCACGCCGCCATGTTCGCCGAAGAGTGCGGCGCCTTCAACATCACGCCCGTGCAGTATGGGCTGATGACAATCCTCTTGGAGCAGCCGGGACTCGATCAGATCTCCCTGGGCAGCGAACTGGGCATCGACCGCACCAACGTCGCCGACGTTCTGGTGCGCCTCGAGGTTCGCGGCTTGGTGCGGCGCCAGGTGAGCCGCGCCGACCGCCGCATGAAGCTGGCTTCCCTCACCAACGAGGGCGAGACCCTGACGCGCCGGATGGAATCCCACATGAAGCGCGCCCAGGAGCGCCTCATGACCCCCCTCGGCGAAAGCGACCGCGCCACCTTCCTCAAGCTCCTGGGCCGCCTGGTCGACGCCAACAACGAATGGAGCCGGGCGCCCCTGCGCATGGACTGAGGAGCAGGCCGCAGCGGACTCCAGCCCTTCTCACACCGGAAAGATCATCGAGTTGGGGATGATCAGGGAATCGTAGACGCAGTCGCGCTTTTTCAGGAGCAGCCGGCCGTCCTGGCGCACGAAGGTGTCGAGGTAGCGGCCCGCCTGGAAGATTCGCGTCTTGTCCTCGACCAGGGTCTCGAGGACCATGTAGTTGGATTGCGCGTGGATGGCCTCGTCGGCGCCGACCTGGGTGACGCGCGCGTTGGAGTTCATGTGCAGGAGATAGCGCGGCGCGAAGGTGGTGGTCTCGAGGACGGCGAAGGCGCGGTCCTTGAGCATCGGCTTGCCTTCGCAATAGATGAGACCGACCGGCAGACCGGCCTCGAAATTCTCGCGCCCCGTGACGCGGTAGAAGGCGTCCTCGGTGAAGAAGTCCTCGGCCCAGCGCACGAGATCGAATTCGTCGAGGACGCGGGCGTATTCGACGTTGAATTCCTCGATCTCCAGTCTGAACTCGCGGAGCGCCGCGGTATTGGGCTGAACCGCTCCGGCGTTCTCGGGCGCCATCATCGGAGCCCCATCACTTCGCTGTAGTAGCGATACATCGAACGCAACGCCGATTCCGATATGGGCGAGGTCGACGTGCCCTCCTCGGTCCCACCCAGCCCGATAAAGGCTTGAGATGGCAGCGAGTGGCGGAGGCCATCCTGGACGAATTGCAGCGCCTCGCCATCCTCGGCGCCGAGGAAGCCGGACGGCCCCATCAGGTTTCCCTGGCGCAAACGGTGGCGCGTCATCTCGTCGTCGTCGGCGGCGTAGCCGAACATGGTCCAGTGGAGGTCGAAGGCGTGCGGGCCCTTGGGCACGATCCGGCGGGTACCAAGGGTGTTGAGCTCGCGCTGCACGATAAAGTTGGGCCAGATCGTCTGCATGGTCACGGTCCAGGGCCCTTCGAACTCGTCTACCAGATCCATGATCCGCCCGTCCTGGAGAACCATGTCCTCGCGGAACGCCTTCAGTTCCCTGGTTTCGGCCTTGATCTCCGGCTCGTCGCCACGGGCCGACGCGATGACGCCGTGGCGGCCCACCTCGTCGACGATCATCGCCGAGCGCTGGCCGGCCCGGAACAGCCCGAAGGTGACGAGATAGGCGTGCAGCAGGGTGGCGTGGTACGGGTCCTTCAGGTTCTCGTGATAGGACTTCCAGTTGGACGGGATGGTGTTGCGGTAATAACCGAGGATTCTGATCTCGCGCCCGTCGAAGGTCTGGTCGAAGGTCTCGATCATCTCGGCGCCCAGGTAATCCTCGAGGGGCTCCACCGCGTCGGAATAGGATGCGAAGACGACACCGTTGCGCGTCGTCACCTGGAGCTTCCGCAGGCCGTGTTCCTCGTTCCTGAAGTCGTCCGTCATGCCGCCCTCGCCATCGAGGCCGCGGCGAAACGGCACACCGATGAGGTTACCGGCCAGGTCGTAGGTCCATTGGTGGTACGGGCACATGAACTCCTTGACTGAGCCCGAGAGGGGGCGGCACAGCTCGGCGCCGCGGTGGGCGCAACGGTTCTCGACGACGCGGACGGCGCCGTCCGCGTCGCGCACCATGACGACGGGACGGGCGCCGGCGTGGGTGCGCCGGAAGTCCCCCGGGTTGGGGATTTCGGCCTCCAGGCCGACGAAGTTCCAGGTCGGTCCCTCGAAGATCAGCTCGAGTTCGCGGGCGTAGATCTCGTCGCTGGTGTAGACCCAGTCGGGGATGACGGTGAAGCCTTCGTCGGGCCATTTGTAGCCGGTTCCGCCATTGCCGGGCGCGGCGCCCTTGCTGGCCGGGGATTTCTTCTTCGCCATGGTTCCTCTCCCTCTCCGCCGCGCCGGGGATATGCCGGCTCAGCCGGCCGCCGCCGCCGTGGACACCGTTTGGCGCACCAAGTCCTTGAGCTTGACGTCCGGGTTTTTCAAGGTTTCCGCATCCACCGCCGCCCGCGCCTCGATGAGCTTGCGCCCGAAGCGCACGTCGGGCGCCGCGTTGAACCCGGTAACGCCGACGACGCGCCCCTCCAGCAGATAGAAGGCGGAGAACGCGCCCGTCCCCGGGTCGCCCCGGAAAACGATATCGTCCCAACGCTCCGGAACCCCGGCCAGTTGAATGTTTACGCCGTACTGGTCCGACCAGAACCACGGCACCTCGTTGTAGGGCACCGGCGCGCCGCACATGGCGCGGGCGGCGGCGATGGCTTGGTTCTGGGCGTTCTGCCAGGATTCCAAACGCAGGGTGCGCCCCAGGAAGCCGTTGGGGTGGTTGGCCACGTCGCCGGCGGCATAGATTCCGGGAACCGTGGTCTCGCCGAATTCGTCGACGACGATGCCGTCGCCAACTTCGCAGCCGGCGGCTTCCGCCAATTCGGTGTTGGGAATGATGCCGATCGAGACAACAACGGCGTCGGCGGCGAGCACCGTGCCGTCGGCGAGGCGGACGCCGGACACCCTCCCCTCGCCCTCGATGGCGGCGACGTCGGCCCCGGTCATGACGCGGGTGCCGTGGCGCGCGTGCAGGTCGCCGACGACGCGGCCGATCTCGGGCGCCGCCACACGGTCGAGCAGGTTCGCCTCGCGCTCCACCACCGTTACCTCGAGGCCCATGACGCGCGCCGCCGCCGCCGCCTCGAGGCCCAGGTAGCCGCCGCCGACGGCGACGACGCTCCGCGCCCCGGCCAGGGCCGCCCGCAAGGCCAGGCTGTCGTCGATGGTGTGCACGTAGAAGACGCCGGCAAGCGCCGCGCCGGGAACGGCAAGCCGGCGCACCCGGCCACCGGTGGCCAGCAGGAGCTTGTCGAATACCACCTCGGCGCCCGACGACAGCCCGAGGCGCCGCGCCTCCACGTCGAGGCTTTCGGCGCGGACTCCGGCCATGAACTCGATGTCGCCGTCGGCATAGAATTCGACCGGGTTGAGGTAGGTCGTCTCCACCTCGACCTCCCCGGTCAGGAGCTTCTTCGAGAGCGGCGGGCGCTCATAGGGCGGGTACGCCTCCTCGCCGATGAGCGCGACGCGGCCATTGAACCCGGCCGCCCGCATGGCTTCGACGGCGCGGCCGCCGGCCTGCCCGGCACCGACCACCACGTATGTCGATAGCGATTTCGTCACACCCCTACACCCGATTCCGGCCCCCGGTCACTTGTCCGGAACGTCGACCAGGATTTCCCCGTCCTCCTCCTTCACCGGATAGGTCGGGATATCCTCGGTGACCGGCGCGCCCTGCGCCTTGCCCGTGGGGATATGGAAATAGCCCTGGTGGAGCGGGCACTCGATGCGGTCGCCCTCGATATAGCCGTCAGACAGGCAGGCGTATTCATGGGTACAGATGTTATGGGTCGCGTAATACACGCCGCCGAGCTTGTAGACCGCGATCTCCTTGCCGTCGACCTCGACCCCGATGACCTCGTCGTCGTCCAGGTCGGCGCTTTTCGCCACACTATGCCAAGCCATTCCGTGGTCTTTCCCCGTCCGTAAGTTCCTTTGTTTCAGAAGTCAGCATGCCCTTTTGTTTTGAGAGCATCGAGTTTCGATGCGCGTATTCTATACGCGCTGGAGGAAACGGAGGAAAGGAAAGCTTGAACATGGATGGCATGCGCCGTCTTGCGCGGCGCCCGACGACGGTGCACTGTGGTCGATGCGGCGCGACCCAAGAGTGCCGTCATTGACAGGGGAGAACTGACATGGCGCTTGTAGCCTTGGCCAAGAAGGGAAACTTCTTTCACGTCTATGATTTCCGTGTGAAGCAGGGCACCGCGGACGAGTTCATCCGGCTCTTCGACGAATTCGACTACTCCGACGACAACCCTATGCACAAGTCGACGGCGCAGGCAAAGGACGGGGTCCTGTGCCAGGACACCGAAGACCCGGAGCACTTCTACCTGATCGGCGAATGGCGCGATATCGTGGAGCATGCGGCCATCCGCAAGGTCCTCGCCGAGGAGATCAAGCCGCAGTTCGTTTCGCTTATCGAGGGCGGCAAGTTCGTGCCGACTTACGCCGAAATCGTCTCTAGCACGCCGCAGGAGTTCCTCGACAGGGCGTCCGGCGACGCCTGAACGTCGCGGCGTCCGGCGACGCCTGATGCCCTCCCCAACTTCGGGAGCAAGCCATGATCAAGCTTTACTCTTATTTCCGCTCGTCCACGTCCTTCCGGCTGCGCATCGCGCTCAACCTCAAGGGCCTGGAGTACGAACACCACTCGGTCAACCTGCCCGGCTCGGAGCACCGCACGCCTGAGTTCCTCAAGATCAACCCGCAAGGGTTGGTGCCGGCGCTTGTCAACGGGGACACGGTCGTGATCCAGTCGATGGCGATGATCGAGTATCTCGACGAGACCCGCCCCGAGCCGCCGCTTCTACCCAAGGAGCCGGAAAGGCGCGCCTACGTGCGCGCCCTCTCCCAGGTCATCGGCTGCGAGATGCACCCCCTCAACAACGTGCGCGTCCTCAAACATGTGACCGACACCCTGGGACACGACAAGGAAACCATGCAGGAGTGGTACGAGCATTGGATCGCCGAAGGCTTCGAGGGCTTCGAATCCTTCCTCCACAAGAACCCGTTCCGCGGAAAATTCTGCGACGGCGACGCGGTGACCATGGCCGACATCTGCCTGGTGCCCCAGGTGTTCAACGCCCAGCGCTTCCACTGCCGGCTCGACGACTATCCCACCACCATGCGCATCTTCGACGCCTGCATGGAACTCGACGCCTTCCAGCGTGCCGAGCCGAGCCGCCAACCGGACGCCGTTTGAGGGCACCCTATCCCATGCAAGACGACTTTGGCGCCTTCTGCCGTCATGCCGAGGTAAACGTCCCCGGCGCGCCCGAGGGCCCACTCGCCGGGCTGACCTTCGGCGCCAAGGACCTGTTCGACGTCGCCGGGTTCGTCACCGGCGCCGGCAGCCCCGAATGGCTGCGCACCCACGGCGAGGCCGAAACCACCGCCCCCGCCGTCCAGGCCTTGATCGACGCCGGCGCCGAACTCGTCGGCAAGACCGCCGTCGACGAACTCGCCTTCAGCATCACCGGGGTGAACCCCCATTACGGGACTCCCGTCAATCCGCGCTGCCCGGACCGCCTGCCCGGCGGCTCGTCGTCGGGCTCCGGCGTGGCGGCTGCGGCCGGGCTCGTCGACTTCACGCTGGGCTCGGACACGGCGGGCTCGGTGCGCATCCCGGCCAGCTACAACGGCGTCTTCGGCATCCGCCCGACCCATGGCCGCCTTCCCCTCGAAGGCGTGGTGGCGCTGTCGCCCTCTTTCGACGCCGCCGGCTGGTTGGCCCGCGACGCGGCGCTTCTCGACGACATCGGCCAGGTCTATTTCACCGACGCGCCGGGGGCCTGGGGACCCTTCGATATGGTCATCGTCGAGGATGCCTTCGCCCAGGCCCTGCCGGCGGCCGGCGCGGCACTGGCCCCGGCGTTGGAGCGCCTGTCGGGGCTGGCGTCGAGCGTCGAACGCGCCGTGCTGGCGCCGCAGGGACTGCAAGCATGGTTCGAGGCTTTCCGCACCATCGAGTTCGCCGAGGCCTGGGCCACCCACGCCACCTGGATCGGGCAAGCGGGGCCCGCCCTCAAGCCCGACATCCGGGGGCGTTTCGAAGAGGGATCGCGCATCACAGCAGACGAGGTGGCCGCCGCCACCGCGGCGCGGCGCGCCATCGTGGACCGGCTCGAAGGCGTCGTCGGCGGCGGGGGCGTGCTCGTCCTGCCCACCGCCCCCGGCGCCGCGCCGCCCAAGGACGCCCCGGCCGCCGAGTTGCAGGACCGCCGCGAGCGCACCATGCGGATCACGTGTATCGCCGGGCTCGGCGGCCTGCCCGAGATATCGATTCCGGCGGCCACCGTGGAGGGATGCCCGCTCGGACTTTCCATCGCCGCCGCCCGGGGAAGCGACTCGCGCCTCCTCTCCCTGGCGCGGCGGCTGGCCCCCGAAATCGTCGCCGTGGGCTGATAACCCCGGGACGTTCAGGCCTTCACACGCGGAACGATGCCTCGGCTCGCGCGTCGTCGGCCTGGTTCGGCGCGTAGCTCTCCCACTTGTCCCTGTAGTAGCGCGCCCTCATGTCCCCGTCCGATTGCCTGTTGAAGGTCAGGAAGATATTGCGCCGGCTCCTGTCGCCGGTATTGGGGGGGGACCCGTGGGGCACATAGGCGTCGAAGAAGATGACGTCCCCGGGGTCGGCTTCGAGCAGCACGTATTCGTCCGCCGGCGAATAGGGGGGGTCGTCCTCGCTGAGGGGCTGCCACTCCGGCGTCATCAGCCCGCGTTCGTAGTTTCCCGACATCATGAAGCTGAGGGCCGCGTTGTCCAATCTGTTGGCGTCGACGACGGTGCCCATGGTGATGAAGAAGTCGGAATAAGGGTCCCAGCCGGCGGCCTGATCCTGATGCAGCTTGTCGGCCCGGCAGCCGGGGAGCTTGTAGTTGATCTTCTCCTTGAAGAGAACGGGGGGCTCGCCAAGAAGCTGGGTCAGGCATTCGATGGCCTCCGGCGAAAGAAGAAGCCCGGAGAGTTCCGGGTTGAGATCGCCCAGCACGTTCTCGATGCGCACCAGGATGCTCTCGCCGGTGATCGAGCTCTTCTCGTAATACTTCGCCTCCTCGCCCGCCGCAGGTTGCTTTTCGCGCAGCTCGTCCAGCAGTGCCGAGACCCTGCCCATTACTTTGGCGTCGAAGAAGCCCTTTACGACGACGAAGCCCTTGTCCTTGAATACCTTGGTTTGTTCTTCGGTCAGGAACATCTCACCTATCCTCCCTTTCAAAACGAGCGATTCCTTAACGGAAGTGCGGCGGCCGTTCATTGATCAGAGTCAATTTATGGGCGAACATTCCGCGTCCCTGTGCAAAATTTGACTTTGACCGTCGCTTCCCAGGGACAAGTATCGAGAACGTGGAGGCGACACATTGGGGGATGAAAGGCCATGCCGAGAGGAGGAACCAGTACCGGGGTGGTTCGGCGTCTGTCCGATCCGAATTTTCTCAACCGCTATTTCGTCGGCAACGGGATCGATATCGGCGGCAGGGTCGATCCCCTCGTCGCCTACCGGGAAATGTTCCCGAGGATGGCCGAGGTGCGCACCTGGGACCTGAACGACGGCGACGCCCAGTTCATGGAAGGGGTCGAGGACGAAACCTACCACTTCGTCTATTCGAGCCACTGCCTGGAGCACCTGAACGACGCGCAAGAAGGCTTGAGGAATTGGTTCAGAATCCTCAAGCCCGGCGGACACATGGTGGTCGTCGTGCCCGACGAGGACCTTTACGAGCAAGGCACCTTCCCGAGCACCTTCAACCGTGACCACAAAGTCACTTTTACGATCTGGAAAAACAGGTCCTGGAGCGACACGTCGATCAGCGTCCTCGGCTTGGTCCAAACCCTTGGAGACGAGGCGGACGTCGTGAAGATCCAGTTACTGGATTCCACCTTCCGCTATCAGCTGCCGAGGATGGACCAGACCCTGACCCCCATCGCGGAAAGCGCCATCGAGTTCGTCGTCCGCAAGCGCCCCAACGAGGAAGTGGAAAAAGGCGGACGCCTGCCGACGCAGACGGCCGAGTTGTCGGATGAGGCGTACTGGGTGCTGACCGGTATCGACCGGCGCAAATCAAAGCCCGAATGATGTGTTCGCACGACGCCGGAGGGTCACTTGCAGGACACGTTTCCGTGGCGTTTTTTGGGGCCTCGGATCAAAAAAAGGCTGAAATCGTCGGCCGCAATCTCAATATCTGTGTACAATGAGTGGAATCCCTAACTCAAGGAGAGGATGTCCGATGCTCCGCTAGCGCACCGGAGCCTCCTGCACCCACGGAATTGGAGCGTATTTCGAACTCAAGTCTTGGTCGGCCGGTTCGCCGAATAGCCGCCCATCCGTGAAACCATCTTAGGGCTTGGAGGATCGCTCGAATGGATTTCGCTACCCTTTCCGGTCTGATCATCGGGGTCACGGTCGTCACCCTGGCGATCATGACGGGATCGGACCTCAATATCTTCCTCAATCTTCCGGGGATTCTCATCGTCGTCGGCGGCACCTTCGCCGCCACCATGATCAAGTTCCCGCTGTCCGGCGTGTTCATCTCCTTGCCCGTCGGCGTAATGGCCGCCTTCACCAACGAGAAGGAAAAGCCGGGAGACTTCATCAAAATCGCAATCCGGCTCAGCAAGCAGGCGCGCAAGGCCGGCCTGGTCAGCCTGGAAAAAGTCAAGGTCAAGAATCCCTTCTTCCGCAAGGGGGTCCAGCTGTGCGCCGACGGCCGCGACCTGGATTACATCCGCAAGGTGCTGACCCAGGAAATGGCGCTGTCAATCCAACGCGAGGAAGTGGGCGCGCGGGTGTTCCTGGCGATCGGGGAAGCGGCGCCCGCGTTCGGCATGTTCGGCACCCTGGTTGGACTGGTGCAAATGCTGAGCAACATGAAGGACCCGACCACCATCGGCGGGGCCATGGCGGTGGCACTTCTGACCACCCTTTACGGCGTTTTGATCGCCAACCTCATCGCGCTGCCCATCGCCGACAAGCTGCAAGCCAAGAGCGCCAAGGAAAGAGAACACCGCTCGCTGATCATCGAATGCGTGTTCCAGATCCAACAGCTACAGAACCCCACCTCCATGCGCGATATTCTCGAGCCCTACCTGCCCGAAAAGCAACGCCAGGTCGGCGCCAAGGATTCCTATACGGGTGGCGGTGAACGGAAAGCGATTAATTAAGGATGGACACCGGCGCGACCAAAATCGTCAATCCGGCCGGCGCGCCGCGCTGGATGGTGACCTTCGCCGATCTCATGGCGCTGCTGTTTGCGCTGTTCGTTCTGCTGCTGTCGTTTTCCGACATCGACAGCGATAGCTTCAAGAAAAACGCCGGACCCATCAGCGAGGCCTTCAACGCCAAGCCGACGGCCCTGCCAACGGCCATACCAAAGACGGAAACCGGCACGCCCTCGCCGACGGCGAGCCTTCGCCTCGACCTGGAACCGTCGGAAGAGGAAGTCGAACCGGAACAACTCCGCACCCAGGCCAAAGTCTACTTGATCGATCAACTGCGATCGGCCCTGGCCGAGGAAATCGCCAGCAAACAAGTCGAGCTGGTCATCCAGGACAATTATGTCGTCATCCGCTTCCCCAGCAAGTTCGCCTTCACATCGGGCGCCGAGGGACTGACCGATGCAATAAAGCCGACCATCGACAGTATCTCCAGGGTTCTGGCGCGAACACCCGGAAAGATCTTGATCGCCGGCCATACGGACGACACGCCCATTTCGACGGCCAGGTTCCGGTCCAATTGGGAGCTGTCCTCGGCGCGGGCGGTCTCGGTGGTCCACCGGCTGATCGCCAACAAGAGAATCGACCCCAGGCGCATCACCTCCCAGGGTTTCGCCGAACACCGTCCTCTCGCGTCCAATGAATCGCCCGAGAAGCGCGCCAAGAACCGCCGCGTCGAGATATCCGTCGAAGTCCCCGTCGCCAAGTAGCCATCCCCGCCGGCACCCGCCCGCGGCGAGGTCGCGAGACGCCGCCGGCCGCCCCCATCCGGCCGGCCATGGGGGCGGTTTCGATCTTATGCGCTGCACGGCATTTCGAAATTCTTGCGCCCCCGCCGACGGGTTCAGGTCAAACTTAAAGCGTGATACGGTTCGCGAGGCGGGTCAGCTCGCGAGAACAAATTTGGTTGACCAATAAAGAAGAGCTGGCACGGAGAACACATTGGCATCATTGAGATTGGGCGTCGATATCGGCGGCACCTTCACCGATCTGGTGGCGCAAAAGAGCGATGGCTCGCTTAGCGTCCTTAAAGTGGCAACGACACCTGAAAATCCGGGAGACGCCGTCGTCACCGGGCTCTTGCGGCTGCTCGACGATATTGGCGCCGATATGTCGGAGGTCACCGAAATCGTTCACGGAACGACCGTGGGCTCCAACATCATCTTGCAGAAAGCGGGGGCTCGCACCGGTCTTCTGACGACCAAGGGGTTCCGTGACGTCCTTGAAATCGGTCGGATCCGCACCCCGGTCATGTTCGATCTTACCTGGGAAAAACCCCAACCCTTGTCGCCGCGCCGCTATCGCCGGGAGGTTGGCGAGCGCATCGGGGCAAACGCGGAAATCATCCATCCGCTGGACGAGGACGATGTTCGCGACGCGGCGGCGTTCTTGCAGGAGGAAGGTGTCGAGGCGGTTGCCGTTTGTTTCTTGAACAGTTTTGTCAACGACGCGCACGAACGGCGGGCCCGCGAAATTCTTGAACGCGAGTTTCCACGACTGCTGGTCACCGCGTCCTTCGACGTTCTCCCAGAGATCAAGGAATACGAGCGCACCAGCACCACGGTGGTCAACGCATACCTGTTGAAGGAAATGCGACGATATCTGGAGGAACTGACGGGGCGCTTGAGCGACGCTGGATTGCGCGCGCCGCTTCGAGTGGTGACCTCGCAAGGGGGCATGATCACGGCGTCCGCGGCCGCCGACAAACCGGTTTTTGTGGTCGGATCGGGCCCGGCCGGGGGCGTTATCGGTGCGGCTCGCCTGGGCACGGCGCTGGGCAAAGAAGACACCATCGTCTTCGACATGGGCGGAACGACGGCCAAGGCGTCCGTCGTCGAATCAGGCAAGCCCACGGTGACCACCGAGTATGAGTTCCGCGAGGGGATGAGCACTTCCAGCCGGTTTCTCAAAGGGGGAGGCTACATGCTCAAGGTGCCGGCAATCGATATTGCCGAAGTCGGCGCCGGTGGCGGATCCATCGCCTGGATCGATGAGGGTGGCCTCTTGCGCGTCGGACCGCGCTCCGCCGGGGCCGACCCCGGACCCGCCTGTTACGGGCGGAGCAACGAGAAACCGACGGTGACGGACGCCGATGTTTATCTCGGCTATTTGAACCCTCGCGGGCTTGCCGGAGGCAGCTTGGCGATCAATCCGGAGCTTTCCGAAACAGCCATTCGAACCTGCGTGGCCGAGCCGCTTGGCATCTCCGTGCTGGAAGCGGCACAAGGAATCCGCAGGATCGCCAACCTCGAAATGGCCCGCGCCATTCGTTCCGTGACCGTCGAACGCGGGCAGGACGCCCGCGATATGACCTTGATGGCGGCGGGCGGCGGAGGCCCCGCCCATGCCGGCGAGGTGGCCGAGATCCTGGGCATCAAGAAAGTGGTCGTGACCCCGCTGTCCGGCGTCTTCTGTTCCCTCGGCATGTTGAGCGCGGACGTCGAGTACAGCTTCGTGCGAACCGTATTGACGCCCCTCGATGACCTCGATCCGGGACTGCTCCACGACAACGCCCGGGACCTGAGGAGCGAGGCAAACGAGCGCATGATGGAAGAGGGCTTTCCGGCGGACGCGGTCATTCATGAATACTCGGTGGACGTGCGTTACGTCGGGCAATCATCCGAGGTGATGCTGGACTATGGCCTCGAAATGTCGGCGCAAGACATTCGGCGAAGCTTTCTCGAGGCTTATATGCGCCTCTACGACCACACCACCGAAGAGCCTGTTGAAATTTGCAACCTCCGCCTCGTGGCCCGGGGTCGCCACGATAATGTTTTCGACTTCAAGGGTCTGCGGGTCGACGAAGCACCCGTTTCCGGGACGGTCGGGGAACGCTCCGCCTTCTTCCCATCCACCGAGGCGTTCGCGCCGACCGCCGTCCATCAGCGCTCCTGTCTCGGCACGGCGCCGGTCCAAGGCCCGGCAATCATCGAGGCGTACGACACCACGATTGTCGTGCCGCCGGGCGCCACCGCCACGGCGGACCGCACCGGAAGCATCGTCATGGAAATCGAAAATGGGGCCGGGAAAGTCACAAACGAAGGGATCGATCCCATAACCTTGGCGGTCATCAAGAACGCCTTGGATTCGATCGTCGACGAAGTCGCTTACACGATCTTGAGGACGGCGCGATCGGAGATCGTCAAGGACGTGATGGACTATTCGGCGGCCCTTTGCGACGTCAACGGGGAAATGATCGCGCAAGCGAAAACCGTCGCCTTGCATCTCGGTGCCGTGCCCGAAGCGATGAAAGTGGTCATCGAGCGCTATGGAGACGATCTTCGGCCCAATGATGCCGTTATCTTGAATGACCCCTATCAAGGCGGCATGCATCTGCCCGATATTTTCATGTTCCTGCCGATCTTTTTCGAGGACCAGCTACAAGGTTTCAGCGTGGTGATTTGTCACCATACCGATGTCGGTGGGCGCGTTGCCGGCTCAAACGCCAGCGATTCGACGGAGATTTTCCAGGAGGGTTTGCGAATTCCGGCGCTCAAGCTTTACGAGGGCGGTGTCATGAACCCGGTGTTGAGCGCGCTTATCGAGACCAACGTACGCCTCCCCGATCTTGTGCTCGGTGACTTGAAAGCCCAGTACACGTCCTGCCAGGTGGGTGCCCGGGAGGTTCGAAAGCTGTTCGGGAAATACGGTGTTGCCACGGCAAGGACTTATTTTGCCGAACTCCTCGACTATGCGGAGCGCATGACGCGCGGCGAGATTTCCGCGTGGCCGGACGGCACTTACGGCTTTACGGACTACATCGACGACACCGGCCTCAGCGAGGAGCCCCTGCCAATTCAGGTCGCCATCACGGTCGATGGTGACCGGCTGTTCGTCGACTACGAGGGATCCTCGCCCCAGGTCGACGCGGCGCTCAACGCCACCAAGTCCTACACCAATTCCTGCTCCTACCTCAGCGTGCGTTCGGTTCTGGAGGGGGATATTCCGAACAACGCCGGCGTCTTCCGCTGCATCGAAGTCAAGGCGCCCGAAGCGTCTATACTCAATCCCGTCATGCCGGCGCCCTGCGCGGCGCGGGCGCTGACCGGGTATCGGGTCTTCGACACCATGCTGGGCGCCTTGAGCCAGATCGTTCCCCATCGTGTACCGGCCGCCGGGGAGGGTGGCAACACGGTCGTCTGTATCGGCGGCTATCGGCCCGACAAGACCCCCTTCATCGTTGTCGACATGATCTGCGGCGCGTGGGGCGCCAGACCGGACCGGGACGGCATAGAGGCCATCACCAACCCGTCTCAAAATCTGTCCAATACGCCGATCGAGACGATGGAAGCGCGCCAACCGATTCGGATCGAGGAATACGCGCTAATTCCCGACAGTTGCGGTGCCGGGAAGTGGCGAGGCGGCCTCGGGGTCACGCGATCCTATCGCCTGCTGAGCGACAACGCGATCCTGCAATTGCGCGCCGACCGCATACGGTTCAAACCTTATGGCCTGAGCGGTGGCGAGCCGGCCACCGGATGCGCCAACAAGATCTTCCGCGACGGGCGGTGGGAGACGTTGCCCGGCAAGATCACCAGCAAGATCCAAAAAGGCGACCTCGTTCGTCACGAACAGGCGGGCGGCGGCGGGTTCGGCGATCCCCTCGAACGTGATCCGGACCTTGTCGCCGAGGACGTGTGGAACGAAAAGATATCCCTCGAATTCGCCCTCAAGCATCACGGCGTGGACGTGGATGGGGAGACATTCGAAGCCAACGACCCCAAGAAGGGATGAGCCGCCCCCGGTTCGGTGTTTGCGCGTCGACGTTGAGTCCCGTGACCTAGGGCTCCGTCCGCAATCCCTTCTTGACGGCGGGGCGCGCCTCGATGGCATCAACCCAGCGCCTGACGGCGGGGAACCTGGCCAGCAGTTCGTCGTCGCGCCGGGGGCCGCCCATGAACGGGAACGCCGCGATGTCGGCAATGGAAAAATCGCCGAGCAGAAATTGGCGATCGGCGAGGCGGTCGTTCATGTACGCGAGATAGCGCTCGATCTCGCCTTGGAAGACATCGATGGCATATTCGTCCTGTTCGGGCAGCAGGAACTTGAAGCGGTTGCGGCCGTTGAAGGCCATGCCGATGTCGGAAAGCGCGAACATGGTCCATTCCAGGGCCTCGGCCCGCTCCGCGCCAAGCGTGGGCATGAGCTTGCCGGTCTTCTCGGCGAGGTAGAAGAGGATGGCCGGCGAGCCGTAGACCTTGGCCGCGTCCCCTTCCCCTTCGCCATCGACGATGGCCGGCACCTTGCCGATGGGGGAGATGGCCCGGAACTCGGGCGTCTTCTGCGCGCCCTCGCGGATGTTGATCCAGTGGGCGGTGTAGGGCAGTTCCATCTCCTCGAGGGCGATGGAGGCCCTCCAGCAGTTGGGCGTAGCAAACATGTAAAGGCCGATCATTGGTGTCTTCCCTTCAGGCGTTTTCCGTTTTGAGGGCGCGGCGCAGGATCTTGCCCACCGGGTTCTTGGGAATTTCCTCCAGGAATTCAAGTGTCTTGGGAATCTTGTAGGGAGCCAGTTGGTCCCGGGCGAAGTCCAGGACCTCGGCGCCGAGGGCGTCCGACGGTGCCGTCCCTTCCGCCGGCACCACGTAGGCGCAGATGCGGTTTCCATAGCGCTCGTCGGGAAGGCCGATGACGGCGGCTTCCTTGATGCCGGGGTGTTTGATGAGGGCGTTTTCCACTTCCTGGGGCGAGATGAAGTAACCGCGACTCTTGAACAGATCGTCCTGGCGTCCCTGGAAGAACAGGAAACCCTCTTCGTCGGCGATCATGACGTCGCCGGTATCGTACCAATCGCCCTTGAAGGCGTTGCGCCATTTCTCCGGCTGCTTGTGGTAGGTGAGGAAAAATCCGGGGTCCGAGCGGTGGATCATGAAGCGGCCTGGCTCCCCCACCGGCACGCGTTCGAGCGCCTCGTCGAGGAGCGCCACCCTGAAGCCCGGCATCGGCCGGCCGATCGATCCCTTGACCTGTTTCCACGCCCTGAGATTGCCGATGCACGTCTGCACCTCGCCTACCCCGTAGACCTCGTAGATGGGGACGTCGAAGCGCTTGGCCCACAGTTCGGGGATGGCCGAGCCCATGTGCTCGCCCGAGCTGATGATGAACTCCAGGCTGGACAGGTCGATGCCCTCCTCGCATCCCTCTTCCGATAGAATTCTGCGATAAAGGGTGGGTACGCTGAAGAACTTGGTCACCTTGTGGCGTTCGATGGCCTCCAGGATTCCGCGTGGCGACACCCGTTCATGGTAGGCGACCATGGTGACGCCGGAATAAAGGGCGGCGATGTACCCCTGCCCGATCGAGCCCATGAAGCTGAACTCGCCCGGGGCCAGCATGACGTCGCCCGGCGCGAACTCCATGTGGAGCTTGATGACGTCGCCGAGCGTGATCACCCAGCGGTGCGCGTGCAGGATCCCCTTGGGGTTGCCGGTGGTGCCCGACGAATAGCACATGAAGGCGGGGTCGAGGGCGTCCGTGTCCACGGTGTCCACGGTGGCGACGGTGTCTGTGGCCCCGCCCGACGATTCCTTCAAGGCCTCGTAGGAAAGCTCCCCGGCGGCTGATCCGGCGGCGGCGTCCAGAATCACCAGGTGATCTAGGCGACCCGCCTTCAAAAAATCGCGCAGCGGCGCCGCCACGTCCTCCATGGCAAGGGCGACGCGCGCCTCGCAGTTGCCAAGCACGTAGTCCACCTCCTCGGGCCGCAGGAGCGAGTTGGACAACACGGAAACCGCGCCCAGCTTCCAGCAGGCCAGCGCGCCGACGCAGTAATGGGGATGGTTGCGGCTTCTCAACAACACCATGTCGCCGCGCTTCACACCGAGTCGCTTGAGGCCCGCCGCCACGCGGTTGACCTCGGCCTCGAGCTCCTTGTAGGTGAAGGCGCCGCCGTCCCAGACCATGGCGCGGGCATCGCCAAGCTCGGAAGCGGCATGGCGCTCCACGGCATGGTGAAAGATGTTCACCTTGGGCGGATACACCCGATAGCCGGGCTCGACGACGACTTCCGCCATGGTTTTTTCCTATTTCCTTTTTTGCCGCGCCCGGTTGTTTCACCGTGCGCCGCGATGATAGCCCCATTCCCCGATCATGGCACAAGCCTCCATTTCGACGCCTGACACAAAAAACTCGAAAGCGTTCTTCCGTCCGGGTATGTAGAGGAACCAGACGACGAGGAAGGTTCGACATGGACGTCAACGAGTTCCTCGAATCCGATGTCAGAGTCGTCAACATCGGCCTCGAAAGTTTCGCCCGCGAACTCGGCGAGCGCGGCGTGCCCACCGTGCACGTGGTGTGGGCGCCGCGGGCGGCGAACGCCCGCATCCGCGACCTCCTCGCCAAGCTCGGTTCCTGATGGGGCCAAGAGACGCCATGCGGGAAAGAATCGAAAAGGCCAACCAACAGGCCCTGGAAAGGATGTTCGCCGCCGAGCCCGTGCTCGTCGACGTGCGCCCCGCCGGCGAGGCCATGGCCGGCCTCGAGGACCGCATGGTGCTGCACGCCGGCCCCCCCATCGCCTGGGAGCGCATGTGCGGCCCCTTGCGCGGCGCCATCGCCGGGGCCGCCGTCTTCGAGGGCTGGGCCGACGACCTGGAAGCCGCCGCCGACCTGGCCGCGTCCGGCGCCATCGCCTTTCACCCCAACCACCACTTCGACGCCGTCGGCCCGATGACCGGGATCACCACCAGGAGCATGCCGGTGATGGTGGTCGAGAACCGGACCTTCGGGAACCGGGCGTACTGCACCCTCAACGAGGGACTGGGCAAGGTCATGCGCTTCGGCGGCAACGACACCGAGGTGCTGGACCGCCTGCGCTGGCTGGCCGACGCGCTGGGCCCGGCGCTGGCCAAGGCCCTGGCGGTTGCCGGCGGTTTGCCCCTCAAGGGCATCGTCGCCCGCGGCTTGTCGATGGGCGACGAGATGCACCAACGCAACGTCGCCTGCACCAGCCTCTTCCTGCGCGAGATTTCCCCCGCCCTGGCGCGCGCCGCCGGCGATCCCAAGTCCCTGGCCTCGGTCCTCGAGTTCATCGCCGACAACGACCAGTTCTTCCTCAACATCGCCATGGCCCTGGGCAAGGCCATCACCGACCCGGTGCGCGGCATCGAGGGCTCGACCATCGTCACCGCCATGTCGCGCAACGGCACCGACTTCGGCATCCGCGTCAGCGGCACCGGCGACGATTGGTTCACCGCGCCCGTGGAAATGCCCAACGGCCTCTACTTCCCCGGCTACACGGAGGAAGACGCCAACCCCGACATGGGGGATTCGACCATCGTCGAGACCGTCGGTCTCGGCGGCTTCGCCATGGCGGCGGCGCCGGCGGTGGCCGGCTTCGTCGGCGCCGGCTCGGCCGCCGACGCCGCCAACTACACGCATACCATGTACGAGATCACGGCCGGGCGGAACCCGGACTGGACGTTGCCCTCCCTCGACTTCGCCGGCGCGCCGACGGGCATCGACATCCGCAAGGTGCTGGAGACCGGGATCGCCCCCACCATCAACACCGGCATCGCCCACCGCGAGCCCGGCGTCGGGCAGGTTGGGGCTGGCATCGTCAAAGCGCCCATGGCCTGCTTCGTCCGGGCCCTTGAGGCCTTTGCCGCCGCCATGGGTGTGACATGAGCGAGGCCGCCGTCCTCAACCGGGTGCGGCCGGGCTTCTACCTGGATTCGGTGGCCCTCATGCGCCATTCGCAGGCCGTCGCGGCGCTTCCCGGCGTCGAGACGGCGGCCATGATGATCGGCTCCGAATCCAACAAGGGGATCATGGAGGACGCCGGCCTCCTCGCCGACGAGGGTCGCGGCGCGGAGCCCAACGACCTCATCATCGCGGTGCGGGCGGAGAGCGCCGAGACCGGCGAAGCGGCCCTCACGGAAGCCGAGGCCCTTCTCGACCGCCCGGCGGCGGCGGGCGGCGAAGCGGGCGCCTGGAACCCGAAGAGCCTGGAGACGGCGCTCGAAACCCTGGCCGGCGCCAACCTGGCGCTTATCTCCGTGCCCGGGGAATTCGCCGCCGACGAGGCGCGCAAGGCGCTGGCCAAGGGCCTCCACGTGATGATCTTCAGCGACAACGTGACCATCGAGGACGAGCGCGCCCTCAAGGAGGAAGCGCGGCGCCGAGGCCTTCTGGTCATGGGGCCGGACTGCGGCACGGCGATTATCGGCGGCGTGCCGTTGGCCTTCGCCAACGAGGTGCCGCGCGGCGCCATCGGTTTGGTGTCGGCTTCGGGGACCGGTCTTCAGGAGGTTTCGTGCCTTATCGCGCGCGGCGGCAAGGGCGTGTCTCACGGCATCGGGGTGGGCGGACGCGACCTCGGCGACAAGGTCGGCGGGCTGATGACGCTGATGGCCATCGATGCCCTCGACGCGGACGCGCGGACTAAGCACATCGTCGTCATTTCCAAACCGCCTTCCGACGCCGTGGCCAAGACCGTGCTGGCGCGTGTCGCCGAAAGCCCCAAGACCTTCACCATATGTTTTCTCGGCCTGGACACCATCGACCTGCCCGAAAACGCGGTCCTGGCGCCGACCCTGGAAGCCGCCGCCGCCGAGGCGCTGGGCAATCCTCTCTCCGAGCTTTCACCCGACGAGGAAGCCAAGGCCGCCGAGAAGGCCAAGGGGATGGACGTGGGCAGGCGCTGGATTCGCGCCCTTTTCGCCGGCGGCACCATGTGCGCCGAGACCCAGGTCATCTTCCGCGCCGCCGGCCAGAATATTCTATCCAACGTCCCCATTCCCGGCGCCCTGCCGCTTGGCGATGCCATCGCCGGACACAGCGCCATCGACCTCGGCGCCGACGAGTACACCGTCGGCCGGCCCCACCCGATGATCGAGCCGGCGGTGCGCAACGACGAGCTCGAGGTTGCGTTGGCCGAGCCCGACGCCGCCGTGATCCTGCTCGACATGGTGATCGGCCATGGCGCCCACGCCGACCCGGCCGGCGATCTGGCCGACGTGCTGAAGGGAGCCAAGAGCGGCGGCCCCGTTGTCATCGCCTCGGTCACCGGCACCGAAGACGACCCCCAGGTCTATTCCGAGCAGATCGTGAAATTGCGCATGGCCGGGGTCATGGTGGCGCCGTCCAACGCCCGCGCCACCGCCCTGGCCTTGGCCATCGTCGGGCACCTGGCGTAATACATAGCGTAATTCCGGCGCTCAATTTTCCTGAAAGCTTTGCTGGCAGCCAAGTGCCGCCACTGCCGCCACGGCGCCGGCCAGCGCGTCCCACCCCGAGGTGTGGCCGATGGCGTCGATGGCGTCGAGGTGGGCGGCGAGGCCGGGCGCGCCGGGCGTGCCGAGCGCGGCCAGGGCTTCGTGCAGGGCGGCGGCGCCCTCTCCTTGGGCAGCGCAAGCCAAGTGCGCATAGCTGATGGCGCCGGTTTGCGCGCGGGCCAGCGGCAGCGCCCACGCCGCCAGCCGGTCCGCCGCGCCGCTTTGGTCGAAGGTACGGAGCGCGATCATGGCGCCACCCACGAAGTCGTCTCCCGATGGCGTGAGCCCCGGGCCGAGGCCGATGAGGCCGGCCGCCCCGCGCAGCCGCTGGGCGTCTTCTCCCTCTCCCCACCGATCATCTCCGAGCACCGATTCCAGCCAGGCGCGCAGCGCCGCCACCCCCGCCGAGGCGGCGCACAGGAAAGGCGAAGCGGCGAAATCTCCTTCCCCGGCGGCGCCTTCCCGGCCCGCCAGCCCGGGGATCAGGGGGCCCAGGCAGTCGGCCGGCGCTACTAGCCGCGCCCGCGTCGCCAGGGTGTCGAGTCCGCGCCCAAGATCCGCCGCCGTCCATGACATGGCGGGCGGCCCCGGCCGCCACGCCGGCGCCCCGGCGAGGGGGAAGGCGAAACGCCCGTCCACCACCAGCGCCTCACCGCCGCGCCGCGCCCGGGCCCCGGCGACGAGGCCGCTGGCCTGCCAATCGATGCCGTCGGGCAGCGCCGCGATGGCGTTGAGTGGCCCGCCACCGAGGGACGGCGGCCCCAGGCAGGCGAGCCCGCCGCTCTTGCTTTCCACATAGAAGCTGCGCCGGAAGACCGCCATCACTCGGCCGTCCAGGCCGGATGCCAGCGCCCGTTCGGCGCCGGCCCCGAGCAGCGTTACCGGAAACGTGAAAGGCGCGGCGCGCGAGACGCCGGGCTCAGCCATCGCCGGCGACGACGTGGGTGCCGGTCTCTCCGCGCAAGGCCGGCATGGCCTCCTCGAGGTTGCCGATGATCACCCGCTTGCCGCCGCCCTCGAGGAAGCGGATCGCCGCCTCCACCTTGGGGCCCATGCTGCCCGCCGGAAACTGCCCTTCGGCGTGATAGGCGCGCATCTCGGCGAGCGACACTTCGCCGAGCTGGCGCTCCTCGGGCGTGCCGAAGTCGATGGCGATGCGGGGCACGGCGGTGAGGATCATCATCACCTCGATGTCCAGCACGTTGGCCATGAGGGCCGACGTCAGGTCCTTGTCGATGACCGCCTCGATCCCGTGGCGGGCGCCCTTCGGGCCACGGGTGACGGGGATGCCGCCGCCGCCGGCGGCGATGGCGATGGCGCCGCTTTTCGCCACCGTGTCGATGAGGGAAATATCGCAGACGTGCTTGGGCAGGGGTGAGGCCACGACCTGGCGCCAGCCGCGCCCGGCGTCCTCGATCATGGTCCAGCCCAGCCTTTCTTCCAGGTCGCGGGCCTGTTCCTCGGTATAGAAGTATCCGATCGGCTTGCTGGGGATCT
Source organism: Rhodospirillales bacterium (assembly GCA_030744625.1). GTDB lineage: Bacteria > Pseudomonadota > Alphaproteobacteria > Rhodospirillales > JASLQF01 > JASLQF01. Next base: position 109,477 of record JASLQF010000044.1, read on the forward strand.
TGAAGGCGGGGTCGTCGGCGTCGACCTCCACCTGGGTCAGCAGGCACACCGCGTGGCGCTGGTTGCCGGCCTCGCGGAGCGCATTCTCCAGGGCCTGCATGAGCAGGTAGGCGATGCCGCCCTGGCTGTGCGCCACGCAGATGTCGAGGGTCATGGGCACGACCTCTTTTCGGGCCAGCACCTGGCGCATGAGGATCTTCCCCACCACCGGACCGTTGCCGTGGGTGATGATCAACTCGTTGTCCATTTCCATGATGGGCAGCAGCGAGTCGCCGGTGTGGGCGGCGATGTCGACCTGCTGCTCGACCGTGCCCTCGATGTCTCCCGGGTGGAAGGCGTTGCCGCCGATGGCGACGAGAAGGCGCTTGGGAGTATCCAGGTGGTCGCTCATGCGGTTCGGTCCTTCACTCGATCGTCCAAAGGAAGAACGGAAACTTGCCCACCGCGCCGCCCAGCCCAGTGTTCATAAACGGCGGCAGCCACTGATAAAGTCACTATACATGACCGGCCATTCAAAATAGGCTGGTGCCTTCGGGGAGGCAAGGAATTGCCTTAGAGAACAACGAGATCAAGCCTGAGTCCAAGCCTTGGCGCCTGGAGCCGGGCTTGTGTTTGACGACAAACGAAAAAGGGAGGACGCAATGAAAGCATTATGGAAATCCGGAGCGGCCTGGCTTTGCCTGGCGTTCCTTTTGGGCCTTGCGGCGACCGCGGTTCCGCAACTCTCGGCGCAGGCGGCGTGGGAGCCCAAGAAGCCCGTCGAGTTCGTCATCATGGCCGGCAAGGGCGGCGGCGCCGACCGGCTTGCCCGCTTCATCCAGGGCATCATCGAGAAGCACAAGCTGTCGTCGAAGCCCTTCGTGCCCATCAACAAGGGCGGCGGATCGGGCGCCGAGGCGTTGCGTTACCTGAAGGACAACAAGGGCAACCCCCACGTCATCATGGCGACGCTCAACAGCTACTACACGACCCCCCTGCGCCAGCCCGGGCTTGGCGTCGATATCGAGAAGTTCACTCCGATCACGCGCCTGGCCGAAGACACCTTCCAGCTTTGGGTCCATTCCGACACCAACATCAATTCGGTCGACGACTACGTCAAGGCCGTCAAAGCAGCGGGCGGCGCCAACTGGAAGATGGGTGGTACCGGCAAGGGCCAGGAAGACTCGCTGGTCACCGGGATGCTGGAGAAGAAGTTCGGCATTAAGGTGACCTACGTTCCCTTCAAGGGCGGCGGAACGGTGGCCAAGCAGCTCATCGGCAAGCACCTCAACTCGACCGTCAACAACCCGTCCGAGCAGGCCGGTTTCTGGGAGGCCGGCAAGTCGCGGCCGCTCGCCAGCTTCACGCCCAAGGGCAAGCTGAAGGGCCGCTTCGGCAAAATCCCGACCTTCGAGGAACTGGGCTACGGCGCAGAAATGGTCTACTACATGCAGCGTAGCGTCATCGCCCCCGAAGGCATCGACAAGAACGTACAGGCCTTCTACGTCAGCGTCTTCGACAAGGTCTACAAGTCCAAAGAGTGGCAGGACTACCTCGGTAAGAAGGGCTTGATTCCGGGTTGGCTGACAGGCGGCGAACTCACCAGGTACTTCGTCAAGGAGCGCGAGGCCCATCGCGCCATGCTCAAGGCGGCGGGCGAAATAAAGTAGCCGCGCCGCGATAGCGGACATCGGGGGAAACGGGAGGAAAAACACCGTCATGCGCGTTGCCGAGCTCGTCATGGCCATCGCCATGGCGGTGTTCTCCCTTTTGCTGATGTGGAAAAGCACGGAACTCCCCATCGGCTGGATACCCGGAGAGGGTCCAGGCGGTGGGGCGTTTCCGTTCTGGCTGTCGGCGGCGATGCTGCTCTGCTGCATCGCCATCATCGTCCGCTGGGTGCTCAGGGCCAGCCCTCCGTCGCGTTCCACGGAAGCCTACATGGACCCCCAAGCGCTCAAGCTGTTCGCCCTGGTGGCCGGCTCGCTGACGGTGATGGTCGGTCTCATCCACATCATTGGCGTCTATATCTCGCTGCCGCTCTTTATGATTTTCTACATGCGTGTCCTCGGCGGGCACTCATGGAAGACCGTCGGCGGCATTGCCACCGCCACCCCCGTCGTCTCGTTCTTTTTCTTCGAGATCGCCCTGAAGATCGAGCTGCCCAAGGGCATGACGGAACCGCTGTTCTATCCCCTCTACGACATCTTTATGTGATCGGCCGACAATGCGGCCGAGTTAGCAAGCATGGAAATTTTCGCCCACCTCGCCGATGGTTTCCTGATCGCCTTCGAGCCTCTCAACCTGGGGCTCGTGGTCTTCGGATGCGCGGTTGGGCTGTTCATCGGCGCCATGCCGGGCCTGGGCTCGGTCAACGGGGTCGCCATTCTGCTGCCCATGACGTTCCTGGTGCCGCCGACCTCGGCCATCATTTTCCTCGGCGCAATCTATTACGGCGCCATGTACGGGGGCGCCATCAGCTCGATCATGCTGGGCATCCCCGGCGCCTCGACGGCGGTGGCCACCACCTTCGACGGCCGCCCCATGGCCATGCAGGGCAGGGCGGACGAAGCCCTGATCGCGGCGGCGGTCGCGTCGTTCGTCGGCGGTTCCATTTCGATCGTGCTTTTCACCCTGTTCGCGCCGCCCCTCGCCGAGGTGGCGCTCGCCTTCGGCCCGCCCGAGGAATTCGCCTTGATGGTCCTCGCCTTCGCCACCTTCATCGGGCTCGGCGGCGACGACATCCCGAAGACCTTCTTCTCCATCTGCATCGGACTGGTGATGAGCGCCGTCGGCCTCGACATCGTCAGCGGCGAGCCACGGCTGATCTTCGGCGACCTGCCCGGCTTCTTTCATGGAATAAATTTCCTGGTGCTGGCCATCGGCATCTACGGCATCGGCGAGATGCTGTGGACGGTGGAGATCAGCAAGGGCGAAGTCATGGTGTCGCAGGCGACGGTGACCTTGGCGCGCGTCGTCGCCGGGCTGAAGAACCTCAAAGGCACCATCAAGACCATGTTGATGGGGTCGTTCCTGGGCTATTTCGTGGGCATCCTGCCGGCCGCCGGGGCGACGCCCGGGTCCTTGATGGCCTACGGCATCGCCAAGACCATCAGCAAGGACCCGGACAGCTTCGGCAAGGGCAACGTGGATGGCGTGGTGGCCCCCGAATCAGCCAACAACGCGGCCTCGACGGGCTCCATGCTGCCCATGCTGACCCTCGGCATTCCGGGCTCGCCGACCACCGCCATCCTGCTTGGCGGCATGGTCATCTGGGGGCTCGAGCCGGGGCCGCTTCTGTTCGTCAATCACGCCGACTTCGTATGGGGGCTGATCGCCAGCCTGTATGCCGCCAACCTCTTCGCACTGCTCATCAATATCGGCTTCATCCCGGTCTTCATCTGGGTGCTGAGACTGCCATTCACCATCCTGGCGCCGTTGATCTTCGGGCTGTGCGTGATCGGCGGGTACGCTCCCACCCGAAGCATGCACGACCTCTGGCTAATGCTGATTTTCGGTGTCGTCGGATATCTGATGCGCAAGCTCGATTACCCAATGGCGCCGGCCGTCCTCGCCATCGTGCTCGGCCCGCTCGCCGAGCGCTCCATGCGCCAGACCCTGATCGGCTCGCACGGCGACATCACGGAGTTCTTCGTGCGCCCCATCTCGGGCACCATCATGGTCGTCGCCCTCATCCTTATTTTCCTGCCGCTAGTCAACGTCTTGCGCAACATGGTGCGCCACCGAATCTCCAAAACGCCACTCTAGCGCGCTTTTTTCCTGTTGCATCGGCCGCTGTATTTGGTATATTGCATACCAGATTCAGCGGCCGATGGCCGAACCATCGATCGAAAGACGGATCTCCTCCGACCATGGCCGACGTAGAAGCCCTCATTCGGCCCATACAGGTCGATGCCAGCCTCACCAACAAGGCGTACGATGCCCTCAAGGGGGCGATCGCGTCGATGAACATCTACCAGGACGGCGCCGAACAGCGCCTCGACGAGCGCCAGCTCTCGGAGGCGCTCGGCGTCAGCCGGACGCCCATCCGCGAGGCCCTCGTCCGCCTCGAGCAGGAAGGGCTGGTGCGCATCGTCCCCCGCAGGGGAGCCTTCGTCGTCCGCAAGTCGCAACGCCAAGTGGTCGAGATGATCGTCGTGTGGGCGGCGCTGGAGAGCATGGCGGCCCGCCTCGTCACCGAAAACGCCACGGACGCCGAGATCGCCAGCCTGCGCCGCATGTTCGCCACCTTCGAGAACGACCAGGTGGAAGCCAAGATCGACGAATATTCGGAGACCAACATCCGCTTTCACCAAGCCTTGCTCAAGATGAGCGGCAACGACCTGATCGCCCAGATGACCGAAAACCTTTTCATCCACATGGGCGCCATCCGCATGCGGACGATCGCCGAGGACAACCGGGCGAGCCGTTCGATCATCGACCACATGAACATCATCGAGGCGCTGGAGGCACGCGACACCGAGCTCGCCGAGCGCCTCGCCCGGCAACACACATTGGATCTGGCGGCGCACGTCGAAAAGAACACGCGCTACTTGGACCGAGGTCCCCAACAGGACCCCTGAACACCCGAGGAGGAAGGGCCAAAATGGCTGAAGTAGTTGAAAAGATTAAAAAACCCGATGTAGGCGGAGAGCGCATCTCCGGCGGCCACCTAGTCGCCAAGGCGCTGAAGGCGGAAGGCGTCGATACCATCTTCACGCTCTGCGGCGGCCACATCATCGACATCTACGACGGCTGCCTCGACGAAGGCATTCGCATCATCGACGTGCGCCACGAGCAGGTCGCCGCCCACGCCGCCGACGGCTACGCGCGCCAGACCGGCAAGACCGGCTGCGTGGTGACGACGGCGGGACCCGGCTGCACCAACGCCATGACCGGCATCGCCAACGCCTTCCGCGCCGAAAGCCCGATCCTGCACATCGGCGGCCAGGGTTCGTTGACGCAGCACAAGATGGGTTCGCTCCAGGACCTGCCCCATGTCGACATGATGGCGCCGATCACCAAATTCTCCGCCTCCGTGCCCTCCACCGAGCGCATCGCCGACATGGTCTCGATGGCCTTCCGCGAATGCCACAACGGGGCTCCCGGGCCGTCCTATCTGGAGATCCCGCGCGACGTACTGGACGCCGAGGTGGACCTGTCGGCGGCGCGCCTGCCCGCGCCCGGCCAATACCGCGCCTCCACCCGCTCCATCGGCGACCCCGCCGATATCGAGAGGCTGGCCGACATCCTGGTCAAGTCGGAGCGGCCCTGTATCCTGCTCGGCACCCAGGTCGCCACCTGCCGCGCCTATGACGACGCCATCGGACTGGTGCGCGCCCTCAACATCCCGGCCTACATGAACGGCGCCGGGCGCGGCACCCTGCCGCCGGGCGATCCCCACCACTTCCACCGCACGCGGCGCATGGCGTTCGACAAGGCCGACGTCATCGTCATCGTCGGCACGCCGTTCGATTTCCGCATGGGCTACGGCAAGCGTCTGAGGGCCGAGGCCACCGTCGTGCAGATCGACATGGACTACCGCACCGTGGGCAAGAACCGCGATATCTCGCTGGGTCTCGCCGGCGACGTGGGCGCCATCCTGGGCGCGGTGGCCGACGCAGCCACCGGGCGCGCCGATAACGGCGCCGAGGGCCGCCAGGGGTGGCTCGACGAGCTGCGCGCCGCCGAAGCGGTGGCCTCCGAAAAGCTGATGGGGATGTTCAAATCGGACAACACACCGATCAATCCCTACCGCGTCGCCTGGGAACTCAACGAGTTCTTAACCGACGACACCATCTACATCGGCGACGGCGGCGACGTGGTGACCATCACGGCGCAGGCCGTGCAGCCGCGCTCGCCCGGCCATTGGATGGACCCGGGGCCGCTGGGCACGCTGGGCGTCGGCACCGCGTTCTCCCTGGCGTCCAAGCTCGCCCATCCCGAGAAAGAGGTGCTCTGCTATTACGGCGACGGCGCCTTCGCCATGACCGGCTTCGACATGGAGACCGCCAACCGCTTCGACGCGCCGTTCATCGGCGTCATCGGCAACAACTCGGCGATGAACCAGATCCGCTGTGGCCAGATCATCAAGTACGGCGAACAGCGCGGCAACGTCGGCAACAAGCTGGGCGACGTGGATTTCGAGAAGTTCGGCCAAATGCTGGGCGGTCACGGCGAGGCCGTGCGCGACCCGGCCGACATCGCCCCGGCGCTGGTCCGCGCCCGCCAGGCCGTCGCCTCCACGGGCAAGTGCGCCGTCGTCAACATCTGGGTCGATCCGGACGAGTACGCGCCGGGCACCAGGAACCAGACCATGTACAAGTAACCACCCGCCCCGGCCGTTCCACCACTCACCTGATTCCGCGACGAGGAAGATTATGGGAAAAGCTCTCGAGGGTATCCGCATACTAGACATGACCCACGTTCAATCGGGTCCCACGGCCACGCAAATCCTCGCCTGGTTCGGCGCCGACTGCATCAAGGTCGAGCGCCCCGGCGCCGGCGACGCGACGCGCGGCCAACTGCGCGACCTGGAAGACGTGGACAGCCTTTATTTCACCATGCTGAACCACAACAAACGCAGCATTACCCTCAACCCCAAGACCGAAACGGGGAACAAGATCTTCGCCAAACTGATCGAGGAATGCGATGTGATGGTGGAGAATTTCGCCCCCGGCGCCATCGACCGCATGGGCTTTCCCTGGGAGAAGATCCAGGAGATCAACCCGCGCATGATCTATGCCTCGGTCAAGGGCTTCGGCCCCGGCCCCTACGAGGACTGCAAGGTCTATGAGAACGTCGCCCAATGCACGGGCGGCTCGGCCTCGACCACCGGCGAGATTGGCAGGGTGCCGCTGGTCACCGGCGCCCAGATCGGGGATTCGGGAACCGGCATCCACCTGGTCGCCGGCATCCTGGCCGCCCTCCTCCACCGCGAGCGCTCGGGCCGCGGGCAACGCGTCGAGTGCGCCATGCAGGACTCCGTGCTCAATCTCTGCCGGGTCAAGTTGCGCGACCAGCAGCGTATCGTCCACGGGCCCCTGACCGAATATCCCCAGTACCCCAACGGCACGTTCGGCGAGGCGGTACCGCGCGCCGGCAACGCCTCGGGCGGCGGCCAGCCCGGCTGGATCGTCAAATGCAAGGGGTGGGAGGACGATCCGGACTCCTACATCTACGTCATCACCCAGGCCGCCGCGTTCCACGCCTTCGCCAAGGCCATCGGCCGCGAGGACTGGCTCGACGACCCGGAATGGAATACGCCCGCGGCGCGCCTGCCCAAGCTCGACCAGGTGTTCGCCGAGATCGAAAAATGGACCATGACCAAGACCAAGTTCGAGGTCATGGACATCCTCAACCCGCTCAACGTTCCGTGCGGGCCGATCCTGTCCATGAAGGAGCTGGCGGAGGAGCCCTCGCTGCGTGCCACCGGGACCATCGTCGAGGTAGATCACCCGACGCGCGGCAAGTACCTGACGGTGGGCAACCCGATCAAGCTATCCGACTCGCCAAGCGAGGTGGTGGCATCTCCGCTCCTGGGCGAGCACACCGAGGAAATCCTCAAGGACATCATCGGCTTCGGCGACGAGGAAATCGAAAAGGCGCGCACCGAGGGCGCCATCTAGAAGCAACCGGCTGTTTGCCAAGGTGGCCAAGAACCACCGGGCGCTCTATACAAGCAACTCGATTTTGGGAGGTGCAGACCATGCGCATCATCGTCAACGGGCAGCAGGCTTTCGGCAAGGCCGTGCTCGACGCCCTGTTGGAACGCGGCGAGGACGTCATCGCCGTCTATTGCGCCCCGGAACAGGAAGGCCGGCGCGCCGATCCCTTGCGCGAGGCGGCCGAGGAAAGGGGCCTGCCCCTCTTCCAGCCGCCGTCCTACAAGAAGCCCGAGGTGTGGGAACAGCTCAAGGAACTCAAGCCCGACCTCGGCGTGATGGCCTTCGTCACCCTGTTCGTGGTCGAGGAGTTCCTCGACACGCCGACCCACGGCACCATCCAGTACCACCCGTCGCTGCTGCCCCTGCACCGGGGCCCGAGTTCCATCAACTGGCCGATCATCCAGGGCGCCAAGAAGACCGGCTTGTCCATTTTCTGGCCCGACAACGGCCTCGATACCGGCCCCATCCTTCTCCAGAAGGAGGTCGAGATCACCGCCGACGATACGCTTGGCACCGTCTACTTCGAAAAGCTTTTCCAGCTCGGCGTCGACGCCATGGTGGAAAGCGTCGACCTTGTCAAGGCCGGCAAGGCGCCGAAAATCGTCCAGGACGAGACCAACGCCACCTACGAGAGCTGGTGCAAAAAGGAAGACGCCGAAATCGACTGGAGCAAACCCGCCCCGGACGTCTACAACCTGATCCGCGGCACAAACCCGGCGCCCGGCGCCTGGACCACCCACGCCGGCAAGACACTGCAGATCTTCGATAGCGCCAGGCTCGACGAGGCCTCCGGCGCGCCCGGCGAAGTGCTCGACGTGTCGGCCGACGGCATCGCCGTCGCCGCGGCGGGCGGCGGCATCCTGGTCAAGCGGGTGCGCGCCGAGGGCGGCCAGAAAGTCCCGGCCGCTGAATTCACCACCGAAGCCGGTCTCGCCAAGGGCGAGCGGCTGGGCTGACAACGCGGACCGGCCAGCGCGCCGGTGCCGGGAAAAACATTCGATAAGAAGGAAACGGTCGATGGCAACGAGCAGAAAACCGAAGAGCGACATTGAAATCGCCCGCGTGGCGAAGATGAAACCCGTCACCGAGATCGCCGAGCGTATCGGCATTCCCTCCCAGCACATCCACCTCTATGGACCGAACAAGGGCAAGGTCACCCTCGACTTCATCGATTCCCTCAAGAACCGGCGCAACGGCAAGCTGATCCTGGTCACCGCCATCACGCCGACGCCGGCCGGCGAGGGCAAGACGACGACGTCGGTGGGCCTCGTCGACGGCCTCAACCGCATCGGCAAGAACGCCATGATCTGCCTGCGCGAGCCAAGCCTCGGCCCATGCTTCGGCATGAAGGGCGGCGCCGCCGGCGGCGGCTACGCCCAGGTGGTGCCCATGGAGGACATCAACCTCCACTTCACCGGCGACATGCACGCCATCGGCACCGCCCACAACCTGCTCTCGGCGATGACCGACAACCACATCTACTGGGGTGCGGAGCCGGCCGTCGATGCCCGTCGGGTCAGCTGGCGCCGCGTCGTCGACATGAACGACCGGGCGCTGCGCGACGTGGTGGTATCGCTCGGCGGCGTTGCCAACGGCTTTGCGCGCCAGTCCGGATTCGACATCACGGTGGCCTCCGAAATCATGGCCATCTTCTGTCTTTCGCAGAACCTGGCCGACTTGCAGCGCCGCCTCGGCAACATCATCGTCGGCCAGACGCGGAGCCGGCAATCGGTGACCGCCAAGGACATAAAGGCCGACGGCTCGATGACGGCGCTCCTGCGCGACGCCCTCATGCCCAACCTGGTGCAGACCCTGGAGAACAACCCCGCCTTCATACACGGCGGTCCCTTCGCCAACATCGCGCACGGCTGCAACACCCTGATCGCCACCAAGACTGCCTTGAAGCTCTCCGACTACGTGGTTACCGAGGCCGGCTTCGGCGCTGACCTGGGGGCCGAGAAGTTCTTCGACATCAAGTGCCGCAAGGGTGGCCTGAAGCCCGACGCGGTGGTCCTCGTCGCCACCGTGCGGGCGCTCAAGATGCACGGCGGCGTGGCGCGCCAGGACTTGGCCAAGGAGAACGTCAAGGCCGTCAAGGCCGGGCTCGAGAACCTGGGCCGCCACCTGAAAAACCTGAAGCGCTTCGGCGTTCCCGCCATCGTCGGCATCAACCAGTTCAGCGCCGACAGCAAGGCCGAGATGGCGGCCATCCGCGCCTATTGCAAAAAACTGAACGTGCCCGCTTTCGAGAACAGTCACTGGGCCGACGGCGGCGCCGGCACCGAGGCAATGGCGCGGAAGGTCGTCGAGGTGGCGGATTCGGGCAAGGCCAGGTTCAAGCCCATCTACCCCGACAAGATGCCGTTGATGGAGAAGATCCGCACCGTCGCCAAGACCATCTACGGGGCCAAGGACATCGCCGTCGACAAGAGCGTCGAGGACCAGATCAAGCGGGCCGAGGCGGAAGGTTTCGGCCGCTTCCCCGTGTGCATGGCCAAGACCCAGTACAGCTTCTCGTCGGACCCCGATCTCAAGGGGGCGCCCTCGGGCTTCACCGTGCCCATCCGCGAGGTGCGGCTGTCGGGCGGGGCCGAGTTCATTGTCGCCATCTGCGGCCAGATCATGACCATGCCGGGCCTGCCCCGGGTGCCGGCGGCCAACAGCATTTTCGTCAACGACGCCGGCCAGATCGAGGGGCTGTTCTAGGGCACCGCGAACCATCGCCCCCCACAAATTGGGTTGACGGGGTTGTGAGAGGGTTCCACAGTCGCCTTCCGAGTCGAAGCGCCGCGTCCCGACCCTGGCTCGGCGCCCAATGGACACACGAATGAGCAGCGTCGAATTTAACGAGATGAGGGTCCTGGTCATCGATGATCATGCCTTCGTTCGCCACACCATTGGCCGCATGCTCTCGGCCCTGGGGGTGAGGGAGGTTGTCGATTCCGCCGACGGTGTCGAGGCGATGATCCGGCTGAAGGACGATCCCGATCCCTTCGACGTCATATTTTGCGACCTGCAGCTCCCGGGACGCGATGGCATCGAAATTCTGCGTGATCTATCCCAACTCGGATCGAGCGCCGGCATCGTTCTCATCAGTGGCGAAGACGAGAGCGTCCTCAAGGCCGCCCGAAACCTTGCTACCGAGCAGGGCCTGCGCGTGCTGGGAAGCCTGTCCAAGCCGATAGGCGCCGACCAGGTCAAGGCAGTCATGGAACGCGTCAAGGAGGAACGATCGGATACGGTCCACGGCCCACAGCTTTCGATCGAGGCCGACGACCTGCGGCGCGCCATAGATCAGCGCGAAATCTATCCCCACTTCCAACCGAAGGTCCGGCTCGCCACCCACGAACTCGAGAGCGTCGAGGCGCTGGCGCGCTGGAACCATCCGCAACACGGCCACGTCAGCCCGGGCGTATTCATTCCCCTGGCCGAGGAGCACGGGCTGATCGACGCCTTGACCAACGTCATGTTGGAGCAGGCGGTCAAGCAGTGCGATGAATGGCGCGAAAGTGGCTTGAACATACAGTTGGCCGTCAATTTATCGGTCGACTCGCTGGGCCGTCTCGACCTTCCGGAATATATTTCGGGCGTCGCCGAGCGTTTCGGGATCGAGACGTCGCAGATGGTTCTCGAAGTGACCGAGAGCCGGATATCGGACAATCCGACGGCGCTTCTGGACATCACCACCCGTCTGCGGCTCAAGCGGTTCGAGCTGTCGATCGACGATTTCGGTACCGGGTATTCCAGCTTGCAGCAGCTTCAACGCCTGCCCTTCACGGAGCTGAAAATCGACGGCGCCTTCGTTACCGGCGCCAGCCAGGACGCGACGGCGCGCTCGATCCTGGAGTCGAGCATCGACCTGGCCCAGAGGCTCGGCATGAAGATCGTCGTGGAAGGCGTGGAAACACGCGCCGATTGGGACCTCGTCAAATCACTGGGCTGCGATTTGGCGCAAGGTTATTTCATCGCCAGACCGATGCCGGGCGACGAGCTTGAAGCGTGGCTTGAAGCGTGGGAACGCCAAGTGCCGCCGGCGTGAATAAAACCCTAGGTCAGACGACGGATAAAAGTCTCCACGTCCGCGAACTCCTTATAAATCTTCGGCAAAAGCAAGCTTATCGAAGACCAGTCGTCGGCGGCGGCCGCGTTCTCCAGGTTCTGCAGCAATTCGGTAAGCCGCGGCGCCGCCGCCGATGCGGCGGCGCCCTTGGCGCTGTGCGCCGCCTCGCGCAGCGCCACCGCGTCCTTGGATCGGACAAACCGCCTCAGGTCGTCCGGCGTTTCCATCATGGTTTCCACGAAGAAACTCAGCGTATCCATCAAGAACTCGTCGGCATCGCTGCCCAGGAGCCGCGCCAGTTCCACCATGTCGATGGGCGCCTCCGCGGACGCCGGCCGGTCACCGCGGTGCGTCTCCGGCAAACCGGCGTCGGCCGCTACGGCATCGCCGGAAAGGGCACCCGGCATCCATCGGGACACGACCTTTCCGAGCTGCTCCAATTCGACCGGCTTGGCGAGATAATCGTCCATGCCCGCCGCCAGGCACCGTTCCGCTTCCCCCTCCAGGGCGTTGGCGGTGATCGCGATGATGGGGACGCGGGACTTCGTTTCCGTTTCCGATTGGCGGATGGCGCCGGTCAGTTGGAACCCGTCCATCCGGGGCATGTGGCAATCGGTGAGGACGATTCCGAATTTCCTGGAATTCCACAATTCGATGGCCGCTTCGCCGTCGGCCACGAATTCCGCGGCGTAGCCAAGCCGATCGAGATGAAGCCGCATGACCCGCTGATTGATGGCGTTGTCTTCCGCCACCAGGATGAGCTGCCCCTTTGCCTCGGCTTCCTCGATCGGCGGTGCGACGGCGGCACCGATATCGACCATCTCCTCGACTTGCCTGATCTCGGGACTCCGGCGGCCGGCGGCGACAGCCACAGCGGTCAAAAAGCTGGACCGGCGGACCGGCCTGCCGACATACACGCTGTCACTTGGTCTCGTGTCGTTCGCCCCCATGGGGTCGTTGGTCAAGAGAACATAGCGCACCTCCGAAAGCGCCGCCTCGTTTCTAAGGAAATCACGGTCGGCGGCCTGACGCTCGCTTGACCATTCCCCGCTGATAACAACGACACCGAACGGCGTCCCCTCGGCCCCGGCCTCGGCGGCGCGCCGCGATGCTTCTTCAATATCGTTTGTGGTCTCGACGTCCGCCTTCCAGTAACCCAGATAGGTGGGAATGATATTGCTGACGTCCGGGTCCTTGGCGATCACCAGAACGCGCACACCCTCCAGATTATCGGTCGTTTCCTCGACGGCCGGTTGCTCGGCGGCCTCGAAGGGCAGCGTCACGGTAAAGGTCGATCCGGCACCGGGCTCGCTCTCGACCGCGATGCTTCCGCCCATCAGATCGGCCAGACGCGCGCAAATGGAAAGCCCCAGTCCCGTGCCACCGAACTGGCGCGTCGTCGAGCCTTCCGCCTGGGTGAACGATTCGAACAGCTTGTCTTGCGCCTCCGTTGGAATCCCGATTCCCGTATCGATGATCGTGAAGCGCACGGTGATTTTCTTTTTCGAGCGCGATGGCACGCGCTCGGCCCGCACGAAGACCTTTCCGACCATGGTGAACTTGACCGCGTTACCGACGAGATTGAACAGGATTTGCCGCAGGCGCACTTGATCGCCCTGCATGATCTCGGGGATGGTCGGATCGACGAAGACAGGTAGGGCGAGGCCCTTTTCCCGGGCCCCGGGCACCAGGCTTTCGACCACGCCTTCGACGACATGGCAAACGGAAAACGGTATTCGCTCGAGACGCAGCTTGCCGGCTTCGATCTTCGAGAAATCCAGAATGTCGTCGATGATTTGCAGCAGCAAGAACGAGGACTGGCGCACGGTGTCGAGCATTCCGCGTTGCTCGGTATCGAGCTTCGAGCGCACCAACAGATCGAGCATTCCGACGACGCCGTTCATGGGCGTGCGGATTTCGTGGCTCATGGTCGCCAGAAAGGTCGATTTGGCGCGTGCCGCCGCTTCCGCCTGGTCCCGGGCCTTCTCCAATTCCTCGGCGGCCCGCTTTCGGTCGGTGATGTCATTGAAGATGCAGACGATTCCGCCGTCGGCGGTGGGCGTCCGAAGGCCCTCGATGAAGCGGCCGCTGGGAACCGTGTCCTCGATCCTGCGGACCTTGCCGCTACGGTACCCTTCGAGACGTTGCTCGACGAGTTCATCGGCGTCACCGGGTCCATAGTCGCCGCGCTCGGCCCGGGTCTGCAGGATACCGCGAAGCGACACGCCGGTCGCAACGACGTGTTCCGGCATGTCGTAGTATTCGCGGAACCTGTCGTTGATGACTTGCAGAGTCAGGTCCTTGTCGACCATGAAGATCGCGCCCGACATGTTGTCAAGGGCGCTGCGCAACTGCGCCTCCTTTGCCGTCAAGGCCTCTTCGGCCCGCTTGCGATCGGTGATGTCGGCGTGAATGCTGACCGTGCCGCCCGCCGACGTCCGGCGGTCGCGGATCTGCACGTAGCGGCCGTCGGCAAGATGATCCTCGAAAGTCTCCTCGGCCTTGCCAAAGATTTCCATACGGCGGCGCAGCACCTCCTGGGCACCCGAGCCCTTGACCGTGCCGCGATCAGAATCCATTTGAAGCAATTGAGCGAACGAGACGCCGGGTTTCACGTTCGCATCACTGTAACCGTACAATTCCTTGTACTTGCCGTTGCACAGCACCAGCCTGTCGTCGGCGTCGAAAAGGGAAAAGCCCTCGGAAACGCTCTCGATGGCGTCCATCATTCGGGCCTCGGCTTCCGCCGCGGCATCTTTGGCTAGGCGCAAGGCCTCCTCGGCCCGTTTGCGCTCGGTGATGTCGGCGTGAATGCTGACCGTGCCGCCCGCCGACGTCCGGCGGTCGCGGATCTGTACCCAGCGGCCGTCGGCAAGCGGCTCCTCGAAAGTCTCCTCGGTCTTGCCAAAGAAATGCGTACGACGGCGCAGCATCTTCTTGGCGCCTGAATCCCTGACCGTGCCGCGATCAAAATCCATTTGGATCAATTGAGCGAGCGTGACTCCGGGTTCCACGTCGGTATCGCTGTAACCGTACAGTTCCTTGTATTTGCCGTTGTACAGCAAGAGCCGGTTGTCGGCATCGAAGAGGGCGAAGCCTTCGGAGATGTTCTCGATGGCGTCCATCATTCGGGCTTCGGCTTCCGCCGCGGCGTCCTTCGCGGCAAGCAGTTCCTCTTCGGCCCGCTTGCGCTGGGTGATGTTGAGCAGCAGGCCGTCCCAGATCACGTCGCCATTCTCGGCCTTGCGCACGCTGGCCCTGCCGCTGATCCATTTCTCCATGCCGCTTTCGGTGACGACCCGGAACTCCAGGTTCCAGGGCTTGAGCTTTGCCGCCGATTCCTTCATGGACGAGAAGAACCGCTCGCCATCATCGGGGTGGACAAGGGACATCATTCGCTTCGAGTTCCCGGTCACCTCCTCGGGCTCCAGTTCCAGGAGGTCGCGGACGCCGGGGCTAACGTATGGGAAGGAGAGACTGCCGTCCGGGTGAAGTGCTCTGCGATAGACCACCCCGGGGACATTGGCCGTGATGGTTTCGTAGCTCGCCTCGCTTTCGCGCAAGGCGCCCTCGACCCGCTTGATATTGGTAATGTCGGTGATCCAGCTGACGTAGCTCGTTTCACCCTGGTATACGATCGGATCGATCGACAAGAGGGCCCAAATATATGAGTTGTCCCGACGTTTGATCCGCACTTCGGCATTCCGCACCAAACCTTCGTCCTTCATCATTCTCGAAATCGCCTGGTGATCGGTACCGTCGAAGTAGGCGTCGGCGGCTTTCATTTGAAGAAGTTCCCGCTCCGAAAAATTGGTCAGTTCGGAAGTGCGCGAGTTGACGTAACTAAAACGCCCCCCTTCATCCGTTATCGTCACGCAGATCGGGCTGGTCTCCAGGATGGCGCGGAGTTCGGCCTCCTTCGTTGCCAGGGCTTCTTCGTTGCGCTTGCGCTCGGTAATGTTGGCAGTGGAACCGATCATGCGGACGGCCCGATCGTCCGGTCCGCGTTGGACGATGCCCCGCTGGTGGATCCAAAGCCAGTTGCCGTCGTCATCCCTGAGCCGGTATTCGGCGGAGTATCGCTCGTCCTCGCCCTTCAGGGCGGCAACGAAGCGGGCGCGCACATCTTCCTGGTCATCGGGGTGGATTCGCTCCGCCCAAGCCGCCGCCGAACCGTCCCAATCGCGGAGCCCATATTCGGTCTTGAAATCCGTTGGATAGTAGACCTGGTCCATCTCCAGGTCCCAGTCGTAGAGGGCATCCCGGGTCGCCCGGGTGGCCAGCGCGTAGCGTTCCTCGGAGACACGGAGCGCCTCTTCAACCCGCTTGCGCTCGGTGATGTCCGTATGGGTGGACAGGAAACCTCCGCCCGGTATCGGTTTCCCGCGAACTTCGATGACCGTTCCATCGGGCCGCGTGCGTTCGAAAACGTGAGGTTCGAACTTGCGCGCCAGTTCCATTCGTTCGCGGACCTGTTCTTCCACGTCGCCGGGTCCGTAATCGCCACGCTCGGCGTTGAAGCGAAACGCCTCTTCCAACGTACTCCCGACCTTGAACTTGTCGGTCGGAAGCCCGAGGATATCCAGGCACTTGGTATTGACAGCGACCAAATTGAGTTCGCCGTCGAACATGGAAACGCCTTGATCCATGTTTTCCAGGGTCGCTTCGAGAACGGCCTTCTGGCTGGCCAGTTGTTCCTGGGCTTCCTTGAGTTCCGTCACGTTGGTGTGAATGCCGACAAAGCCGCCGGCCCTGGCGCGCCTCTCCTTCGTCTGGATCCAGCGGCCATCGTTCAAATGTTGAAGGAAACTCTCGCCCGATGGGTTGACATGCTTCGCCATGCGCTCCTTTTTCCATTTGTCCACTTCGTCGGGACTGCCGGTCAACTGGCCTCGCTCCTCCGCCGCGTCGAGGATCTCGGAGAACGTGATGCCGGCGACCATCTTGTACGCGATCAGCGGGAACATGTTCTTGTACTGGTCGTTGCACATGACCAGCCGGTCCTCGGCATCGAAGTAGGCGAAGCCTTCCGACATGGTGGCGATGGCGTCGGGGAATCGTTCCTCGGCATCCACGGCACTCTCTTCGCGGTCTTGTATTAGCCCCCGCAGGGCCATCACCTCGTCGACGAGCTCGGCCTTGGTGCGCCGCATGAGCGCCGCCGCGGAATTCGTTGATGACGTCATTTTCGCCTCCCACCGTTCGTGGCCGACAGACAAAGCCTGGGGCAAACTGAAGGTAAGGACAAGAGGGGGGAAAGATTCAGCAGGCCGAGCGCGCCGCCGGCGAGCGCGCCAAGGGAAAGACGTCGACGCGCCGGCTTCCAGGTTGCGTTCAGTCGCCCGCCTTGTTGACGGCCATCTGCAATCCCTCGATCAGGATATTCCCGTCAAATCCCGTTGCGCCCTCCAACCGTCCGGCAAGGATGGCCTGAATCGCCTCGACATGCAGCTTTATGACCTCGATCTGCATGGCGTTCGGTTGCAATATGGCGTCAATGAATTCGCTGAGTTGGTCGGTGATGGCCTTGATCAGTTTTTCGTGTTCGCCGCCCAGGGCCTCGACGGCCTTCGCGCTATCGAGAAGCTCCTTCATGTTCTCTTCCCGATTTTCAGCGTTGAACAAGACCCGCTCGATAGCGCCCTCGAACTGGTTCACGGGTTTGTTTACCGCCAGCTCCTCGTCGTCTCCCACCTCCTCCACCAGCGATTCGATCTGCTCCAGCACATCCAAGTACACGACATCGTCTTCGTCGACCTGGTCGCCTCCACGGGCCAAACGCCTTCGGATGGCCACGATGATCTTGTGGCGCAGGCCATCCAGGGAGAACGGTTTGACCAAATAGGCGTCGACCCCGACTTTGCGCGCCTCCGCCACATGTTCGACCGTGTCGTTGACGGTCAGCATGATGAAGGGGACGCCCGGCCAGCGTTCGCGGGAGGCCTTCAGGAGCTCGAGCCCATTGAGATTGGGCATGTTCCAGTCGGAAACGATGAGGTTGATGTGTTCGAAATGTTCGAGGGTCTCGTAGGCCTCTTTGCCATCCCTGGCGACGATAACCGTTTTGAACCCCAGTTCCTGGAGGCCCAGTTTCTCCAGGTTGAGCGCGAATTCGCTGTCCTCGACGAGGAGGACGCGAAAATTGGAAAAATCGATGCCGAACTTCTCGAAAAGTGACATTTTGACTGTTGTCCGATTACATGGGCCCAACTTCAATGCGCCAGGAGGTTGCGCCGGGCGAGGTTACTCGACGGAGCCTTCCTTTTCCAGCGCCGCCACGGATTCCAGGAAGCACGCATCCAATTCCCGGGTCATCCGCAACGCGTCGGCGTGCCGCCCGTCGGTACAGGCCGCTTCGATTTCCTGGCACAGCCCGGCGAGGCGCTCAAGCCCCATGGTGCGGGCGCCCCCCCTGAGCTCATGGGCGGTCTCATTCAATTCCGCCGCATCGCCGTCGGCTGCCGCCTGGTTGAGCCTCTTGCCCAATTCCGTGCCTGTTCTGGCGAAGTCCGCGACCAGTTCCCCGGTAACGTCCTCGCCGTAATCCGACCTCAGAGTCGCCAGCCTGGATGCGTCGATGACCGGTAGCGGCATGGCTTCTTCCACTCTATTCGTTTCCGCGAAAACTTTGCTAATATATCACTTCCCATGGCCGCCTGGCCCAGACGATCCGTCCACATTCCGTGATCATTCGTTTGGGGCCCGATGCCGGGCCGGCCCCGGCCACGCCGTGAGCCGGGGGATCAGGCGCGGCACGTTCGCCTTGTAGGTGCGGTAATCGTCGCCGAAGCGTTTTTCCAGGCCCCTCTCCTCGACGACGGGAATGTAGATGGCGTTGGCGGCGAAAAAGAAGGCCAGCCACGCCGCCAGCGGCCACGACTGCAGCACCAGCGCCTCCGCCCCCAGCATGAGCACGACGCCGCTGATCATCGGGTTGCGCACGTGCCGGTAGGGACCGCGCACGACCAGTTTCGCCGGCGGCTCCCATGGCGCCGGGGTGCCGTCGCCGTACGTAGCGAACAGGCGCACCGTCCAGACGGCGAGCCATAGCCCTACGGTGGCGGCCACGACGGCAAGCCACGGGGCGGCCTCGCCCGCTCCCGCCACCGACGCCTGCGCCGATGTCCCGTGGCTGAGCCATAGAACAACCGCCGGCACGAAGACGAGAACCGTCCCCGGCAAGACGACGATGGCGCGGACCAGGCCCCAATCCATGGTTCTCCTTTCAGCCACGCCGGAGCGCGGCGGCCGGGCGCCGGTGGCCGATCCGTGGTAGGGTGGCGCCAACGGACCGAGGATGGTAATCGAACATGGCGGCCAAGCCAAAAAAGAGACCCCGCCCGCCACGCGGCCTGCCCGCCCGCATCGTGGACGCGGCCGTCGCCATGGCCGATGAGACGGGGTGGAGCGCTGTGCGCCTGCGCCGGGTGGCGGACCATCTCGGCGTCCCGCTGTCCGAGGTGCGCCGCCATTTTCGCGATCTCGACGCGGTCGCCGACGCCTGGTTCGAGCGCGCCAACCAGGCCATGCTGTCCCCCACCGGGCGCACTTTCGCCGACCTGCCGGCGCGCCAACGCCTCCATGCGCTGCTGTTGCGCTGGTTCGATGCCCTGGCCGCGCATCGCCGGGTTACCGGCGCCATGATCGCCGCCAAGCTGCAACCGTCCCACCCCCACCATTGGGTGCCCTTGATCTTCAATCTTTCGCGAACCATCCACTGGCTGCGCGACGCAGCCGGCCTCGACGCCGCCGGCCGGCGGCGCCAGATCGAGGAGATCGGGCTCAGCGCCCTGTTTCTGGCGACCCTCGCCGTCTGGGCGCGCGATGGCACGGCGGACCAGGAGCGCACCCGCGCGTTCCTCGATCGAGCCCTCGCCCGCGCCGACGGCGCCATGGCGCGGCTCTTCCGAAACAGTTAGGCCGTTTGACCGGCGATACCGCCCTTTTGACCGGTGCGGGCTGGGAATCTGGCACCAAAGGCACTAGAGTGCGATCGTTTCAAATTGAATCAATTTGAAACGTGAATCGCCCTCTATGTCATTCTTAGGGGCTTTTTCACGTCCTGGAACGTTTCGATCCAGGACGATAGGACCCTAGGGTTGGGCACACGCCAACAAGAAAAGAGAACCTCGATGAGCGAAGAATTGGACCGAGATAACCTGATCGGGCTGCTTGATAAACTGGGCGCCGAGCGCGACGAGGACGTGCTGTCGGCGGCACGCGCCATCGGCGCTCAGGTCGCCGCTTCAGGCCAAACGTGGGACCAGTTGCTGACCGAACCCGAGATGCCGGAAGCGGATTGGGACGCGCCCGATGAGGAGGAGGAGGAGGCATCCCCCGGGGAAGCGGCCGCCGGAGACCGCGAGGCCCTTTCACTGATTGCCAAGCTGCTCGCCAAGCCCGGCCTCTACGAAGGGACCCGCCACGAGCTGGAGGGCTACAAGGAAGACATCGCTGAGGGCGAGTTTACCGGCGCCGACCGCAAGTATCTTCGCTCCCTGAACGCGCGTATGGCGAAGAGCAAATAAAAAAAGCTCCACCGAAAGCGAAACACCGTCGTCGTTATTCAACAAACGGCAGCGCAGACAAAACTTCTTTATCTAAATGCTTTCTTAATTCTTACGCTCCATAAGCCCCCGTCGGGAATGATTGCGCGCGCCCGCACCCGCCGCCGATGCGGGGTCGGCCGCGATGATGCGGCACGCGTGCATTGGGAGCAAGAAAATGGCCAATTTCGCGGGTCGACAGGATAAAACGGGCGTTCGGACGCGACGCGCAATCCCACCCTTAAACCCCGGGATATTAGCCCTTTTCTTTCCGCTGCTCCTTGGTGCCTGCAGCCTGCCGCCAGCGCTACAGATTGCCAGTTGGGTTACAAACGCCTTCAGTTACCTGACGACCAGCAAGTCGGTATCCGATCACGGTATTTCCATGGTCTCGGGCCGCGATTGCGCCCTCCACCGCGGTCTCGCCGGAGACGATGTGTGCCGCGGGGCCGATGCGGACAGCGAGGCCATGGTCGCCTCCCTCGACAGCGTCAACGATGCCTCCCGCGACTCCTGGGAAGCGGTCGTCGAAATCGCCGGCGTGACGGAACAGAAGGCCGGCAACGCCGCACCATCGACGGACGTCGACGTGGCCGCCGAGCCCATGGAAGCGAATTCCGTATCGCCCGCCCCCATGCCGACCCCCGCGCCCCACAAGCGCGACGAGCCCGTCGCGATGCTGGCGTCCCTGGACTTGGCCCCGGCGACGCGAGAACCCATATCGGCCGGGCCCGGGTCCGCCGCCGGGGAACTGCTCGAGGTGAATTATATTGGCGATCCCGACCGGGAGCGTAACCGCCAGATCGCCAATCGTGCCACCGCCCGTCGGACGACCCGTGACGCCGGGAAAGTGGACTTGCCGTCAAGAGCCCCGGAAGTGCGCCGCGGAGTTTACTATTCCCTGGCCAGCTTCGCGCTCCTTGCCAATGCTGAAAAGCTGATACGCCGCAACGCCGGGCTTTCTCCGTCGCTGATGACGGCCCAGGTTAACGGCAAGAACGTCTACCGGGTCGTCGTCGGGCCGATCACCGGTTCGCAGGGAAAGGAGTTGCGCCACGAAATAGCCTCCGCCGGCTTCCTGGACGCTTGGGCGCTGTGGGCCTCACCGCCCCAGATAGAGGGCGAGGCCGGTTAGTGGCCCGCGTCAGCCAAATTGCACCCCTACGATCGCTTTTCCCGTTTCCTCGGTAGGAGGGGGCGCGTAGGCGATGCGGGGTCATCGTCAAGCGCTTCCGACGCCCCGAGGGGACGGGAAAAGTGACCCTTCGGGCGGTCTTGCGAGGCTTCCGGACGTCGTCGCGCGCCGCTTGTGGTGCACATACACCACGGCGCAACGCACTCCTAGCCGGAAACCTCGCAAGACCGTCGTAGGGGTGCAATTTGGCTGACGCGGGCCACTAGACGCAAAAAAGTGCCGGACCCAAGGGGGCCCGGTAAGTTATTGGAGGAATTTCTTAGAAACCGCCGGCATTGGGGGGCAAAGCAGGGCGGGTCCAAGAAAACATTCGCACATACCGTCACTCACCTGGAACTCAAACCTGCGTGAGCGCTTCGTGAATGCCTGCGGATCGGGCGGGGGCCTTTTTCATTCCGCCACATCGCCACGGAAGGTTCCTTCATAGCGGTCACCGCTGGCGAACGTAAACACTCCCTTGCCATGGCGCCGCCCATTCCGGAAACTCCCCTCGTATTTGTTGCCGTTGGCGTACAAATACGTACCCGTGCCTTCGCGGCGGCCGTCTTCGAAATCGCCCTCGTAGCGGTCGCCGTTGGCGAACACCAACACGCCCGTGCCATGGCGCTTGCCGTTCTCGAAGTTCCCTTCGTAGCGGTCGCCGTTGGCGAACAAGAACACCCCGCGACCCTGGCGCTTTCCGAACTGGAAGGAACCTTCGTGGCGGTCGCCGTTGGCGAAGGTGAAGACACCGTGCCCGTGGCGCTCTCCGTCGGCAAACTCTCCCTCGTAACGGTCGCCGTTGGCGAAATTAAACACCCCCTGGCCATGGCGCTTGCCGTTCTCGAAGTTCCCTTCGTAGCGGTCACCGTTGGCGAAGACGAATACTCCCTTGCCGTTCTCGAAGTCGCCTTCGTAGCGGTCACCGCTTGCGAAGACGAATACGCCATCGCCCTGGCGCTCGCCCTCCACGAAACCACCCTCATAGCGATCGCCGTTGGCGAAGCCGAACACGCCGTGGCCATGGCGCTTGCCGTTTCGGAACTCCCCTTCGTAGCGGTCGCCGTTGGCAAAGGAGAATATGCCCTTTCCCTGGCGCTCTCCGTCGACGAACTCCCCGTCGTAGCGATCGCCATTGGCGAATTCAAACTTTCCACGGCCATGCCGTTTGCCGTCCCGGAACTCTCCTTCGTAGCGGTCGCCCCCGGCGAACACGAAAACGCCTCGGCCGTGGCGCAGGCCGTCCTTGAAAACACCCTCGTAGCGGGTTCCGTCGGCATAAACATAGACGCCGGCCCCCTCGCGCCGACCGTCGATGAATTCCCCCTCGTAGCGGTCGCCGTTGGACAGCGCAAGAACGCCGCGGCCGTGGCGCTTCGCCCGCTCGAAGGCGCCATCGTATTGGTCGCCGTTGGCGAATTTGAAAACGCCCTTGCCGTGCCGCTCGCCGTCGTTGAATTCGCCCTCGTAACGGTCACCGTTGGCGAACACAAACACGCCCCGGCCATGGCGCCTGCCTCCCCGGAACTCGCCATGATACCTGTTGCCGTTGGCGTACTGGTAGACGCCGCCGCCCTCGCGCCGTCCCTCGACGAAATCGCCTTCGTAGCGTTCACCATTGGCGAAGGTGAATACGCCACGGCCGTGGCGCTGATTATCCTTGAACGTGCCTTCGTAGCGATCGCCGTTGGCGAAGGTGAAAATGCCGCGGCCTTCTATCTTGCCGTTGGAAAGCTCACCCTCGTAGCGATTTCCGTTGTAAAAATTGATGGCGCCGTAAGTAAGATTGAGGCCTTGGCTGGAGGAGGCGGCGGTTTGGGCGGCCGAGGGTGTGGTGGGCTTTCCGGCGGTCTGCGTCGCGGGTGCGGCCGCGGCTTGCTGGGCGGGGGCAGGCGCCGGGGACGGCGTCTGGCCGGGGACGGCGCAGGCGGCCAGGAATACGCCCAATGCGACCACCCACGGCCAGCGCACGGGCCACACGGGCCACACGGGCCACACGGGCCATCGCCGCGTTTTCAATATCGGGGTACCGGCGAAACAATGTCCCATGAAACAAGTTTAGCGCAGCCTTGGCGCAGTTGGTATGCCCTACTCCGCCATGGCGAAAACGGCGGGTACCGTCGGCGATCGTTCCCTGCCGGCGCGACGCGCCGGATGGCGCGTTTAACCCTGGCCCGGTACCTGGCGTGGCCGATGGCCGCTCTCGCGGTCACGGCCTGCGGACCGGACAGCGGGCAGGTGCGCCTGTGCGAACGCGTCCTCCTGGAGGTCGAGGGGCTCCCCGACAGCGTGGAAATCGTCGACCGCAGACAGGACGAGTCGGCCCCTCACACCGTGATATTGACGTTTCAGGCGGCCCTCAAGGACGGCAGGACGCGGCGCGGCCGCGGCGCCTGCCGGTTTGCGGGCGGCCGCTTCGACGAAGACCGGCTCGAACTCATCGGCGTCAGGACGGATTCGCATGGCGAGCTGTCGGCCGCCTCCACCGTATTCCTGCGCCGCAAGCTGGGATTATAATCGCCGTCGGATCGGCAAGAGGACGCTCTTCCGTCGTTGCCCGTTCTTGGTAATTCTCCTCGGGATGGTGGCCATCGACTACTTCGTTCAACAGCTCATAAACGGCGCCACCATCGGCTGCATTTATGCCTTGGTGGCCATGGGCTATACGCTGGTGCATGGCATCACTGGCCAGATAAATCTGGCCCACGGCGACATATTCATGATCGGCGCCTTCGGCGCCACCATCGCCGTTATCGGCCTGGGCATACTGGGGATCGGCGCCGCCCCCTGGGTTCTGCCCACCGCCCTGGTCGCCGCCATCGCCTTCAACATGGTCTACGGCTGGTCGGTAAACAGAATGATCTACCGTCCCTTGCGCGTCGCGCCAGGGTACTCCGCCATCGTCGCGACGCTTGGCTTCGCCATCTTCCTTAGGGAGTACGTGCGCCTGCTGCACGGCGCTCGCAGCCTGTGGCTCGAGCAAACCCTGAAGGGGGGTCTCGAATGGTCGCAACACGGCGACTTTGCCGTATTCCTCGGCTACACGGAGATATTCATTTTCCTCCTCACGGCGGTGGCGCTGACCGTCAGCTGGTTCGTCGTCGAGCGTACCCGTGTCGGGCGCGCCGGGCGCGCCATCGCCCAGGACGCCACCATGGCCACCCTCCTCGGCATCGATGCTGTACGGACATCGGCGGCCGTTTTTGTCCTCACCGCGTCCCTGGCCGCCGTCGCCGGGCTCATGGTGAGCGTCCATTACGGCGTCATCGATTTCTTCATGGGTTTCGTTTTCGGGCTCAAGGCTCTCACAGCGGCCATCATCGGCGGCATCGGCTCGCTGCCGGGAGCGGTGGTCGGAGGACTTCTCATCGGGTTGCTGGAAACCATGTGGTCGGCCTATTTCCAGATGATCTACCGGGACGTGGTGGTCTTCGGGATTCTGATCGCGGCGCTTGTGTTTCGGCCCGACGGCTTGTTCGGGCGGCCGCACGCCGAGCGGGCGCCGGGGCCCGGCCAACCGCGCCATTGAGTGATACAAACGGTGCTCGGTACGAATGCATCGGATGGCCCCAAGGCTCGGGTTGTGCTAGTCTCGCGCGGCCAGAATGGGACGACGGGACAGCCATGCCCGCGGACACTGTAGAAATCGACGAACCCGAGAGTGATCCGGACATCGGATCAATTTTCGATGCGCTGTCAACCTCCGTCCAGGAGTCCTCGGCGCTCCTCGATCGGGCGCTTCATGATTACTGGAAGGTTGGCCGCAACGTCATCCTGTTGTGGTCGCCAAAGCGCCAGGGCATCGAAATCCTCGTCATCCCCCATTACGAGATCGCCAACTTCGCGTCCGGCACGCAACCGTCGCCGGAAAGCCTGGCGACAATGGGCCTGGCGGATGGCGCTACCGCGTCAAACCTGATGGACAAGATTCTCGCCGGCCCCAAGCAGGTCAGCTCCGAGTATATGGGACAAGTCGCCGACATCTTGGGCTATGCGACCGAGGATATCGACCTGCCCATCGTCCCGGGAGAAGACCTGAGCCTGCGCGTCATCGATTCCCTGGTAAAACGATACAGCCTGTCCTATGTCGATGACCGCGCCGTCGCGCTCTTCGACATCGTCGGCTTTTCCCTCCTCTCCCCGCTCGAGCAAGTGACCCAGCTGAACAGCCTGGCCTATTCCGTCAATGCCGCGCACAGCAAAATGCTGAGCAAGAAAATAGACATCACTTTCGCGCGCAGCACGACGGGAGACGGCTTTTACGTCTGGAACCGGGACAGGAGTATCCAGGCCAACATCAACCTCTACCATTTCATGCACCTGGTGATGGCCGACAACGCCATCGCCACCAGCAAATCGAAGAGCAACGTGACGCCCCGCCTCAGGACCTGTTTCCACGTCGGCGGGCACTACGAGTTCTACCAGTCCGAAGGCCTGAGCCCGACGATCTACAGCTACATCGTCGGCGACGTCACCATCGAGCTGGCCCGCATGATCGACAAGGCCATCCCCGGTCAGGTAATGGTCGGCGATTTCCTGGTCTCCACGCTCGACCAGAAGACGGAGAAAATCCGCAAGATCGGCACCGTCGAGTTCCTGGAAAGGACCCAGAAAACGCTTTCCAACCTCAAGGGGCTCGTCCTTTCCGGCGACGCCGTGGACTCCATCAATTGCTACCTTACCGGCGACAGGAAGGACGACGGCTCCTTTTCCATCAAAAAATACCTGGTCACCGACAAGCACGACCTCACCCGCAACGTGTACAACGCCAAGATCAACATTTACCGGGAAAACGCGGCGCCGATATTCGTCGGCGTCCAGGACCAGGAACTCAAGCACCTGGAATTCGCCGCTACCGATTAGCCGGCGCCGGATCGCGGTTACGCCGCCGTCGATGACGCGTCGGTCGAGGCGGAGATCGTGTGAGCGGCCGGCTACCGCCACGGCAATTGACGAAGCCATCATTCTAATTAGGTGTAATCCTGAACGATTAGGGGATTCCCTTGAACTTTTGTCGGAAATATGCAATAACTGTCTGAAAATAAAAATAGAAGTTAATTCCTTGGTCAAGGCGCGCGAGGGTAGGAGAATCCGGAAATGGGGAGAGCTATCAGCATGGCGCCCAGCTCCGTAGACGCGAAAAGAAAGCTCGAGGAAGCCAAAAGGCATCTTGAGCAGCTCAAGGGTGAGGAAGAGGCCCGCATGCGCCGCGTCGCCCTGCGCAAAGGTCGGCGGGAGTTCCAACACAAGAAACTTAAAGGTCAATCGACTTGGTGGCTCAAGCCATTCTTGTCGACCGTCTCGATCGTCGGCGTATTGATCTTGATCGCCTGGTATTGGCCCCTGGTACAAAAGTTTCTCCAGTAGGTTCCATGCCCCCTCGAAGCCGGCGGTTGCCGCGGCTGACGGGCCGCCGATGGCACAGGCACCTTATACCGGGAGGGAACCATTACCGGCCCTAATCGGTGATGACTCCTTTGTCCGGTTTGCTCTACACTCGCCGCGCCGTTAGGGAAATCCCGAGACGGCAAGCCGGTGTTGCGACCGGGAGGCTTTAAAAGGAGACAATGGCAGCCATGATTCAGTCGGCCGCTAAGGATAGTTCCGTGGATACCGATGCCCTCCTTCAACTCGCCCGCGACAAATCGTCGGCAGGCCGAAAGGTCCTCGGCGAAACCATTGCCGACCTGTTCCTCGGCAACGTCAGGGCGTTGTCGGAGCGCGAAAGGACCCTGATGTTCGACATCCTGCATCAGGTTGTCCATGACATCGAAATGACCATCCGCCAAACCATCAGCAATCAGATAGCCACCTTACCGGACACGCCGCCCGAACTCGCCGTGATACTGGCCAACGATGATGTCGAGGTCGCCTATCCGATCCTCACCCAAAGCGAGGTACTGCAGGACGCGCAGCTCATCGAGACCATCCGCCATCGCACCCTTGAACATCAGATGGCCATCGCCATCCGGCACACCGTCTCCGTGGACGTATCCGACGCCTTGGTCGAGACCGGCAGCGAGGACGTCATCCGCACCCTCCTGGAGAACTCTGGGGCGCGGATTTCGCAAGCCACCATGGAGTATCTCGTCGAGGAATCTTCGCGGCTCAACACCTTCCAGGAACCGATCCTGCGGCGTCACGACCTCGATCCGAATCTGGCCAAGCGCATGTTCATGTGGGTGTCGGCGGCGCTCCGCAAGTACATCGTCGAGAATTTCGATTTGGAAAAGTCGGTGGTCGACGATCTGCTGGAAAAGGCGGCGCTGCAGGAAGCAGGCGGAGAAACTCATTTCGGGACACCGTCAAACAAGTCGGACGAATTGGTCGCCGAGCTGGCCGAGGAAAACGCGGTGACGCCGGAATTGTTGATTTCCGCCCTGCGCAACGGACAGGTGCATTTGTTCGTCTCCATGTTTCGGCGGCTCACCGAACTCCGCCACACGCTGGTCACCCGCATCCTCCTGGAGCCGGGCGGGGAAGGCCTGGCCATCGCCAGCAAGGCCGTCGGCATCGACAAGGAGAATTTCTCCCTTATCTTCTCCCTCAGCCGCAAGGTGAGGCCGGGTTCCGCCAAGCCCTTGCAACAACAAACCAAAGAGGCAACGGAATTTTACGACAGCATATCCGAGGTTGCCTCCAGGGGGGTCCTGCGGCATTGGCGGCGCGACGCGGACTACCTCGCCGCCATCCGCCAACTGGAACTTACATCGAGGCATGGCTAAGGCCGATCCCATTACCGCTTCGGGAAGAAACCCGTCCCCCGCGGCGCGCCAGCCGCGGGCCGGGGCGCGGACCGGGGAAGCCGAAAGCCGCCGCCTCGAGGACCTCACGCGTCTGGTTTCGGATTGGGTTTGGGAAACCGACAGGGACTTCCGGCTGACCTTCGTTTCCAACCGAGTTTTCGAGGTCCTCGGCCTCCATCCGCAAGAGGTCGTCGAACGCCGGCTTTCCGACATTGGAACGTTCACCACCCCGGCAGGCTCGAAGGCAGACCTCAAGTGGCAGACACCGTTTCGGGACATCACCTATGAGACCGCCGACTACGGGAAGGGAAAGCGGGTCTTCCTGCTTAGCGGCCTGCCTGTCTTCGACCCGCAAACGGGCGAATTCGTGTGCGTGCGCGGAACCGCCGAGGACATCACCGAGCGCCGGCAGGCGGAAGCCGCGCTACGCGCCAGCGAACAGCGCTTTCGCGACTTCGCCGAATCGGCGTCCGACTGGTTCTGGACCATGGGACCGGACCTGCGAGTATCCAATGTCTCGGATAGGTACCTGGAGCTAACCGGCGTTGCCCGTGGCGACGTCATCGGCAAGACCCAATTCGACATCGGTCAGGTGTCCGGCGCCAAGGTGGTGCCCGAGAACTGGCGCAAACTCCGGAAAATGCTGACGAGGCGCGAACCGTTTCGCGACTTCGAATACGGTCTGACCGACATGGCTGGGGAGACCAGGGTTTTCAACATCAGCGGGCGCCCGGTATACGACGAAAATCGAGACTTCCAGGGATACCGCGGCGCCGGAACCGATATCACGGCGCGCAAGCGGGCCGAGGACGCGCTTCGCGAGGCCCACCAGGAGCTCGAAATGCGTGTCGAGGAGCGCACCCGGGCCCTGCGCGATGAGATGACCGAGCGCGTCCGGGCCGAGGAAAAGGCCCGCCGGACGCAGACGGCGCTGGCCCATGCCCATCGCGTGAGCACCATGGGAGAGATGGCGACCCAGTTGGCTCACGAGCTCAACCAACCGCTTTCCGCCGTCGCCAACTATGCCGAAAGCGCCCTGCAACGCCTGCGCACCGACCCCCAGGATCCCGAGGAACTGGTCGGAATCCTGACCAGCATTTCCGAGCAGGCCCAGCGGGCCGGTGAAATCATTCGCCGCATCCGCGGATTCGTGCGCAAGGAAGGGCCCAAGGTCACGCGCGTCGATGTCCCCGCCGCCATCCGTGGCGCCGCCGAGCTGTTCGGCGAGGAAGCCCGCGAAAACGGCGTCACCGTCGAGCTGAAGCTGGACGATGCCCTGCCCAAGGCGCTGGCCGACACGATTCAAGTGCAACAAGTGGTCCTCAACCTCATGCGCAACGGCATGGAGGACATGCTCGAAAGCGGGCGTTCGCCGCGCCTGCTGAGCGTCGACGCGTCGACCGCCGAAAATGGCGAAATTCGAGTCACCGTCACCAACACAGGCAATGTCTTGACTGGAGAAGTTTTGAAGCAGATGTTCGATCCCTTCTTCACGACCAAGTCAAGTGGATTGGGAATGGGCCTGTCCATATGCCGTTCGATCGTCGATCTGCACGGTGGCCAGCTGTGGGCGACCTCGGACGGTGTTTCGGGAACCACATTCCACTTCATCCTTTCCGCCGCCGAGGATACACGCCATGACGCGGCCTGACCCCGTTGTCTTCGTGGTCGACGACGACGAAGCGGTGCGCGACTCCCTGGACTCGCTGCTCGGATCGGTCAACCTGCCGGTCAAGGCGTTCGCTTCCGGCCGGGCGTTCCTGGACGCCTACCGCGACGGCGAGACGGGCTGTCTGGTCGCCGACATACGCATGCCGGGGATGAGCGGGCTCGATCTGCAAAGCGAGCTGGCCAGACGCTCTATTGATCTTCCGATGATTATGATCACCGGGCACGGCGACATTAAAATGTGCGCGCGTGCCATGAAGGCCGGGGCCTTCGACTTCGTCGAAAAACCGTTCAACGGCCAGGAACTCCTGGACCTCATACACAAGGCTGTCGAGATCAATCTCGAATCGGCCGGGCGCAGGGACGAGTTGGCTGAGATTCGCAGGCGCCTGGACCAGGTGAAGCCCCGCGACCGCGAGGTGCTGGACGGCATCGTCTCGGGAGAAACCAACAAGAAAATCGCGGAACGGCTCGAGCTCAGCGCGAAGACCGTGGAATTCCGCCGCGCCAAGGTGATGAGGACCATGCAGGCCAAGACCCTGGCCGACCTCGTGAAGATGGTCATGACGTTGCAGGCCGCCGAGCGGAATGGATAGTGGGCACGGCGCTTTGGGTTGCCTCGGTTGACTCATGTCAAGGCGACGCCAAGCCACGAACCGTAGGGTCTTATCGTCCTGGATCGAAACGATCCAGGACGTGAATAAGCCCCTAGAGACGTGAACAGAGGCCCCTTCATGGCCACCAAGCGCACCTGCGAAATACGGCCTTTGCGCCCCGACGATCTGGCGCGTGTCGTGGAAATCGACAGCGCGCTCGCCGGACGCTCACGGCGCGGGTTCTTCGAGAAACGCCTGCAAGCAGCGCTCGATTTCGCCGACGATTTCATCGCCCTCGGCGCCGTTGATGGTGACAGGTTGAATGGTTACGTCATCGTTCGCCTCCAATCCGGGGAGTTCGGTGAAGACCGGCGCTCCGCCATGCTCGACGTCATCGGAGTCGATCCCCACCTTCAGCGCGCCGGCCTCGGCCACGAACTCATGAAGGAGCTGGAAAAGGTCATGAAACAACGCGGTGCCGGCGAGCTTCGCACCCAAATCTCGTGGGACCAGCACGCCCTTGCCCAATTCTTCGCCTCGCGCGGATTTTCCCTGGCCCCCATCCCGGTTTTGGAGTTGCAGCTTGGCAACGGCCTGGAGCTCTAAGGGAGGAACCGAATCAATGCCCCGAACGGACCCGGACATCGCCGCCCCCCGGCTTGACGCCGGCATGTCCGATCACAGCGGCCCCGGCGACGACTTCGCCCCGCTGTCCCGCGACCGGGTGCCTGTCCGCTCCATGGCCGAAGACGACCTCCCGGCCATCATCGGAATCGACCGCAGGCTCACCGGCAGGGAGCGCGCCGCCTACTTCGAGCGCAAACTCGCCGAAGTGATGAGCGAGTCCGGGATCCGCGTGTCCCTGATTGCCGAGGTTGATGGATCGCCCGCCGGCTTCGTCATGGCGCGTGTCGATTTCGGTGAGTTCGGCCTCGCCGAGCCGGTCGCCGTGCTCGATACCCTCGGCGTCGACCCCGATCAGGCTCACCATGGCATAGGCCACGCCCTGCTCTCCCAACTGTGTGCCAACCTCGCGACGCTCCAGGTCGAGACCGTCCGCACCATGGTGCGGTGGGACAGCTTCGAACTCCTAAGGTTCCTCGACGGGTGCGGTTTCGTGCCGGCCCAGCGCATCGTGCTGGCCAAGCGCGTCGACTAGCGCCGGGCGGCGCGACGGAAACTCGCCGCTGTCACGCGGCGGCCCCGGTCGCCCGCTTCTGGTCGATCATCTCGAAATAGCTTTGCAGCCGGTTGCCGACGTTGGCGGCCGAGAAATAGCGGGGATCGGCGTGGTCGGTCTCGATGAAGGTAGCGGGCTTGCCGGTGCGCGCCTCCACCTCGCGCATGATGAGTAGTTGCCCGGCGCCGAAGCTGTTGCAACTGGCCACCGAATTGACGAGCAGGCCATCGGCGCCGTAGTCGTTGACGTAGCTTTCGATCATCTCCACCCGCTCCGGGAAATCCAGGTTGGTGTAACACCCGAGGCAGTACTCGGCGAGGGTTTCCAGCGGATTGTCGGGATCGTGCCGGAAGCCGAAGTCGTAGATGCCGCCGACCTTGGTGTAGGTACTGGCCACCGCCACCGCGCCCTCGTCGTAGAACATCTTCCAGAATTCCCTGAAGTGGGTCCAGTTGGGGACCCCGTCGATGACAATCCGATAGCGCTGTTCCCCCATGTCCCCTTCCGGCGTCACCGGCCCCTCGCCGCGGGCGAGGCGCCCTTCCACCTCGCCGCGCAGCATGCGGTAATACTCGATGGCGTCATCGGTGCCGCGGAAGGCGGTGAAGATGGGGCCGATGTAGAAGACGGCGCCGAAGTAGGAGTCGATGGGCGAGGGCTTGTTCTTGGCGCTGTGCAGCACCCACACCAGGTCGTCCTCGGCGGCGGCCGATTTGCGCAGATATTCGCGCAGACGGTCGATGTCGAACTTGACGCCGCTGACCCGCTCCAACGTCGGGATCAGGGTGCTCTTGATCTGGTTGACCACGTAGTCGCGCATGTTCTTGCGATCGCCGTCGTGGGGGATGTGCATCATCACGGCCTCGCAACCGAACTCGTCGCGCAGGCACTCGAACCACTTCATGTGGGTGATGCAGCCGGTGTACGAAATCATCAGGAGATCGGGCACCGGCATGGGCTTGCCGTTGGGCGCGATGTGGCCCTTGGCCATGCCCCCGATATCCGCCTTCACGTAGCTGCAGACGTCCTCGGAATGCCCCATCTTCTCGGCCTCCGTGATGAAGGCACCGCTCTTCTTGCGCATGGCGTTCTGGATGGCGTTGATCTCGGGCAGGTTCAAG
Organism: Rhodospirillales bacterium; assembly: GCA_030744625.1. Classification (GTDB taxonomy): domain Bacteria; phylum Pseudomonadota; class Alphaproteobacteria; order Rhodospirillales; family JASLQF01; genus JASLQF01. Next base: position 142,214 of record JASLQF010000044.1, read on the forward strand.
ACCATGTCGAAGCACATGATCAGCTCGTTGAGGTTGCCGGGCACGTGGGTGGCGGCGACCTTGACGCCGTTCTCGCGGACGCTGGTCAGGCGTTCGTAATTGCCGGCGATCATGGCCTTCTGCTTGAGCATGGAAGGCTCCTTGACCGCCTCTTGGGAACGGGCGCCGTTAATATCCGCCTTCGTCATCGAGACCGCCTATCGCGTTGGCGGACAATCGGACCTGGTCTCCGTCTCCGCGCTGCTGTTCGCATTTTACATACTGAATAGATAGTATCTTATTCAACCAAACGCGGCAACCGATTCGTCCCCCTCCCCTACTACATGAAGTGCCGCAAATACATGTAGACGTGGGCGATGGCCACGGTGAGCAGCATAAACGGCACACCGACCTTGAGGAACTTGGCGAAGCTGATGGGGTAGCCGGCGCGCTCGCCGAGCCCCGACACCATGACGTTGGCCGCCGCCCCGATCAGCGAGCCGTTGCCACCCAAGCAAGCGCCGAGCGCCAGCGACCACCACACCGGCTCCAGGGCCTCGGCGCCTCCGATGGCGCCCTCCATGGATTCGACCAGCGGGATCATGGTGGCGACGAAGGGGATATTGTCGACCGCCGCTGAAACAACCGCCGAAAGCCAAAGGGTGGCGTAGGAGGTAAGCGCCGCGTCGCCTCCGGTGAAGTCCATGAGCGCGTCGCCGAGGATATTGAGGAGACCGGCGTGCTCGACCCCGGCGACGATGACGAACAACCCGATGAAGAAGAACAGGGCCGACCATTCGACCTCGATGAAGGCCTCGTGCAGGCGCTCGGCCTGGCCTTGCGCTTCCTCGCCGATAATGGTCACCAGCAGAAGCACGGCGGCCCCGAACATGGCCGTGGTGCCGGGGCGGATATGGTAGTGCTCGCCGATAATGAACCCCATGATGACCAGGGCCAGCACCGTCAGCGACTTCACCAGCAGGCGCTTGTCGGTGATGCTGTCGGCCTCGCGGAAGCGCATGATGCTGTCCCGCCGCTCGTCGGTCGCCACCAGCTCCTTGCCCCACAGCCACCAGAAGATAGGGACCATGATGATCATGATCACCACCACCACCGGACCCAGCTCGAACAGGAACTGGACGAAGGTCAACCCGGTCGCCGAGCCGATCAGGATGTTGGGGGGATCGCCGATCAGGGTCGCCGTGCCGCCGACGTTGGAGGCCAGGATCTGCGAATAGAGGAAGGGATAGGGCGAGACCCGCAGTTTCTCGACGATGAGCAGCGCGATGGGCACCACCAGCAGCACCGTGGTCAAGTTGTCGAGGAAGGCGGAGAACACCGCCGTCACCACCGACAGCACGATCAAGATGCCGATGGGGTCGGCATTCACCTTCTTGGCCGACCAGATGGCGACATACTCGAAGACGCCGGACACCCGGGTGATGGCGACGATGATCATCATGCCGGTGAGCAGGGCGATGGTGTTGAAGTCGATGCCGGCGAAGGCCTGCTTCTGGCTGATGACGCCGGTGACGATGACCAGGCCACCGCCCAACAGCGCCACCACCGTGCGGTTCACCTTCTCGCTGAGCAGCACGGCGTAGGAGACGATGAGGATGCCGGTGCTCAGCCATAGGGGATCGAGGCCGAAAATCACCGCGTGGCCGGCGGCCTCGGCGGCGCTTGAGGCGCTTGCGGCGCTTGCGGCGCTCATGGAGTTTCCTCCCGCGCCTTTCTTCTCTCGTCGCGCTCCTTGGCCTTGGCTTTTTCGGCGGTTTCGCGGTCGTATTCCTGGCGCAGCGCATACAGCACCGAGAAGAACGAAATGGCGCCCACCAGCTTGCCGTCGCCATCGACCACCGGCACCACGTACTGCTTCTGCTTGATCATCATCAGGGCGTCGATCAGCGGCGTGTCGGGATGGGCCACCATGACGTCGCGGTCGACCAGCTCGCCGAGGGGCCGCTCGCGCAGGGCGTCCAGGCGTTCGTGCATTTCGCCCGCCGTCTCGTGCAGGTAGCTGGCCCGCTTGAAGCCACGCTTCACCCCACCCATGGTGGTCAGGGTGCGGGGCAGCATGAATTCCATCAGCCGGTCGCCGCTGATCAGTCCCGCGAAGGCGCCGTCGCGTTCGGTCACCGGCACCAGGCCCATGTGCTTCTCGACCATGAAGTCGATGGCCGTCCCCGCCGCATCATCGGCATAGAGGCTGACCTTGATGGGGGCCATCACCGTCTTGCAGTCCATGCGCATCCCTCCTTGGCGTCGGGAAAGCGGAAATCGACCCCGGCGTGGCGGGGAAAGGTCTTTCCGGTCCCCCCTGTGGCGGTGAGCGCCGCCTCCCACCGATCGAACTACGCGCGCTTTCTCTGCCCCTCTCGCCAAGAGGGACGGCGACGCCCTATCTTACCGTAATGCACGAGCACTTGGAGCGCTGACTGACCGTGAGAGAGACACTGCCCAGGAGAAATTTCTCCACCTTGCCCAGGCCGCGACTGCCCATGACGATGAGATCGGCACCCTCGCGTTTCGCGCACTTGAGGATCCGATCGGCCGGCTCGCCATTCTCCGTAACGGTTTCGATTTCCTTCGCTCCCTTGCCCTTGGCCAACCGTATTTCTTTCTCGATGATCGGCTTTACCGCGTCCACGTCCTTATCCTTCGCCTTCCCTCTAAGCTGCAGGATGTGGACCAGAATCAACTTGGCTTCGTATTTGCCCGCCAACTCACCGGCCAATTGCACGGCCTTGCGCGCATCGCCCGAGCCGTCGCTTGCTACCAGAATTGTCTTCATTATCCTCGCCTGTACCTTACGTCCTCCGTCAGCCGCGGAGGCCGCCCAAAATCGAAACAAGCTTAGCCGATTCCGGGCCCGCTTCATTGATATTGGTCAAGACGCCCCGTCACCACGCCCTAACCGTGCATGGTCAGCCCGCCCGAGACGCTGACCACCTGTCCCGTGATGAAGCTGGCTTCGTCGCTGCACAGGAAGGCGACCATGCCGGCGTGGTCCTCGGGCGCCGCCAGGCGGCGCATGGGGATGGCCCGAATCAACGCATCTCCGAGCTTCGGATTGCCCTCCATGGCGTGCTGGAACAGCGGCGTGTCGGTCGGCCCCGGGCACAGGACATTGACGTTGATCTTGTGGCGCGCGTGCTCGCGGGCCAGGGTCTTGGAAAAGGCGATGACGCCGCCCTTGCACCCCGCATAGACCGACTCGCCGGACGAACCGACCCGCCCCGCATCCGACGACAGGCTGACGATGCGGCCACCGCCGCGTTCCACCATGCCGGGCAGGACCACGTGGCACATGTTGATGGGCCCATAGAAGTTTATGGCCACCAGCTTCTGCCACAGTTCCGCGTCCGACTGGAGAAACGGCATCGCCAGGTCCCAGCCCGCGTTGTTGACCAGCGCGTCGGTGGTGCCGACGCTGCTTTCGAATTCGGCGACGGCCCTCTTGCAGGCGTCGTAGTCGCCGATGTCCGCGGTAAAGGCGGCGGCGGAACCGCCGTTGGCGGCGATTTCCTTGACGGTCTGCTCGGCACCGTCGCGGTTGAGGTCGAATACGCCGACCTTGACGCCGGCCTCGGCCAGGCGGTGGCAGATGGCGCGGCCGATGCCGCTGCCACCGCCGGTGACGATGATGTTCTTCCCTTCAAGTCCTCTCATGGGATCGTCTCCTAATTTTTTGCGGCGCGCCGGGCCGGCGACCTAGAGCACGCATTTGGGATCGAAGTCGGGCCGGCGCTTCTCGACCAGGGCCGCCCTCCCCTCCCTTGCCTCGGGGCCGGCAAACCCCATCATCTCGAGCGCCAGCGAGGCGTCGAACGCCGGTCCCGCCGAGCGGTACCAGTTGTTGAGGGAGTATTTTGTCCAGCGCACGGCGTAGGGCGCGCAAGCTCTAAGCCGCTTGGCCACGCCGATGGCCGTCTCGTGGACCTTGTCGTCGTCGACGCACATGCTCACGAGGCCGATGCGCTCGGCCTCCTCGCCGGTCACCGTGTCGCACAGGAGCAGGTAGTACTTGGCCTTGGCCATGCCGCACAGCAGCGGCCAGCAGATGGCCGCATGGTCGCCGGCGGCGACTCCGAGGCGCGTGTGGCCGTCGATGACGCGCGCCGTCCGGCCCACCACCGAGATGTCGGCGAGCAGGCCGCACACCAGTCCGGCCCCGACCGCCGGGCCCTGAATGGCCGAAACCACGGGCTTCGAGCAGTTGATGATGTTGTAGACCAGGTCGCGCGCCTCTTTCCAGACGTTGGCGCGGTACTCGAAGTCCTCGGTGATCTTCTCGATCATGTCGAGGTCACCGCCGGCGGAAAAGGCATCGCCGGCGCCGCGCAGGAGGGCGACGCTGACGTCGGGGTCGGCGTCGATGGTGCGCCAGATATCGGTGAGTTCGCGGTGCATGTCGGCATCGGCGGCATTGAGCTTGCCGGGCGTGTCCATGACGATGTGCAGGATGCGGTCTTCCACGAAGTCGATCTTGAGCCGCTCGTAGGCGGCGTAACGGTCGCTCATTTCGGTTCTCCCTCTGGATGGCGACTGATGGGTGGTCTCGCTGGCGGCTGCCGAGAAATGGCTTGTCGACGGCCAACCATTATACTATCCAATTAGTATGTCAATCAGCCGGACGCCGGCCGTGTGGCATGGGGCCACATGGTATCGGACGGATCGCCGGATAAGAAAGGCCAATCCCGAAATGCGGAAAACGCCGCGCTCCAGAGAGGCTTCGGCTCGGCGCCGGCGGCGCGGGCAAGGCCGCGTCTCCAGGATCCCGGCCCAGGCCCGCCCGGGCCGCACCAAGAAGGAGCAGCGCGAGATCAGCGTCGCCAGGCTTCTCGAGGCGGCGCTCGGGTATTTCGTCACCGAGGGCTACCGCGGCACCACCATCGAACGCATCGCCAACGCGGCGGGCCTGACCAAGGGCGCCGTCTATTTTTATTTCAGGAGCAAGGCCGGTGTCCTCATACGGCTTCTCGAGTGGGCCGAGGAATCCATCATCGATCCCACCGTCCAGGCCATCGAGGAGGCCGGCCCCCAGGCCACCGATCGTCTGGTCGCCTTCATGCATACCCAGTCCCTGGTCACCACCGAACGCCCCGAGCGCACCGCGTTGTCGCGGCTCGTCTTGCTCATGTCCTTGGAATTCAGGGGCACCGACGACCCCATCGAAAAGAGCCTCGACAAGATGATGGCGCGTCTCGACGCGGCGCTTACGGAAACAGTGGAGATGGGCAAGAGGCGGGGTGAGTTCCGCCGCGATCTCGACACGCGGCAACTGGTCGCCATGATCATGTCCATCAACCAGGGGTGCTTCCTGGAGTGGGACCGCCATGCAGGCACCCTCGACGGCCCCGCCTTCGTGCGCGCCATGCGTCTCATGGTGTTGGCCGGCATCGGCGCCGCGGCCGCCCCGGAGACCTGAGCGCCGCACCGGGCGCGAAAGCATGCCGAGGATCGCCTCGGGTCCCGTCAAGGGACCGAAAGCCGGCACGTCAACCATGCATGGACTGGTACTTGGCAAGAAGCTCGTCCTGGGTTTCCGGGTGAGCCGGATCGGGGATGATGCAATCGGCCGGGCATACGAGCATGCACTGGGGCTCGTCCTCGTGGCCGACGCATTCCGTGCAAAGCTCGGAGTCGATGACGAAGATGGGGTCGGCGACGCTGATCGCGGAGTTTGGGCATGGCTCCACGCAGGCGTCGCAGGCGGTGCAGTCCTCTGTAATCGACAGGGCCATTTCGAACTCCCAGTGCTCGTTATTCCAATTTCAAGCTAGGAAACCGCCGCCAGTTGGTTCAGTCGGGCCAGCTTCTCGTGGCGGAAAGCGCCCCAGATGGCGGCCCCGAAGGCGCCGGCGTAGATGGAATCCGGATGGCTCTCCACCGTGACGACGATCTTCTGTTCCTCCATGGCCTCGCGCATGGCGGCGACCAGTCCGGAATCCAGGGCCAGGCCGCCGGTCATTAGGACCGCCCCTTCCTTGACCTTGGTGGCGCGCAACAGCTTGACCAGCCGGCTCGCCATGGAAAGGTGGATGCCCTTGAGGATGTTGGAGGCGGAGACCTGGCGCGACACCATGTTGATGACGTCTGTCTCGGCCAGCACGGCGCAGATGCCGCTCACCTTCTCCGGGTTGTCGGCCTCTTCGGAAAGGGGTCCGATATCTTCCTGGGTGATGCCGAGATAACGGGCGATGTTTTCCAGGAACTGGCCCGAGCCCGACGCGCACTGGCTGGTCATCCGGTAATCGAGCACCTTGCCGCGCTCGTCGATCTTGATGGCGCGGCCGTGCAGGGCGCCGACGTCGAGCACCGAGCGCGCCTCGGGATCGAGATGTATAGCGCCGCGCGCGTGGGTGGTCATGGAATAGAAGTGCCCGGTGGCGAAGCCAAGCGTCTCCGCCTCGCCGGTGGTGGCGATGTAGGCCACGTCGCCGCGCTCCATTCCGCCGTCGCCCAGCAGGTCGTCGCAGATCTCTTCGGCGAGCTGGAGGGGATCGCTTTGGCGGATGCGCTCGACACGCTTGCCAAGGCATTCGATCTTGTCGCCCTCGATGTCGAAGAGCGCCGCCTTGATGGCGCCCGAGCCGACGTCGATCCCTATGGTGACGGTCATGACGCTGCCCCCTCTCCGTTGATCACGGCGCGCTGGGCGAAGGTCGCCGCGCCAAGCGCCCCGGTGTAGATGGACGCCGGATCAATGTTGATGGTCACGTCGCCGTAGTTTTCCCGCACCAGCTTCTCGAGTTCGCGGGCCGCCGCCGGGTTGTTGGCGACGCCGCCCGTCCAGGTGAACTGGTCGCGGATGCCGCCGGAGCGCGAAATGATCGACATCGCCCTCAAGATGATGGCCCGGTGCAGGCCGGCCAGGATGTCCTCGCGCTTCTCGCCGAGGGCCAGGCGGTCGCGCAGCTCGGCGCCCGCGAACACCGTGCACGTGGAATTGATGCGCACCGACTTGGTCGCCTTCATGGCGAGCGGGCCGAGCTCGTGCAGCCCCATGTTCATCTCGTCGGCGATGTAGCCGAGGTAGCGGCCGCATCCGGCGGCGCAGCGGTCGTTCATCTGGAAATTCTCGACGATGCCGGCTGGGTCCACCTGAATGGCCTTGGTGTCCTGTCCGCCGATGTCGAGGACGGTGCGGGTTCCGGAATACATCATGTGAGCACCCAGGCCGTGGCACAGGATCTCCGAGCGGATGTGCTCCTTGGGGAACGGCAGGGTGACTCGTCCATAGCCCGTTCCCACCACGTAGGTCTCATCAAGCTCCTGGGCGAGCGCCTTTTCCAGGGTGGCGTGCATCTTCTTGGTGTCGGCGTCGAGGTCCGGCATCTCGCCGAGCACCCGATCGAGCGCGCGACCGAACTTGCCCGTCAAATCACCCGACGGCGGGCGGTTCTCGACCTCGATGATCGACTTGTCGTAGACGTTGAGCAGCAGGTCGAACGGCAGGCCGACGAGCTTCGCCACGTCGCCGCCGATCTGCATGAAGCGCGAGCCGGCGAGGTCGCGGAAGAAATCGGACTTGCGCGCCGCGCCCGGCGCGTACAGGGCCGGGGCTTCGTCGCCAATGCGCCCGAAGATGATTTCCAGGGTCTCCATGGCCTCCTTTTCACGATTCTGGAAGCGCCCGCCCTCTACGAACCGCGAACACGTTTCGTGCAGATCGGCGAGCTGTTCGAGGAACTGTTCGAGACGGAAGTACTGCGCCACCCGGTCCATGAAATCGTCGACGTCGGGGATACCGGCGTCATCGGCGAGCCCCCTGCGGAACAGGGTGAGGCGGGTGTCGACCACCGCCTCCTGCTTGGCGACCGCCGTCGCCGTATCGTAATTGGACCGCGAGTTGGTGATGCCGCGCCCAAGCACCCCCAGGTCCTCGTCCATGAGCACCGCCTTGGTGGTGGTGGACCCGAGGTCGATACCGATGAAACAACGCATGGCCGTCCCCTCCCCGCCTACGCCGCCACGGTGGCGGAGCCGCCACCACGGCGCTTTTGCTCAATCATCTGGAAGTAGCTTTCCATGCGGTTCCTCACGTTGGAGGCCGAGAAGTAGCGGGGATCGACCAGGTCGGTCTCGATGAAGGCCGCCGGCTTGCCGGTGCGCGTTTCCACCTCGCGCATCATCAGGAGCTGCCCCGCCGAGAAGCTGTTGCAGCTCTTGATCGAATTGATGAGGAGGCCGTCGGCCTCGTACTCCTCGAGATAGTTCTCGAGGATTTCGACGCGCTGCACCAGGTTGCGGTTGGTGTAACAGCCCAGGCAGTAATCGGCGAGGCTTTCGAGCGGGCGGTCCGGGTCGTGGCGGAAGCCGAAATCGTACATGCCGCCGACCTTGGTATAGGTGCTGGCCACCACCACCGCGCCTTCGTCATAGAACATCTTCCAGAACTCGCGGAAGCTCGTCCAATTGGGCGTTCCCTCGACCACCAGGCGGTACTTTTCCGGGCCCATCTCGCCTTCCGGCGTGATCGGACCGGCGCCCCGTGCGAGGCGGTCCTCGACCTCGGCCCGCAGTTGCACGTAGTACTCGATGGCCTCGTCGGTGCCGCGGAAGGCGGTAAACGCCGGGCCGATGTAGAAGACGCCGCCGAAGAAGGCGTCGATGGGCGAGGGTTTGTTCTTGGCGCTCTGCAGCACCCACACCAGGTCGTCCTCGGCGGCGGCCGATTTGCGCAGGTATTCGCGCAGGCGGTCGATGTCGAATTTGACGCCACTGACGCGCTCCAGGGCCGGGATGACCTCGTCCTTGAGCTGCTTGACCACGTAGTCGCGCATGTGCTCGGTGACGATGCCGTCGCCTTCGTAGGGAATGTGGAGCATTACCGTCTCGCAGCCGAACTCGTCGCGCAGGAGTTCGAACCACTTCATGAAGGTGAAGCACCCGGTGTAGGACAGCAAAAGCAGGTCGGGCGGCGGGATGGGCTTGCCGTTGGGCGCGATGGCGCCCTTCGACATGAGACCGATGTCCGCCTTGACGTACGTGCAGACGTCCTCGGAATGGCCCTGTTTCTCCGCTTCCGTAATGTAGCCGCCGCTCTTCTTGCGCATGGCGTTGTTGATGGCGTTGATCTCGGGCAGGTTGGAAACCATGTCGAAGCACATGATGAGCTCGTTGAGGTTGCCCGGCACGTAGGTGGAAACCACCTTGGTTCCGCTTTCCGGGGCACTCGTCAGCCGGTCGTAATTGGCGGCGATCATGTGCTTCTGGGTGATCATCGACGGCTCTTTCACCGTCTCCTCGGCGCTTGTGGTATCGGTCATGCGGCGCTCCAAAGCTTGATCGAATCGGCGAATGTCCCCGCCTGCTCGCGGATGGGCTGCATCTGGCCGGAGTTCTCGGCGTACTTGAAGGAGATGTAGGGGATGTTCTCTTGCGAAAGGGCGCGCCCCAGCATGGGCCGGTCGAGAAGCGCCGGATCGCAGAAGCTGGGGGAAGCGAAGATGACCCCCTCGGCGCCGCGCCGGCGCACGGTCTCGACCAGGAAATGCCCCTTGCGGGTGCCGTCGGGCTCGTACTTGGCGGCGCAGTCGGTGGACTGATGCAGAAACGCGTGGGCGAGGTTGGCGATGGGATCGCCGTCGACGGGCACGTCTTCCAGGAGCCAGCGGGTCCCCAGGATGTAGTCGTCGTCGACGATGTAGCACCCCGCCAACTCGATCGACTTGATGAGGTTGAGCGGCGGCTGCTCGCAGAACGACCCCTGGATCAGGATACGGCAGTTGTCGCGGGGCGGCCGGTCCTCGGCCTCGGCGGCGGCCAGGTAGTCGCGGATGAGCTGGCTGTGCTCCTCGACGTCCAGGACCATCCCGGCGCGTATCACCAGATAGACCTCCGAGGCTGGCGCCTTCCACGGCTGCTTGGCGCGGAGGGCGTAGACGTCGTTCACCAGGCGCCGGTTCTCGTTGTACAGGGCGATCGAGCGGCGCAAGGCGTCGTCTTCGATCTTGCGCCCGGAGACTTCCTCGAGGCCGGTCTTCAGCTCGTTGAGTTCGTTGATGTAGTAGGTGCCGCCGATGTCGTCGCGGAAGTTCTGGGGCACGTCGAAATATCGGGTGTAGACGTCGGGAAACATCATCTTCCACATGCCCGACAGGTTGCGGATGACGTCGCAGATGCTGGGAAACAGCATGCCGTCGACGAAATCGAGGCGCTTGGTGATGGCCAGTTCGATGGTCGAACGCGGGATGCGGCAGATGTAGCTCTGGTAATAGGCGTCGCCGTGGATCACCTCGATGTTCTCGCCGCCGCCGAGAACGCCGAGCGCCAGCATGCCGCCGGCGTGGATGATCTCGCGGGGCACGTAGACCGGCATGTAGCCGATCACCTTGCGGCCGGGCTCCGCCTCCTTCCAGGCGCGGGCGGCGGCGAAGTCGATATCCTCGAAGAGCTGCTCGCAGCGCTCGATGACCTGGGACGTTGAATCGGTGGCCATGGTTCAACGGTTCTCCCATTTCGCGGGTCGTTTCTCGATGAAGGACTGGAGCCCCTCGACGGCGTCGCGGGTGGTCATGAGCCCATCGAAGTAGAGGTCCTCGGCGGTGGCCAGCTTGGCCTTGACCTCGGCGGCCCAGTCCTGTCGCGCGGCGCGCATGGCGAAGCGCAGCGACGAGGCGCTTTTGGTGGCCAAGTGCTCGTCGAAGTAGGCGAGCGCCGCCTCGACAGGGTCCTCGGAGACGTCGTTGACCAGACCGATGGCCAGCGCCTGCTCACCGCTGACATGGCGGCCCGACAGCAACAGGTCCTCGGCCTGGGCGCGGCCCAGGCGCGCCGGCAACAGGCTGCTCGCCGCCGGGGCGAAGACGCCGAGCCGGATCTCGGGTTGCCCGAGGGTGGAATCGGGGGCGGCGAAGATGAAGTTGGCGGCGCACGCCACCTCGAGGCCGCCGCCCAGGCAGTGTCCGCGCACCGCCACCAGGATGGGCAGCGGGCTGTCCAGCATGTTGCGAAGCATGTCGTGAAACCGGCGCAGTGCGATCGCGCAGTATTCGGGCAGGTGCTCCTCGATGCTGGCGCCGAAGCTGAAATGGGGCCCCTCGTGGTCGAGCAACACGGCGATAAGGTTGGTGTTGGGCAGATGCTCTGCCAGTGCCCCGTCCACGGCGGCGATCATTTCGAAATCGAAGACGTTGGCCTTGGGCCGGGCCAGACGCAGGCGCAGGAGCTTGCCTTCACGCTCGAACCAGACCTTCAAAGGCGCCTTGCTCATGACCGCTCCCCTTAACCCTGACGCGCCTTCGGCATCAGGCTCTCGGTGAGTTCCGGAGACCACGGCGTCCCCTTGGCGAGCGCCTGGCGCAGTGCCACGAAGTCGATCTCGCGGCCGGTTTCCCTGGTCCCCTCGTTGAAAGCGCGGAACCCGGCACGCGCCTCGGCCATCATGTTGAGGGCCAGCCAGGCGCGCGCATCCTCGTGGTTGCGGTTCCACGCCTCGACCTTGGGCTTGCGCAATTCCTCCAGGGACTTGGTCGTGCATTCGGGGAAGGTGAGCATCAGCTTGCCGCAAAGCTCCTCGACCTTGGCGTCGAGAAGGGCGAGGTCGACCTCGCCCTTTTTCAGCATTTCCTTGCCCTCGGCCAGGGCCTCGCCGCTCTTCGATACACCGAAAACCATGCGCCCATAGTCGTCCAACATGCGGTCCGTCACCACCAGCGGATTGGCCACGAACGCGCCCTCCACCTTGAGGGCCGGCACCAAGTCCATGACGATGCCGAGCTGGTAGGCCTTGTGGGCCGAGAACGGCTCGCACATGACGCCGGAAACCATGGCCTGCTCGGCGCCGATCATCAGGGGCAGGAAATCGGTGGCGCCGCCGATGGCCGCCGAGCCGTGCTTGGGCCCGGCCTGACCGAAACGCGCCAAGTCCTGAGCGACGGAAAAATCGCAGGCCATGCCGATTTCCTGGCCGCCGCCGATGCGCATGCCGTTGACCCGGCAGATGACCGGCTTGTCGCAGGTCAGGATGGACGTGACCATGTCGTTGAAGAGGCGCATGTACTGGCGGTATTCCTGGGGGTTGCCGGCGTAGTATTCGGCGTATTCCTTGGTGTTTCCCCCGGTGCAGAAGGCCTTGTCGCCGCTGCCGGTGAACACCACCGCGACCACGTCACGGGCGTTGGACGCGGCACGGAAGGCGAGGATCACTCCCTTGACCATGTCCGTGGTGTAGGAATTGAACTGGTCCGGATTGTCGAGGGTGATCCAGGCGTTGTAGAGGCCGGGCACGACGGCTCCGTCCGGCATCGTCGCCGGGCGCTTCTCGTAGAGCACGCCGGGCATGACCCAATCGGGCGTCAGGTTGTGGTCCTTGAGGTCGGCGGGCGCGGTATCCCTGGCGACGCTTTCGACATCGGCGGTCATGGGTCTGTATACTCCTCTTGCGAAACAGAGCCAACGGTGGTGGAAGGAGATCAGAGTGCCCGACGCCCGGGGGCCCTTCCTTGACAAAGATCAAAAACCTCCGCCCGGCGCCGCATTATAATACTATCCGACTAGTATGTTCAAGGTGGCGGGAGATAATCCTTGACCAAAATCAATTTTGCGTACGTGGGCCTCCGTATGCTGGCTCGTCGCCGGCCGGCTCACCCGGTAACCAGCGAGGCAAGCGATGGCCGATAGAGGCGCGGGCGTGGACAGGCTTTCGGTGGCGCTGACGGGAAGCGGCGGTGCAGGCGTGCTCACGGCCGGCGCCATGCTCCTGGAGACGGCGGGCCAAGCCGGCTGGTACGGACTTTCGACGCGCGCCGTGGGGCCCCAGATCCGCGGCGGCGAGGCGGCGGCTCTGCTCCAATTGTCGACCCGGCCGGTCACCGCCAGCGATGCAGAGCTGAACGTTCTGTTGGCCGTCGACTGGCAGAATTTCGAGCGCTTTCAGTCGGAAATCCAACTCACCGCGAACAGCCTGGTCATCGCCGATCCGGAAGCCGGCGATGCGCCAGGCGCCGTCGCCCAGTCCGATGCCCGCATCGCCGAGCTGCCGCTGCACGCCCTGGCCAAGGAGATAGCCGGCGGCCGCATAAACATGGTCGCCCTGGGCGCCGTGTGCGGCCTCATCGGGCTTCCCGTCGCCGAGTGCCTCGAAGTGGCCGAACGGATGATCGCCGACAAGGGGGCGAAGGCGGTGCAAGCCACAGCCAAGGCCATTCGCGCCGGCCATGAGGCGGTCCCGGGCCTCGGTCCGGCGCCACGCCTCGCCGCGCCCCAGGAAAAGTCCACGCGAAAGGGCGGCGGCCGCTGGCTGATCAGCGGCAACGAGGCGGCCGGCCTCGGCGCCATCCGCGGTGGCGTGCGTTTCGTCGCCGCCTACCCCATCACCCCGGCCACCGACATGCTCGAGTGGCTGGCTCCGGCGCTCGCCAAGGTGGGCGGAGTCCTGGTCCAGGCCGAGGACGAGCTGGCCTCCATCAACATGATCATCGGCGCCTCCTACGGCGGCACGCCGGCGCTGACCGCGACCTCGGGCCCCGGGCTGGCGTTGATGACCGAATCCATCGGCCTCGCCATCACCACCGAGGTCCCCATCGTCGTCGTCGACGTGATGCGGGGCGGCCCGTCCACCGGCCTGCCCACGAAGTCGGAACAGGCGGATCTCAACATCGCCGTCCACGGCTTCCATGGCGACGCGCCCCACGTGGTGGTGGCGCCGATGACCGTCGCCGACTGCCTGTTCACCACCCAGTGGGCGGTCTACCTCGCCGAGGCGCTGCAGACGTCGGCCATCGTGCTGTCCGACCAGCATCTGGGCCAGGCGCGGGCGGTCATCGACGCGCCCGCCGACGTCGCCTTCATCGGCCAGCGCCTGGTGGCGAAAAAGCCGGCCGCCGGCTACCAGCGGTATGCGGCGACGGCCTCGGGGATTTCTCCGATGGCCCTTCCCGGCACCACCGGCGGCCAGTACACCGCCGATGGGCTGGAACACAACGAGCGCGGCACGCCGTCGACCCGGAGCGACGACCGCATCACCCAGATGGAGAAGCGCCGCGCCAAGGTGGAAGACTTCGACTACGGCGACCACTGGGCCGAGATCGAGGGCTCGGGCGAGCTTGCCGTCATCACCTGGGGCTCGTCCACGGGGCCGGTGCGCGAGGCGCTCGGCCGCGCCCGCCGGGACGGCGTCGAGGCGCGCCTCGTGGCGCTTCGCCTGATCTCGCCGGCACGGCCCGAACACATGGCGCGGGCGCTCGACGGCGTCACCAAGGTGCTGGTCGTCGAGCAAAGCCAGTCGGGCCAGCTTTATCACTACTTGAAAGCCCACTACGACCCGGGCGCCGAAATGCGCGGCTTGCGCCGCCCCGGACCCCTTCCCATCCTGCCGGCCGAAGTGCTTGAGCACATCACGGAGTGGGGATGACCATGGCAGAATCACAAACCGCCAACGCCGTGCCCGCCGCCGCCTACAAGTCGGACATCAAGCCCGTGTGGTGTCCCGGCTGCGGCGATTTTTCGGTATTGCTCTCCATCACCAAGGCCCTCGCAGAACTGAGCCTGAAGCCCGAGGAGGTGGCCGTCGTCTCGGGCATCGGCTGTTCCTCGCGCATCCCCGCCTATACCAACTGCTACGGCTTCCACGGCGTCCACGGGCGCGGCCTGGCCGTGGCCACGGGGCTCAAGGTGGCACGCCCCGACCTTACGGTACTGGCAGCGGGCGGCGACGGCGACGGCTTTTCCATCGGCGGCAACCATTTCCTGCACGCCTGCCGGCGCAACGTCGACCTCACCTACATCGTCATGGACAACCGGGTCTACGGCATGACCAAGGGCCAGCCCTCGCCGACCACGGAGCCCGATTGGGACAGCGCGCTGTCACCCGGTGGCGCCGGCCTCAGGTCGTTCCATCCCCTGGTCATCGCCCTGGCGTCGGGCGCCAACTTCGTGGCCCGCGGTTTCTCCGGGGACCCCAACGGCACGGCGCGCCTGATCGCCGAGGCCATCCACACCCCGGGCTTCTCTTTCGTCGAAATCCTCAGCCCCTGCGTCACCTTCCGGCCCGATCAGCGCGAATGGCGCAAGATGGTGCACCCCGCCCCGGTGGAACCGACGGACGACCCGTCCCGCGCGGCGCGGCGCATCATGACCGACGACGGCTTCAATATCGGCATCCTGTACCGCGGCAACCGCAAACCCTACCGGCCGGGGATAGGCGGCAAGGCGGCGGAGGCGGCCGGCCTGGAGAAGGAATTCGAGCTGTGAACGCCGAAGAGAACGAAGCGACGCCCACCGATTACGGCGAGTTCAGCCGGCTCGAATTTCTGGCCCACGCCTACGCCATCGAACGCGAGGCCGAGGAACGCTACATCGAACTCGCCGATCAGATGGAGACCCACAACAACCCCGCGGTGGCCGAGATCTTCCGCAAACTGGCCCGCGTCGAGGGCCTGCACGCCTTGCAGATCCTAGATCAGGCGGGCGATCGGGAATTGCCCCACATCCCCCCCTGGGAATACCGCTGGCGGGGCACCGAGAGCCCCGAGGCGATCGACGCCGCCGATATCCACTACCTGATGACGCCCCATCACGCCCTCGGTTTGGCGCTCAAGGCCGAGGAAAGGGCGTTACGTTTCTTCAGCGCCGTCGCCGCCTCCCAAAAGGACGCCGAAGTCAGGAAGTTGGCGGAGGAATTCGCCGAGGATGAGCGCGAGCACGTCCGCCTGGTGAAGGAATGGCTGGTCAAGATTCCCGAGCCGGCCGAGGACTGGGCCGAGGACCCGGACCCGTCGGCGTCGCAGGAATAGGGGCGCCTGGCGCTCACCACGCAAAGAGGGTCCGAATATCCCGGGTCGGGCGACAGCCCCCCCGAAGGTGGATCATTCAAAGCCGCCGGCGCTTCGCCGGTTGCCGTTCAACCCGATTTCCTGGCACGGTATTGCTTGATGGCGCTCTTCAGGTCGTCGAGCTCCTTGCAGCCCCAAAAGCAGAGGTCGTCGAGGCGCGCCAACTGCTTTTCGGCGCTGCTCAACTGGCCCATCTGAAGATACAGCTCGCCCAGGTATTCGTTGGCGCGCCTGTGCCCCGGATCGATCTCCAGCGCCTTCGTGTAATAGGCCAGGGATTGTTTGAATTCACCGAGCTTGCGGTGGCTGTAGCCTAGGTAATTGAGGGCGTCGGCATGACCGGGCTTGTCCCTGATCACCCCCTCGAGAAGGGTGATGGCGGCCCGGTAATCCATGGACTCCACGGCCGCCTTGGCTTTCGTGTAACGGGCACTCTCGGCCGGCGCCTGGGAACTGGTCGAACTCGAATCGCCGGCCGCCCCCGCCATCGACGAAACCAGGCCGAAGGCGAGGGCCAACACGAGAACCGAAAGCCAACGATGCGGTATCGGCATGGTCATTCCTCCAACCATTCGCGGTTTCATGTCGGCGACCGTCAGCGTCAAATTACGCCTTACGGCAAAAATTGAAAGCCGCGCCCGCTCAAATCTGCGTGAGCGACAGTCATGGCGTTTTCGTTAGGAACGGCTGCGCGCCCTAGCCGCCGTTGGCTTCCCGCTTCTTCGCCTCGGGAAAAAGCCAGATGGCGAAGACCATGCCGACCGCCAGGCCGAGGACCACCCAGCCCCCCTTCACCCCGAGATGGAAGGCCACGGCGGCGACGGCGCAGACGATCACCGAAATCGTGAATTTCAGATAATTGGGCATGGTCCGGGAATCAGTCGGCGCCAAGCGGCGCCGCCGCCGCTTCGATCGGCGTCTTCGGCCGTCCCCTGAGGCTGGTCTTGAGGTGCGTGGTGTCGTAACCGTTGAAGACATGGCCAAGAAGCCCGCGGTCGAGATCGGAAGTGCCCAACAGCCAGTCGGCGATGACGAACGTCAGGTTCATGTTCACTTCCATCATGATGCGGGAATTGTGATGGGCCGTGTGGTGGCGGCGCATGGTGTTGACGAACGGGCAATAGCGCACGAACCAGTGTTCGTCCACGTGGCAGCAGAAGTGCATGAACTCGTAAATCAGGTACATGCCCGTGGTCGAGCACATCACCAGCCAGCCGACATTGGGCGTGATCAAGTAACCCAGGATCAACCCGCCCGGAATCGTCATCAGGGTGAAGACGGCCAGCGCATAGGGCGGGAAGACGGTGACCCGCCAGTCGCGCTGGTCGCGAAAGCGCATTTCGCCGTCGCTGAAGAACTGGTGATGGTTGAGGGTATGGCGCACGTAAATGGGCCGTAGCGCGCGCTGGGTGACCGGGCGGTGCATCACGTAGCTGTGGATCAACCACTCGAACATATTGCATCCCAACCCGACGATGGGGATGATCAGCCACTCCCACCACAGGACGTTTCCGATGTTCTGGACGTAGACGTAAAACAGGGCGGCGCCGATTGCGTAGATGACGGCAATGTGGAAATAGCCGTTGTACCAACCGACGATCCGCGAACGGTATTCCCTGCGGAAATTCGCCTGCTTCTCCGACATCATGGTCTGGTCCTCCGTTTCACCTGTCGACCATATCTCACGCCCCGGCAATCTCGGCTAGGGCCTTGTCGATATCCTCGCTCGTCAATTCCCAATCGTTGTCCAGGTTGGCGACGACCGCCTTCATGAACGCGTCGCAGTTCTCCAGGGATTTTTGGTCATCGCCCAGATGCTCGGCAAGGATGGCCAGGGCCAGCTGGGACGGCTCGTCACCCTCGTAGGTCCACTCGAATCCCCGAGTCGTAAATCGTTTGAGACCATAGTTTTCATCAAGGGGCCGGTCATCGACGGACACCCTGATGCCGTCGATGGTGCGCGCCCCCTTGAAGGTCTTCATACTTGGAAGGTCTTCATACTTTCCCGGTCCCCTCGTCCCCGGGAAATCCTTATATCACGTTTTGGGCGTGTAAAGCGATGCTCGCCCTTCCGATCACCGCCCGGGTGGCCTCTTCCGGCCGGAGCTTCCTAACGCACCCTGAGGATCCTGCGCCTGCGGCTCTTTTTGCCTTTCTCGGGCTCCTCGTCCTGGCCGTTCTTGCGGCGGTCCTTGACCACGATGGACGCCGAAGAGTCGCGCGCCGGGCCGCTTCTTTGCTCCTCGGTTTTCTCCTTGACGACCCCGGACTTTACCAACTCGTCGAGCATGCGCTCCATGGCGCCATGGGTGCGCAGAAAACCCTGTGGGGTCATCACGATCCTCTGTTTCGTCTCGACGGCCGGGTTGCCCGCCTTGTCCTTCTTCTTGACCGAGAACGACGCCAGATCCATGCGCACCATGCCTTGGGACAGCACGATATTCTCGATACCATCGATAAATATGTCGCCGTTCATTTCGCGTCTTCCTTTTGTTTCGGTCGGACGAACCGACCCTACTATGTTCGCGCCCTCGGGGAAACCGGCCAGGAAAGGCGTGGGATCAGGCCTCGGCGGGACGATCGGGATCGCCGCATTCAATTGCGTTCACACCTCCGAGAGCCGGGCCCTCCCGGCCTTAACGGAATCGATTACCTGCGCTAGGTTGGCCTGAACGACGGCTTGGGGGGGGGGGCGCCAACTGAGGTGCCGTCGGCATGTTAGTCCTCGTTCAGGCCATGGCACTCGACAAGCTCCACGGGGCCCTTGCCCTTTATGTCGACGAGGCCCAAGGGCTTTCCGTGGCACTGATCCTTGACCTGCAGCCAGCAAGTGTGAGGCATTGTAATCGTGCCGGCCTTGCCGTGGTCCGACATGCGGGCGGCGACATTTACCGTGTCCCCCCAGATGTCGAACAGGAACTGGCGGTGGCCGACGATTCCGGCAACCACCGGACCGCAGTGGACGCCGACGCTAACATCCCAGTCCGGGTTCAGGCGGCGCGCCGCGCGCGCCATGTCCAGTCCGCACCTGACGCAAGCCAGCACGGGGGAATCGCTGGGCACCAGGAGCCCGGCCGTGGCCATGAAGGCGTCGCCGACGGTCTTGATCTTCTCCATGCCGTGGTCGGCGACGATCCCTTCGAACTCCTCGACCAGGGTCTGAAGCTGCGCGACCACCTCCTCGGGCGGATGCTTGTCGCAATAAGCGGTAAACCCCACGAGGTCGCTGAACAGCACGGCAACGTTGTCGAAGCGCCGGGGCATCACCCCGCCCGTCGTTTTCAGCTCGCTGGCGGCGGCGTGAGGCAGGATGGCACCCAACAGATCATCGGAACGTTTCTTTTCGACTCCGATCTGCTCGTGATATTGGGATTCCTGGTCGCGCAGGCGCTTTTTTTCGAGGCAAGCCCCTATCCGGGCCTTGAGCAACACCGGATTGAACGGCTTTGGTAAGTAATCCTCGGCGCCGAGTTCGATGCATTTAACGACGCTGTCGACCTCGTCGATGGACGAAATCATGACCACCGGCACGTGGCGCAGGCGCATGTCCGATTTCAAATGCTCGAGCACGCCATAGCCATCGATTTCCGGCATCATGATATCGAGAAGGATCAGATCATAAGCGCGGCTTTCGATCATATCGATCGCCCGGCGCCCGTTCTCGGCGGTCTCGACGTTGTTGTAGCCCTGGCGCCGGAGACGCTGGGTCAGCGTGTAGCGATTGTCCTCGTTGTCATCGACGACGAGCAGGAGGACGTCCGCCGAGTTCACGTTGACGCGCCTTTTTCCATCAGAGTCTCTATTTTCTTCATGAGACGGCTGAAAACCACGGGCTTCGTGTCGTAATCGTCGCAGCCCGCGGCGAGCGCTTTTTCGCGGTCCCCTTCCATGGCGTGCGCCGAAAGGGCGATGACCGGTATGGACCGCGTTTCCGGCATGTCCTTGAGCCGGCGCGTGGCCTCCCAGCCGTCGAGCACGGGAAGCCTCAAATCCATCAAGATGAGAGATGGCTCCTCGGCCCGCGCCTTTACTATTCCCTCGTCGCCGTCGCCGGCCACGATCACGCCGAAGCCCTGCCGCCGCAACCGTTCGCTAAGCATGTAGACATTGTCCTCGTTGTCTTCCACATAAAGAATCGTCGGTCTTGCCGGTGTTTCCGAATGCGCCTCGTGAGATTCGCCGGGCACCAGCCGGCGCGCCCTTTCCGGGACCGGCGCGTCGACGCCGAGGGGAATCCGCAAGGTGAATGTCGAGCCCTTCCCGGGAGCGCTTTCCACCTTGATATCGCCGCCCATCATCTCGCTCAAGCGGCGGCTGATGGCCAGACCCAGCCCGGTCCCTTCGTAGCGACGGGTCGTCGAGGAGTCGCCCTGGTTGAAGGGCACGAACACCTCTTCCAGGTCTTCCCGGGATATGCCGATGCCGGTGTCGCCGACGGCGATCTCGATCCGCTCCTCCGGGCCCGCGGCGCAGCGCGCAACGTCGACGGTGACAACACCGTCCTCGGTGAACTTGCAGGCATTGCTGAGCAGGTTCAACACGATCTGACGGACGCGCATCTGGTCGGCGATTATCGCTCCCAGGTCCTTGGGGCAAAGCACCTCCAGGCGGTTCCGATTGGCGGCGGCGAGATGTTCGACAGTTGCCGCCGTGTCGCCAATCATCGTCGGGAGGTCGAAGCTCTCGGGATGAAGCGCCATCATCCCGGCCTCGATCTTCGAAAGATCGAGGATACTGTTGATCAGGTTGAGCAGATGCGTGCCGGATCCGGAAATGCGCTGCAAGGGCTCCTTGAAGCTGTCCTGATCAAGTTCGTCGGCATCGTCGCGAAGGACTTCGGTGATACCGATGATGGCGTTGAGCGGCGTGCGCAGCTCGTGGCTCATGCTGGTGAGGAATTCCGATTTCGCGCGGTTGGCGAGTTCGGCCCGCTCCATGGCGGTCCGCAACTTGGCCTCGACGCGCCTGAGGTCGGTGATGTCGGTGCGCACGCTGACGATCCCCCCGTCCCGGGTCTTGCGCTCGCTGACGCGAATCCAGCGCCCGTCGTCGAGTTGCTGGAGCTGCGGCTCTCCGGGATTGCGGTGGATTTCAAGGCGTTGGCGAATCCACTCCTCGGCGGGCATCCCGAAATCCGCATACTGCCCCCTCTCGACCAGCTTGCGGGCGATTCTCTCGAAGGTGACCCCCGGCACCATCAGGTCCGTGGCCTTGGGGTACAGTTCCAGCACCTTGCTGTTGAACAGCACCAAGCGATCGTCGGCGTCGTACAGGAGGAAGGCCTCGGAAATGCTTTCGATGGCGTCACTGAGGCGCCCCTCGCTGCCGCGCAATGCCTGCTCCGTCCGTTCGTGCTCCTCGACCTCTTTGGCCAGCTGGCGCGTGCGTTCCTCGACGCGCGCCTCCAATTCTTCGTGAATGCGGCGCAGCTCTTCCTCGGCACTTTTTTGTTCGGTGATGTCCTCGACCATGGCGACGGTGGACCGCTCGTGGATCGTCGAGGTGGACATCTCGGCGACGGTGACGCGTCCCCAAATGACCCGTCGGTCCTTGCGGACATAGCGTTTGGTGAGCTGATAGGTCTTATGTTCTCCCGCTATCAGCGTACGGCGCTTCTCGATGGTCTCGGCGAGGTCGTCGGGATGTATAAGATCGCGGAAGCTCATCTCGCGCAGCTCCTCGCCGCTGTATCCGAACAAGGTCTGGAAGCTCGTGTTGGTCTCAAGGATTTGCCCGCTCTCCTCGGAAAGGGCGATGCCGATGCCGGCGTGGTCGAACATCGAGTGGAATTTCTCTTCGCTTTGGCGCAGCGCTTCCTCGGCGCGCTTGCGCTCGGTAACGTCGGTGTAGGTGGTGACGAAGCCGCCCCCGGGCATCGGATTGCCGCGAATTTCGATGACCGATCCGTCGGGGCGCGTTCTCTCGAAGCGATGCGGCACGAACTGCTTGGCGAGATCCACTCGTTCTCGGACCAGTTCCTCGACGTCGCCCGGCCCATACTCGCCACGCTCGGCGTTGAAGCGGATGACATCCTCGTATCGCGTGTTCGGATCGAACATTTCGGGCGGTAGATCCAAAAGCTCCAAGAACCGCCGGTTGAAGGCAACCACGTCGAGGCCGCCGTCGACCATGCTGATGCCCTCGTCCATGTTCTCCAGGGTCGCTTCCAGGTGCGCCGACTTGTCGGCAAGCTCCTTTTCGCGCTGTTTGAGTTCCGCGATGTCGGTGGTCGATCCGGCCATCCGGTAGGCTTGGCCATCGGGCCGGCGAAGCGCCAGGCCCCGACTGAGCGCCCAGCGCACTTCGCCCTCGCCGGCGAACACCCGGAACTCGCAGACGAAGAATTCGGTCTCTCCCTTGAGGTGCGCCGTCATCGCCCGCTTGTAGCGACCCGCGTCGTCGGGGTGGATGTAGTCGAAGACCAGGTCGCGGTCGAAGTCCGCCTCCTCCAAGCGGATGCCGAATATCTCGCCCATGCGGGGGGAAAGATAGAGTTCGTTATTCTCGATGTCCCAGTCCCAGAAACCGTCATTGGCCCCGCGCATGGCCAGGGCGTACCGTTCCTCGCTACGGCGCAGGGCCTCCACCGTCCGCCGGCGCTCGCGGCGTACCTCGGCCTCGGTGAGTTCGCGCTCGATGGCGGGAACGAGGCGTGCCAGATTGCCCTTGAGGATGACGTCGGCGGCGCCCGCTTTCATCAGCGTCGCCGTCATTTCCTCGCCAATTATTCCCGAAACGACGATGACGGGAACATCGACCCCCGATTCCCGCACCATCTCGAGGGCGGCAGCCCCACTGAACTTGGGCAGGGCGTAATCGCAAAGGATGACGTCCCACGTCTTTTCGGCTAGCGCCTTGTCCAGTTCCTCCGCCGTGCTGATCAAATGGTATGCCGGTTCGAAGTCGCCGCGTTTGAGATCGCGTACCAGCATCAAGGCATCGTCCTCCGAATCCTCGATGATCAGCACGTTTAGGGGCTTGCCCATGACGCGTTACCTGCCTTTTGGGGGGCCTTGGTTCAGCAGCAACCAGTAAAGCCCCAACTGATTGACCGCCTCGGAAAATTTGTCGAACTCGACGGGTTTGCGAACGTAACTGTTTACTCCCAGTTCGTAGCTGCGCACGATGTCCTCCTCCTCGTCCGAGGAGGTGAGTATGACCACGGGCTGGTGTTTGGTGGCCTCGTTTTCACGAACCTGGCGCAACACCTCCAACCCGTCCACCTTGGGCAGTTTTATATCCAGGAGCACGACCGTCGGATCGCCGGGCTCGCGGTCCTCGTATTGGCCCGTCCTGAAAAGGTAATCGAGCGCCTCGGCACCATCGCGGACGACCGCGAACCCATTCGATATGTTCGACTTCTTGAGCACCCGCAGGATGAGCGCTTCGTCATCCGGATTGTCCTCGACGATCAAGATCTTGCCATCATTCATGCTCGCGTTTCCTTCCGGTCCCAATGGTAAAGTATATGGTGGTTCCTTTCTCGATGCCCGATTGGGCCCACACCCGGCCACCGTGGCGGGCCGCGACGCGGGCGACGGTCGCCAGACCGATACCGGTGCCCTCGAATTCCTCAGTCGTATGCAGGCGCTGGAAGGGCTGGAACAGCTTATCCACGTACTTCATGTCGAACCCGGCCCCGTCGTCGCGTATGAAGTACGTCTTCAGTCCGCCGTGCGAGGTTGCGCCGAATTCTATGTTCGCCCGGGAATGTTTGCTCGTAAACTTCCAGGCGTTTCCGATCAGGTTATCCAAAAGGACCCGCAGCAGGCGGGCATCCCCGTAGACGGATATATCTGGCTCGACGTCGAACGTGACGCGACGCTCGGGTGTGCCATCTCGGAAATCTGCCATGATCGACTTGGCGATTTCCGAAAGGTTGACCGGCATGCGCTTGAAATCGGCCCGGGTCACGCGGGAAAGCTCAAGAAGCTCATCGATGAGCAGGGCCATTCTCTGGCTGCCGCCGCGCACCCGGTGCAGATAATCCTGGCCTTCCGGTTCGAGGCTGTCCCCATAGTCCTCCAGCAAGGCCTGGCAAAAGCCATCCATGGTCCGCAAGGGCGCCCGCAAGTCGTGGGCAACGGAATAGGCAAAGGCCTCCAGTTCATCGTTGGCGGCGCGCAGGTCTTCCTCGGCCCACCTGAGATCGGAAATGTCGGTGCGCACGCTGACGAAACCGCCGCTCTTGGTGCGCCCGTCGCTGACCCGCATCCAGCGGCCGCTGCTCAGGTGATGGGTGTGCGGCCCCGCCGGATTGCGGTGCTCTTCCATGCGCGCCTCGAGCCACTCGTCGAGCCCCTCTCCAATATCGAGGAGTTCGCCCCGCTCGACCGCCGTGCGCACCATCTCGCGGAAGGTGATGCCCGGTTTCAGAAGCGGCGTGGTGATCCTGTAATATTCCCTGAACTTGCTGTTGCAGAGCACGAAGCGGTCGTCGGCGTCGAACAGGATGAAGGCCTCGGAAACACTCTCGATGGCATCGAGAAGCAGTTCCTGCGCTTCGCTGGCCCGCCGATCCGCCTCTATTTGCGGGGTGATGTCGGTGCGCAGGCTGACGGTGCCGCCGTCCTTGGTTTTGCGCTCGCTGACCTGGAGCCAGCGGCCATTGCTCAAGTGCTGCGGAAACGGCTGGCCGGGATTGTTGTGCTTTTCCATGCGCGCCGCGACCCACGCCCCGGGATTTTCGAGGGCCGCCTCGTCCTCTCCCGAGTCGGCGAAGACGCGTAGCATTTCCTCGAACGAGACGCCTGGCACGCACAGGTTGGCGACACTCGGATAGAATTCCTTGTATTTGGAATTGCACAGCACGAAACGATCCTCGGCGTCGAACAAGAGGAAGGCCTCGGACAGGCTCTCGATGGCGGTGACGAGTTGATCCTGCGCTTTTTCAGCCTCTTCCTTGGCGGCGCGCGATTCCTCTTCGGCGCGCCTGAGGTCGGAGACGTCGGTACGGATGCTCACCGTGCCGCCGTCCGAGGTCCTGTGCTCGCTCACCCGCACCCAGCGGCCGCTCCGCAACTGCTGGAAAAAAGGCTGGGCGGCATCGCGGAACCTTTCCAAGCGGTCCTCGACAACCTCTTCAATCGACATTCCCGTGTCCGCCATCTCCCCCATTCCGACGGACTCTTCCACGAGGTCGTGAAACTTTTTTCCGGGTTTCAGGAGTGGCGCGGCGATCGGGTAGTATTCCCGGTACTTGCTGTTGCACAGAACAAATCGTTCTTCGGCGTCAAACAAGACAAAGGCATCGTCCAGGCTTTCGATGGCGTCGATAAGTTGTTCCCGCGCCTTGGCCGCCCGCATCTCGGCTTCCACCTGGGCGGTAACGTTGGTGCCCGTGCCGCGATAGCCCGTGAAAGCGCCCGCCTCGTCGAACACCGGCTTGCCGCTGGTCTTGGCGTACTGGATGGTTCCATCCGGGCGAACGATCTCGTACTGGAAGTCGCGGAAGGGAACCCGGCTCTTCAGGTCATCGAGATGTTTTTCCCACTTTCCGGGATCATCGCCCGGGGCCGCCATCTCCGGGCGAGATCTGCCGAGCAGGTACTCCGGCTCCACGCCCAGCACGTTGCGGACGCTCTTCGAGACATGAGTGAACCGCAGGTCCCGGTCCATTTCCCAGAACCAGTCGGAACCGGCTTCGGCCAAGTCACGCAGCCGTTCCTCGCTGGTGCGGAGCGCCTGTTCCGTCCTTTCGTGTTCCTCGATCTCCCGTGACAGTTCGCCGGTGCGTTCCTCGACGCGCTCCTCGAGCTCGTCGCGGGCATGGCGCAGCTCTTCCTCGGTCAGCTTGCTCGCCGTGATGTCCGAAAACCAGCCGATGGTTACCGTTTCGCCGTCGAGCTTCATCCGGTGCATGGAAACCAGCACCCACATGGCCTCCCCGCCGACGCGGATGAACTCCATCTCGGCGTCGCGGACGAACCCCTTCTCACGGAGTTCCTTGACCAAGAACTCGCGGTCGGTCAGGCTCTTGAACATTGCCCGGAGGTCGACGCTGGCGCCCTCTCCGTGCGCGATACCGGCCATTTCCGACCACCTCTCGTTGTGGAAAACGAGGCGGTCGCCCGGTGCCGTGATGCCGACGGCGATCGGGCTGCCTTCCAGGATCCGCCGCAACTGTTCGCCGATGACTGGGAGGGCCCCTTGGTCGGTCTTGCCCGGCGTCACGTCGGAGAGCGTGGCCGCCAGGCCGCCGCCCGGCAACGGATTGCCGCGGACTTCCACCGCGTCGCCGCCCGTCCTCACCCATTGGAAGGCATAGGGCGTCGATTTCCGCGCCGAATCCACGCACTCCCGCACGCGCGCCTCGGCATCATCGCCGCCATGCGCCCCCTTCTCCGCGCCGCCACGGATGAAGTCCTCGTAAGGCGTGCCGATGCGTATTTTGTCGGCGGCAAACTCGGCAAGATCGATGAATTTTCTATTGAAGGCCGCCAGCCGGAGGTCTTAGTCGAAAACACCGACCCCTTGATCCAGGAACTCGAGGCCTTGCCGGATCAGTTCCAAGTTTGCGGAACTTTCGGCGCCACCTTGCGCTCCCTCCGCTTGCCCTGCCGTTGTGCCCATGAGCGATACCCCCAGTTGCCGGCAACACGGTCAAATCCCCGACCAGAGCCGATGACGGATACCGAACTCCCACGTTCGCCGGGTGTTCCTATGTTATCATGGATTTGACCACCCCACATCTTGGAGGAACACTCCACCCTTGGGGGCCGGCGCTCCCGCCCACGTGATCGATCGCGTCATGCCACCGCGCCGCCGGCGGGCGCCGCCAAGTCGAGGGTCTCGGCGATGCGCCGTGCCGCTTCGGCCAGCCGGTCGTCGGGTACGGTGAGGGAAATCCTCACGAAGCCTTCGCCGCTGGCCCCAAACGCGATGCCCGGCGGCATGACGACGCCGGTGCGCTCCAATATCAGATCGGACAGCCCGCTCGAGGTGAACCCTTCGGGAACGGGGACCCACAGGAACGGCGTCGCCTTGGGCGGCACCGCGTCGAGCCCGGCGGCGCGCAAGGCCTCGATCATGAGGTCGCGGCGTTTCCGGTAGAGAGCCGACATCTGCCGCGGAAAATCCACCGCCTCGGTAAGTGCGGCGACGCAGGCCGTCTGCAGGGCGCCGAACATTCCGGTGTCGACGTTGGGCTTGAGGTGGGCGTAGCGCGCCATGATCTCGGCGTTGCCGGCCACCCAGCCGGCGCGCCAGCCGGTCATGTTCCAGCCCTTGGACAGCGAGAAGACCTCGACACCGACTTCCCTGGCGCCGGGCGCGGCCAGGAAACTGGGCGGCCGGTGGCCGTCGAAGGCGATCTCGGAATAGGAGCTGTCGTGGACGACGATGATGTCGTGGCGGCGCGCGAAGGCGGCGGCGCGTTCGAAGAAGCCGAGGTCGGCGACGGCGCCGGTCGGGTTGTTGGGGTAGTTGAGGTACAAGAGGTTGGCGCGCCCCAAGACGTCCTTGGGGATGGCGTCGAAGTCGGGGAGGAAGCCGTTGGCGGCGACAAGCGGCAGGTAAGCGACCTCTGCGCCGGCGATCACGGGGGCGGAGGTGTAGACCGGGTAGCCGGGCTCGGGCGAAAGGCAGACGTCGCCGGGGCCCAGGCAGGTCAGCGCCATGTGGTGCACGGCGTCCTTGCCACCAAGCGCCGGCACGATCTCGGTGTCGGGGTCGAGATCGACGCCGAAGCGTTCGCCCATGAAAGCGCAAGCCGCCTCGCGAAACGCCGCCATGCCTCGGGTGTGGGGATAGCGATGATGGACCGGGTCGGCGACGGCGCGCCGCATCGCCTCGACAACTGCCTCCGGCGTCGGCACGTCGGGATCGGCGGTGCCCAGCGCGATCACGTCGACCCCGGTGGCGCGCTTCCTCTCCGCCTTGAGGCGGAGCTCGGTGAAGAAGAATGGCGGAATGCGGTCCAGCCTGTCGGCGAACCTCATGTCATGCTCCCGTCGCGCACGCGTTCCTCAGAAGTTGCCGCGCGTGGTGCCGCCATCCACCTGGATCACCGCCCCCGTCACGTAGGAACCGCGCTCCGAGGCGAGGAACGAGATCATGTCGGCGAGTTCCCTGGGCTCGCCGAAGCGCCCCATCGGAATGTTGTTCTTGATCATTTCCAGGCGGTCGGCGAGGGCTTCGCCGGTACGCTCGGCGATGGCCTTCTGGTTGTCGAGGATACGATCGGTCAGGTAAAGGCCCGGCAATACGGTATTGATGGTGATGTTGTCCTTGGCGAGTTCGTCGGAGATCGACTTGAAATACCCCACCAGGCCGGCGCGAATGCCGTTCGACAGGTGAAGGTTCATGACCGGCTGCTTGACCGAACTCGACTCGATGGCGACGATGCGTCCCCATTTGGCGGCCCGCATGTGGGGCAGCGCGCGGCGGATCATGCGCACGGCGGAAAGATGGGTCAGCTGATAGGCCTCCATCCAATCGTCGTCGGTCAGATCGTCGAAGGCGCCGGCCTTGGGGCCGCCGGCATTGACGACCAGTACATCGACATTTCCCAGCTCCTGTTCGGTCTTTTCGAACGCCGCGGTGATCGCCGCGCCGTCGGTGACGTCGCAAACGACCTCCAGCACTTTCGCACCGGTGGCCTGGCGCACCTCCTCGGCCGCCTCGGCAAGCACGTCCGTGCCGCGCGCACACATGGTGACGCGGCAGCCTTCGCCGGCCAGCGACAGCGCCGTTGCCTTGCCGAGCCCCTTGCTCGACGCCGCCACCAGCGCCACCTTGTCTTTTAGCCCTAAGTCCATTTCATCCCACCATTCATGTTTGTTTACGCATAAATTGGCGGGCCGTGCATGCCGCCTTGGCGATGTTCCTATAGCCGGCGTCTCGAAGCATTGACGCGTCCCGTGGCCGCGCCTACGCCAGGGCCTGCACCTCGACCCGGTTGTCGTGGTACACGGCACCGCCGCCCATGTCGGCGTCGCGTTCGTCGACGGTGGCGTTGGCGTTGGCGGCACCGGCGACGCGCCTCGGCCAATAGCCCTTGACGCTGGCGACGACGCCGGGGCGGACCCGTTCGCTGACCTCGACGGTGCCCTGGAACTCGCCGCGGTCGTTGAAGACGCGGGCCGCGGCACCATCGGCGAGGCCGCGCCTGCCGGCGTCCTCGGGGTGGAGGACGACGGGGATGCCGCCCTGGCGCGCCTCCTGGCGCTCGACGTTGGCGAAGGTGGAATTGAGGAAGTTGTGGGAGGCGGCGGAGATCAGGCAAAGCGGGTAGCGGCGCGCCAGATCGGTGTCCTTCTGGGTGGTCTCGTGGGGCTCGGTGTAGCCGGCCAGGGGGTCGAAGCCGTCCGCTTCCATACGCGCCGAGAAGAACTCGAGCTTGCCGGACGGCGACGGGAACCCCCCGGCGAAAGGCGCCGGCGGCACGTCGAGGCGCACCCACCCGGTTTCCTTGAGGCTTTCCAGGGTGATGCCCTGGCTTCTCAGGTCGTCTGAATCGAGGATGGCGCGCGCCAGGTCGTCGTCGCTGTCGAACAGGCGGGGCTCGTTGAGACCCATACGCCGCGCCAGACGGCGGAACATCTCGGTATGGGACAAGCATTCGCCGGGAGCGGCGACCGCCGGCTCGTTCCAGTTGAGGTAGACGTGGCCGTAGGAGTGGTGCAGATCGGCGTGCTCCATCTGCATGGTCGAGGGCAGCACGATATCGGCGTACGCCGTGGTGTCGGTGGGGAAGTGCTCGGCGACCACCGTGAACAGGTCCTGGCGCTCCAGGCCCTGGCGGATCTTGTTCTGGTGGGGCACGCTGGCCATCGGGTTGGAACCGTAGACGAAGAGCGCCTTGACCGGCGGATCGGTGGCCTCCAGCAGCCCCTCGCCGAGGCGCGTCATGGCCAGGCCGCGGGGTTCTTTGGCGCGCAGGTCGTCGCCCCACAGGGCCGACCAGTTGCCGGCGAAGAAGCCGCGGGTGTCGTAGGCGGCGCCGCCGCCGGCATGGCGCCAATCGCCGGTGACGCCGGCAATACACGAGATGGTGCGCACCGCCATGCCGCCGCCGCCGTGGCGCTGCATGCCCATGGTGACGCGGATGCCGGTGGGGCGCGTCGTCGCCAGGCGCTCGCCGAGGGCGATGATGCTCTCCTCGTCGATGCCGGTGATGGCGGCGACACGGGACGGCGGGTACTCAAAGATGCGCTCGCGGAAGGCTTCCCAGCCCACCGTGTGGCGCGCGATGAAGTCACTGTCCTCGGCACCCCGGGACACCACGACATGGAGCAAGCCCAGCGCCAGGGCGGCATCGGTGCCGGGGACCGGCGCCAGGTGCTGGTCGGCCTTGGCCGCCGTGCGCGTCCTCACCGGGTCGATGACGACGACGTGGGCGCCGCCCTGGCGCGCCGTCGTGATGACGCGCCACAGGTGGTGGTGGGTGGTGATCGGGTTGGAGCCCCAAAGGATGATCAGCTTCGAGTTGGCCAGGGTCTCGGGGTCCATGCCGACCTGGTTGTGGCCGAGGGTGTAGCCGGTGCCGACGCTGCCGGCGATGGTGCAGATGGTCGAGACGTGTCGCGACGTGCCAAGCGAGTTCCACAAGCGCCGCCCGCCGCCGGCGACGCCCTGGATCATGCCCATGGAGCCGGTCCCGAGGTAGGGCCAGATGGCCTCGCCGCCGTGCTCGTCGATTACGGCGCGCAGGCGATCGGCGATTTCGTCCAATGCCTCGTCCCAGGTGATGCGCTGGAAGCGGCCCTCGCCCTTGACGCCGGTGCGGCGCAGGGGATGGAGCAGGCGGTCGGGGGCGCGCGCGTAATCGAGGAAGCCGTTGAGCTTCACGCACAACGCGCCGCGCGTGTAGGGATGGTCGCGGTCGCCTTCCAGCTTGACGGCACGGCCGCCCTCGACGGTGACGATCCAGCTGCAGGTGTCGGGACAGTCCACCGGGCAGGCGCCGTGGACGCGGCGGGACGGGGTCTTTTGGGTCTGGTCCAACATGATGGAGTAGGTTTTAAGCCGAAGCCGCCGCCGGTTCTAGCCGATTGTTGTGATTAAATTGGCGGAGGCGCCTTTTTGCCAGCCTGTTTTTCATTCCTGACAGATTAAACAGATTAAGGTGAACAGATTAAGGTGATCAGATTAAGGTGACATGATACTTAATTCATCGCCCCGGCCCCTGAGCCTTGTGAATTAAGTATCATGTCACATTAATTCCTGGCCCCTGAGCCTTGTGAATTAAGTATCATGTCACCTTAATTCCCTTAATTCTTAAACGCCGGACCGGGCGCCTTTTAGGAGTCCGCTCCCTACCCCGCCCCGCCGCCCAGCAGATCGATATCGAGCTTCACGCAGTCGCCGCGGTAGACGATGTCGCCGATGTAGATGGCAACGCCCTTGTCGTCGACGACGACGCAGCGCGCTTCCGCCGTCGGTGCATTGAGGGCCACCTTGAGGAGCTCGGCGGTCTCGGTGTCGGCGCTGCCTATGACCAGGGTCTGGCGGGCGCTGGCGATGGCCAGGCCGTCGAGGTTGGGCAGCACGGCCAGCGCCACGCCGGCGCGGAACTGCTCGGGCGCGCGCTCATAGACGTGACGCGCCAGGTAAACGCTGGCCACGGCGTAGGGCTGGTTGTTGCGGGACTGCACGCTGAGCAGGTGTTGGTAGCCGGCGGCCGGCGCACCCTCGCCGTCCTCGAGCCGGGGCGCCGGGGCCGGGTCCTTGCTCACGATGAAACGCGGCACGTTGTCCCCGATGGTCTCGATCAGGGCCGACCATTCGGTCTCCAGCTTGAGCCAGCGCTTGTTCCTGGCCCCTTGGGTGACGAACGTCCCCTTGCCCTGCCGGCAGCGCACCAGCCCGTCGTTCTGCAGGACCTCGATGGCCTGGCGGACGGTGACGCGGGCGACCTGGAACTCGACCCCGAGTTCCTCGAGGGTGGAGATCTTCTGCCCCGGTTGCCACTGGCCGCCCTCGATGCGCCGGGCCAGGGTCGAGGCCACCTGAAGGTAAAGGGGGACGCGGCTGCGCTTGTAGGTTTTGGTCAACTGGCCCATGATCATGCGTACCCGGTTGTCGGCCTTCGAGTGCCCCGGCAAGGACACCGAATCCCGTATTCAACCTATTGAATGGTCATCTTAACCATAGTAACACGTAGCCCGGTGCTTGGCGACGGTTCGCCACGGCTTGCGGGAATTGAGGATCAAGGGTGAGCGGAACGTCTTCCAATTCCGGCAAGTGGCAGTTCTGGGTCGATCGGGGCGGCACCTTTACCGACATCGTGGCGTGCAAGCCGGACGGCGCGCTGGTCACCCACAAACTCTTGTCGGAGAACCCCGGACGCTACCAGGACGCCGCCCTGCAAGGGGTGCGCGACCTGTTGGGGGTAGCCGCCGACGCCGACATTCCCACCGAGGCCGTCGAGGCTGTGAAAATGGGAACCACGGTGGCTACCAACGCCCTCCTCGAGCGCAAGGGTGAGCGCACCGTGCTGCTCATCACCAAGGGTTTCCACGATGCGCTTCGCATCGGCTATCAGAACCGCCCCCACCTCTTCGCCCGCCACATCGTGCTGCCCGAACTCCTCTACGAGCGGGTCATCGAGGTCGACGAGCGCTACTCGGCGGAAGGCGAGGAGCTGCGTCCGGTCGAGCTCGACGCGGCGCGCGCCGCCCTCGAGGAGGCCTACGCCGACGGTATCCGCTCGGCAGCCATCGTCTTCGTTCACGGCTACCGCCATCACGACCACGAGGTGGCGGTGGCGGAGATCGCCCGCGACGTGGGGTTTCCGCAGGTCTCGGTGTCGCACGAGGTGAGCCCGCTGATGAAACTGGTGGGACGCGGCGACACCACGGTGGTCGACGCCTACGTGTCGCCCATCCTGCGCCGCTACGTGGACCGCGTGGCCTCGGAACTGGGCCGGGCGCGGCTCATGTTCATGCAGTCCAACGGCGGGCTCGCCGACGCCCGCTTCTTCCAGGGCAAGGACAGCATCCTCTCTGGGCCCGCCGGCGGCATCGTCGGCGCCGTGCGCACCTCTGACATGGCGGGCTTCGACAAGATCATCACCTTCGATATGGGCGGCACGTCGACCGACGTCGCCCACTTCAACGGCGAATACGAGCGCGCCTTCGAGACCCTGGTCGCCGGCGTGCGCATGCGCGCGCCCATGATGCGCATCCACACGGTGGCGGCCGGCGGCGGCTCGATCCTGCATTTCGACGGCTCGCGCTACCGCGTCGGCCCCGACTCGGCGGGCGCCGATCCGGGCCCAGCGTGCTACCGCCGCGGCGGACCGCTGACCGTGACCGATGCCAACCTGATGGTCGGCAAGATCCAGTCCCGGTTCTTCCCCAAGGTTTTCGGCGCGCAAGCCAACGAGGCCCTGGACCCCGACACCGTGCATCGGAAGTTCACCGCGCTGGCCAACGAAATCGAGGCGGCGACGGGGGATGCGCGCTCCCCCGTCGAGGTCGCCGACGGCTACCTCAAGATCGCCGTCGACAACATGGCCAACGCCATCAAGAAGATCTCCATCCAGCGCGGCTACGACGTCACCGAGTACACCCTCAACAGCTTCGGCGGCGCCGGCGGCCAGCACGCCTGCCTGGTGGCCGACGCCCTCGGCGTCACCCGGGTCTTCATCCATCCCTTCGCCGGCGTGCTTTCGGCCTACGGCATGGGGCTGGCCGAGCACCGAGTTATCAGGGAACGCGCCGTCGAGGTCATCCTCGACGACGATCTCGTCGGCAACCTCGAGGGCACCCTCGACGAGATGGAGAAGGACGGCCGCGACGAGATGGCGCGCCAGGGCGTCGAGGCGTCGCGGACGCGGGCCGTTGCCAAGGTGCATCTGCGCTACGAGGGCACCGATTCACCCCTCGAGGTTGAGTATGCCTCGCGCGCCGACATGGTGGCCGAGTTCGAGGCCGCCCACCACTTGCAGTACGGGTTCATCGCGCCCGAGAAGCGCCACATCGTCGAACAGGTCACCGCCGAGATCATCGGCGGCGCCTCGGAGGTGGAGGACGCCGAATTCGCCACCGAGGCCGGCGCCACGGCACCGGCCCCTCTCGCCGTGGTCGAGGCCTACATGGAAGGCGCGGCACGCCGAACCGAGGTCCATGACCGTGACGCCATGACCCCCGGCAGCCGCGTCGATGGGCCCGCCGTCATCATCGATTCCAACGCCACCACGGTCGTCGAGCCAGGGTGGGCGGCCGAAGTGACGGCGCTCAACCACATGGTTCTGAGCCGCGTCGAGCCCAGGCCGGGCCAAGCGGAAGTCGGCACCGAGGCCGACCCGGTGATGCTCGAGGTGTTCAACAACCTCTTCATGTCGATCGCCGAGCAGATGGGCGTGGCCCTCCAGAACACGTCCTATTCGGTGAACATCAAGGAACGCCTCGACTTCAGTTGCGCCATCTTCGGCGTCGAAGGCGACCTGGTGGCCAACGCGCCGCACATCCCGGTGCACCTGGGCTCGATGAGCGAAAGCGTCAAGACCGTCGTCAAGGAACGCGCCGGCACCGTCCGGCCGGGCGACGTGTTCATGCTGAACACGCCCTACAACGGCGGCACCCATCTTCCCGACGTGACCATAATCACCCCTGTTTTCGACGACACCGGCGGCGGCATTCTGTTCTATGTCGCCTCGCGCGGGCACCACGCCGAGATCGGCGGCAAGACGCCGGGCTCGGTGCCCCCCGACAGCCGGCACATCGACGAGGAAGGCGTGCTCATCGACAACTTCCAGCTGGTCTCCGGCGGCCGCCTGCGGGAGAAGGAAACAGAGGAGCTTTTCACCACCGCCCCCTACCCGACCCGCAACTTCCGCCACAACCTGGCCGACTTGAAGGCGCAGATCGCCGCCAACGAGAAGGGCGTCCAGGAACTTCGCAAGATGATGACGCACTTCGGGCTCGACGTGGTGCACGCCTACATGAAGCACGTCCAGGACAACGCCGAGGAATGCGTGCGCCGCGTCCTGCACAAGCTCAAGGACGGCAACTTCGCCGTGGAGACGGATTTCGGCGCTCGTGTGTGCGTCGACATCAAGGTCGACAACGCGAGGCGCGAGGCGACCATCGACTTCACCGGCACCTCGCCCCAGCAGTCCAACAACTTCAACGCGCCCTCGGCGGTGTGCATGGCCGCCGTCCTTTACGTCTTCCGCCTGATGATCGACGACGACATCCCCTTGAACGGGGGCTGCCTCAAGCCCCTCAACGTGATCATCCCGGAAGGCTGCTTCCTGGCGCCGAAGTACCCCGCCGCCGTGGTCGCCGGCAACGTGGAGACCTCGCAGACCGTCACCAACGCGCTGATCGGGGCGCTTGGCATCATGGCGGCCGGCCAGGGCACCATGAACAACTTCACCTTCGGCGACGAAGGCACGTACCAGAACTACGAGACCATCTGCGGCGGCGCCGGCGCCGGACCCGACTACCAGGGGACCGACGCCATCCACACCCACATGACGAACACGCTCGCCACCGACCCCGAGATGCTGGAATGGCGCATTCCGGTGATCCTCGAATCGTTCACCATCCGCCACGGCTCGGGCGGCGGGGGCAGGTACCGGGGAGGCGACGGCGTTATCCGGCGCGTGCTATTCCGCAAGGCCATGACGGCGGCCATCGTGTCGTCGAGCCGACGCGTCGCGCCCTTCGGCATGGCCGGCGGCGAACCGGCCAAGGTCGGGCACAATTACGTGGAGCGCGCCGACGGCACCATCGAGGAACTCAGCGCCACCGATGAGGCCCAGATGAGGCCCGGCGACGTCTTCGTCATCGAAACCCCGGGCGGCGGCGGCTACGGCAAGCCGGCGGCTTAGGGTCTCCCGGGAAGAGAAGATCGGGCAGCAATTCAAGAGAGTTCGTGGAATCCCCGGTCGAATGAGGAATTTCCCTGTGACAGGCGTCACTGTCTCGCGTGGTTCGGTCGAATAAATGGATACCCCTAGAAAGACTGACTGAGACGACTTGGGCAGAAGTCACTGTGATGGCGTATTCCTGAAATCATGTCGGTTGAAGGAATCATGGTTCGTCTTCCTTAGCTTCCTATTTACATCGCCCTTCCTAAATACACCCCCCGCTCGAAGTTCGTTTACCCATTGCAGGAGAATTTGATAGATGCCGAATTTAATAGACGAAGATCAGAACCTGAACGACGCTAATCGTTCAAATGACGACCGTCGCGATGATACGGACCGCCGCAAACGGCAAACGGATTTGACCGACGAAGATCGGCGAACTAGGGAGGACCGTCGCTCTTGGGTGGGAAGGCGCCAGGCGACCGGTTGGCGAGCCAAAATCCTGACGTAGGATATTTCGGTGTAATTGCGCTAGGGTGGCAGGGGCGGGTTTGAAACCCGCCCCTACGTTTCAGGACATCGCGTAGGGGCCGGTCTCAGACCGGCCCTCCGGCTACTCCAGGCCGCACCAGTCGCCGATGGTCAGGGCCATGATCTTGACGGCGTCGATGTAATCGTCGACGGGCACGTACTCATCGTTGGAGTGCATGACCGCCGAGGATCCCGGCCCGAAGATAACGGTGGGCGTATCGCCATAGGAGTTCAGGAACCTGGTGTCGGCGGCGCCCTGGCGGCCGCTGATCTCGGGATCGCGGCCCATGAACTCCTTGAAGTTCTTGATGAGCGTGGTGACGATCGGGTGGTCCTCGGGGATATGCGACGCCTCGGCGTCGAAACCGACGAAGCGCACCTCCGGCGGGTGGTCCTTCATCCACGGGTCCTCGGCAGCGGCGCGGGCAATCTGGGCCACCAGGCTATCCTTGACGCCCTGGTGGTCTTCGCCGGGGACCGTGCCGATGCTGCCCTTCAAGAGGCACGTATCGGGAAAGGCGCTGGGGTAGTTGCCGGCGGAAAAACTGCCGATGATGCACGGCAGCGAATCGAGGGCGTTGGGGTAGAGCGGGTGCGACACGGTCGCCACGCGCGTGTCCTCTAGGTCCTGCACGGCCTTGCAGATCTTGGTGCCCAGTTCGATGCCGCTGACGCCTTCGTAGCGGGTCTGGATGCCGGCCGCCTTGCCGCGGATCATGATCTCGAACCAGATGCGCCCGATGCACGCCGGTTGCACCGCCAGGCCGCTGGTTTCGCCGGAAATGCCGCCATCCGCCCTGTAGCCGCGGATCACCGTGTCCAGCGTTCCGTGGCCGCTGAGTTCCTCGTCGATGACGAGGTTGACCATGATATCGCCCTTCGGCTTGAGGCCCGCGGCGAGCATGCATTCGACCGCCATGATATGGGAGGCCACGCCGCTCTTCATGTCGGCGGCGCCACGGCCGTAAATGCGCCCGTCCTCGATTTTCCCGCCCCAGGGTTCCTGGCTCCACCCTTCCTTCATGCCGATCGGAATCACGTCCACGTGGCCGTTCAACAGCAGCGAACGCCCGCCCCCGGTGCCCTTCAAGGTGGCGACGATATTGGGACGCCCCTCGTATCCCACCTCCACCGGACGATATCCGGGATGCTTCTTGAGCTCTTCCCAGTCGGTCTCCCACTTGTCGACATCGAGGCCCAGGTTTCCCAGGTAGTCGCCGAGGAAATCCTGAATCGGCCCCTCGTCACCCGTGACGCTGGGGATGGAGATGATTTTCTGCAGGAACTCGATTACATGGTCGCGCTTCTCGTCGATCTTATCCAAGATCTTCTGTTGTTCGGTCGTAGCCATTGGTGCCGATCCTTCCCAGACCACCCAGAAACCGTGGCCGATTGTATCCAAATTTGCCCGCCCGGAAAAGCGCCGGTGCCGCCGCCGTTCACCCCGCCGGCTGGAGCTTGGGGATGATCTCCCTGGCGATGATGTCGACCTGCTCCATGTCGTACTTGTAGGGCACGAAGATGAGCTTGTGGCAGCCGGCGTCGATGTGGGCTTGTAGCTGTTCGACGCACTCGTCGGCGCTGCCCATGATGGCGCTGTCCATGGTCGAATCGCTCCATGAGGCGAAGTCCCATTCCGTCTTCAGCCAGTGCTCCATGGGCTCCTTCACCGCGGCCTTCGACTTGCCGACCATGATGGGGAGCTGGTTGGCGGCGATCAGGGTCTCGGGGTCGCGGCCGGCCTCTTCGGCGTATTGCTTGACCTTGATCCACGACTTTGTGAACCCTTCCGGCGTGTAAAAATAAGTCAGCCAGCCGTCCCCCTTGACCCCGGTGCGCTTGAGCACGCGGTCCACGTAGCCTCCGATGAGGATGGGGGGGCGTGGCTTCTGCACGGGCTTGGGCGACAGCACCGCCTCGCGCAGGTTGTAGGGCGGGGAATCGAGGGTCACCGAGTCCTCGGTCCACAGGCGGTTCAGGATATCGAGATTCTGCTCCATGACCTTGCCGCGGCCCTTGAAGTCGACGCCGAGGGCGTCGAACTCGCGCTTGTACCAACCCGCCGCCATGCCCATGGTGAGCCGCCCGTTGGAAATCTGGTCGATACTGGCGAGCTGCTTGGCGAGCAGCACCGGATTGCGCACCGGCAATATGAGAACCCCGGTACCGAGCCTGATCCTGGTGGTGCGCGCAGCAATCGCCGTCAACAGGGTGAGGGCATCGATAATCGGAAAGCAGGGCTCGGTGCCGAGCAGGATGTGGTCCCACACCCACACCGATTCGAAGCCCAACTCCTCCATGCGAACGGCATAGTCGATGAGCTGGGTGGCGTCCGGCATCTGGGGAGCCGCCGTGAAGTTCTGCAACGTCATTCCGTAGGTAAGTGGTATTCCGGCCATCACGCTCTCCTCAACATCTGAAATATCTCAATCCGTTTGGCGCCGGCTCATCCGGGCAGGTTGACGCCCGTGCGGCGGTTGAAATCGTCGATCATGCCATCCCACTCAGGCATCAGGTCGCGCAGCCCCTTCCAGAAACGCTGGTCGCGGCGCGCGTCGAAGTCCTCGAGCGCCACGCCTTGCTGTTCGACCCAGGTGTAGTAACCGAGGTTGAAGATGCGCTCCCTGTCGGCGTGGGTGAGCTCAAGCACGTGATCGCCGTCGGTGCCGAGCAGGTGTTGGGCGAAGGTCTCCCCCGCCGCCACCGCGTCGAAGCCGCCGGGGAAGTGGGCGGCGACGGTCTTGTCGCTCTCGCTGACGTACATGCCGGCGCCGTCGGTGGCCACCGTGACGATGACGTCGTTGGGGCCGAGATCGAGGCGCCGCGCCGTCTTGATTGCCGCCAGCACGTTGGCGATGCTGGACAGCCCGAAGTTATCGAGCCGGGCGATGATGGCGGGGTCGATCCGGCGGCGCCCTTCCAGGTAGCTTCGTCCCTCGTCGGAATTGAACAGCACGTTGAGGCGGTCGCATGCGTCGTCCGAGACGCCGACCACCATGTCCATGTTCATGACGTTCTGGATGAACGGGATGTGCTTGTCGCCGATGCCCTGGATGTTGTGCTCGCCGTAGCCGTTGTAGAGCATGGTCGGGCATTCGGTGGGCTCGACGGCGACGATGCGGGCGCCCAGGGCCTCCTTCAGGTAGTCCCCGGCGCCCAGCGTCCCCGCCGAGCCGGTGCCGGCGACGAAGGCGGCGAGCTCGAGGGTGGGGGCGCCGGCGCGCATGTCCTCGAAGACCGCTTCCAGGGCGCGGCCCGTGCACTGGTAATGGACCAGATAATTGCCGAACTCGGAAAACTGGTTGAGGATGACGTTGGTGGGATCGGCGGCAAGCTCGGCGCATTTGTCGTAGATTTCCTTGACGTTGCTCTCCGAACCCGGCGTACGCACGATGTCGTCCGGCTCCGTCACCCATTCGCGCAGCCACTGGAAGCGCTCCTCGCTCATGCCCTCGGGCAGGACGGCGACGCCGCGGCAGCCCAGGATGCGCGAGATGGCGACCCCGCCCCGGCAGTAGTTGCCGGTCGACGGCCACACCGCCTTGTGGCGTGCCGGATCAAAACGCCCGGTGACGATGCGCGGCGCCAGGCAGGCGTAGGCCGGCAGCACCTTGTGCGCGGCGATCATCGGGAAGCGGTTGCCGAAGGCGACGGCGATGCGCGCCTTGACGCCGGTGAGCGCCGCCGGCAACTCGACGTATCCGGGCACGCCCGAGCGCCCGACGCCGGCGTCGTCGTTGTACCAATGGACCCGGAAAAGGTTGGCGGCGTTGGGCGCGCCCACCTGCACCGTTTCCGTCTCGCCGGCGATGGACTGGGGGATGGTCGCCGGGTCCGCCAACTGGGCGAAGGTGGGCAGCACGACGCGCGCCTGGCGCAGGTGTTCGACGGCGCTCTCGTATGCGTCGGTGTCCGCGATGTCGGTCGCCAGACCGGCTATGGCCATTGCACCTTCCCTCCCCGAATGCGTGGTATTGTCTTCCTATTCTTAGTACCACATGGACCGGGGCACGGCAACGGACTGAATTGGGTGGACTCAGGGGATTTTACCAGCCCCGCCCACCGCCCGTCAGCGGCCGGCGGCCTCGACGATCCTGGCGAATATGCCGTCGAGCTCGCGCGCCATGGCGTCCAGGTCGGGCGCCGCGTAGGGCGCGAAGACGTGGCTCGGCAGGCGGTAGCTGAGACGCGCCGTGCCGTCGGCGCGCTCGGTCACGTAAAGGCGCAACGGCGCCTCGACGCCGGCGGCGACGCTCGCCTTCAACATGCGGACGGCGAAATGCGGGTTGAAGATCATGATCACGCGGTTGCCGGGGATGGTGACGCCGATGGACTTGGCGCCGCAGGTGGCGCAGGCGTCGCCGACGATGCCCATCCTGTTGGCCTTGATGGCATTGGTGAGCTTCTTCACGTAGACGGCGAAGGGCTGTCCGGTGTCGACGACCCGCGTCCCCGACAGGGGCGTCGGGTTCCCGGCCAGCGCCGGAACGGCCAGCGACAGGACCAGGATAAACAACCAAGCGCAACGCATGGGCTTTCCCCCGATATGTGGCGCGCCCGCGTCTATTGTTAGACTCTTTCAGGCCGCGCCTTGTCCCCTTTCGGTGGCATTCACCAGGCACGCCATGTTGCCGTAGGGATGCTTGTTCTCGTGCATCAACTGATGGGCGTGGCCGATCTCGTCGAAGGAATAGGTCTCCGAAAGACAAGGATCGACCTGGCCGTCGATGACCATTCGATTGACCGCCGCCGCCTGCTCGTCGTTGGAGAGGTGGCTGCCCTGGAAGCGCTTTTGCATCATCCAGTGATAGCGCAGGTCCAGGGTCACGTTGTAGCCCGTCGTACCGGCGCAGATGACCACCATGCCGCCGGTGTCACAGACGAAGCCGGACGTCGGCAGGGTCGCCTCCCCCGGATGCTCGAACACGATGCGCGGGCTCTTGCGGTCGCCGACCGCCTCCCAGATCGCCTTGCCGAAGGCGCGCGCGCCTTTCATCCAGGCGCCCCACTCGGGGCTCGCCGTGTCGGGCATGGCGCCCCAGTGATCGAGGTCGGTGCGGTTGATCACGCCGACGGCGCCGTGGTCGAGACAGAACTGGCGCTTGTCCTCGTCGGAAACGACGGCCACCGGCTTGCCACCCTGGGCGGCGGCGATCTGCAGCGCCATGCTGCCGAGCCCCCCCGCGGCGCCCCACACAAGCACCACGTCGCCTTCCTCCACCGTATGCGGCGGCCAGCCCATCAACATGCGATAGGCGGTGGAGGCGCACAGCATGTAACAGGCCGCTTGTTCCCAGGTCAGGTGCCCGGGCTTGGGCTGGCACTGGTGCGACTGGGCGCGGGCGAACTGACAGTAGCTGCCGTAGTTGGTCTGGTAGCCCCATATCCGCGTCGACGGCGCCAGCATCGGATCCTTGCCCGAAAGCACCCAGGGATCGTCCGGTTCCCACCAGCCGCTGTGGACGACGACCTCGTCGCCGATGGCGACCTCGGTGACCTGGTCACCGATGGCCCAGACGATGCCCGAGCAGTCGCTGCCGCCGGCATGAAATTCTTCCACCTCGCCCTTCTTCAGGCGGTCGGCGATGACGTCGACGGGACGACCGAGGGCGGCCCACACGTTGTTGTAGTTGATCCCCGTCGCCATGACGTAGACGAGGACGTCCTTCGGCCCCATGGCGGGCGTCGGGATGACCTCGCGCTGCCACGCTTTCTCGGGTTCACCGAAGCGGTCCTGGCGGACCACGAAGGCGTGCATCTGTTCGGGGACTTCTCCAAGCGTTGGCCGATCTCCCAATTCGTAGATTTCCATGCTCCTCCCCATTATGCGGCGCTAATCAGGTGTCCAAACTTCCCCATGGCCGCCGAAGCGGGCTGCGCGTAGGCCGGTCATGCCGCCGATGCCGTGTTTATCACATCCCGTGGCCGGTGTTGAGTCGTGGCGCCGCGCCGCCCGCGTCCGACCTCCCGTTCGGTCTTGTTTCGACGAGTTTGCTTCCGGGTATCGAGGCTGTCGTGGATTTCACGCGTGGTCACGAACCGTTTCCGCCGATCAACCGCCCGGCAGCAGGGCAAAGACCATGTGGACGCGGGCCGTCACGGAAATCTCGCCGGGCATCACCGGCACGCCCGCCGATTGCATGCCCATGAGAACGCGCGAACGAGCAGGCTGGGCGCCGCCTCCGTCCATGCTGATCACCTCGCCCAGGCGGACCCCGGCGGCGGTGGCATACACTTCGGCGGTGTGACGGGCGTCGGCAACGGCCAGCTTGCGCGCCCTGTCCCGGGCCTCGGCGTCGTCGTCGAGGGCAAAATGTATCGGGCGGTGACAAACTAGTCCACGGAAGCGGCGGGATTTGACCAGCCGCGGGCGGAGCAAAACTCTGCCACCTGTAGCCTTCGATCCTTTTCGGGATGGAAGGTGTGAGGATGTACACCGTGGACCTTTA
The DNA here is from genome assembly GCA_030744625.1 of Rhodospirillales bacterium. Lineage (GTDB taxonomy): Bacteria > Pseudomonadota > Alphaproteobacteria > Rhodospirillales > JASLQF01 > JASLQF01. The sequence goes on from JASLQF010000044.1 coordinate 184,717, forward strand.
TCTA
>JASLQF010000045.1 GCA_030744625.1 Rhodospirillales bacterium
CTAGGGCATGTTCTAATAAATGACGTGGCGATCAGATGATAGCCTACCACACCGTATCGGTCCTTCCCGCCAGCGCGTCAGGCCCGACTCAAATATGGTATCTTTGGCATAGGCGAAGTCGGGCGATCGAGCGCCATCCAAATTAATCAAAGCAGAAAGAGTTTCTGATGATCGATAGCAAAAATTCACCCAAATTCAAGGCCTCCGACGGCAGGGAAATCGTGCTCCTGCCCGGCTGGTTCGACAATAGGATGAAACAGGGATGGCCGTACGACATCAAGGATTTCAGAACCTTCGTCGAGACCTGCATCCTCAGCGAGAAGTCATACCCGGACTCGGCGGCGTTCTGCATCAACAAGCTCATAACCGCCGATGCGATGAGAAGCCTGGTCGAGGAGAGTGGTTACGAGTTCAGGGGTTCCGAGCGGCTACTCGACCTTTGCACGGGACCAGCGGTGTTGCCGCGCGTGTTCAAGGCCCTGGGGCTGTGCAAGGAGGCTTACGGCGTTGACGTCGAGGACCGTAGCGGGGCCTACAGCGACGACAAGTTGATGTCTATTTGGAGAGAGAGCCGCGATTCCACCTATCAGGAAGCCGACAAGTACGGCTTGGACATCTTTCAGTGGTACGAAAACATCAACAGGATGCAAGCCGACGTAAACAATTGTTTTTACTTGCTGTTTTCCATCGATGACAGCAAAGAAGACTGTTCCATGGACGGCTATGACGTGTCGGATCTGCTTTCCTACGAGCCAAATGAAACGTTCGATGTGGTCACGATGACGTTCGGCATGGATTACTTCGACATCGATGAGTTTTTCCGAAAGGTATCCGCGCTCATGAGCGTCGGGGGGGTCTTTGCGACGGTCAACGACTATTGTTACGAATGCTTCGCCTGCGCCATGCACCTGCCGATGGACGCACCCTGGCTGCACGTTCGGGTCACCAAGAACGACCTGTTTCGCTATTACGACGAGTTTCGACCCGATATCGCGGACGTCGCGAGGAAGGCCATGTACTTCCCATCCCTGCATATAACCATCAAAGACTACATGCGCGCCGCCAAAGAGAATGGGTTGGAGCTTTGTTTTTACAGAAGGATTATCAACACGGACTACGTCCGGGATTTCTTATTCACCAACCCGTTAATTCGGGATTATTTTCACGACATGGTATTGCCCGATTCCCGTGTCATCAACCGGTCTGTAATCGCGGACGATTTCTTTACGAGGCACTTGGCGATGGTATTTCGAAAAGTGCGATAGGTTCGACAATGGCACCTCGGCCACAAATACGAGAGCAAGGCCGAAATCCTCGTCTTTCATTCAAGCATCGAGCAGCCGCCAATTAGAGAACACACCCTAGACGCCCTTCCAGCGCTCGAACAGGTCGTGCTCGATGCCGAATTGGTCGAGGGCGCGGCCCACGGTCTGGTGGACGATGTCCATGATCGTCTTGGGGCGATGGTAGAAGGCCGCTACCGGCGGCAGGATGATGGCGCCGAGGTCGGTGGCCTTGACCATGAGTTCCAGATGCCCCTTGTGGAGCGGCGTCTCGCGGGCCAACAGAACCAACCTCCGCCGTTCCTTTAGGGTCACGTCGGCGGCGCGGATGAGGAGGTTTTGCGAGAACGAATTGGCGATGCCGGACAGGGTCTTCATGGAACAAGGGGCGATCAGCATGCCCTGGGTGGGGAACGAGCCGCTGGAGACGGCGGCGGCCAGGTCCTTGTTGCTATAGACCTCGGCGGCCAGCTTGCGCACCTCGTCGAGCGAATAATCGGTCTCGATTGAAAAGTTGCGCACCGCCGTCTCGCTGAGGATGAGGTGGGCCGGGTTGCCAAGCTCGTGCAGGACCTTCAATACCTCGATGCCGTAAATGGCACCGGTGGCGCCGGATATGCCGACGATCAGGGGCAAGGTCATGGGAATCAATCTCCGAATTCGTGGGCTGGTGGGGCGTGCCCCAGGCTCATGATGGCGGGGCCCATGATGGCGGCTCGCGCGCGGCGAGGCAAGAAAGCCCTTTGACGAGTGTGGGAAATCCCCTCGCCGCCGGGTGCCATATGTTAGATTTTATCCACTAGGGTGCGAAATACGTCGGGCGGCGAGGATGGCGATGAACTTGGTGGACGAAATCCGGGAACCCGATTCCACGCGCCGCGCCATCGAGGCCGCCTATCGTCAAGACGAGACCGCCGCCATCGAGGCCCTTCTCCCCGCCGCCACCTTCGAGGCGGAGGCGCTAGGGCGCATCGCTGAAAGTGCCGGCCGCCTGGTCGCCCACGTGCGCCAGGAGCGCCTGGGAAGCGGTGGCCTCGACGCCTTCCTCCACGAATATCAGCTGTCGACGCGCGAGGGCGTGATTCTCATGTGTCTGGCCGAGGCGCTGCTGCGCATTCCCGACGCCGAAACCGCCAACCGGTTGATCCGCGACAAATTCTCCGAAGCCGATTGGGAAGCCCATCTCGGCCACAGTGATTCGGTTTTCGTCAATGCCTCGACGTGGGCGCTCATGCTGACCGGGCGCGTTGTCAAACTGGAGGAAGGTTCGACCGGGGACCCGCGCTCGGCGCTGCGTCAACTGGTGGCCAAGAGCGGCGAGCCCATCATCCGCCAGGCAATGACCCAGGCCATGCGCATCATGGCGCGCCAGTTCGTCATGGGGCGCACCATCGAGGACGCCCTGGAACGGGCACGCCAGGCGGAGGACCTCGGCTACCGCCATTCCTACGACATGCTGGGCGAGGCGGCACACACGAAGGACGACGCGGAGCGCTACTTCGCGGCCTATGGCCAGGCCATCGACGCCATCGGCGGCGCCGGCGGCGGGCGCGGTGCTATCGAGGCACCGGGAATTTCGGTCAAACTTTCGGCGCTTCACCCACGCTACGAATTCGCCCAGCGCCGCCGCGCCGTCCCCGAGCTTGCGGCGCGCCTTGGTTCCCTGGCGGCGCAAGCCAGGGAGGCCGGCATCGGGATTTGCGTCGACGCCGAGGAAGCCGAGCGCCTCGAATTGTCGCTCGACATCGTCGCCGAGGTAATCGGGGATGCGCGGCTCGCCGGCTGGGAGGGCTTTGGGGTCGCCGTGCAGGCCTACCTGAAGTGTGCTTCCCAGGTCGTCGACTGGCTCGCCGCCCTGGCCCGTGACAAGGGCCAGCGGCTGATGGTGCGCTTGGTCAAGGGGGCGTATTGGGACAGTGAGATCAAGCTCAGCCAGGAGCGCGGCCTGGTAAGCTATCCCGTGTTCACCCGCAAGGCCTCGACCGACGTCTCCTATCTCGCCTGCGCGCGCAAGATGCTGGCGGCGCGCGACGCCTTCTATTGCCAGTTCGCCACCCACAACGCCCATACCCTGGCCGCCGTCCTGGAGATGGCCGGCGACGACAGGGAGTTCGAGTTCCAGCGCATCCACGGCATGGGCGAAGCCCTCTACGACCAGGTGGTGGGCGCGGGCGGCGCCACAGATGCCACAGATGCCACAGATGCCACAGGCGCTGGCGTGCCGTGCCGGGTATATGCCCCGGTCGGCAGCCACGAGGACCTGCTTCCCTACCTGGTGAGGCGCCTTTTGGAAAACGGCGCCAACACGTCGTTCGTCAACCGCATCGTCGACGAGGAATTGCCCGTCGAAGCCATCATCGCCGATCCCACCGCCAAGGTGGCGGCGCTGGCCGTCAAGCCCCATCCCCGTATCCCGCTGCCGGGCGATCTTTACGGCGCCGCCCGCCGCAATTCGTCGGGCCTGGATCTGGCCAGCCCGGCCGCCGTCCGCGATTTGGCGGGGGCCATGGAGGCGGCGGCGGGACCGTGGACGGCGGCACCCGTGGTCGATGGCGGGGCGCGGGCTGGCAGGGAACGCCCGCTGTTGGATCCCGCCGACCACCGCCGGCGCGTCGGCACGGTGGCCGAGGCCACGGCCGAGACGGTGGCCGAGGCGCTCGCCGCCGCCGCTTCGGCGGCACCCGAGTGGGCCGCGACGCCCCTCGAGGAGCGGGCCGGGTGCCTGGAACGGGCCGCCGATCTCATGGAGGAAGAGCGTGCCGAGCTCATGGCGCTCGCCGTGCGCGAAGCCGGAAAGACCATCGCCGATGCCCTGGCCGAGGTGCGAGAGGCTGTCGATTTCTGCCGCTATTACGCGGCCCGGGGACGCACCGACTTCGCCCGGTCCGAGGACCTGCCGGGACCGACCGGCGAAAGCAATCAGGTGGCGATGCACGGGCGCGGCGTGTTCGCCGCCATCAGCCCGTGGAACTTCCCCCTCGCCATCTTCACCGGCCAGGTAACGGCCGCCCTGGTGGCCGGCAACGCGGTGGTAGCCAAGCCGGCCGAGCAGACGCCGCTGATGGCGGCCAGGGCAGTCGACATCCTGCACCGCGCCGGGGTGCCGGGCGGGGTCCTGCACCTGTTGCCCGGGGACGGCCCCGGCGTCGGCGCGCCGCTGGTCGCCGACGGGCGCGTCGCCGGGGTCGTCTTCACCGGCTCGGTGGAGACGGCGCACCTCATCAACAGGGCACTGGCGGCGCGCCCCGGCGCGATCGCGCCGCTGATCGCCGAAACCGGCGGCCAGAACGCCATGATCGTCGATTCGACGGCGCTCGCCGAACAGGTGGTCTCCGACGCCGTCTCCTCGGCGCTGGGCAGCGCCGGACAGCGCTGCTCGGCCCTGCGCGTGCTTTTCCTGCAAGACGAGATCGCCGCCCGTGTCACCGACATGCTGGCCGGCGCCATGGCCGAGCTGGTGGTGGGCGACCCCGGCCTGCTGGCCACCGACGTCGGTCCCGTCATCGACGCCGAGGCCCTGGCGCCCCTGGAGGATCACGCCAGGCGCATGGAGCGCGAGGGGCGCCTGATCTACCGGACGGCGCTTTCGGAGACGTGCGCCCACGGGACGTTTTTCGCGCCGCGCGCCTTTGAGATCGACCGCATGGACCTGCTGGAGGGCGAGGTCTTCGGTCCCATCCTGCACGTGATCTCGTATGCCGCCGACCGCCTCGACGAGGTCATCGAGGCGGTGAACGTGGTCGGCTATGGCCTGACGCTGGGCATCCACAGCCGCGTCGATGCCACCGTGCGCTATATCCAGCGGCGCTTGCGCGTCGGCAACACCTACGTCAACCGCAACATGATCGGCGCCGTGGTCGGCGTCCAGCCGTTCGGCGGCGAGGGCCTTTCCGGCACCGGCCCCAAGGCTGGCGGGCCACGCTATCTGCACCGTTTCGCCACCGAGCGCACGATGTCGATCAACACCGCGGCGGCCGGCGGCAACGCCGCCCTCATGTCGCTCGGCGAAGAGGAGACGTCCTAGTGGACAACGATACCTTCGACGTCGCCATCGTCGGCGGCGGCATCATCGGCAGCGCCATCGCCTACTTCCTCGGTGCCGAGCCGGCGTTCACCGGCTCGGTGGCCGTCGTGGAGCGCGACCCGACCTATGCCGAGGCCTCGACGCCGCGCTCCGCCGGGGCCATTCGCCAACAGTTCTCGACACCGGAAAACATCAATATTTCCAGTTATGGAGTAGAATTTCTTAAGAATATAGATGAACATCTGTCGGTGAATGGCGAGGCCCCGGATATCGGTTTCATCGAGGGCGGCTTCCTGTTCCTGGCAAGCCCCGAGGGCTTGGCCGTCCTCGAGCAGAACCACGCCATCCAGCGCCGCCACGGCGCCGACGTGGTGCTGCTTTCGCCAACCCAGTTGGAGGAGCGCTTCTCATGGCTCGGCACCGAGGGGCTGGCCGCCGGTTCGCTCGGCCTCAGCGGCGAGGGCTGGTTCGACCCCTTCACCGTCCTGCAGGCCTTTCGCCGCAAGGCGCGCGACCTCGGCGCCGTCTACCTGGAGGACGAGGTGGTGAACGTGAAGCGCCACGGCAACCGCGCCACCGGCCTCGTCCTCAAGGACAAAGGAGAGATCGCCTGCGGCACCGTGGTCGACGCGGCGGGGCCGCGCGCCGCCGCCATCGCCGCCATGGCCGGCCTCGAATTGCCGGTGCGGCCGCGCAAGCGCCTGGTCTTCGTGTTCGATTGCCGCCAGGACATCGAGGGCTGCCCGCTGGTCATCGATCCTTCCGGGCTGTGGTTCCGCCCGGAAAGCGGCGGTTTCATCTGCGGCATTTCGCCGCCCGCCGACCAGGACCCGGACTGCCTCGACTTCGAGATCGACTACGGCCTTTTCGAGGAGACGCTGTGGCCCTTGCTGGCCAGGCGCGTGCCGGCCTTCGAGGCGATCAAGCGGACGCGCGCTTGGGCCGGGCACTACGCCTACAACACCCTCGACCAGAACGCCATCCTCGGTCCCCACCCGGACGTTCCCAATTTCCTGTTCGCCAACGGCTTCAGCGGCCACGGGGTGCAGCAGTCGCCGGCTGTCGGCCGCGCCATCGCCGAGATCATCGCCTTTGGGACGTGGCGCTCGCTCGACCTCGAAAGGCTGTCCTATGGGCGCGTCGTCAGGGGCGAGCCCCTGCGCGAGGTCAATGTGGTGTGAGGCGAGCCGCCGCCGATTGTTCGCCCGGGAGAAAGCGGCTATAGAGGAGCCATGGTATTTCGCCGCGTCCTTCCCTTGATCGTACTGGCCAGCCTCGGCCCGGTCGTCTTCGGGTGCGCCGAAATCGAGCCCTATGTTTTCACGGAACAGGAATTCGACCGCGACGCGGCGGAGTTCGGAAAGCAGCCGGAGAACATCGGCGGGGTCGAGATCTGCTACAGCAAGCATTCGACCACGGCGCAAGCACTCAGGGAAATGGCCAACGCCCGGTGCGGCGAATTCGGCAAGGTGGCGCGCTACCAAACCCAGGTCGACTGGAAGTGTCCGCTGTTCACGCCGGTGCGCGCCGTTTTCGCCTGCGTGAAGGAATGACGCGGCTCCCGGCACCCATGATCAACTTCATCGCCACCATCGCCGTCGCCTACGTGCTGCTCGTGGCCGCCGTCTACACCTTCCAGCGCAACCTCCTCTATCTGCCGGACCGCGGCGTTCCGGACCTTGAGGAAGGCGGGGTTCCCGACATGCGGGCCGTGTCGCTGTCCACCAGTGACGGCCTGACGCTGTTGGCCTGGTACAAGGAAGCGGCGCCGGGCCAGCCGACCCTCGTCTATTTCAGCGGAAACGCCGGGCACATCGGCCACCGCGGTTCCAAGGCGCGCCACTACCTGGACGCCGGAATGGGCGTGCTGCTGGTCGGTTACCGGGGCTACGGCTCCAACCCGGGCTCGCCGTCGGAAGAGGGGCTTTACGCCGACGGCGGGGCGGCCCTCGATTTCCTCGCCGCCGCCGGCGTGGCGCCGGCGCAAACCGTGCTTTACGGCGAATCGATCGGCACCGGGGTGGCCGTCCACCTGGCCGCCGAGCAGGCCGCCATGGCGCCGCTTGGCGCCGTCGTCCTCGAATCCCCTTATGCTTCCATCGCCGACGTGGCGGCCAAGCACTATCCGTTCCTGCCGGTGCGCTGGTTGGTCAAGGACCGGTTCGAGTCGGCGGCCAAGATCGCCCGTGTACGGGCCCCCGTGTTCGTCTTTCATGGGGAAAAGGATCGCACGATCCCCATACGCACCGCCCGCGAGCTCTTCGCGGCGGCGGTGGAGCCCAAGGAAAGCCTTTGGATCGCCGGGGGCTATCACAACGACCTCTACGATTTCGATGCGCCGGCGGCGGTCATCGCCTTCCTGCGGCGGTGGTTCGGGGCGCCGCCGGGAAGCGGATCAAACGACTGAGGCTGATTTCGGCCATTTTCCCACTCTTCTCCCCCGCGCCGCGCCGCCATCGTTGTTGAAATTGTTGGCGGTTTCGGCTATATTACGCGTAGCGAGGTTCCCGGCGGTTAATTGGGCCGGGGCTTTCGGTTGCGGTTGGAGTAGGGGATGGCACAGGTTGCCAAGGCATTTCCGAGCACGGTGCCCCAAAATATAGGGGTAAACCGGCCGACTGCCTACACGCGTGGCGCCGGCAAGCCCAGCGCCCCCCCATTCGTCCCGGTGGAGGAGTTGAACGCCACCTTGGGCGTCGCCGCCTATGGCGATGCCTCCATCTTTCAGGAGGAAAACCGTGGCGACGCGGAACATGACGAGGCGCCGCCGTCTTTCGGAGAGGAAGGTTCTTTCAAGGCGCCGAGCCAGTTATTCGCCAACATGATGGAAGAGAGCCAGGTTCCCGGCGAGCGTCGCGCCTCCGGTGACAGCCGCGGGGCTTCCTCTGCCATCGTGACGCAGGCGATCAGCGCCTACCAGGCCAGCGCACGGATCGGCGCCAGCGTCGATCATCCACGCGGCGATTCCATCAACGCCAATCATTAGCGCCTTATCCGTTCACTTGTAATCACCGCTAGAGGGCCGGTCCGAGACCGGCCCCTACGCTATTTGCTGAATGTAGGGGCGGCTCTCAGCCGTCGTCGGCGCGCATGGCCACGTAGGTGCCCGGCGCGTCCTCCATGGCGGCGAGGGCGCCGTCGCCGGGCGTGCGGGCCGGCACGGCCTTGCGCCCGGCGTGCTTCCTGACCCATTTCATCCAGTCCGGCCACCACGAGCCGTCGTGTTCGGCTGCCCCGTCGAGCCAGGCGTCGGGCCTCTCGGGGATGTCGTCGTTGGTCCAGTATCCGTACTTGTTGCCGGCCGGCGGGTTGACGACGCCGGCGATGTGGCCGGACGCCGACAGCACGAAACGCACCGGCCCCCGGTAGAGCCGGGTCGCCGCGTAGGTCGATTTCCAGGGCGCGATGTGGTCCTCGCGCGTCGACAGGATGTAGACGGGCACCTCGATCGAGCGCAAATCGATGGGCACGCCGTCGAGGCTGATCCCGCCCGGTTCGACGAGCTTATTCTCCAGGTACATGGTGCGCAGGTAGAACTTGTGCATGGCGGCCGGCATGCGCGTCGAATCCGAGTTCCAGTAGAGAAGATCGAAGGGGAAGGGGGCCTTGCCCAGCAAGTAGTTGTGGACGACGAAGGACCAGATCAGGTCGTTGTCGCGCATCATGTTGAAGGTGGTGGCCATGTCGCGGCCCTCGAGGTAGCCCTTTTCGTCCATGCGTTCCCCGAGGTGGGCGAGCTGTTCCTCGTCGATGAAGACGCCGAGCTCGCCGGGTTCCTCGAAGTCGACCATGGAGGCCAGGAAAGTGGCGGAGCGTACCCGGCCATGCCATCTGGTCTCGGGCGTCGCCGCCATGTAGGCCAGGGTGCCGGCCAGCAGCGTGCCGCCGATGCAATAGCCGATGACGTTGACCTGGCGCTCCCCCGTCGCCTGTTCGATCGCCTCGAGGGCGGCCAGCGGCCCCTCCATCATGTAGTCGTCGAAGGTCTTGTGGGCGAAGGCGCCGTCCGGGTTGACCCAGGAGATGACGAAAACAGTATGCCCCTGGTCCACCGCCCACTTGATGAGGGAGTTATCCTGGCGCAAGTCCAGGATGTAGAACTTGTTGATCCACGGCGGCATGATCAAGAGCGGGCGCTGGTAGACCTTCTCCGTCACCGGCGTGTACTGGATCAACTCGATGAGGTCGTTGCGGAAAACCACCTTGCCCGGCGTCACGGCGATGTTGCCGCCCACCTCGAAGGCGCTGGCGTCGGTCATGTTGATGCTGAAGCGGCCGTCGCCGCGTTCCAGGTCCCGAAGCAGGTTGCCGAGCCCGTCGAGCAGGTTTTGGCCGCCGCTCTCGGCGGTGGCGCGCAGGACCTCCGGGTTGGTCAAAAGGAAATTCGACGGCGACAAGGCGTTGACGAACTGGCGTGTGTAAAAGTCCACTTTGTTGGCGGTCTTGGCGTCCAGGCCGTCGACCCCGGAAACGGTGGACTGGATCCAGTGGGCGGTCAGCAGGTAGGACTGCTTGATGAAGTTGAAGACCTCGATTTCGTCCCACGCCGCGTCCTTGAAGCGGCGGTCGCCCTCGTCCGGCGTGGCCACGGGCTCGGCCGTGCCGCCCAGCATGCGCCGTGCCGTGTTGTGCCAGAGGGCGGCGTAATCCTGCCACAGCGATAGCTGCGCGCTGGCCAGCCGGGCGGGATCGGCCATCAGCTTGCCGGCCAATTCCGAAAAGGTGCCGCCGATGTTCAGGGGATCGGGATCGCCGCCGCCGCCGGTCTCGGCTTGGCGGGCCAGGAAGTCGGCGATCAGACGCTGGGCGCGCTCGGCGATGTCGGCCAGCGAGCGCGCGGCGGCGATCGGATCAGGCGCACCGATGGGGGCGCGCGGTTGATCGTCCATTGGTCTATCCCTTATGATTGACGGGTATCGAAGATACGTGGCGCTTGCTTTTCGCTGGCACAGTGTGGCCCGCTCAGGGCGTAGGCAGTTCAAGAGGAAAGCGAAACACCCGGCGCGTATTCATAACCTGTTAAGATAGTCGGGGCAACGTCCAATCGACGCCCCCGGGGCGGGGAATTCGCTCAGCGCGAAGGAGGCTCGGACAGCCATGCTGAAAGACGTTTTCGAACGGCCGCCGCCGCGGCCGAAGTTGCGGTTTCCGGCGGTGATCACGGTTTTCGCGGCCTCGACGTTGCTCGGCGCGTGCGTGCAGGTGCCCGACGCCCTCAACCCCGTGGAGTGGTATAAAGGCACGGTCGACTACTTCACCGGCGGCCAGGACGAACTCTACGATGACAAGGACACCGCCCAGCGCGACCAGCAGGGCCGCCTGAGGGCCGACCGCGACACGCCGCCGCCGGGGGCCGACAAGGAAATCCCCAATCTTTCCACCGTGCCGGCGCGGCCGAGCACAAGCACTCGACAGGAGCGCCAGCGCGTCGTCGAGGGGCTGGTCGCCGACCGTGACCAGGCCCGCTATTCCTCGGAAGTCATTCAGCGCCAGGGAGAGCCCCTGCAGCCGTTGAGGCGCGACCGGGCGGCGAGGGCGGCGCGCGCCCCGGCGCCGCCGGTCATTGCAAGCGCTCCGGCGGCCTCGGCGCCACCACAGGCGCCGGCGCCCCGCCGCTCCGCCGCTCCGCCGTTGCCGCCGACCGTCGTCATCGAGGGGACCGGTGCCGTGGCGGGCTCGGCGCCGACCACCGTCGAGGAGATTTACCGGGCCCGCCTGGCGCAGGGCGTGCCGTCGGCAGCGGGCGGCGCGCCGCCGGCCAACGCGGTCTTCGCCAGCAGCGGCGGAGGATACGAGTCCATCGTCGTGTCGTCCCAGGGCGTCGAGCCCCTGTCGGGGACGGCGGCGCAATCGATGAGCGCGCTCGCCGCGCCACCGCGCCCCACCATGGCGCCGGTAATGCCGGTCTCCTCGGGCCTGTCAATGGAGCGCGGCTTCATGGTCGCCACCATTCTTTTCGCCAACGGAAGCTCGGACCTGGATTCCAACGACCGCCGGGTCTTGCGCGACGTGGTCGCCGTGCATCGCCAACGGGGCGGCAAGCTGCGTGTGATCGGCCACGCCAGCGCCCGCACGCGCAGCATGGACCCGGTCCGGCACAAGATGGTCAACTTCAATATTTCGGTGGCGCGCGCCGACGCGGTGGCGCGCGAGCTGGTGCGCCGGGGGGCGCGGAAGGGAGATATTTCCGTGGCGGCGCGCAGCGACACCCAGCCCATCTTTTACGAAGTCATGCCGTCGGGCGAGGCCGGCAACCGCCGCGCCGAGGTGTTCATCGTCAGGTGAGGCGCGCGGCGATGTGATGTGACGGCGGCGAGGCGCGGCCCTGGCGCCACGGGACCAGCCGGCGGCGTGTGAAGGCCATGGACCAGGAATTTCATAGCATCCGGCGGTTGCCGCCCTACGTCTTCGCCGAGGTCAACGCCATGAAGGCGCGCGCCCGCGCCGCCGGTGACGACATCATCGACTTCGGCATGGGCAATCCCGATACCCCGGCCCCGGCCCACGTCGTCGACAAGCTGGTCGAGACGGTGCGCGACCCGCGCACCCACAGGTATTCCAACTCGCGCGGCATCCCCGGCCTGCGCAAGGCCAACGCCAGTTACTACGAGCGCCGTTTCGGGGTCGCCGTCGATGCCGAGACCGAGACCATCGTCACCCTCGGATCAAAAGAGGGGCTGGCCAACCTGACAGCGGCCATCACCAGCCCCGGCGACGTCATCCTGGTGCCCAATCCCAGTTACCCCATCCACCAGTTCGGGTTCATCATCGCCGGGGCCACGGTGCGCTCCATCCCGGTGGCCCCCGACCAGACCTTGCTGGCCGCCATGGAACGCGCCGTGCGCCATAGCGTGCCGCCGCCGACGGTGGTGGTGCTCAATTACCCCAACAACCCGACCACCGAGACCGCCGATCTCGATTTCCTCGCCCAGGTGGTCGATTTCTGCCGCCACCACTCCATGTACGTGATCTCGGACCTGGCCTACGCCGAGATCTATTTCACCGACGATCTCCCGCCCTCCATCCTGCAGGTGCCGGGGGCGCGCGACCTCGCCGTGGAGTTCACCTCCATGAGCAAGACCTATTCCATGCCGGGGTGGCGCATCGGCTTCGCCACCGGCAACAAGCGGCTGATCGCCGCCCTCACCCGCATAAAGTCGTACCTCGACTATGGCGCCTTCACGCCGGTGCAGGTGGCCGCCACCGCCGCCCTCAACGGCCCCCAGGACTGCGTCGCCGAGATCCGCCAGCGCTATCGCGGCCGGCGCGACGTGCTGGTCAAGGGGCTCGGCGACGCCGGCTGGGAGGTGCCGGTGCCGCCCGCAACCATGTTCGTGTGGGCGCCGGTGCCCGAGGCCTACCGGCCCCTGGGCTCGCTCGGCTTCGCCAAGCTGCTGCTGCGCGAGGCGCGGGTCGCGGTGTCGCCCGGCGTCGGCTTCGGCGAACACGGCGACGGCTTCGTGCGCTTCGCGCTGGTCGAGAACCGCCAGCGCATCCGCCAGGCGACGCGCAACATCAAGACCTTCCTCGCCACCTACGACAAGATCGTCGGGGATACCGACAAATTGAAGGCGGCGGCAGTTTAGAGCCTATCCGAATAACTGGAGGCGGTTGTGATGAGACCAAATCAGGAAGGCCGCAAGGCGCCGCTTCGCCGGCGATGCCGGCGCATCGTCAAGAAGCGGCAACGCCGCGGAGGCCCGATTTGGTCCACCCTTCGGGCGTCTCTCCTTGACCCGTGGACGGCGTCGGATGCTGCTTGTGATGCGCAAGCATCACGGCGCTCCATCCTCCTGGCCACGGGGCAAGGAGAGACGTCACAACCGCCTCCAGTTATTCGGATAGGCTCTTAATCAGGCAAACATCGGAACTTCCATGAATGACCCCCTGAAAATCGCCCTCGCCGGCCTGGGCACCGTTGGTGTCGGAACGCTGAAGCTCTTGACCAGGCACGCGGCGCTCCTGGAGAGGCGCTGCGGCCGTCCCATCGTGGTCGCCGCCGTCTCGGCGCGCCACCGCGACCGTGACCGGGGCGTGCCGTTGCAGGATTACGCCTGGTACGACGACCCGGTGGCCATGGCCGCCGACGCCGACGCCGAGGTGGTGGTGGAACTCATCGGCGGCGCCGACGGTGTCGCCAAGGACGTTTCCGAGGCGGCGATCGCCGCCGGCCGTCACGTGGTGACCGCCAACAAGGCGCTCCTGGCCCATCACGGCACGGCGTTGGCGCGCGCCGCCGAGGAGGCCGGCGTGACGCTCGCCTACGAGGCGGCGGTGGCCGGCGGCATTCCCATCGTCAAGGCGTTGCGCGAGGGCCTGGCCGCCAACGGCGTCGAGCGCGTATTCGGCATCCTCAACGGCACCTGCAACTACATCCTCACCAACATGCGCGAAAGCGGCCGCCAGTTCGACGACGTCCTCGCCGAGGCGCAGGAGCTGGGCTACGCCGAGGTCGATCCCGGTTTCGACGTCGACGGCGTCGATGCCGCCCACAAGCTGGCCATCCTGGCCAGCCTCGCCTTCGGCTGCGAGATCAACCTCGGCGCCGTGCACACCGAGGGCATCCGCCGCGTCTCGCCTCTCGACATCCGCTTCGCCGAGGAACTGGGCTTTCGCATCAAGCTTTTGGGAATCGCCGCCCGCACCGGGGCCGGGGTCGAGCAGCGCGTCCATCCCTGCCTGGTGCCCCTGGAGGCGCCCATCGCCCACATCGAGGGCGTGTTCAACGCCGTCGTTGCCGAAGGGGACGGCGCCGATACCATCATGCTGGAAGGCCGCGGCGCCGGCGCCGGGCCCACCGCCTCGGCGGTGGGCGCCGACCTGGTCGACATCGCGCGCCGCCGTGCCACGCCGACCTTCGCGGTGCCGGCGGCCGAGCTCGAGGCCGTGGCGGCGGCGCCCATGGAACGCCACCGGGGTGCCTATTACATCCGCTTCATGGTCCTCGACCGCCCCGGCGTCTTCGCCGACGTGGCGGCGGCGCTCCGTGATCACGACGTCTCCATGGAAGGGGTGCTGCAGCGCGGCCGGGCGCCCGGCGCCGTGGTGCCGGTGGTGATGACCACCCACGACGCCGAGGAAGCCGGCATGATGCGCGCGTTGGCGCAGATCGAGGCCCTCGACGCGGTCGCCGAGCCGCCGTGCATGATCAGGATTGAGACCTTTTCGACGGGGGGGGCGGGGTAGGGCGCTTTTATCAGATGCGCGAGTCGCAAACCTCCTACTTCGAGAGGCCCGCTCCGCGGGCTCCTTGAGCCACGATGTTCCTCATTTGTTCTTGACTTTCGCACCCTTCCGTGATCCTCTTCCCCGTTTGTCTCCAACCCGGCAAAGAGGATTCACGATCATGTCCACCTCCCGCCACAGGCCGCTTGCGCCGCACCCGAAAGCCCGTAACGGGATGATGACAAATGATGACAAAATGTCATCATTCGACATGGCCGGCCTTGTGGAATCAATGACTTGGCGCGATCGGCCCCGCCCCGGTGGCGGCGCACGCCGCACGAGGGTGTCGTCTCCAGGGCCGGGGCGTGTAAGATACTTTCGGGATCGCGGAGGATCACGCGCCGGCGCCGCAAGCGAGGGAACCACCATGTCCGACACATCCATCGCCGACCGCAACCTGGCCCTGGAGGCGGTGCGCGTCACCGAGGCGGCGGCGCTGGCCGGGTCGCGCTTCATGGGGCGCGGCGACGAGCGCGTCGCCGACGAGGCGGCGGTCGACGCCATGCACGCGACCCTGGCCAGCCTCGCCATCGACGGCACCATGCGCATCGGCGAGGGCCTGGAGGGCGAAGCCGCCAAGCTCTACATCGGCGAGAAGGTGGGCAGCGGCGCCGGCCTCGTCATGGACGTCGCCGCCATGGCCCTGGAAGGGCCCACCATCATCGCCAAGGGCGAGCCCAACGGCCTGTCGGTCATCGCCTTGACCGAACAAGACGGCTTCCTCGACGTTCCCGCCATCTACATGGACAAGATCGCCGTCGGCGCCGGGCTTCCCGAAGAGGTCGTCGACCTCGACGAGACGCCGGCCAAGAACCTGCGTGCCCTGGCCAAGGCCAAGGGCGCCGAGGTCGGCGACATGGTGGCCTGCATCCTCGACCGTCCGCGCCACGCCGAGCTCATCGCCAAGACCCGCGAGGCCGGCGCCCGCATCATGCTGATCCGCGACGGCGACGTCTCCGGCGTCATCGCCACCACCTGGCCCGAGGCCGGCGTCGATATCTACTTTGGCATCGGCGGCGCCCCCCAGGGCGTGCTGGCGGCGGCCGCCCTATCCTGCGTCGGCGGGCGGATGCAGGGGCGCCTGGTGGTGCGCGGCGACGACGACAAGGCCCTGTGCGCCCGCCACGGGATCGCCGAGGCGGACCGCAAGTACGGAGCCCAGGACATGGCCGCCGGCGACGTCACCTTCGCCGCCACCGGGGTCACCGGCGGCCACCTGCTGGCCGGGGTGCGCGGCAGCCGCCAGGGTGCGGTGACCCATTCCGTGGTCATGCGCTCGAAGTCGGGCACGGTGCGCTACATCGAGGCCCACCACGACTTCACCCGCCGGTCCGGGGCGGCCGGCGGGCCGCCGAAGTAGCGGCGTCATGAGTGGCCCGGCGATGGCGTCAGCCGGCCCGGCGGAGCACGGCGAAAGCTTCCTCGGCGTCGAACGCTCGCTCGGCGGAAAACGCTGGGTGGCGCGTCTCGTCGACGAGCGCGCCGCCATCGCCCTGGCCCAGCGCGCCGCCGTGCCCGAGGTGGTGGGGCGCGTCCTCGCGGCGCGTGGCGTGGGTCTCGACGACGCCGAGGGCTTTCTCGATCCGACCCTGCGCCGCGCCTTGCCCGATCCCAGCCACCTCAAGGACATGGACGCCGGCGCCGAGCGCCTCGCCGGTGCCGTCATGGGGGCTGAGCGGATCGCCATCTTGGGCGACTACGACGTCGACGGCGCCACCTCGGCGGCCCTGTTGCGGCGTTTCCTGGACGCCGTCGGCGCCAGGTCCACGGTCTACATCCCGGACCGCCTCAGGGAAGGCTACGGCCCCAACGCCGATGCGCTGCTCAAGCTCAAGGAGGGCGGCGCCTCGGTGGTCGTCACCGTCGATTGCGGCACCGCCGCCCATGACGCCCTGGCCGTCGCCGCCGACGCCGGGCTCGACGTCATCGTCGTCGATCACCACGTGGCCGAGGCGCGCCTGCCGCGCGCCGCCGCCGTTATCAACCCCAACCGGCTCGACGAGGAAAGCCCGCATCGCCAGTTGGCGGCGGTCGGCGTCGCCTTCCTGTTGTGCGTCGGCCTCAACCGGGCCCTGCGCCAGGCCGGCTGGTACGCGGCGCGCCCCGAGCCCGATCCCCTGGCTTGGCTCGACCTGGTGGCGCTGGGCACGGTGTGCGACGTGGCGCCCTTGACCGGCCTCAACCGCGTCCTGGTGGCGCAGGGCCTGAAAGTGATGGGGCTGAGGCGCAACCCGGGGCTGCGGGCGCTCGCCGACGTCGCCGGCATGGACCAGGCGCCCGGCGCCTATCACGCCGGCTTCGTGCTGGGGCCGCGCATCAACGCCGGAGGCAGGGTCGGCGAGGCGGACCTCGGCGTGCGCCTGCTGACCACCGGGGAGGAGGGCGAGGCGCGGGACATCGCCGGGCGCCTCGACGACCTCAACCGGGAGCGCCAGGCCATCGAGGCGGCGGTATTGAAAGAGGCGCTGGCCCTGCTCGAGGCTGGCGCGGGCGGGGGTGACGCCACTGATGGTGCGGATGGCGCCGATGCCGCCCTCGTCTTCGCCGCCGCCGAGGGCTGGCACCCCGGCGTCATCGGCATCGTCGCCAGCCGCCTCAAGGAGCGCTTCAACCGCCCCGCCTTGGTAGTGGCGCTGGAGGGTGCCGTGGCGACCGGTTCGGGGCGCTCGGTGTCGGGGGTCGATCTCGGCTCGGCGGTCATCGCGGCGCGCCAGGCGGGGCTTGTCGCCAAGGGCGGCGGCCACGCCATGGCCGCCGGCTTCACGGCGCCCGTCGAGCGCCTCGGGGACCTGCGCGCCTTCATTGCCGAGCGCGTGGCGCCTGGCCTCGCCGAGGTCGGCACCGTGCCCCGCCTCGGCCTCGATGGGGCGCTACGGCCCGCCGCCGCCACCGCCGAGCTGATCGCGGCGCTGGGCCGGCTGGAGCCCTTCGGGGTTGGCAACGCCGAGCCCCGCTTCGCCATCCCCTCGGCGCGGCTCGCCTACACCAAGGTGGTGGGCGGTGACCAGAACCACCTGCGCTGCACCCTGGCCGGCGCCGATGGCCGACGCCTCGCCGCCATCGCCTTTTCGTGCATGGACACCGAGTTGGGCCAAGCCCTGGCGCGTCACGACGGGGCACCGTTCCACATCGCCGGGCGCCTGCGGGAGAACGTCTGGCAGGGCCGCTCGAGCCCGCAACTCCTCATCGACGACGCGGCCCCGGCGTGGTAGGCGGCAACCTACTTGTTGAGGATCTTCGGCACCCTGTTGGGGCGCAGGTGGTAGGCGTCGGGCATGCCCGAGCCGAGAAGCGGGCGCAGGTACATGATGAACTCGTCGGTCACGTCGTTGCCGGTCGAGGAAATAAACGCGTCCTCCATCACCTTGGTCTTGCCGGCGATCTCTTGCAGCGGCGTGAGGCGGTACTCCACCGAGTAGAAGCCGGTGCGGTGGATGGTCACCGAGCCGTCCTCTTCGCCCCAGTTGGCGTACTGCACCGCCTTCTCGCCGACCTCGCGGGCCTCGCGCGAGTCGATATCGGAAACCACGCCGAGGAAGGAGCGCTGCAGATACCCGAAGGTATCGCCGCGCACCCGCGAGATGTCGGTGCTTTCCTTGATGGCGGCGGTGAGCAGGTCGGCAAGGGCGCCGGATCCGGAAAGCTGCACGTTGCCGTGGGCGTCCTTCTCCACGTTCTTCGACAACGCCTGGGCGATAGGCTGGCCGGAAGCGTCCTGGATGCCCTCGGAAATGGCGACGACGCAGCGCCCCAGGCGCTCGTATGTTTCCTTCACCTGGGAAATGAAATTTTCCATGGCGAAGGGGCGTTCCGGCAGATAGATCAGGTGCGGGCCATCGTCATAATACTTGCGCCCAAGGGCGGCGGCGGCGGTCATGAACCCAGCGTGGCGGCCCATGACGACGCCGACGTAGACGCCGGGCAGCGCCAGGTTGTCCAGGTTGATGCCGGCGAAGGCGCAGGCGACGAAGCGCGCCGCCGAGGGATAGCCCGGCGTGTGGTCGGTGACCATGAGGTCGTTGTCGATGGTCTTGGGGATGTGGATGCAGCGCAGGTCATAGTCCCTCTGGCGCGCCTCCTCGGCGACGATGCGCAGCGTATCCGAGGAATCGTTGCCGCCGATGTAGAAGAAGGTGCTGATCTCGTGCGCCTGCAGCACGTTGAAAATCTCGCGGCAGTAGGCGGCGTCCGGCTTGTCGCGGGTCGAGCCCAGGGCCGAGCACGGGGTGGAGGCGACGAGTTCCAGGTTGTGGGCGGTCTCCTGGGTGAGGTCCAGGAATTCCTCGTCGATGATGCCGCGTATCCCGTGGTGGGCGCCGTAGACCCTCTGGACGCTCGCGAACTTGCGCGATTCGATGACCGCGCCGACCAGGGATTCGTTGATGACCGCCGTCGGACCGCCGCCCTGGGCGACCAGCACCTTGCCTTCGAGCATGGGAACGATTCCTCTCCTTGGGCGGCGCCGCGATCCCTCGGCGGAGCACGGCGCTACGAGTGTGATGGCAAACCATATCGCTTGGCGCGCCCTTGGCAAAGCCCCGCCACGTGGGCTCGGGACCGGAGCTTGATTTTGGCGCCGAAGCCGTATAGATCACTGATCGGCGAAAGGCCGCCACCGCGGCCGCGACCCCGTCGTCTAGCCCGGTCCAGGACACCGGCCTTTCACGCCGGCAACGCGGGTTCAAATCCCGCCGGGGTCACCATTTTCTAAGGGACAGTTTTCTAGGCTTTCTGCGGCTTAGAGAGGCCCGCAAGCGCCCTTATTGTAGCACAAATCGGTGCATTTTCGTAGCAGTCGGGGGTGACAGTTTGGGTCTTGACCAAATCACAGTAATGCTAAGTTTTGGATTCGGACAGAAAAGTCGGTGCCCTGGAGCCCCCCCAAGTCATCGACGCCCCTCTACGGCCCGTAAAACGCCTCCTGGGTGTATCGGGCGGTGACAAACTAGTCCACGGAAGCGGCGGGATTTGACCAGCCGCGGGCGGAGCAAAACTCTGCCACCTGTAGCCTTCGTTCCTTTTCGGGATGGAAGGTGTGAGGATGTACACCGTGGACCTTTATCTAC
>JASLQF010000046.1 GCA_030744625.1 Rhodospirillales bacterium
TTCGCCAAATCCAAGGGGGTCATGTTTGTGCGCACCAACCTCACGTACGCCGATCTCACGGGCGCCGAACTCGCGGGCGCCGATCTCATGAACGCCGATCTCACGAACGCCTACCTCTCGGGCACCGAGCTCACGGAAACCCTGAACCTGACACAGGCGCAGATCGACGTTGCGTATTTTGACCCCGATCATCCCTCCAATCTGCCGCCTGGATTGTTGCCTCCCCCCCCAGCGCCGCCGAGCCATCCCCCCGTGGAAGCCCAAAAAGATTGACATTTGCGCCGCCGACGGCCGGCGTAAGGAAAGCACCTTCACGGCCGCACCTTCCTAAACATATACTCGCTGCCCTCTTCGAGCACTGAACCAGCAATATTCCACATGGAAATCGAAGCCCCGACTTGCGAACCAGCGGGCGCCTGTCGGCCGGCAAGGGGCCATTTGAGGACACAGTGCGGACACAAAAAACTAAGGAGTTAGCCCGATACGGATAAATCAGGCTAACTCCTTGTTTTAGTTGGTGCCCGCTCCCGGACTCGAACCGGGACGGCCCTAAGGCCAAGGGATTTTAAGTCCCTTGCGTCTACCAGTTCCGCCAAGCGGGCTGGGCCGGCAAACCCTAGCCCCGGCCCCGGCCGGCGGCAAGGGGCAAGGGGACTTGGCAGGGTGCCCTTTCCTATCCCCCGCCCACCCCTTTCCTATCCCCCGCCCTCCTCCCGGGGCGCTATAGTGGCGCCATGGCGGAGGAAGGGCCCGACCCCGAGGCGCCGGAGGCCCCCCAGGCCGGGCGCCGGTTCCAGTGGATACAGATCGCCTACGCGGTGACGGCGGGGTGGATGCTGCTGGTGCTCGCCGTCACCAATGCCGATCCCGGCCATCCCTTCTTCGAGTACATCTTCAGGGTGCCCCTCGCCGCCTGGATCGGCGGCGCCGTCATCGCCTGGATCGTGCGCGTCCAGGGCAGGCGCTAGAGCAAATCCCGAGCAAACTGAATCAGTTTGCGACGACGTATTTGCGTAACATCAATAAGTTAGAGCGTTTTTCGTGAACCCTTGTGAACGAAAAACGCTCTAGATGTCCGCCTCGTCCACGGGCTCGGCGCCGAGGCCGCGGACGAGGTCGGCGATGTCGGCGGCGGCTTCCTCGACGCGCCCGCCGTCGGCGCCGCGCAGGACCACGCTGACCCCGATCCTGCCCTTGCGGTAGAAGGGGTAGCTGCCCATCTCGACGTCGGCGTACTTGTCCTGGGCGGCGCCCAGGCCGGCGGCCAGGGCACCCTCGGTGACGTGGGCGGCGACGGTGCGCGACACCATGGGGCGGCCGCCGGCCAGGCTGTCCTGCAATTCCTCGAACATGGCGCGCATGATCATGGGCACCCCGGCCAGCACGAAGACGTTGTCGATCTGGAATCCGGGGGCGCTGGAGATGGGGTTCTTGACGAGGCGCGCGCCCTTGGGCACGTAGGTCATCTTCTGGCGGGCCTCGTTGAACTCGTCGTCGGTGTAGTGGCGCTTGAGCAGCGCCACGGCCTCGGCGTCCTGGCGCAGCTCGACGCCGAAGGCCTTGGCGATGCTGGCCGACGTGATGTCGTCGTGGGTGGGGCCGATGCCGCCGGTGGTGATCACGTAGTCGTAGGCGGCGCGGCATTCGTTGACGGTGCGCTGGATGACCTCGTCGTCGTCGCGGATGACGCGCGCCTCGGCGAGGCGGATGCCGAGGTCGTTGAGGCGCTCGCCCAGGTACTGGAGGTTGGCGTCGCGGGTGCGCCCCGACAAGACCTCGTTGCCGATGATGATGACGCAGGCGGTATAGACGCGGTCTTGCCCCATGGAATCCCCCCGGACGGCCAAAGCCGGCGCATACTAGCAACCGGCGCGGCGCGGGAAAACCGGCGAGGCGGCGCCCCCTACAGGAACTCGCGGAGCAGCGCCACCAGGGGCGCGTCGGCCGGCGGCATGGGAAGCGCGCCCATGTCCCTGGGCCACGCCCATTTGAGGGCCTGGCCCTCGCGGGGCGTCGGCGTCCCCTTCCACACGCGGGCGACGTGCAGCGTCATGAGCAGGTGAAAGTCGTCGTAGGCGTGCGACGCGAAGGTGAGGGGCGCCAGGCAGCTTTCCGTGATGTCGATGGCCAGTTCCTCGGCAAGCTCGCGCACCAGGGCCGCCTCCGGGGTCTCGCCGGCATCCACCTTGCCGCCCGGAAACTCCCACAGGCCGGCCATCGGCTTGCCCTCGGGGCGGCGCGCCAGCAGCACCCGGCCATCGACGTCGACGAGGGCCGCCGCCGCCACCAGCACCACCGGCAGGGCGGGGCCGGCGCGCCCCTCGGCCTCCAGGCAGGCGGGATCAGGACCGGTAATCGGCATTGATGTCGATGTAGCCGTGGGTGAGGTCGCAGGTCCACACCGTGGCCCGTCCGCGCCCGAGCCCGATATCGACGGCGACGTCGATCTCGGAGCCCTTCAGGTGGCGGGCCACCGGCGCCTCGTCGTAGCCAGCGACGGCGGCGCCCTTCTCGGCCACCGGCACGCCGCCGAACGAGATCGCCAGCCGGTCGCGGTCGGCCTTCTCGCCGGACTTGCCGACGGCCATGACGATGCGCCCCCAGTTGGCGTCCTCGCCGGCGAAGGCCGTCTTGACCAGCGGCGAGTTGGCGATGGCGAAGCCGATGCGGCGCGCCGCCTTGGCCGAGGTGGCGCCGCTGACGGAAATGGTGATGAACTTGGTGGCGCCCTCGCCGTCGCGCACGATCTGGTGGGCCAGGTCGAGGCACAGGTCGTGAAGCTGGCGGCGGAAGTCGCGCAGGCGCGCATCACCCGCCGAGGCAATGGGCGGGTGCGCCGCCCGGCCGGTGGCGAAGGCCAGCACCGTATCGCTGGTCGAGGTGTCGCCGTCCACCGTGATGCAGTTGAACGAGCCCGCCACGGCGCGCTTGAGCAGGTCGTGCAGCACACCCGCCGGAAGCTCGGCGTCGGTGAAGACGAAGGCCAGCATGGTCGCCATGTCGGGGGCGATCATGCCGGCCCCCTTGGCGATGCCGTTGAGGGTGACGTCGACGCCGCCGATCCTGGCGTTGCGGGTGGCGCCCTTGGTATAGGTGTCGGTGGTGCGGATGGCGCCCGCCGCCGCCTCCCAGCCGGCGCTGCCCAGATCACCCCCGAGGGCCGACAGGGCGCCGATGATGGGCCCCGCGTCGAGGGGCTCGCCGATGACCCCGGTGGAGGCCACGAAGACCCGTTCGGGCGCACAGGAAACCTGGCGGGCGGTGGCCTCGATGGTGCGCTCCATGGCCGTCCGCCCGGCCTGGCCGACGAAGGCGTTGGCGTTGCCCGAGTTGACCAACAGCGCCCGCGCGCGGCCACCGCCCAGGACATGGCGGCACCATTCGACGGGGGCCGAGGCGGTCTTCGACCGCGTTAGGGCACCGGCGACGCTCGTTCCCTCGGCCAATTCGGCGAGCAGGAGGTTGGGCCGCCCCGCCGAACCGGGGCCGATGGCGCCGACGCCCAGGCGCACGCCGGGGATCGGCGGCAACTCGGGAAAGTTCTTGGGCGCGAAAGGAGATACCTTGATCATGGGTTTACCCGCCGGGCTGCGCCGGGCCCTAACAATGCCGGCGCGCCGGAAAAAAATCTAATCGGATTTGGCGTCCGCTTCCAACGGCGATCCATCGGGATTGAAGCGTTCGATGACGGCCCCGGCGCGCAGGCCCTTCATGACTCCGACGCCGATTTCCCGCGACAGCTCTTCGCGCAATTTATCGACCGTCGCCGCGAAGGACGACGGGACGGCGTCGCGCCGGGCGATGGCCTTGATCACGTGCCATCCATACTGGGTCCGTACCGGCTTTTCGGTGATCTCGCCGTCGGCCAGCGCGAAGGCGGCGTCGGCGAACCGCGCCAGCATGTCGCCGCGCACGAAATAGCCGAGGTCCCCCCCATTGGGCGCCGAGGGACCGATGGAGCTGCGCTTCGCCAAGGCGGCGAAATCGCCCCCCTTCTTGATTTCGGCGATCACTTTATTGGCCTCGGTCACGGTTTCGACCAGGATGTGGCGGGCGTGCAACTCCTTCTTGCCATCGGTCTTCTCGACCAGCGCCCGATAGCGTTCCTGGAGCGCCTCCTCGCTGGTTCCCTCCGTGATGCGCCGCACGAGCAGCGAGCGTTCGAGGATTTGCTCCTCGATGCGTGCCAACCGCCGCTTGACCGCCGCCGTCTCGTGCAGGCCTTCACGGCGCGCCTCGGCGGCCACCAGCTTGCTGTCGATCAGGCTGTTGACGACGAGCTGGAAACGAGCCCTGGGTGGCATCTTCCCGTAGCGTTCAGGCAGGCCGGCGATCGATTCCTCGACGTCGGAACGGTAAATCTTGGCACCGTTGACGGTGGCGACGACGACGTCGTCGGGCCCGGCTTGCGCGGCGTCGGCGGCCAGCCCCGGGGGTACCGCCGAAACCCCGGCCAAGGCGGCCAGAAGAGCGGCAAAAAGCACTCGGCAGTTCATGGATGTTTCCTCCGGCCCGGCGGCCCGCTTCGGCCAACCATGTCGAGGCGCATAAAGCACATTGCCGGCGCCACGGCAAGGGGCGCCCGGCCCCGGCCGGCGTATCATCCAGGGGCACGGTGCCGCCACATTGACAGGAGCCCTGGGGGACTCTATCTCTTGGCTTGATCAGTGGCGGGCCGCGCCGGTCGGCCCCCTTAAGCTTCCTTCGGGGTATTTCATGCTGGAAGCCATCGCCAAAAGGGTGTTTGGCAGCGCCAACGAGCGCTTTCTCAAAGGCCTTAACAAGGTCGTCGACGACATCAACGCCGTCGAGCCCGAGCTCGAAAGCCTGAGCGACGAGGAACTCGCCGCCCGCACCCCGTGGCTGCGCGCCCGCCTGGAGAACGGCGAGGACGTGGACGACCTGCTGGTCGACGCCTTCGCCACGGTGCGCGAGGCGGCCAAGCGGACCCTCGGCGAGCGTCCGTTCGACGTGCAGCTCATGGGCGGCATCGTGCTGCACCGGGGCATGATCTCGGAAATGAAGACCGGCGAGGGCAAGACCCTGGTGGCGACCCTGCCGGTGTACCTCAACGCGCTCGGCGGGCGCGGCGTTCACGTGGTCACCGTCAACGACTACCTGGCCAAGCGCGATGCCGAATGGATGGGCCGGATCTACGGCTTCCTGGGGCTCGAGGTGGGCTGCATCATGCACGGGCTCGACGACGACGAGCGCCGCGCCGCCTACGCCGCCGACGTCACCTACGGCACCAACAACGAGCTTGGCTTCGATTATCTGCGCGACAACATGAAGTTCCGTCTCGAGGACATGGTGCAACGGTCCTTTTCCTACGCCATCGTCGACGAGGTCGACTCCATCCTCATCGACGAGGCGCGCACGCCGCTGATCATCTCCGGGGCGGCCGAGGATTCCTCGGCCCTCTATACCGCCATCGACAAGCTCCTTCCCCATCTCGTGGAGGAAGACTACGAGAAGGACGAGAAGGTGCGCGCCGTCACCTTCACCGAGACCGGCACCGAGCACATCGAGGCACTGATGAGGGAGGCCGGCCTGCTCAGCGAAGGCGGCCTCTACGACATCACCAACGTCTCGCTGGTGCATCACTCCAACCAGGCCCTGCGCGCCCACAAGCTGTTCGCGCGCGACACCGACTACATCGTCAAGGACAACAAGGTCGTCATCATCGACGAGTTCACCGGACGCATGATGGATGGCCGGCGCTATTCCGAGGGCCTGCACCAGGCGCTAGAAGCCAAGGAAAAGGTGAAAATCCAGCAGGAAAACCAGACCCTGGCCTCGATCACTTTCCAGAACTACTTCCGGCTTTATCCCAAGCTTGCCGGCATGACCGGCACCGCCATGACCGAAGCCGGCGAGTTCGGCGAAATCTACGATCTCGAGGTGATCGAGATTCCGACCCACATGCCGTGCGTCCGCGACGACATGGACGACGAGGTCTACCGCACCGGCGCCGAGAAATACAAAGCCATCATCGGCCTCATCGCGGAATGCCGGGAGCGCGCCCAGCCGGCCCTGGTCAGCACCGTCAGCATCGAGAAATCCGAGCACCTGTCCGAGCACCTCAAGAAGAAGGACATTCCCCACAACGTGCTCAACGCCCGCTACCACGAGCAGGAGGCCCACATCATCGCCCAGGCCGGACAGCCCGGCGCCGTCACCATCGCCACCAACATGGCGGGACGCGGCACCGACATCCAACTCGGCGGCAACGTGGAAATGCTCATCAAGCAAAAGCTGGCCGACCTCGCCGACGACGACGAAATCGAGCGCCGCGCCGCGCAGATCCGCGCCGAGGTGGCGGAAAACAAGAAGGCGGTGATCGAGGCCGGCGGCCTTTTCGTGGTCGGCACCGAACGCCACGAGAGCCGCCGCATCGATAACCAGTTCAGGGGCCGTTCGGGGCGCCAGGGCGACCCCGGCGCGTCCAGGTTCTTTTTGTCCCTGGAAGACGACCTCATGCGCATCTTCGGCTCCGAGCGCATCGACGGCATGCTTCAGAAGCTCGGCCTCGAGGACGGCGAGGCCATCGTCCATCCGTGGGTCAACAAGGCCCTGGAGAAGGCCCAGCAGAAGGTCGAGGCGCGCAACTTCGAAATCCGCAAGAACCTGCTCAAGTACGACGACGTGATGAACGACCAGCGCAAGGTCATCTACGAGCAGCGCCGGGAACTGATGGAGGTCGAGGACGTCTCCGCCACCATCGTCGACATGCGCCACCAGGTGGTCGAGGAAATGGTGGTCCGTTGCATCCCCGAAAAGGCGTACGCCGAGCAATGGAACGCCGGCGGGCTGCACGAAGAGGTGCTGCGCCTGCTCGGCATCGACGCGCCCATCGAGGAGTGGGCCGCCGAGGAAGGGATCGCCGACGCCGAGATCCGCGAACGCCTGATCGACGCCAGCGACCGCAAGATGGCCGAAAAGGCCGCCAACTTCGGCCCCGAGGTCATGCGCGCCGTGGAGAAGAGCCTGCTCCTGCAGATCCTCGATCAAATGTGGAAGGAACACCTGCTCACCCTCGATCACCTGCGCCAGGGAATAGGCCTGCGCGCCTACGCCCAGAAGGACCCCTTGAACGAATACAAGCGCGAGGCCTTCAACCTGTTCGAGGAAATGCTGGCCGGCCTGCGCCAGCGCGCCACCTCGCTGTTGTGCCACATCGAGCTGGAAGAGGAGCCCAGCGAGGACATCCTGCTGTCGCGCCCGCCCGACGCCATGGTGGAGACCCGCGAGGACCCCGCCTTCCAGGGCCAGGCGGCGCCAGAGGGAGGCACCGGCGGCGGCGAAGAGATGGAGATGGAGGCCGTCGCCCCGGTCCCGGTGCGCGTGCGCCAGGCGGCCGGCGTCATCGACCCCGGCGACCCCTCGACCTGGGGCCGGGTGTCGCGCAACGCGCCGTGTCCGTGCCAATCGGGCAAGAAGTACAAGCACTGCCACGGGCGCGTGGTGTAGGGGGCGGGACCGGTCCCCCAGGCGCGGCGAGCGCCGGGCGCCCTCCGCCGGCGATAACCTGAACGCCCCTAGCCCAGCCCCTTCTTGCCCATCTCCAGGAACTTCTGGCGGCGCTGTTCCTTCAGGGTGTCGCCGTCGATGCCGGCGTGGGCGCCCAGCGCCCCGGTGATGGCTTCGCCGACCGCCTTGATGGCCGCCGCGCGGTCGCGGTGGGCACCGCCCAGGGGTTCGGGAATAATGGCGTCGATGACGCCCAGTTCGAGCAGGTCGGGGGCGGTGAGCTTGAGGGCCGCCGCCGCCTCCTCGGCGTGGTCGCCGTCGCGCCACAGGATCGACGCGCAGCCCTCCGGCGAGATCACCGAATAGATGGCGTGCTCCATCATGAGCACCGCGTTGGCGGTGGCCAGCGCCATGGCGCCGCCCGAGCCGCCTTCGCCAAGCGTCACGCTGATCAGCGGCACGCGGAGCCCGAGGCATGCCTCGACGGTGCGCGCGATGGCTTCGGCCTGGCCGCGGGCCTCGGCGTCGATGCCGGGATAGGCCCCCGGCGTGTCGATGAGCGTGATGATGGGCAGGCCGAAACGCTCGGCGAGCTTCATCAGGCGCTGCGCCTTGCGGTAGCCCTCGGGGCGCGCCATGCCGAAGTTGTGGCGCACGCGGCCTTCGGTGTCGGCGCCCTTCTCCTGACCGATGATCACCGCCGAGGCGCCGCCGATGCGCCCCAGGCCGCCGACGATGGCCGGGTCCTCGGCGAACAGGCGGTCGCCGGCCAGCGGCGTGAAGTCCGCGACCAGGGCCTCGACGTAGTCCATGGTGTGGGGACGGTCGGGGTGGCGGGCGACCTGGGTGCGCTCCCACGGCGTCAACTTGGCGTAGGTCTGGCGCAGGAGCTTGTCCACCTTGCCCTGCAGCTTGGCGACCTCGTCGACGATGTTGAGCTCGCTGTCGCCGCCCAGGTGGCGCAATTCCTCGATCTTGCCCTCGAGCTCGGCGATGGGCTTCTCGAAATCCAGGAAGTTGTGCATGGCGCGGTTCCCTAACACACCCCTAGGGCCGAGGCACGGCAATTGTCGGGCCGTGCCCCTCCCGGGCCTCGGCGCTCTCGGGGCGTGGCGCCTCAGCTCGCCGCGATCTGTTCCGCCTTCTTGACCATGACCTCGGCCTGCTTGATCGACGCCAGGTCGATGAGGCGCCCATCGAGCGTCACCGCCCCCTTGCCTTCCTTGTGCGCCTGTTCCATGGCCTCGATGATGCGCTTGGCCTTGGTGACTTCGGCCTCGCTGGGGCTGAACACCCCGTTGGCGAGCTCGATCTGGCTCGGGTGGATGGCCCACTTGCCTTCGTAGCCGAGCACCGAGCCGCGGTTGGCCTGCGCCGTGTAGCCGTCCGGGTCCTTGATGTCGCCGAAGGGGCCGTCGACCGGCCTCAAGCCGTTGGCGCGCGCCGCCACCTCCATGCGCGCCATGGGGTAGTGCCACATGTCGCCCCAATGGACGTCGCGGTTGCCCGCCTCGTCGGGGTCGGTGAGCACGTGGTAGTCGGCGTTGGGTCCGCCCATGGAGGTGGTGCGCGCCTTGGTCGACGCGGCATAGTCGGCGACGCCGAAGTGGAGCGACTCGTTGCGCCGGCTGGCCGCCGCGATCTCGTGCACGTTCTGCATACCGAGCGCCGTCTCGATGATGAGTTCGAAGCCGATGCGCCTGGTGGCCTTGGTGGCCTGCTCGATCTGAGTGACCAGCATGTCGACGGCGTAAACGTCGGCCGCCGTGCCCGCCTTGGGAATCATGAGGAGGTCGAGCTTGTCGGGGGCGCCCTCCAGAACGTCGACCACGTCGCGGTACATGTAGTGGGTGTCGAGACCGTTGACACGCACCGAAATGGTCTTCTGGCTCCAGTCCAGGTCGTTGAGCGCGGCGATGACGTTGTGGCGCGCCGATACCTTGTCGTCGGGGGCGACGGCGTCCTCGAGGTCGAGGAAAACGACGTCTGCGGCGCTCTCCGCCGCCCGTTCGAGAAACTTGCTGTTGGACCCGGGGACCGCCAGCTCGCTGCGGTTGAGGCGCGGCGGACACTGTTCGATGATGGTGAAACTCATAAAGCCCTCCAATGCGACATTGCGTTATTGGGTACCCTTTAATGGGAAATGGCGCGCGAGGGAAGGGGCGGATCGGGCGACAGCGTGCGGGGCGAAGGGCCGTTTCACACGATTGTGTCTCGGCGGATGCCGGCCAAACGGAAATAATTCTTGCTTTCAACCGTAAATGCCGGAATAGATGGGCGCGTAAAAGGTCGTCCTTGACCGTTAATCGCGGGGGCGCGGCCGAATAAGATACGACCCATAAAGGGGGGAGAGCGGGGAAAATCACCGAAAAGGCGAAAAAAGCCAAGGTGACGCGGCGCCGGTTCCTCAAGGGCGGTGCCGTGGTAGCGGGTGGCGCGGCGGCGACCGTCGCCATGCCCAACGTGTCGCGGGCACAGACGACGACCCTCAAGGTGCAGTCGTCGTGGGGTGCCACCAGCCCGTTCCAGGACATGGCCAAGCAGTACGTCGAGCGCGTCGAGGCGATGGCCGGCGGGCGGCTGAAGATCGACCTGTTGCCGTCCGGCGCCGTCGTCAAGGCGTTCCAGGTGCAGGATGCCACTCACAAGGGCGTTCTCGACGGGGCGCATACGGTGACCGCTTACTGGTATTCAAAGAACAAGTCGGCGTCGCTGTTCGGCACCGGCCCGGTGTTCGGGTGCAACGCACCGCAGATTCTGGCCTGGGTCCATTTCGGCGGCGGCAAGGAGCTTTTGGATGAATTGCAGACCAAGATCCTAAAGCTCAACGTCCGCAGCTTTTTCGCCATGCCCATGCCGACCCAGCCCCTCGGCTGGTTCAAGTTCCACGTAAAAAGCGCCAAGGACATGGTCGGCCTCAAGTACCGGACGGTCGGCCTGGCCACGGACATCATGCAGGGCATGGGTCTCAAGGTGACCCAGCTTCCGGGCGGCGAGATCGTGCCGGCCCTGGAGAAGGGCGTCATCGAGGCGTTCGAGTTCAACAACCCGACCGCCGACAGCCGCTTCGGCGCCCAGGACGTCTCCAAGCACTACCACATGGGCAGCTACCACCAGGCAGCCGAGTTCTTCGAGATCATGTTCAACCGCTCGAAGTTCGACGGCCTGCCGAAAGAGCACCAGGCGATCCTGGAATACGGCGCCGAGGCCGCCAACACGGCCAACTACGGCTGGGCCATGGACGTCTATTCCGCGGACCTGCAGAAGCTCATCCACAAGGACAAGGTGAACGTCTATCGCACCGCGCAGTCGATCATGTCGGCGCAACTCGAATCCTGGGACAAAGTCCTCAAGAAGCTCGAGGCCGCCGATCCCTTCTTCGCGAAGGTGGTCAAGAGTCAGAAGGATTGGTCGCAGCGCGTCGCGTTCTACGACCTGGTCAACGCGGCCGACTACAAGCTCGCCTACGAGCACTACTTCCCGGGAGCACTTCCCGAGTTCAAGTAGGCGGCACGGGAGTTTTTAGTTCCCGACCGGAAATAGGGGCGGCGCCATCGCGCGCCGCCCCGTCCGTGTGCAAAAAAGGAAACGTCGATCCTAGGGGTTCTTCGTGGAACGGTTCATCTTTCTGGTTGACAGCTTTTCGGCCTGGATCGGCAAGGCCTTCGCCTGGTGCATCCTGATTCTTACGGTCGGAGTGGCCTACGAGGTGTTCGTGCGCTATGCGCTGCGCGACCCGACATCGTGGGCGTTCGATATGAGCTACATGATGTACGGGTCGTTGTTCATGATGGGCGGCGCTTATACCTTGTCGCGGGACGGACACGTGCGCGGCGACGTCCTGTATCGGCTATGGCCCCCGAAAGTCCAGGCGAGTATCGAGGCATCCCTTTATTTCCTTTTCTTTTTCCCCGGCATCCTGGCTTTCATTTTCGCAGGCGCCGATTACGCCGGAGAATCCTGGTCTTACAATTACGGGACCGGCGAAGTGAGCATCAACAGCCCGGCCAATGTGCCGATATCCCAGTTCAAGACGATCATTCCGGTGGCCGGCGGATTGTTGCTGTTGCAGGGGTTGGCCCAGGTATTGCGCTGCGTCGTCTGCCTCAAGACCGGCAAATGGCCGGAGCATCTGGAAGACGTGGAGGAAATGGAGATCGCCCTCCTGCAAACCGGGGAAGACGAGCTGGCCATGAGAGAAAACCGGGACCCCCGGAAAATGACCGCGGAAGACCGGGGATAACGGCGAATGTTTGGATTGACCGATCCCGGAGTCGCCGTGCTCATGCTGGGCCTCTTCATCCTTACCATCCTGCTCGGCTTCCCCATCTGCTTCACGCTGATGGCCATGGGCATCTTCTTCGGCTACTACGCCTATTACGATCCCGAACGCATGCAGTCGATCTTCGACAACCGGATCTTCGACCTGCTGGTCAATCAGACCTACTCGGTGATGGCCAACGACGTGCTGGTGGCGGTGCCGCTGTTCCTGTTCATGGGCTACGTCGTCGAACGCGCCAATCTGGTCGACCGGCTGTTCTTCACATTGCAGATCGCGGCGCGCCACTTGCCGGGATCCATGGCCATCGCGGCGCTCGCCACCTGCGCCCTGTTCGCCACCGCGTCGGGCATCATCGGCGCCGTGGTGACGCTGATGGGGCTCTTGGCCTTTCCGGCCATGCTGAAGGCGCGCTACGACACCAGCTTTTCCGCCGGAGTCATCTGCGCCGGCGGCTGCCTGGGCATCCTGATCCCGCCCTCGATCATGCTGATCGTGTACGCGGCGGCGGCATCCATGTCGGTGGTGCGGCTCTACGCCGGTGCCATCCTGCCCGGATTCCTGCTGGCCAGCCTCTACATCATCTACGTGATCGGCCGCGCCGCGCTCAAGCCGGAGATTGCGCCGCCACCGCGTCAGGAAGATATCGACGCCGTGAGAAAGGGCAACATCATCATCATGATGATGACTTCGTTCTTCCCGCTGGCCTTCCTTATCCTGTCTGTCCTCGGCGCCATCCTGTTCGGTCTGGCGACGCCGACGGAGGCGGCCTCCATGGGCGCCGCCGGCGGTATCGTTCTCGCCGCCGGCTACCGCATCGCCTCGATCCGGGCCGGAGAAGTCACGCCCGAGTGGATGGTCGCCCACAATCCTCATCCTTCCTATAACCCGTGGTACTACGCGATCGGCACCGGAAGCGTCGCCACGGCAATACTCTACGTCGCCTATTTCGTCCTGCGGTTCCTGGCCGCCTGGATCTTCGATGTGCCGTTGCCGACGGAACGCACCTTGCCGTTTGGGCCCGGCGTCAGCATTGCGGTCGTTTTCGCCATCGCCGCGGTCGTCCGCTACACGGGAGACCGGGTGTCCCTGCTCGCCTTCCTGCAGCCCAGGGCGGCGGCGCTGCGCCCACTCTATGCCTTCGGCGGGCAGGCCGGTCTCGTCGGCCTCGGCCTCGGCGCCGTTTACCTGATCATGTTCGCCATCCTCGGCCTCGGAGAATCCTTCGCCGAACACGAATACAGCCCGTGGGCGTTCGACATCGGTTTCTTCGTGGCCGCCATCAGCTATATGGGCTGGCGGGGCATCGATCAGGAAGCCCTCAAGCAATCCGTTTATCTCACGGTCCGCACCACGGCCATGGTGTGCTGGCTGTTCGTCGGCTCGTGGACTTTTTCCTCGGTGTTCTCCTACCTCGGCGGACAGGCTCTCATCGAGGAGTTCGTGCTCGGCCTGAACCTCTCGCCGGTCATCTTCCTGATCCTCGCCCAGGTGATCATCTTCCTGCTCGGCTGGCCCCTGGAGTGGTCGGAGATCATCATCATCTTCGTTCCCATCTTCCTGCCGATGCTGCCGCATTTCGGCATCGATCCGCTGTTCTTCGGCATCCTGGTGGCGCTGAATTTGCAGACGTCGTTCCTCACCCCGCCCATGGCCATGGCGGCCTATTACCTGAAGGGCGTGGCGCCGCCGCACGTTCACCTGATTCAGATTTTCAAGGGCTGCATGCCGTTCCTGTCGATGGTCTTCCTGGCCATGATCATCCTGTACAACTTCCCGGAGTTGGCTTTGTGGCTCCCCAAGATCGTTTACGGCCGCTAAGGAGAGCCAGCCGACATGAGCCTCGCCGACCTCACCGCCCATGAAGCCGCCGCCGCCATACGGCGTGGCGAGTTCAAGTCCGTCGACCTGGTAGAGGCCTTTCTGGCGCGCATCGCGGAAAAGGACGACGCGGTCCAGGCATGGACCCATCTGGACCCGAGTCATGCCCTCGAACAGGCCGCTCGCTTCGATTCGGCTCGGGACGCCGGGCTGCCCAGCGGGGCGCTGCAGGGCGTTCCCGTCGGCATCAAGGACATCTTCGACACCCGTGACCTGCCGACCGAGAACGGCACCGTCCTCGACGCCGGACGACAGCCGACGGAGGACTGCACCGCGGTCCACCTGTTGCGCCAGGCCGGGGCGGTGATCATGGGCAAGACCGTTTCCACCGAACTCGCCACCTACGCGCCCGGCAAGACCCGCAACCCCCACAACCCGGACCACACGCCGGGCGGTTCGTCGAGCGGCTCGGCGGCGGCCGTCAGCGCCGGCATGGTGCCGCTGGCCATCGGCTCCCAGACCGCCGGCTCGGTCATTCGTCCGGCCGCGTTTTGCGGGGTCTACGGGTACAAGCCGACCCATGGGCTCATTTCCCGCCATGGCGTCCTTGTGCTGTCGCGCATCCTCGACCACGTCGGCGTGTTCGGCCGTTGTGTCGCCGACGTGGCGCTGATCGGCGAAGTCCTCATGAATTTCGATGCCCAGGACCGGGACATGAAACCGCGGGCCAGGCCGCCCCTCGTCGCCGTCACGGCGGAGGAGCCGCCGGTGACGCCGCAGATCGCCTTCGTCAAGCCGCCGGGATGGGACGGCGCCGAGGAAGACACCAAGAGCGCCTTCGCCGAACTCGCCGGCCTCCTCGGCGACGCCTGCGACGAAGTGGACCTGCCGGAACCCTTCGAGAGCGCCCTGGACTGGCATGGCATCATCATGCACACCGACTTCGCCAAGAACCTGGCCGGCTACTACGAACGTGGCAAAGACGAGCTCAGCGACGTCCTGCGCGGCCTGATCGAGGAAGGCCAGAACATCCTTGCCGTCGACTACAACCGTGCCGTCGATTGGATCGAAGTCCTCAACGCCGGTCTGGCGCGCGTGTTCGAGCGCTACGACGCCATCCTCACCCCTGCCGCCCTGGGCGAGGCGCCGGCCGGCCTGGCCAAGACGGGGGACCCCATTTTCTGCAAGTTGTGGACCCTGTGCGGGACGCCGGCGGTGACCTTGCCGATCCTGGAGGGGGCGAACGGCCTGCCCATCGGGGCGCAACTGGTGGGTCCCAGGGGCGACGACGCCAGACTGCTGAGGACGGCGCGCTGGCTGGTCAACCGCGTCGCCGACGAGGGCGGCAATGAAGGCTAGGGTTCGAGGTCACGGCCAGCCGCGCCAGGGGTTCGAAGGAACAATGGAAGATGATCGATAGGATTTTCGCCACCATCGGGATGCTCATGGTCATCGCCTTCATGGGCGTGGTGACGGTATTCGTCATGGAGCCGGACCTGTGGATCGTCACCATTCTGGTGCTCGTCATCGCCCTCGTCTTTATCTGGCGGGACCTCAGGGTCGGCGGCAACCACCTGGAAAGCGATTCCGGGGCAGGCGACAAACCATCCGGCGACCACACGGCGCCTTGAGCCGGGGCGGCGCCCCTAACCGTCCTCCTTCCCGCGTGCCAGCGGATGGGCCTCGTTGACCAGGGCCTTGAGGCGCTCATCGAGCACATGGGTGTAGATCTGGGTCGTCGAGATGTCGGCGTGGCCCAGCATTTGCTGCAACGAGCGCAGGTCGGCACCACGCGCCAGCAGGTGGCTGGCGAAGGAATGGCGCAGCACGTGCGGCGACACGCGGGCCCGATCGATCCCGGCGTCGACGGCCAGCTCCTTCAGCAACTGGCCGAGGCGGGCGCGGGTGAGGTGTCCTTCCCTGGAGCGCGACGGAAACAGCCACGGCGAATCGGCGGCCCCGCCGCGACCCTTGGGGAGGAAGCGCTCGCGGACGCGGTCGTAATCGGCGAGCGCCACGATCGCCGGCTCGCTGAGGGGAGCCAAGCGCTCCTTGCCGCCCTTGCCCCTGACCATGAGGGTGAGCCCGTCGCGCGAGCGCGCCGACAGGGGCAGCCCCACCAGCTCCGAGGCGCGCAGCCCCGACGCGTACAACACCTCGAGCAAGGCCAGCAATCGCGCCCCTTCGGCGCCTTGGCGCCGGCGCGCCGCGTCGAGCAGGCTTTCCACCTCTTCCTCGGACAGGTATTTGGGCAGGGTGCGGCCGCGGCGCGGGCTGTCCATGGTGGCGCAGGGGTCGTCGCCGCGCACCCGTTCCGCGTAGAGGAAACGGAAGAACTGGCGCAGCGCCGAAAGCCGCCGGGCGCTGGTGCTCGGCGCCATGCCGCTTTTCGAGAGGTCCACGAGGTAGGCACGGATGGTGGCGGTGTCGGCGCCCTCCGCCGTCTGGCCGCGGCGCCGGGCGAACTCCGAAAAGCCTTGCAGGTCGCGGCGATAGGCGAACAGCGTGTTGCGGGCGGCGCCGCGCTCGGCGGCCAGCATCTCCAGAAACGTCTCCACGTGCCGCGAAATCGGCGCCTCCGCCATGGGCCCGCGGCTTTCCTTTAGAGCCTGTTTGGGAAGTTGATCACGGGCTGCGTCGCGTTTTCAAGGTCTTGGGCTAGGAAGGCGCCGTGCCGCGATGCTGGAGCATCGCAAGCGGCGGCTGACGACGTCC
>JASLQF010000047.1 GCA_030744625.1 Rhodospirillales bacterium
GGGTGATGTGTTTCTCGTAAACGCCGGAGGCTCCGGTGGCACCGGGATCGACGCCGCCGTGGCCGGGGTCGATGGCGATCACCCGTTTGGCGCGCCCCTTGTCCTGCTGGCCCGCAGGTTTGGCCAGCGGCTTTCCCGCCACCACGGGAACGACGGATGGGACGGGGGCCTTAACGGGGGCGGGAGGCGGGGCGGCGGGCGGCGTCAAGGCGACCGGACCGCGGGCCGCCGCCAGCGCCTTCTCGCGGCTCGTCGCCGTCAGGTCGAGCACGAGTCGGTAGGCGTGCTTCGCGCTGGGCTCCATGAGGAAGGATTTGGTGATCGTCACGGGCCCGGCCATGTCGAGCACGAGGCGCGTCTGCCCAGGCTTGAAAAGGCCGTAGCGCAGCTTTTTCACGAGACCCGTGCGGGCGGGAAGAGGCCGCGTCGGCAGCCGCCAGCCGACCTCCGGGAGGTCGATGACGACGCGGTAGGGGTTGGCCAGGGTAAAAGCGCGGAAACGCACCCTCTCGGTAAGGGCGAGCACGACACGGGTTTTCTTGGCATGCTTGCCGACCCGTAGGTCGGTGACGACCGCTTCCGGCGCCGCCGCCGGAAGCGGCAGGGCATTCATCCACAGCAGGACCGGCAGGAACAATGCCGCCACCCCGAGCCGCCGGGTCCCCCCGAGACACCACGCGCCGCATCGTTTCCACGCGAAACCCGATAAATTCATGCCCCACTTCCCGTCCGTCCGGTCAACGCAACTGGCCACTAAGAATTAGAATATTGTGCAACCATACTCCAGGCATTATGTTAACAGAGCGTTATGCCTTGATCGGCGGACGATGAAGAACCTTTCCCCGCTCGTGGGAAGCGCCGGTCATAACGTTCCGGGACGACGGCAATCACGCCGCACGCTCCCGGGAAATTCATAGGTTTTCGATGCCGGACAGAGCAGCGCGAGCGATACCCGCGATACCCCCTCCATCGGTGGGGCAATGGGCAACGTTCGCAGGCGCCACCGGCGTTCCACACATAGATGTCCGCCTCCGGCGCGCCTTGGCGCGCGGCGGTGCCGGGCCATGGAGTTACCGATTTTATGACCACCAAGAGAATGCTAATCGACACCACCCACCCGGAGGAAACCCGGGTGGTGGTGCTCGACGGAAAACGTCTGGAAGAATTTGATGTCGAGGTAGCGACCCGCAAACAGCTCAAAGGAAACATATACCTCGCCAAGGTCGTCAGGGTCGAACCGTCCCTGCAGGCGGCGTTTGTGGACTATGGCGGCAATCGCCACGGCTTCCTCGCGTTCAACGAAATCCACCCCGATTATTATCAAATTCCCGTCGCCGACCGGGAGGCGCTGATCGCCGAACAGGCGGCGGAGGACACGGCCGAAGACGACGCGCCCGCGGCCACGGCCAAGGGCGAGGGAACGGAGGCTTCAAAGGGCGTCGAGACCGTCGGCGGCGACGACATCGAGGAGGTCGAGGAGCGCCGCTCCCTGCGACCGCAACGCCGCTACAGGATCCAGGAAGTCATCAAGCGACGGCAGATCCTGCTCATTCAAGTGGTCAAGGAGGAACGCGGCAACAAGGGCGCCGCCCTGACCACCTATCTGTCCCTGGCCGGGCGTTATTGCGTGCTCATGCCCAATACGGCGCGCGGCGGCGGCATTTCCCGCAAGATTTCGAACCCCGCCGACCGCAAGCGTCTCAAGGCGCTCATGAACGATCTCAAAATACCCACCGGCCTCGGGGTGATCGTGCGTACCGCCGGCGCCGAACGCAACAAGACGGAAATTAAGCGCGACTACGGTTACCTGATGCGCCTGTGGGACAGCGTGCGGGAACTCACCTTGAGCTCGACCGCCCCCTCCTTGGTGTACGAGGAGGCCGACCTGATCAAGCGCGCCATTCGCGACCTGTACAGCAGTGACATCGAGGAAGTCGTGGTCGAGGGAGAGGAGGGCTACCGCCGCGCCAAGGACTTCATGAAGATGCTCATCCCCAGTCACGCCAAGAAGGTCAAGCAGTACAACGATCCGGTCTTGCCGCTGTTACAGCGCAATCAAGTGGAAAGCCAGATCGACGCCATGCACAGCCCGGTGGTCCAGCTCAAGTCCGGCGGTTACATCGTGATCAACTCAACCGAGGCGCTGGTCGCCATCGACGTGAACTCGGGGCGGGCGACGCGCGAGCGCAACATCGAACAGACGGCCCTCAAGACCAACCTCGAAGCGGCCGCCGAAGTAGCCCGCCAGCTGCGGCTGCGCGACCTCGCCGGCCTCATCGTCATCGATTTCATCGACATGGAGGTCTCGCGCAACAACACCAAGGTGGAACGCCAGCTCAAGGACTCCATGCGCAACGACCGGGCGCGCATCCAACTGGGCCGCATCAGCCCGTTCGGCCTCCTGGAATTGTCCCGCCAGCGGCTGCATCCGAGTCTCTTCGAGACCAGTTTCGAGGCCTGCGTCTATTGCGGCGGCACAGGCGCGCGGCGCTCCACGGAATCGACGGCGCTGCATGTGCTTCGCGCCATCGAAGAGGAAGGCGGGCGGCGCCGCGTCCAAGCATTGACCGTCCACGTTCCGGTCACCATCGCCCTCTATATCCTCAACCAGAAGCGCATGGCCTTGAACGACATCGAACAGCGCCACGAGCTGCGCGTCATGATTTTCGGCGATGACAGCCTCATCCCGCCCGATTTCCGGATCGAACGCGACAAGAAGGCCCCGACGGCGCTCCCCCAGGAGCCGCCGGCGAAGAAAGAAAAAGCCGCCGACGCGGCGCAAGAAAGCGACGAGGCCGACGACGACGCGACGACGACCGAAGATTCCGGCAAGCGGCGGCGACGGCGGCGTCCGCGGCGGCGCAAGACCGCCGAGGGCGACAGCGCGGCGGTCTCCGAGACCAAGGAACCGGAGACCGAGGAGGAGGCTAAGGCGACAGCCGCCGAGGAGGAGGCCGAGACCACCGCCGCCAAGGCCCAGTCCAAGGCTGCCGACGAAGAAAGTCCGGGCAAGCGGCGGCGGCGCGGTCGGCGCGGCGGACGGCGGCGCGGCCGCAGGTCGGGCGCGGATACGGCGGCGACCGGTACCGAGGGCGAGGCCGCCGTGGAGTCACCGGGCGAAGCGGCCGCCGTCGGGCCGTTCGATACCGTGGACGGCGGCGTTGACTCGCTCCCCGACGTCATTGCCCTGCCAGGGCCCGAGACGGCCCCAGACACGGCCGATGCCGGCGACGAGCCAAAGCCCCCCGCCAAGAAGCCGGCCCGGCGCCGGCGCGCCGCGAAGGCCACAGACAAGCCCGAGGCCAAACCCGAGGCCATGCCCGCCGGCAAACAGGGCGACCCCAAAGCCGAGGCGACGCCGAAGAAGCGGACACCGAGACCGCGGAAGCGCAAGCCTCGGCCGAAAACAGAAGCGGAGATCGTCAGCCCGGGAATGACGCCGCCCGCGGAGCCCTCGATGCCGGCCCTCGCCGACGCGCCGAAAGAAGACGCGGCGGCCAGCGGGGACGCCAGCATGATCACGGACATCGGCGTGCAATCGAACCAACCGCCGGCGTCGAAGGCCTCGGCGCGCAAGGGGTGGTGGCAACGCCTTTCGGAGTGATCGGGCCAACCCCCGGTCCGCGCTAAACGCCCCAGTCGCGCAGGCGGCGCGCCGCCTCGGCCATATCGTCGGTGGCACCGGCGAAGGAAAAGCGCACGAAGCGGTTGCCGCGCTCAGGATCGAAGTCGATACCCGGCGTGGCGGCGACGCCGGTTTCCCGCAACATGCGCTGGCAATACTCCTGGCTGTCATTGGTCAGGTGGGCGACATCGGCGTAGATGTAGAAAGCGCCCTCCACCGGCGCCAGCTTGTCGTACCCGGCCTTTGGCAGTTCTTCCAGCAGAAGCGCCCGGTTGCGTGCGTATCGCCTGACGTGGCCGTCAAGCTCGTCGCGGCTTTCGAACGCGGCCAACGCCGCGCGTTGGGAGATGGCGGGCGGCGAAACGAACAGGTTTTGCGCCAGGCATTCCACCGACCGCAGGAGATTCTCGGGAAGCACCATCCAGCCGAGCCGCCAGCCGGTCATCGAGAAATACTTCGAAAAGCTGTTGATGACGATGGCGTCGTCCGTGAGGCGCAGCGCCGTCTCCGCCGCCTTACCATACGTGATGCCATGGTATATTTCGTCGGAAACGAGGCGGACCCCCCCCTGACGGCAGTAATCGACGAGAGCCGCCAGCTCATCCCCTTGAACCATGGTCCCCGTGGGATTGCACGGGCTGGTCACGATGAGCCCGTCGATGGCGCCTTCGACGCGATCCAGCAACGCCGGGGTCGGCTGAAAGTTGGTTTCCGCTCCCACCGGCAGGTTGACGACCTCGACGCCGAGCGCGCCCAGGATGTTGCGGTAGGCGGGATAGCCGGGGCTGGCCAGGGCCACCCGGTCGCCGGCCTCGAAGGCGCTCAGGAACCCGAGCAGGAATCCTCCCGACGACCCCACCGTGAGAACAACCCTGTCTGCGTCAACGGCGATACCATAGGTGTGCTTGTAATGTTCGGCGATACCTCGGCGCAGCTCCGGCAAGCCGAGGGCATCGGTGTAGCCGAGGGGGTCGGCGTCGAGGGCGGCCTTGGCCGCCTCCACGACGAGAGAGGGCGCCCCCGTGCTCGGTTGGCCGACCTCAAGGTGCACCACGTCGTGGCCGGCGGCGGCCCTTTCGTTGGCGGCGCGCAGAACGTCCATCACGATGAAGGGGGGTATGGTCCCCCGCTTTGATACCTTGAGCCCCATGCTTCTCCCAACATACTGAATCCCGCCGGCCGGTCAATTGACGCTGCCCCGGCCGCGGACTACTTTCAGCCTTCAGGGAAAGGCCCAAATCTTGTCGCAGCGCGACCTCGCTCTTTTCGCTGTCACGCTCGCCATCGCGGCGGTGCTTTCGTGCGCGCCGGCGGTTACCAAGGCACAGAGGATTTCCTTCATCCGGGATGCCGAGATCGAGGACACCATCCGCACCTTCGCGACGCCGGTCTTCCAGGCGGCCGGGCTCAATCCCTCGGCAATCAAGGTTCACCTGGTCAACGACAAGACGCTGAACGCCTTCGTCGCCGGCGGACAGCAACTGTTCCTCAACACCGGCCTGCTCATGCGCAGTGCCAGCGCCGGCCAGATCATCGGCGTCATCAGCCACGAAACGGGACACATCGCCGGTGGACATCTTTCGCGCACCCAGGAGGCCATGCGAAACAGCTCGGCGCAAAGCATCGTCGCCTTTGTCATCGGGGCCGCGGCGGCAATTGGAACGGGCCGGCCCGACATCGGTCAGGCCATCATCGCCGGAGGATCGCAGATCGGCATGAGGTCGTTTCTCCATTACAGCCGCACCCAAGAGGGGGCCGCCGATCAGGCGGCGGTGCGCTTCCTCGACGCCGCCGCTTTTTCGTCGAGAGGCTTGCTCGAATTCATGGAAGTCCTCGAAGACCAGGAGCTGTTGAGCCCCAAGCGC
This sequence comes from Rhodospirillales bacterium, assembly GCA_030744625.1. Classification (GTDB taxonomy): domain Bacteria; phylum Pseudomonadota; class Alphaproteobacteria; order Rhodospirillales; family JASLQF01; genus JASLQF01. The sequence goes on from JASLQF010000047.1 coordinate 5,491, forward strand.
CAGGATCCTTACGTGCGCACCCACCCCATCGCCCGCGACCGCATTGAGTTTCTGAGGACACATGTCGCCCAATCGCCCTATTCGGACAAGCCGACGCCACCCAAACTGGAAGTCATGCAACTCCGCATGCGGGCCAAGCTCCAAGGTTTTCTGGAGCCCCTCGCCGTGACCTTGCGCCGCTACAAGGAAACCGATGACAGCCTCTATTCGCGCTATGCCCGTGCCATCGCCCATTACCGCAAACCTGACCTCGACAAGGCCCTGCCTCTGATTGACGGCCTCATCGCGCAACATCCCACCGATCCCTATTTCCACGAGTTGAAGGGCCAGATGCTGTTCGAGAATGGAAGGATCGCCGAGGCTCTGGAGCCCTACGAGACGGCGACGCGGCTGCTGCCGCACGCGCCCCTGCTGCGCACCGGCCTGGCGCGCGTCCAGTTGGAGCTCAACGAGCCGGCCCTGCTGGAGCCGGCGATCACCAATCTGCGCGCCGTGCTGCGCAAGGAAAAGGACAGTCCCTTTCTGTGGCGGCAGCTGGCGATCGCCTACGGACGCAACGGCCAGATGGGCCAGAGCGCGCTGGCCATGGCCGAGGAAGGCCTGTTGAAGGGCGACACCGCGGCGGCACGCTTCCACGCGGCCAGGGCCCAGGAACTGTTGCCCCGCGGCTCGGGTGCATGGCTGAAGGCGGAGGACGTCCTATCCGCGGCCAAGGAAGAAGAGAACTGAGCATTTTCGGTAGGGGAAGACCCCTGTCACGCCTTTATACCGACGGTCCTTGGTATTGTTGCATCCCGGCGCGACTTATTCCGGTGTTGCTTCTCGCCGTCCTTGCCGGTTGCGCCGTCGTGCCGCGCGCCGCGGTCGGCCCGCGCGGCTTGCTCGAGGTTCTCGGCCCGGCGCCCGGCTTCACGCCCCAGGCGCTGTCCGGAGACTGGATCGTCGAAGGCTATGAGGGGACGCAAGGCAGCGAGCTCGCGGTCATCCGTCTGGACGGAGTCCCGGCGCTCAGAATCGTCAACGGCGAGGACGGCTTCCTTGTCGTCCGCCGGACGCAGGCGATGCTGCTCGCCACGCCCTACCTGAGCTGGTCGTGGAACGTGGAGGACCACGGAGACGGCTACCACCCCGTGCGCCTTATCGTCGGGTTCCATGGCGGCGACCCGAAAAGCGCGAGCTGGGGCAGCCAACCGTTCGCGTGGACGGGATCGGCGCTGCCGCCCCACGATCGTGCCTTGGTCATCACCTGGGGCGCGTCCGCCCTGGAGCGGGGCACGCTCTCCGGTCCCACCGGGGAGCGGCGCTCGGCGCCACGCTACACGGCTCGGGGCGGAAGGGAGAACACCGGCTCCTGGTGGCTCGAGACCATCGATCTGTCGCGCCTGTACGCGCGGGCGTGGCCGGGGGACGATGCCGGCGAGGCCACGGTCGTCTTCATCGGACTGGCAGCGGGCGGCGGGCGCGCTCCCGCCGTCGCCAATTTTTCAGGAATGGTGCTGTCCCGCTAGAGTCCCGATTTATCAAATTCGTGTGATGTGCCGCAGGAACCGGCAACAATCGTTGTGCCGCAACGGTCGCGTGGCCCATTATACGGACGCTGGCCGCGCACCGAAAAAGTCATAGGATCCTCAATGCCGTTTCTCCGCATCGCGCCTTTCGTCCTCTCGCTGTTCCTGTTGGCGCCCGGCCCCGCCGCCGCCGGCGACGACACCCTCGGCCCCGACCACAGGAAGGCGATCGAGCAAGTCGTGCGCGAGTATCTCGAGAACAACCCGGAGATTCTGGTCGACGCCCTCAAGAGCCTGCGCGAAAAACAGGAGGCCAAACAGAAGGAACGCAGCCAGGCGGCGCTCGCCTCGCGGCAATCCGAGCTGGAAAACGACCCGGCGACCCCGTTCGGCGGAAACATCAAGGGCAACGTCACCGTGGTCGAATTCTTCGATTACCAATGCGGCTACTGCAAGCGGGTGCGGCCGGTGGTCGAAGAGCTGCTGCGCGGCGACGGCAACATCCGCATCGTGTTCAAAGAATTCCCCATCCTGGGCGCGCCGTCCGTAATCGCGGCGCGCGCCGCGCTCGCCGCCTGGAAACAAGACCACGGCGGATACAATAAATTCCACTTCGCGCTGATGGCCACGAAAGGCAGGCTCTCCGAGGAAAAGATCATGGCCGTCGCCGCCAAGTCGGGGCTCGACGTGGAACGGCTGCGCCGCGACATGGCGGCTCCCGAAATCGACGAAGCCCTGCAAAAAAATTTCAGGCTGGCCGAAGACCTCGGAATCAGGGGCACGCCGGCGTTCGTCATCGGCAAGCGCCTGGTGCCCGGCGCCATCGACTTGAAAGCCTTCCAAAAACTGATCGCCGAGGCGCGCCGGGGCTGATACCCCGCCCGCGCCCGGCTTCTCTTCAGCGTACGGGGAGCAGGGAAAAGCGAAAGCCGTTGACGCCCTCGACCAGCAGCAACAGATGTTTGAGGCCGTTCTTCTTGGCCTCCTGGAACTTGGCCATCAATTGCCGGGGCTGCCAGACATTGTTCTGGTTGACCTGAACGATCAACTCGCCGCACCGCAGATCCATGTCCTTGGCCTTTTCCTTGTTGACCAGGGATATGACGACGCCGTTGGACCCCCAGCGCAAGCCGAACGTCTTACGCACCTTCTTGGTCAGCGAGGCGACGGTCAGGCCGACCTCGGGAATGGACCCGAAGCCGCCCTTGTCTATGCGCCAGCCCTCCGGCCATTTTCCCGTCTCCAGATCCAAAACCACCTTGGCGCCGGCGCGCAATACCGTCGCCTTCACTTTCTGTCCGGCCTCGAGGCCGCCGACGATGGAGAGCAGCTTGTCGAAGGTATCGATGTTCTGATCCGCCAACCTGACGATCACGTCTCCGCGCAGGAACTTCGCCTTGGCCGAAGGCCCGCCGAGGGCGACGTCACGCACCAGCACCCCGTTGGGGCTTTTCAGGCCAAGTGCATGGGACGCCTCGGGCGGCATGCCTTGGACGTGCATGCCGATAAACGCGGCCTCCGCCGATTGGGCGGCGACGGGGAACAGCACCCCCCCTGTCACCGCCAAGGCGGCGAATAGAGCACGCAATGGATTTCGCGGATGCATGCCTCTCATGCCTCTCGAAATTCCCCCAAACCATATGGGCCGGGCCGATTTTATCCCCGCCCCGCGACGCAGACAACCAATGCCGCACCATTCTTAACATGAGGGGGCGGGCAGGCTCTCCACTTTTTCCAGGCTCACCAACACCGTGAACTGTTTGAAATCCAACAGTAAGCGGGGCACCACCCCGTTGTCGAGTTGCAGGAATTCGATCTCGAACTGGGGCACGGACTGGCGTTTGTCCGTGCCGTATACCGCCAGTCTCATGTTCCAGCCGGGGCGCGCGACAAGCCCACCGCCGCGCCCGTCCAGGCGCGGCCCGATGAAGGCGACCGCTTCCTGGGCCCCTTCTATTTCCGTCCCATCGAAGATATGGCGCGCCACCTGGCGCGCCCCGGCACGCGCCCGATCGATAAGAAGCGCCGTGTGAGCGAGGGGAAACAGGGTGCCCTCGGGAAGTTTCACGGTCTTGGCTTGGGGCTGGTTGAAGACGGCCTCGCCAGGGCCGTCCGCCCCCTTGAGGCGCGCCTCCCCCTTGAATTGACGGCGTTCGGCGCCGATCTGAACGCGCGACGCGAAACGCAGCCTGTCTCCGTTTGCCGACTCCCAACCCGCGTAGCGCATGTCCTCGGTGACCTTGCCACCGTCGGCGGTGACGATTTCCATGGCGCGCCGTATCGCCAGAATCCAGCCGTCGCAAGACTTCTCGACGGCCATGGTCATGAGGCCGCTTACGTCCACCACGGCTCCACCCGACCGCACCTCCCCGATTTTGAGGCTGTAAGCGGCGCGATGGGCAACCAACTCGGCGGCCGCCAGCGGGCCGGCGACGAGCCATGCCAGCAGGCCGGCAAGAAGCGCCGGCCCCAGGCGCCAGGGTTGGAATTTGGTTTTTGCGCGCACGCCGGACATTTGCTGGATCGTCCATGGGTCGTGGAGCGGACAACGACGCTTCCTAACATATGGTTTCGGCCGCCGGGCGGAAAGCCGTTCTTGCGAAATGGCCATGGGCGCTATATCCAGGCACGGGAGACGGGGCCGCGATCCGGTTGCAAAACGGCCCCTGGGCGTCGCGGCGCCACAGATGAACAAACAGATGAACAAACGGTTGAGGGCGGAAGGACGAGGATGCGGGTCTTGAGCGTTTTCGGAACGCGCCCCGAAGCCATCAAGATGGCGCCGGTGGTGCGGGCTTTGGCGGCGGCGCCGGGCCTCGAGTCACGTGTGTGCGTGACGGCGCAGCATCGGGACATGCTGGACCAGGTGCTGGAACTCTTCGACATCCGTCCCGATTACGACCTCGACATCATGCGCGACGATCAGGATCTCACCCACATTACCGGAGCCGTGCTGTCCGGCATGGAAGGGGTGCTCGACGACAGCGAGCCCGGCCGCGTGCTGGTGCACGGCGATACCACCACCACGTTCGCCGCCTCCCTGGCGGCGCATTTCCGCAAGATTCCGGTCGGCCACGTGGAGGCGGGCCTGCGCTCCGGCGACGTGCTCGCGCCCTGGCCCGAGGAGATGAACCGCAAGCTGACCGATGCCATCGCCGACCTCTACTTCGCGCCGACGGAGACGGCGCGCGCCAACCTGCGGCGCGAGGGCGCCCCCGATGAGAGCATCGTCGTCACCGGAAACACGGTGATCGACGCCCTCTTCCACGCCACCCGGCGGCTCGACGACGACGCCGAGGCGCGGCGCGCCATGGAGTCCCTGTTCCCGTTCCTCGATCCCGGCCGCCGGCTGATTCTGGTCACCGGGCACAGGCGCGAGAACTTCGGCGCCGGGTTCGAGCGCATCTGCGGCGCCCTGGCGCGATTGAGCGAGCGCGGCGACCTCGAAATCGTCTATCCCGTCCACCTGAACCCCAACGTCGGCGAACCGGTGAAACGCTTGCTCGGCGGCATGCCGGGCGTCCATTTGATCGAGCCCCAGGAATACCTGCCGTTCGTTTATCTTATGCGGCGCGCCTACCTCATCATCACCGATTCGGGCGGCATACAGGAGGAAGCGCCGTCACTGGGCAAGCCTGTACTGGTCATGCGCGACGTGACCGAGCGCCCCGAGGCGGTGGACGCCGGAACGGTGCGTCTCGTCGGCACCGACGCCGAGGCCATCGTCGGCGAGAGCGAGCGCCTGCTCGATGACGAAAGCGCCTACGCCGCCATGAGCCGCGCCCACAACCCCTATGGCGACGGCAAGGCCAGCCAACGCATTGTCGAGGAGATCACGCGTGAAGCGAACCTTTGAAAAAGTCTGCGTTATCGGCCTCGGCTACGTGGGCCTGCCGACGGCGGCGAGCCTCGCCAGACGCGGCGTGTCGGTGCTCGGCGTCGACACCAACGAAAAGACGGTCGCCCTTATCAACAAGGGCCAGGTGCACATCGTCGAGCCCGACCTCGACATCCTGGTCTCCGGCGCCGTCGCCACCGGCAAGCTTGCCGCGGCGACACGCCCCGAACCCGCCGACGCCTTCATCATCGCCGTGCCCACCCCTCTTACCGGCGAGCACAAGCCGGACCTCTCGCACCTCGAGGCGGCGGCGCAAGAACTGGCCCCGGTGCTCAAGGCCGGCGACCTCATCGTCATCGAATCGACGTCACCGGTGGGCGCCACCGAGGCGGTCGCCGAATGGCTCGCCGGGTGGCGCCAGGACCTCGCTTTTCCCCATCGCGAAGACGATACGGCCGGGGTGGATATCGCCTACAGTCCGGAGCGCGTACTGCCGGGCCGCGTCATCACGGAACTGGTGCGCAACGACCGGGTGATCGGCGGCCTCGACCGCCGCTCCGCCGAACGCGCCGCCGATCTCTACCGCATCTTCGTGGACGGCCGTTGCCATCTGACCACGGCGCGCACGGCGGAACTGGTCAAGCTGGCCGAGAACTCCTACCGCGACGTCAACATCGCGTTCGCCAACGAGCTTTCGGTGGTGTGCGAGGGCCTCGGCGTTGACGTCTGGGAGGCAGTCGACCTCGCCAACCGCCATCCGCGCGTCGGCATCCTCAGGCCCGGCCCCGGGGTGGGCGGCCACTGCATTGCGGTCGATCCGTGGTTCATCGTCGATTCCGCACCCGGCGACACCCCCCTCATCGAGATCGCCCGCCAGGTCAACGAGGCCATGCCACGCCACGTCGTCAATGCCGTGCTGAAGGCGGCAGCCGGAATGGAAGCGCCGCGCGTCGCCTGTCTGGGGCTCGCCTACAAGGCCGACATCGACGACCTGCGCATGAGCCCGGCGGTGCGCGTCGTCCAAGCCCTGGCCAAGGAAATAGCCGGCCACGGCGACGCCGGCGTGATGGTCGTGGAGCCCCATATCAAGGCCCTGCCGGACGAGCTCGCAGGCATCCCCGGGCTCGTCCTGGTGCCCCTCGAAGAGGCAATCGAAGGCGCCGATATCGTCGTCCTGCTCGCCGATCACCGACCCTTCAAGGCGCTGGACAGGGCCATGCTTGACGGCAAGGTGGTCATCGACACCCGAGGTACCTGGCGGTGAGGCGACGCTGGCGCTGGCAAGCGCCGCCAGGAGGGGCACAAGAGGGGCGAATCGCACGCCCGGTACGGCAATGACCGGCCGCCTTCCCCTCTCCGTGGCGTGGACCGCCGCCTGGCTGGTGCTGGTGATGGTGGCCCTTTATACCCGCCCGCCCCTGCCCGTCGACGAGACCCGCTATCTGGCGGTGGCGTGGGAGATGCACGTCGGCGGCGACTACCTGGTGCCCCACCTCAACGGCGCCCCCTACAGCCACAAGCCGCCGTTGCTGTTCTGGCTGATCAACCTGGGCTGGGCGCTTTTCGGCGCCGTCGAGTGGTGGGCGCGGACGGTGGCACCGCTGTTCGCGCTGGGCAGCTTGGTGTTGTCAGGGTTTCTCGCCCGGCGCCTGTGGCCGGATCGCCCCGACGTCGCGGCGATGGCGCCGGTGGTCCTCATCGGCAGCATCTTCTGGGCGACCGCGGCGACGCTCACGCTTTTCGACATGCTGGTCTGCTTTTTCACCCTCGCCGCGCTGCTCGGCGTCGCCGACGCGGCGCGCCACAGGGGTTCGATGGGCTGGCGGGGTTGGCGGGGCTGGGCGGTGGCCGGCGTGGCGCTCGGCCTGGGCATTCTCTCGAAGGGTCCGGTGGCCCTGGTCTACATGCTGCCGGCGCCCCTGACCGCCCCCTTGTGGGCCGCCCCGCCGGCGGCGCGCCACGGCGGTGGCGGGTGGCTCGGCTGGTACGCCGGGCTGGCCGGCGCCGTCATCCTCGGCGCCGCCCTCGCCCTGGCCTGGGCGCTGCCCGCCGCCGAGGCCGGCGGGGAAGCCTACGCCAACGCCATCCTGTGGGAGCAGACGGCGGGCCGGATCTCCGACAGCTTCGCCCACGAGCGGCCCTGGTGGTTCTACCTCGCCATGCTGGCCGGCGGCTTGTTGCCGTGGACCGTGTGGCCGCCCGTGTGGCGTGGCTTGGGCAGAGGGCGCGCCTTCCTCGATGAGCCCGGCAACCGCTTCTGCCTTGCCTGGCTGTTGCTTTCGGGGACCGCGCTGTCCTTCATCAGCGGCAAGCAGCCCCACTACTTCGCGCCCGCCCTGCCGGCCGCCGCCCTCCTCGTGGCCTCGGCCCTGGGCATGGCGGATGCCCGGCGGCGGCGTCTCGATGGGGCGCTTCCGGCGCTCCTGTTCGCGGTGCCCATCGTGGCGCTTGTCGCCCTGCTCACCGCGTCCCTGATGCCGGAAGCCGTGGCACTGCCGCCGTGGGCCCGCGACATGGCCCACTTCGCCGGCCTGCCGCTGGCCCTGGCGGCGGTGGCGGCGGCGGTGTGGCCGGCGCCCACGCTGTCCCGCCGCGCCGCCATGCTGGCCGCCGCCGCGTTGCTTTTGGTGCTGGCCGCGCACCTGACCGCGCAGCCGCACCTGAAGGGGGCCTTCGACGTGGCGCCGGCGGCCCGCCACGCCGCCGCCCTGCAGCGCCAGGGGCGCGCCGTCGCCGTGGTCGGCAAGTACCACGGGCAGTTCCACTTCCCGGGCCGCCTGGAGAAGCCGGTCGACGCCGTATGGGAACACCACGCCCGGGCCTGGGCCGAGGCCCACCCCGGCGGCAAGCTCTTCGCCTACCAGAAGGCCATGCCCGACGGCGCCCGGCCCGAGTTCATTCAGCGCTACCGCAACGGCGTCATCGCCGTCTGGGACGCCGCCGCCGTCGCCGCCCGCCCGGCCCTGGTCAAGCGCTAAGGCGGCCCCGGCGCGAACCGTGCGATCGAAGTCGGTTATGACCCGGCTCGTCAACGCGGCGGTTTGCGCTTCACTTAATTTACGCATTAACCGGAAAATATGTACTTTACGCTTGATAATCACGTTGATATCGTATATCAATCATGGATCAATGCACAGTGGCCTTGAGTCCCAATGATTGAACTTTTTACAGATAAACAATTATAGGGAAAGAACCGCGCACTAGATGTCGATATTAGGGCTATCCAGACCAGGAGATGGACCCAATGAGCTTCGCGCAAAGGGTATTCCCGAACCTCGCCCTAGCGGTAATTGCTTTGGTTGGTCTGACCGCCATTGCGCGCGCCGGGGAGATTAAGTACCCGCCTTACCCGGAAATATGGGGCCGCGTATTCCCGGTGCCGCAGGAGTTGGCGCATACCACGAGCACGAGGATATTTGATAATCCAGACGGTGATCGTTTGATCAGGTTCGTTTTTGACAGAAAGCCGTCTTTGAGAGGCGGCGACCATTTTGATTGGTGGACGCTGACCTTCTTCGGCGGCGAACTAAGAAATATCGACGCCGCCGAATCCGACAGAATCACCCGCCACTACTGGGACACGGGACGGGGTTACAAGCACAGCGAGGTCGATAAAATCTTCTTCGCGAACGGGGACGTGATCCAGGACGGAACGCGGGAGTTCGGCGGAAGCCGGTGCGGCAGCAACTACACCTATACCGTCGAGAAATTGAACCGCGCGGGCAAGGTGTTGCTCAGCAAAATGCTGTTCCTGCTCCATAGCGCCCCGATTCGCCGCGACATCTGGAGCGCTTGCTTCATTGCCGGAGACGTGGGTCATTACACGAGCTACGCCGATGCCGAGTTTCCCGTGTTCGTGCCCCTCGAAGACAGCACCTTTCTCCTGCAGACCTACAACGAGAGGTTTGTCATTCGGTTCAAACCTGACCTCACGTCGCCGTTCATCGACAACGAGCGATTGTTTTTGGTCGATACGGCCGTGATCGACCGGCTTGTCGAGGAAGCGTACGCCCGGCCCGGCCAAGCCATTCAGAACGCAAATGACGCAATCCGCGACTATTTGCTCAAACTCAGCAAGGGAGAATAATCGATGACTTCGCACGACCGATCCAAAATCGACACCAGCGGCCTGACCCAACGCGAGAAGGACATTCACCAGGTGCTCCAGCTAAACGGGCTGTTCGGTGGTAAAGGTGCTGGCAAAATCAGTCACGCAGGTACCAAGAAAAGTGGATTCAGTTTCGGCCCAGCGCAGTGGGACTTGGCGAGACCAGAAAATAAGAAGAAGCAAATAGCCTTCATGAAAATCCTCAAGGAACACCGGAAATTAAATCCAGCACTCGATGACGGCACACTGAAGAAGATTAAAAAATCCATCACTACCAAAGGCAACCCCGCCGCCCTCGACGCCAAAACCAAGGGCCTGATCGACGAGGCGCTCGCCAGCGACTCCGCCAGGGCGAAGGTGGCGGACATGTACAAGGCCCACCTCGGCGAGCTCGACAGGAAGACGCAAGGCGTCATCGACGCCGCCAAGCCGGAAGCGAAAAAGTTCCTGGACACGCCCGAGGGCCGCAGGCTGGTCGCCGACAACATCAACCAGTTCGGCGAGCCCGACAAACTCAAGGAGTTCGTCAGCGGAAAGGGCAAGGCCAACTTCAACGGCAAGGACCACAAGCTCGACGGCGATCTTACCTTCGACAAATGGGCCGACTACGTGAGCGACTACAAGAACTCCCGGGAAAACCCGGGCGACATGAAGCGCCGCCTCGACAACATCGCCGATCTCAGCGGCAAGCTCGGGTGGAAGGAGACCATCAAGGGCAAGGTCCGGGAAATCCGAGACGCGCCCGATGCCTCCGGCGGCGCCGACAAGAAGGACGCCGCGCCCGGCGCCGACACCCCGTCACAGGACGGCGCGCCAGCCGCCGCCCCGTCGAAGGACGGCGCCGCTTCCCAGGACAAGGCGGCGTCAAATTCGGAACCGCCCGAGATCACCAAGTTCCGCCAGGATCTGCTCAAACCGAACGACCCCGCCGACGAGATCATGCTCAAGCGCACCGAGCAAATGACCAAGGACGAGGCCGAAGCCCTCACCGGGCACCGCATCGACATGCCGCGCGGCCTGACCCGCGGCAACGACATCGCCGAGAAGGAGTTCGCCTTCATCGATCACTTCTACGGCAACAGCTCCGGCGGCCCCATCCGCCCCATCCCGATGCGCCCGACGGCGCCCCGCGTGCCCGGCGGCGTCGATCTCACGAACGCCCTCAAGCGGATCGGCGGCCGGGTGGCGCAAGCGGCCGCCGGCGACAGCCGCCTGGACGGCGCCATCCGTAGCCTGCAGGGCGGGCTCAACCAGATGGCCGACGAGGTCCGCGTCAACGACGGCTGGGCGGCGTCGCGCACCGTGGTGCCCGAGGGCGTGCTGCGCGAGGACGGGGCCTTCGGGCCCAGGACGCGCCTTGCCCTCAAGCAGTCCCTGGTCACCCTCGGCCCGGACCGCGTCGAGCAAGCGCTACGGCCATTCCTGCGATCTTAGCGGCGCGGTGCCGCCTTGAGCACGGCGGCGGTGCGACCAGCCGCCTCCTGCCACGAGAATTGTCCGGCGCGGGCCAGCGCTTGCGTGCCGAGACGGCGGCGCAGGGCGCCGTCCCCGAGGGCCTCGGCGAGGCGCGCCGCCATGGCCGCCGTGTCGCCGGGCTGGAAGAACAGCGCCGCCTCGCCCAGCACTTCCGGCATGGCGGCGGCGTCCGAGCTGACGATGGGGGCGCCCGAAGCCATGGCCTCGACCAGCGGCATGCCGAAGGTCTCGACGAAAGACGGGAAGACGAACAGCGCGCAAGCCCGGTACAACTCGGCGAGGCGCGCCGGCGCCACGTCGCCGAGCATCTCGACATGGTGGCCGAGGGCGCGCACCGAGATGATGTCCTCGAGGCGCGCCGCGTAGTCGCGGTCGATGGCGCGCCCCGCCACCTTGAGGCGGATATCGGGGAAGCGACCTTTGAGAGTGTCGAGGGCGTCGAGCAGCCCGTGCAGGTTCTTCTGCACGTAGAGGTCGGCAACGGCGAGCACGAAGTCCTCGCGCTCCGCGCCCTCCGGGGGCGGCGCGAAGGGCGGCCCGATGCCATGGTGGACGACGGTGACGCGTCTTTTTACGAATGCCGGAAGGCGGCGGGTGAGGGCGCGCGCCGCGTATTCGGAAACCGCGATGGCGCGCCGGCAACCCAGCAGGGACAGCGCCGTCATGGCGCCTAGCACCCGCCAGTAGAGGCGCTTGGAGAAGCGCCTCTCGGTCTCGGCCACGGCCAGGGTATTGCGCAGCAGGACCACCGGCGCCGGGGCCAGGAGTGGCCCGAAGTTGGCCGGCGAAAAGGTGACGTCGGCACCGAGCCGGCGGGCCAGAAACGGCAGCGCCGCCTGTTCCCACAGGAGCCGGCGGTAAAACCCGTTCCTGAAGCCGAGCGCGTGGACCTGGAGGCGCGCATCAAGCGGCCCCAGCAATGCCAGCTGCTCTTCGTGCACGACGAGGTGCAACTCCAGTTCCGGGTCGGCGGCCAGCATGGGAAGCATGTTGCGGAGATAGGTGATGCCGCCGCCGCTGTGGGCGTGCACGCCATTGACGAGAACGCGTACGCGGCGGCCCGGCGGCCCTGGCCGCGGGTCCGTGGTCCCGTTATGCGGTGGCGTTGCCATCATCCGCTTCCCGCGTACTCGTCACCTAGTGGATAAAATCCAACATATGGTACCCACTGGGCTGTAAGATTTGGCTTGCGGCGCACTCACCCGCGCCAATAAATTGGACCTGCGGGGGTTCAGAAGCGCAACCTATAAGACCGGAGCATGAGCGACCACAACAAAAAGTCCCACGTCCTCTATCTGGTCACCGAGGACTGGTATTTCGTTTCCCACCGGCTTGGCCTGGCCCGCGCCGTGCGCGACGCCGGGTGCGACGTCACCGTGGTCACGCGTACCCACGACCACATCGACATCATCAAGAACGAAGGCTTCAGGCTCATTTCGTTCCTTCTGCCGCGCAGTAAGTTCTCGGTGGTTTCCGAGATCAAATCCATCGTCAACCTGATACGCATCTACCGCCAGCAGCGCCCCGACCTGGTGCACCATGTGGCCCTCAAGCCCAGCTTGTACGGCTCGCTGGCTTCGTTGTTCTCTCCGGTGCCGGCGGTGGTCAACGCGCTTACCGGACTGGGATTCGTGTTTACCGCCGGCCACTGGCTGCGCGGCGTTCTTCAGCCCCTGGTGCGCATCGGCGGACGCCTGCTTCTGTCGGGCCGCAACAGCCGCATCATCGTGCAAAACCCCGACGACATGGAGACCCTGGAGGACGCCGGCATCATCCGCCGTGCCGGCGACGCCAAACTGATCCGCGGCTCGGGCGTCGATCTCTCGGCGCTGCCGCCGCTGGACGACCCCGGCGGCGTACCTACCGTGGCCATCGTCTCGCGCATGCTCAGAAACAAGGGGGTAGCCGAGCTGGTCGAGGCGACGCGCATTCTCAAATCTAGGGGTGTCGACGTGCGCACCATCCTGGTCGGCATGCCCGACCCGGAGAACCCCACCAACATCTCCGAGGAACAGCTCTGCGAATGGCATGACGACGATCTTATCCAGTGGTGGGGGTTCCGCGACGACGTGGTGGACGTGTGGCGCCAGGCCCACGTGGCGGTCCTGCCGTCCTACCGGGAAGGCCTGCCCAAGTCGCTTCTCGAGGCGGCCGCCTGCGCGCGGCCCATCGTCGCCACCGACGTTCCGGGCTGCCGGGAGATCGTGCGCCACGGAGAAAACGGGCTGCTCGTCCCCATTCACGACTCGGTGGCCCTGGCCGACGCCCTGGAAACCGTCTTGACCGACGGCGAGCTACGCAAACGCATGGGAGCGAAGAGCCGCCAACTGGTCGAGGCCCAGTTCCACGTCAACCTGGTCATCCGCGACACCCTCAAGGTTTACGAATCCCTGTTGAATAAGGACCTCAAGCCGGAAACGCTGGTCGAGGTCCCGGCCTGAGTCTGACGCCGCCTCCCCTTCCCAGTCTTACTGTTCGCCTCGCCAAGCCTGGAACATGAGCACGTTCCAGATCGCGTGCTGGCGGTACTTGGCGCCCGCTTGGTGGTCTTCCCATAAATTGCGGACCAGGGCGGCGTCGAAGAAGCCGTCCGCCTCGAGGCGCTCCCGCGACAGCAGGGACTCGGCCCATTCGCGCAGCGGGCCGCGCAGCCAGGAATCGAGGGGCACGGCGAAACCGGACTTCGGGCGGCCCTCGAACAGGTGGGCCGGAACGTGGCGCCCGAGGACGGCGCGCAAGACCCTCTTTCCGGCGCCGTTCGCCACCTTCAGGTGGCGGGGCAGCCGCCAGGCGAATTCCACCACCTCATGATCGAGCAAGGGCACCCGCGCCTCCAGGCTTGCCGCCATGGAGGCGCGGTCGACCTTGGTCAGGATGTCGTCGGGCAGATAGCCGGCCGTATCCATGAACTGCATGCGCTCCACCGCGTCCTCCAGGAACGCCGGTGCTTCAATGGCGGCGTCGATCGGCGGCTCCGTCGCGCCACGCACCAGGCCCGAGGCATCCATGCCCTGCCAGGTAAGAAGCCGGTAGACCTGGTCGAGGCCGTCCATGGGAAGCACCGCCGCCAGCTTGTGGGCCTTTTCCCCGGCCTGGCGGACCATCCCGCCCAAGGCCCTGTCCCACAAGCGCGGCGGCAAGGCGGCGATGAGGACGGCCGCGAGGCGTCGCGCCGGCGCCGGCAGGCGCCGCAGGAGGGGCCAATGGCGCGCCGCGAAGGCGTAGCGGTTGTAACCGCCGAAGACCTCGTCTCCGCCGTCCCCGGAGAGCGCGACGGTGACGCTTTGCCGGGCGAAACGCGATATCAGCAGGGTCGGGATCTGCGACGAATCGGCGAACGGCTCGTCGAACCAGCGGGGCAGCTCGGGAATGCAGGCGCGGGCTTCCTCGGCGCTCACGGTGAGGCTGGCGTGGTCGCAGCCGAGGTGCGCCGCCACCTTGGCGGCGTCCGCCGCCTCGTCGTAGTCGGCCTCGGCGAAACCCACGGTGAAGGTCTTGAGCGGGTCTGCCCGTTGCGCCTGGGCGAGGGCGGCGACGACGGCCGAATCGACGCCTCCCGACAGGAACACCCCGAGCGGCACGTCGGACACCAGTCGCCGGCCGACGGCCTTGCGCAATAGGGCCTCGAGCCCATCCGCCGCGTCCTGCATGGTCGCCGGCGTCCGCTCCTGGGCGGCGATTGCCGCCATGTTCCAGTATCGCGCCATCCCGGTCTTGCCGGCACCGAGGGTCAATACGGTTCCCGGCTCCAGCTTGTGCGCCCCCCGCCAGATGCAGCGGGGCGCCGGCACGTAGGACAGCCGGGAGTAGGCGGCAAGCGCGTCACGGTCGAGCTCGGGCCGCCAGTCGGGATGGGCCCCGAGCGCCTTGAGCTCGGAACCGAACAGGAAGAGGCCATCGGTCTCGGCCCAATAAAGCGGCTTGATGCCGAGCCGGTCGCGGGCCAGTGTGAGGGTGCGCCGATCGCCGTCCCAAAAGGCGAAGGCGAACATGCCGTTCAGCCGCTTGACGGTCTTCTCCGGCCCCCACTCGGCGCAGGCGTGGAGCAGCACTTCGCTATCCGAATCGCCCATGAAGCGCCGCCCGCGCGCCCGCAGTTCGCCGCGCAGACCGTCGATATCGTAGATCTCGCCGTTGTAGACCAGCACGTGGCGGCCATCCTCGGAGGCCATGGGCTGGTGGCCGGCCGGCGACAGGTCGCGCACGGCGAGGCGCCGGCTGGCCAGCGCCACGCCGGCTTGCGGCGCCGACCACACGCCGCCGTCGTCGGGACCCCGATGGCGCATGGTCTCGGCCATGGCCCGCGCCGTGGCCTCGAGGCGCTCACCCGGCGTTTGCCCCTTCAGGTCGACGTAACCGGCGATGCCGCACATGCCTAGGGACCTTCCGAAGCCGACGTCCGCGCCGAGGCCGAATAGCGCATCAGGACGGCGTACAGGCGGTTGAAGGCAAAGCCCGGCAACAGCCGGTGGACCGTCCACAGCCCGGCCAGCATCCAAGCCGGATAGGCCATCGGCCGGTGTCGCCAACGGCGCCAACAGGCGATCAGCGCCGGCGGCCGGTACAGATCCGGGTTGCGGTCCTGGATATCGCGCCACAGCTCGGCGTGCAGCCGGTTGGAGATGCTTTTCAGCATGCCGGCGCCGCTGACCCGGTAGCGGAAAAGGGCCTCGGGCACGCAGACGCCGAAGAGACCGTTGGCGCCGGCACGGATGTTGTACTCCCAATCCTCGTAGCCTTGAAGCATGGTCTCGTCGTAGCCGCCGAGCCGTTCCCACGTCCCCTTGCGCATGAGCAGGCAATAGGGAAGCTGATTGAGAAAGAGCTGGGTAAAGAAGTTGTAGTCCTTGGCCAGCACGCCCTGGCGCTCGCCGGTGAGACGCAGATGGGAAAAGGCGAAACCGGCGTCCGGGTGGGCGTCGAGGGCGGCCACGGTCCTTTGCAGGAAATCGGGCTCCAACTCGTCATCGCAGTCGAGGGGCAACACCAGCTCGCCCGCCGCCGCCGCCATGCCGGCGTTGCGCGCCGCCGGCAGGCCCCGGTTTTCCTGGCGCACGAGCCGCGCCTCCGGACCGAGGCCATCGAGGACACGCACGGTCTCGACATCGTCGGATCCGTCGTCGACGACGACGACCTCGAAATCCCGATAGGTCTGCGCCTTCAGCGAGGCCAGTGCTTGCGCCAGGTGGGCACCGCCGTTGTAGCAGGGGATGACGACGCTGACCCGACGGCCCGGCACGCTCGGCTCACCCACGGCGCGCCTCCAAGAGGGACTGGAACACCTGGCGGTGGCGCTCGTACCAGGCGCCGATGTCGAACCGTTCGACGGCGCGGCTGCGCGCCGCCACGGCAAACGCCGCGCGCCTCCCGGCGACCTCGATCATCGCCGCGCCCAGTTCGGAAGGGTCGGGCGACCGGGGCCCGTCCCAGGCGTCCCCGGTCTCGACGCCGACGCCGGCGTCGGCGCCGACCAGTTCGGGCACGCCCCCGCTCCTGACATAGACCACGGGCAAAGCGCAGGCCATGGCCTCGATCACGGCGCTCGGGCAGGCGTCGTTGTGGGTGGTGAGCACGAAGGCGTCGGCTCCGCCGAACAGGGCCGGGGCGGCCGCCTGCGTGTAGGGACCCGTAAACGTCACGTGTGATCCGACGTCTACGGCCTCGGCGGTCGCCTGCGCCCTTCCCCGGGCCGAAGCGTCGATGACTCCGGCGATGACGAGGCGGGCGTCCAGCCCCCGCTGGCGCGCCTCTGCCAGCCCGTGAACGGCGGCCTCCAGCCGGTAGGCCTGGTGGGCCGGCACCTTGCCCGCCACCAGGAAGACGAACGGGGCGCCGTCATCGCGAGGCCGCTCTTGCGGTCGAAAGCGCGAAGTGTCGACGGCGTTGTACAGGACCTCTCCCGGGCCTTGGCGCGCGCCGAGGAAACGCTCGGCGGAGCGCCGGCAGAACTCACTCTGATAAAAGACGTGATCGGCCAGGAGGTAAGGGTCGGCCATGCGGCGGTTCTCGGCCTCCCAGTCCCCCGCGTACCAGCCCGGATAGTACACCCCGTTCTGATTGGCGATGACGGGAATACCGCGCCCCTGCAACCGGCGCAGCACGGCGGGTGGCGGATAGGGCCCGGCACTCAGCACATAGACGAGGTTGTATGTCCAGGGATGCTCGGGGAAAGCTTCGCCGAGCTTCGAGACCTTCAGCCTGGGCCCGCCGTGGCTTCCGGCGCGCGCACCGGCGTAATACAGGCGCGGCGACGCGCCGCCGCCGCTCGTCAATTCGCTGAGCCACGTTCTCAGCCCAAGCGCCAAGCGGTATCCGCGGCGCGCCAGCCCCTTCGCCAAGGGCTCGGCTTGGTCCACGGCGCTCAAGGCGGCGGCCCCGCGGCCAAAAGCGACTCCAGGCGCTGTTTGAGGCCCGCCGCCATGATGTCGATCGTGAAATGCTCCTCCACGGCCTGGCGGGCACGCCGCCCGATGGCCTGGGCACGGCCGCCATCGCCCAACAGTCCCTCGATTCGGTTCCCGAGGTCCGCCACCGATCCCGGAGGCACCAAAACGCAGGTTTCGCCGTCGGCCAGCGCGCCGCGATCGAAAAGCCCGGCGATGTCCGATATGACGACCGCCTTGCCACACGCCATGGCCTGCAGGCAGGCGCTTTGGCCGCTGGGCTGGATGGTCTCGGTGAGCGGCAGGACGACGAAACGAGCACCCCGGAACAGCTCGCGCACCTCGGCGTCCTCCAGGATTTGCCGGTTCCAGTCGCCGGCGATGACCTCGACGGCACCGTCCGAGGCGGGAACGGCAAGGCGGGTGACGATTTTGAGTGGCGGATATTCGGGGCGCCAGGCGGCCGCCAGGGTCGCGTAATCGCGGCACCGGTCGTTGCCGATGCTGAGGACGTAACCGCCTTCGGGCGCCCCGTCCGGTGGCGGCGTCCAGAACCGGTCGTCCACCCCGAACGGCAGACAGGCGACGTCCTGATCGGGCCCCAGCGCATCGACCAAGTATCTTTCCTCGGCCCGCGACAGGGGGGCGAGCGTGACCCCGCGAAGCAGGCGGCGCGTCACGGCGCGGCGCAGCGGCGACGCGCCGGCCGGAAGCACGCCCATGGGGATGAACAGAACCCGCGCTTCAAGCCTGCCAAGCCGACGCAGGAGAGCCAAGGCCATTCCCTGGTTGTTGGTGGTCGCCACCACGACCTCGAAAGGATTGAGCAGCGCCAGGCTTTGCGAGCTCCCCAGGCGGGTCAAAAGCCCTACGTTGATACCCGCCGCCGCATGGGTCAGGGGCGTCGCCGCCCGGCTCAGGAGCCCCTCCGGCCCACCGCCGAGATCGACCTCCTCGATCAGGCTCGCCGCCAGGCCGGCGGCCTCAAGCTCCGTGAAACCATAGAAAAACTCACGAGGCTGGACACGCCGCGCCGCCGAGGCACCATCGAGACGGGCGCGCCGGCCCTCCTTGAACAGGAAGACGATCCTGGATTCAGCCTGGCGCGTAGCATCGCTCAGCGTCTTTTCCCTCCCCCGGACGGACGGCGCATGGTGCCCGCGAATGTCCCGGCGGGCCCGGCGAACCGACCGTTCGATAATGACCTTTCGGGTATGTTCTCACAACACCCGGGCATGAGCTGGGCACGTAACTCGGCGCTTTTCACGAAGAGAGCGTCCGCCTATTGTTGTGGTCCTCGATTATCGGTACGGAATTCCAGGGATTATCGCATGCCCGACAAAGTCGCCCTCGTAACCGGCGTCACCGGCCAGGACGGCGCCTATCTCGCGGAATTGCTGTTGGGCAAGGGCTACACCGTGCACGGCGTCAAGCGGCGGTCGTCGTCCTTCAACACGCAGCGGGTCGATCACCTGTACGTCGATCCCCATCACGAGAATGTCCGTTTTTTCATGCACTTCGGCGACATGACGGACGCCACCAACCTGATCCGCCTAGTCCAGGAAACCCAACCGACGGAAATCTACAATCTGGCCGCCCAGAGTCACGTGCATGTCAGCTTCGAGACACCGGAATACACCGCCAACGCCGACGCGCTGGGCACGTTGCGGCTGCTCGAGGCGATCCGCATCCTGAACCTGGAAGACAAGGTACGGTTCTACCAGGCCTCGACGTCGGAGCTTTACGGCAACGCCCAGGAATCGCCGCAAACCGAAAGCACGCCCTTCCGGCCGTGCAGCCCCTACGCCGCCGCCAAGCTCTATGCCTACTGGACGACCGTGAATTACCGGGAGGCCTACGGGCTGCACGCGTCGAACGGCATCCTGTTCAACCACGAAGGGCCGACCCGGGGCGAAACCTTCGTGACGCGCAAGATCACGCGTGGCGTCGCCACCATCGAACTCGGACTCCAGGAAAAATTCTACCTGGGTAATATCGGCGCCGAGCGCGACTGGGGACACGCCCGGGACTACGTGGAAGGAATGTGGCTGATCGTGCAGCAGCCCGACCCCGACGATTACGTGCTGGCCACCGGAGAGACCCATTCGGTGCGCGAATTCGTCGAACTGGCCTTCGCCGAGGTCGGGCGCAACATCGAGTGGACGGGAAAAGGCACCGACGAAAAAGCCATCGACGCGGCCACCGGAAAGGCGGTCGTCGAGGTCGATCCCCGCTACTTCCGGCCGACCGAGGTCAACGCCCTTTGCGGCGACCCGCGAAAAGCCCAAAAGGCGCTGGGATGGCACCACCGCACCACGTTCCCCGAACTCGTCGGCGAGATGGTTCGAACCGACCTGGAAGCCTTGAAACGGGAATCGGATTTCGGTGCCCGATAAGCCCGCTTCCCCCTATTCCTTGTCCGGCAAGAGGGTCTGGGTGGCCGGCCACGGGGGCATGGTCGGCTCGGCCCTGGTCCGGCGGCTCCGATCCGAGGACTGCGAGCTGTTGACCGTCGGCCGGGACCAAGCGGACCTCAGGCGGCAATCGGAGGTCGAGGCGTGGCTCGACGACGCCAAGCCCCAGGCCGTGTTCGTCGCCGCCGCCACGGTCGGCGGAATCCTCGCCAACTCGACGCGGCCGGCGGAATTCATTTACGACAACCTGGCCATCGAGACCAACGTCGTCCAGGCGGCACGGGCGGCGGAGGTCGAGAAGCTTTTGTTGCTGGGATCGTCGTGCATTTACCCGAAACTGGCGCCGCAACCGATGGCCGAGGACGCCCTACTCAGCGGCCCCCTGGAGCCCACCAACCAGTGGTACGCGATCGCCAAGATCGCCGGCATCATGATGTGCCGGGCCTATCGTTCCCAATACGGCTGCGACTTCATCGCCGCCCAGCCGACCAACCTATACGGTCCCAACGACAACTTCGATCTCGCCTCCAGCCACGTGCTGCCCGCCCTCATCGCCAAGGCACACGCCGCCAAGAACGAGGGCGCGCCCAGTCTGGAGGTATGGGGTTCCGGCACGCCGCGGCGTGAGTTTCTTTACGTCGACGACGCCGCGGACGCGCTCGTTTTTCTGATGAAAAACTACTCGGGCGAGGACCAGATCAACGTCGGCACGGGCCGCGACATTACCATCCGGGAGCTGGCGGAGACCGTGATCGATGCCATCGGTTTCAACGGCGAGTTGAAGTTCGATGCCAGCAAACCGGACGGCACCCCGCGCAAGCTCCTCGACGTTGGCCGCCTGACGGCTTTCGGGTGGACCGCGAAGACGGAACTGCGTGACGGGGTGGAACTCACCTACCGCTGGTACCTCGACAACGTGGCCTCGGCCAGCAGAGGTTTGTAGACCTCGTCGTAGAGCCGGGCCGCGACCCGGTCCCACCGATGGCTTTCGGCGACGGCGAGACCGTGGCGGCGAAACGCGTCCGCCTGGGAGGAATCGGCGAGCAGCGCGCCAGCCCTCTCTACCAAGCCGCTGATGTCGTCCACTTCCGTCAACGCCCCATTGCGCCCGTTTTCGATGACGTCCTCCGCCATTCCGGTACGTGTCGAGACCAGAGGCACGCCGCTCGCCATGCTCTCCAGCAAAGCGAGCGGACCGCCCTCCTCCCGCGAGGTCATGAGATAGAGATCAAGGGCGTGATAACACGTTGCGACGCCATGATTGTCGGGAGCGTAAAAGTGATGAAAGGGCACGCCCTGTCGCTCCAGCCCCCGCTTCACGTATCCCCGCGCCGGTCCCGTCAACAGAACAAATACGGGAAATTCCCGCGCCAAACGGCCCGCCGCCTCGACGAAGACGTCGGGCCCCTTGACGAGCTTGGGCTCTAAGCCCTCGCCCCAACCGACGCCGTCCTTTTGGAAGGAGCCGATGCAAAGCGCTCCATCGGGGATCCCGAAGCGGCGCCTGGCCGCGATACGCTCCGCCTTGCTGGGGGGGCGGAAAATGCCGGTGTCGACCCCGAGAGGAACGCGTACCAGCTTTTCCCGTGGCACGCCCCAGTCCAGCAGTCGGTCCTCCATCATGGCGGATGCGGTCACCACCCGCTCGACACGGTGGTGATTGGACAGGAAAAAATCGACGTGGTGGGCCATTTCGAACCCATCCTCG
>JASLQF010000048.1 GCA_030744625.1 Rhodospirillales bacterium
CCGTCTCCAGTTGTTCGGATAGGCTCTAAGACAAGAAAGGGATGATCTCATGAAATACCGCTATCTGGACTGGAAGATCGAATCATCGCCCGGCAACCCGGGCGACAACGCCGTCGGGATATTGACCCTCAACCGACCCGAGCATTCCAACGCCATCGGGCCGCGCCTGACCATGGAACTGCACCAGATGATGGACGAGATCCGCTATTCCCAGGCGCGCGTCGTCATCATCACCGGCGCCGGCGGCAACTTCTGCGGTGGGGGCGATCTGCAGGTCGAGACCATCCCCAAGGAGGACCAGGACGACGACTTCAGCGACGAGCACGGTCTCGGCGGCGAGTACGGCGAGATGCTGGTGTGGTTCGCCAACGACCACTTCCACATCGTCGCCCAGCGCATGTGCCGCAAGCTCGAGGACCTGCCCCAGGTGACCATCGCAGCCGTCGACGGCATTGCGGTGGGCATCGGCATCGAGATGGCGATCTCGTGCGACCTGCGCATCTGTTCCGACAAGGTGCGCTTCGCCGAGATCGCGGTGCCCGCCGGCTTCATGAGCGAGTGGAGCGCGCCGCGTTCGCTGCCCGCGCTGGTCGGCCAGACCATGGCCAACGAGATGATCCTCACCGGGCGCTTCGTCTTCGCCGACGAGGCCAAGCAGATCGGCCTCGTCAACAAGGTGGTGGAACCGGCCAAGCTGTTGGACGAGGCCCGCGAATGGGCTGGGCGCATGGCGTCCTATCCCCCCCTCGGGCTGCGCTACGCCAAGGAGACCATCCGCCTTTATCAGAACCAGAACCGCCTGGCCAATCACGGCGAGACGGAAATGGAACGCATCTTCGAGATTACCCGCACCAAGGACTGCGCGGAAGGTATCTCGGCGTTCCTGGACAAGCGCGCCCCCGTCTACCACGACGGCTATCCGGTCGACAAAAGGGCGGAGTGGCACAAGAAATAGGACGCGCGCGCCCCAAAACTGTTCCTCGAAGACCAAGGAGGATTCTCATGGATGCGAAAGGACACGCGGCGCTGATTACCGGCGGCGCCTCGGGATTGGGCGCGGCGACGGCGAGGGCGCTGGCCGCCGCCGGTGCCAAGGTGGCGATCCTCGACGTCGATGGCGAAGCGGCCGCCAAGACGGCGGCAGAGGTCGGCGGCCTCGGCCTTGCCTGCGATGTCACCGACGACGCCGGCACCGCCGCCGCCCTGGCCGAGGCCCGTGACGCCCATGGCGCGGCGCGCATACTGGTCAACTGCGCCGGTGTCGGCACGCCGGGGCGCATCGTCGGGCGCGACGGGCCGTCGCCGCTCGACGATTTCGTGCGCGTCGTCAACATCAACCTGATCGGCACCTACAACGCGCTGCGTCTGGCGGCGGCCGACATGAAGGGGCTGGAGCCCCTGGAGACGGGCGAGCGCGGCGTCATCGTCAACACCGCTTCGGTCGCCGCCTTCGAGGGCCAGATAGGTCAGGCCGCCTACGCCGCCTCGAAAGGCGGCATCGCCGCGCTCACCCTGCCCGCCGCCCGTGAGTTCTCGCGCTCCGGCATCCGGGTGCTGACCATCGCGCCCGGCATCTTCGCCACACCCATGCTGTTCGGCCTTTCCGAGGAGGTGCAGGAGTCGCTGGCCGCGTCCATCCCCTTCCCGTCCCGCCTCGGCGAGCCCGACGAGTATGCCGGCCTGGTCATGCACATGCTCGACAACGTCATGCTCAACGGCACGGTGGTGCGCCTCGACGGCGCCATCCGCATGCAGCCGATTTAAGGCGGTAAGACCCTAGAGCTACCCCCGGTTAGTTTTACGCAGTGGATTAGGGTGGATTAGGGTGACATGATACTTAATTATCTCTGCTCGCCGCACACAACCCTGCCTATTCCATACCGTGAAATAAGTATCATTGAGATTAGGGTGACATGATACTTAATTATCTCTGCTCGCCGCACACAACCCTGCCTATTCCACACCGTGAAATAAGTATCATGTCACTTTCACGCCGCCGTCGCCGGCGGAGGCGGGCGACGAAGCGGATACACCGAACGAACGGAGATACCCTCATGCCTGATCCAGTGCCCGAAACAGAAGCTCAACGCCAAGACGCGCCGTTGGACCTGTTCACCCCCATCCATGTCGGCCCTTACACTCTTGCCAACCGCGCCGTCATGGCCCCCATGACCCGCAACCGCTCCCCTAAGGGCAACGCGCCCGGGGACATGAACGTCGAATACTACAGACAACGCGCCCAAGCCGGGCTGATCATCACCGAAGGGTCCCAGGTATCGCCTCAAGGGTGCGGCTATCCGGGCACGCCCGGCATCTACAACGCCGAGCAGGTGACGGCGTGGCGCCGTGTCACCGACACCATCCACGCGGCGGATGGGCGCATCTTCCTGCAGCTTTGGCACGTCGGGCGCATATCGCACCCCTCGCTGCAGCCGGACGGCGCGCCGCCGGTGGCCCCATCGGCCATCCGCCCCGAAGGCGACACCGTCACCGTTGAGGGGCGTCAACCCTTCGTCACGCCGCGCGCCCTGGAGACGGACGAGCTTCCCGGCATCGTCGAGCAATACCGCCTCGGCGCCTCGAACGCGCTCGAAGCCGGCTTCGACGGCGTCGAAATTCACGGAGCCAACGGCTATCTGCTCGATCAATTCCTGCGCGACGGGTCGAACCGGCGCACCGACGCCTACGGCGGGTCGCCCGACAACCGCGCCCGCCTGCTGCTGGAAGTCACCGATGCGGTGGCCGGTGTGTGGGGCGCGGCGCGGGTGGGGGTGCGTCTTTCTCCCGTCAACAGCTTCAATTCCATGGCCGACTCGAATCCCGATGAGACGTTCCCCTTTGTCGCCGGCCGGCTCGATGACTACGACCTGGCCTATCTCCACGTCGTCGAGTGGGACGTCGCGGACGCCTCGAATACCTACGATAAGGAAAGGATGCGCCGCGCCTTCACCGGCACCTACATGGTCAACAGCGGCTACAACCTGGAGAGTGCCAACGCGGCGCTGGCGGCGGGGGCCGCCGATCTCGTCTCCTTCGGCAAGCCCTTTATCGCCAACCCGGACCTCGTCGAGCGCTTCGCCAAGGGGGCGCTGCTCAACGAGCCCGATCCATCGACCTTCTACGGCGGTGACGAAAAGGGCTACACCGACTATCCGTTCCTCGGCGGGTAGAGTGCGATCGTTTCGATCCAGGACGATAAGACCATAGCGTGGCGCGGCGGGCTTACCTTCGGCCCGCCGCGCCCCTCCTTCGACATGGTCAGGAGGCCGCCGCGTCCATGAACCGGGCGAGGCGAATGTCGCGCCCGGTGACGCCACCCGCGTCGTGGGTGCTGAGCGTCACCTCGACGCGGTCGTAGACGTTGAACCATTCCGGGTGATGGTCCGTCTTCTCCGCCATCATGGCGACCCGGGCCATGAAGGCGAAGGCGGCGTTGAAGTCGGCGAAGCGGAAGGTCTTGCGGATGGCGTCGCGGTCCTCCGCCTCGCCCCAACCCTCGAGGCCGCCGATGGCCGCCGCGCGCTCGGCGCCGGCAAGCTTTTCGCTCATGATGCGGTCTCCATTGGCGGTCGTCGCCGTAGGTCTGGAGTGGCGAGCATGGGTCGGCTTGGCGGTGCGGTCAAGGCGCGCTAAGCTCGCACCATGGCCAGCCGATTTACCGCCGCCCCGGGCCTCGGCGAGCTCGAGGACATCGCGCGCCAGGCCTTCCGAAGGATCCCCGCCGAGCTGCGGCGCTACGCCGACGGCGTCGTCATTCAGGTCGAGGAATTCCCCGACGCCGAGACGGAGCGCGAACTCCGCCTGCAAAGCCCGTTCGATCTTCTAGGGCTGTACCGCGGTGTGTCTCTGGACCAGAAAAGCGTCTCCGAGACGCCCGCCGACGTCGACATGATCTTCCTCTACCGCCGTCCTATCCTGGATTATTGGTTGGAATCGGGAGACGACCTTACCCATATCGTGCGCCACGTCCTCATACACGAGATCGGGCACCACTTCGGCCTCAGCGACGAGGACATGGAAAGGATCGAGAGCCAGCCATGAGGGAAGAGGCGGGACCGCTCCACCTAAACGACTTGGCGTGGCCTGCCGCCCCAAGCCGGAGGCGTAGGGTGGTGGAGCCGAGGGGAATTGAACCCCTGACCTCGACGTTGCGAACGTCGCGCTCTCCCAACTGAGCTACGGCCCCGAACGCTTGGCCCGCGGGCGCGGGGTGGGCGGATAATGTGGGCGCGCCGAGCCCGCTGTCAAGGCTTGCCGCCGCCTCCGGCGCGCCGCCGCCCTTGCGCCACCGCGCCATCGCAGCTAGGCTGCCCGGCGCTTTCACGGAGCCCGGATACTGCCGCCATGGACGTCCTTTTCGTCCCCCTTCTCGGATTGATCGTCAAGGCCATCGACATCTACATCTGGTTGTTGGTGATCTCCGTCATCCTCAATTGGTTGGCCGCGTTCAAAGTGATCAACATGTCCAACCGGTTCATCTACATGGTGGGGGATTTCCTCTACCGCATCACCGAGCCGGCCCTGCGCCGCATCCGCGCCTTCATGCCGGACCTCGGCGGCATCGACGTCTCGCCGGTGGTTTTTATTCTGGTTCTGTGGGCCGCTCAGGCCATGCTCATCCGGTTGATCGTCAAGTTTGATTAATCCCCATCCCCCCACCCCCTTCGCCGCCGCCCCCGGTGGAATCCGGGTCCGTGTGCGCGCCAGTCCCAGGGCCGGAGCCGCGCGCGTCGCCGGTATCGCGGCCGAGGCGGACGGCGGCGCCGCGCTCAAGGTAGCGGTGACGGCGGCGCCCGAGGGCGGCAAGGCGAACGCGGCGCTGCTCCGGGTGCTGGCCAAGGAATGGGGGCTGCCGAAATCGACCATGTCCATAACCGGGGGCACGGCGTCGCGGCGCAAGACCTTGTTCGTCTCCGGCGACTCGCGGGAACTGATGACGCGCTTGAAACGGTGGATGGAAAACAAGCTTTGAAGCGGTGGATGGAGAGCAACGATGGCTGAGGCTAAGAAACTCGACGGGGCGGCGCTGGCCGTCACCCTGCGGCGCAGGATCTCGGACGCGGTGGACCGCCTGGAAGGCGACCATAAGTTGACGCCGGGCCTCGCCGTGGTGCTGGTCGGGGAGAACCCGGCGAGCCAGGTTTACGTGCGCAACAAGTCCAAGCAGTGCGCCGAAGTCGGCATGCGCTCCCTAGATCATCACCTGCCCGACGACGTCAACGAGCACGAGCTCCTTACCCTGGTCCACGGGCTCAACAACGATCCCCAGGTGAGCGGCATCCTGGTGCAGCTGCCGCTGCCCGAGCAAATCAACCCGGGCGCCGTCATTGACGCCATCGACCCGGCCAAGGACGTCGACGGCTTCCACGTCATCAACGCCGGGCTTCTGTCCACCGGCGCCGCCGGCACGGCGCTGGTGCCGTGCACGCCGAGCGGCTGCATGATGCTCATCGGCCAACACCTGAGCGAGCTTGCCGGCCTCAAGGCAATGGTGCTGGGACGCTCCAACATCGTCGGCAAGCCGGTGGCCCAGTTGCTGCTGGCCGAGCACTGCACGGTGACCATGGCGCACTCGAGGACCCGCGACCTGGCCGGAGAATGCCGCCAGGCCGATATCCTGGTCGCCGCCGTCGGCCGCCCGCGGATGGTCAAGGGCGACTGGATCAAGGAAGGGGCCACCGTCATCGACGTCGGCATCAACCGCGTCGAGGCCGAAGGCGGCAAGACCCGCCTGGTCGGCGACGTGGCCTTCGACGAGGCCAAGGAAGTGGCCGGCGCCATCACCCCGGTGCCGGGCGGCGTCGGCCCCATGACCATCGCGTGCTTGCTGCGCAACACGGTGATCGCGGCGTGCCGACAGAACAAGATCGACGTGCCCGATATCTGAGGAGCCGTAACAGGCGCGTGGCGGCGCGCCAGGAGCCACCGCCCATGACCGGCACGCTCGCCGAGCTTTTCCTCGCCGGCCTCGTCTTCGCCGGCAGCCACGTCGTGGTATCAAGCACGGCGCTCCGCCCGGCCCTGGTCCGTGTCGTGGGCGAGCGCCCCTTCCTGGTGCTCTATTCGCTGCTCAGCATCGCCCTTCTGGTGTGGATGGTGCGCGCCCACGGCGCCGCGCCCTTCGTCGAGTATTGGGCGCTCGGCACCGGGCACAGGCACCTAGCCATGGGCATCATGTTCGTCGCCTGCATGTTGGTCGCCGCCGGGCTGTCGCCGAGCAGCCCCACCGGCGTGCTTGCCGCCGGGACGGTGCCGCGCCCGGCCGGCATCTTCAAGATCACGCGGCACCCGGTGATGTGGGGGGTGGGCCTGTGGGGGTTCGCCCACATGGCGGCCAACGGGGACGCCGCGTCGCTCCTGTTCTTCGGGTGGCTGGCCGGGCTGGCGCTGCTCGGCACTGTCTTCATCGAGCGCAAGAAAAAGGCGGCGCTGGGGGCTGATTGGGAGGCTTTCGCGGCGGCGTCGTCCAACCTGCCCTTCGCCGCCATGCTCGCCGGGCGCGCCCGCCTCGGCCCGGGTGAGATCGGCTACGGACGCCTCGCCGCCGGGCTGGCGCTCTATCTCATTTTATTTTTCGCCCACGAGTACGTCATCGGCGTTTCACCGCTCGCCCCTTAGGGCTATAAGCGGCCCCATGAGCGACCTCGCGCGCATCCGCAACTTCGCCATCATCGCCCACATCGATCACGGCAAGTCGACCCTGGCCGACCGCATGATCCAGTTGTGCGGCGGGCTCTCGGAGCGCGAGATGAAGTCGCAGGTACTCGATTCCATGGATATCGAGCGCGAACGCGGCATCACCATCAAGGCGCAGACCGTACGCCTCGCCTATCGGGCGGCGGACGGCGCGGACTACCAGCTCAATCTCATCGACACCCCGGGCCACGTCGATTTTTCCTACGAGGTGAGCCGCTCGCTCGCCGCCTGCGAAGGCTCGCTGCTGGTCGTCGACGCCACCCAGGGCGTCGAGGCGCAGACCCTGGCCAACTCCTATCTCGCCATCGATGCCGGACACGAGATCGTGCCGGTTCTCAACAAGATCGACCTGCAGGCTTCCGAGCCCGAGCGCATCTCCGCCCAGATCGCTGACGTCATCGGTCTCGATGCCTCGGACGCGCTTCGCATCTCGGCCAAGAGCGGCGACGGCGTGTCCGAGGTCCTGGAGGCCCTGGTCCACCGCCTGCCGCCGCCCACCGGCGACGCGGGGGCGCCTCTCAAGGCGCTCCTGGTGGATAGCTGGTACGACCCCTACCTCGGCGTGATGATCCTGGTGCGCGTCATCGACGGCACCCTGAAGCGCGGCGACAAGGTGCGCATGATGGCGAGCGGCGCCGTCCATCAGGTGGAACAGGTGGGAGTCTTCACGCCAAAGCCCGAGAACGTCGAGGCGCTGGGCCCCGGCGAGGTGGGCTATATCACCGCCGCCATCAAGACCGTTGCCGACACCCGCGTCGGCGATACCCTGACCTGGGACAAACGTCCGGCGGACGCCGCCTTGCCCGGTTTCAAGCCCTCGGTGCCGGTGGTGTGGTGCGGCCTGTTCCCGTTGGATTCGGCCGACTACAAGGATCTCAGCGAGGCCTTGGCGCGCCTCCACCTCAACGACGCCAGCTTCCACCACGAGGCCGAGACTTCGGCGGCGCTGGGCTTCGGGTTCCGTTGTGGATTCCTTGGGCTCCTCCACCTGGAGATCGTTCAGGAGCGCCTCGAGCGCGAGTTCGATCTCGATCTCATCACCACGTCGCCGAGTGTCGTCTATGGCGTGCACATGAACGACGGCCGCGTCCTCGACCTGCACAACCCGGTCGACCTTCCCGACGCCATGCACATCGAGCACATAGAGGAACCCTGGATCAAGGCCACCATCATGGTGCCCGACGACTATCTCGGCGCCGTCCTCCAGCTCTGCACCGAACGCCGTGGCCAGCAGATCGAGCTGACCTACGTCGGCAACCGGGCCATGGCCGTCTACCGCCTGCCCCTCAACGAGGTGGTGTTCGATTTCTACGACCGCCTCAAATCGGTGTCGCGCGGGTACGCCAGCTTCGATTACGAGATGGACGGTTACGCGCCGGGCGATCTGGTCAAGGTCTCCATCCTGGTCAACGGCGAGCCGGTGGACGCGCTGGCCTTCATCGCCCACCGCAGCCACGCCGAGCAGCGCGGCCGCGCCATCTGCCGCAAGCTCAAGGAGCTGATCCCGCGCCAGCTCTTCAAGATCTCCCTGCAGGCCGCCATCGGCGGACAGATCGTCGCCCGCGAGACCCTCGGCGCGCTCAGGAAGGATGTCACCGCCAAGTGCTACGGCGGCGACGTGACCCGCAAGCGCAAGCTCCTGGAGAAGCAGAAGAAGGGCAAGAAGCGCATGCGCCAGTTCGGCGACGTGGAAATCCCCCAGTCGGCCTTCCTCGCCGCCCTCAAGACGGACGGCGATTAGGCGCCCTAGCTTTTTCCGGGAAGGTCGCCGCTGTCGCGGGGGCCCGGGGCCTCCCAGCCGTCCACGTAATCCTCCATGGATTCGGGGGCGGTGAGGCCGGCGGAGTCGTAGTCGTCGTGGTTCGTGTGGTGAGTGTAGAAGTCTTCCTCGGCATCGTGATAGCCCTCTTCGCGCGCCCTCTCGGCGAGGCGGTCGAACAAGAAGAACTGGTCCTCGTCGATGTCTTCCGCGTGGCTGCGCGGCGGCCGGTAGCGCATCATCAGATAGACGCCGGGGATGCCCAGGAACGCCCAGGCCGGAAGGCGCAGAAGCGTTACCAGGACTGGATCCCACAGCGCCCAGTGGAGAGTACCTTCGATCCATTCCTGGGCGGCGCGCAGGGTTTCCGGCCGATAGGCGCTGAGCAGTTCCTGGGACGACATGAAGAATCCGACCTCGACGCCGAGCCGGGCCCGTGCCGCTGACTCGAAGGCGGCGCCGAGGAAGGCGAAGACCAAAAGGCCCCAACCCGCGAGGTGCCTCACGTCCATCAACTCATCATAGCGCCCCTGGCCGGGTAAAAGCGAAGATTCTCGGCCCGCCTCCGCTTGACCGAAGTCATGGAAGGGGCATTGCGTAGGTTTTAAGAGGCGCTTAGCCGCCCGTGATCGGACAGGGAAGGGACTGTGAGCCCACCACGGCGCCTGACGCCACCGCTATCGCCGGTCCTCCTGGCGGGACTGGCCCTGCGCCCGCTGCACCCGGTGCTCTTGCAGCCGGCGTTGGACATCGCCGTCTCCGCCCTGCGCCGCCGCCATCCCGAAGTGTTCGAGCGTCTGGCCGGCATGGGCGAGTTGGTGATGGTCATCGATCCCATCGACCTGCCGTTCG
Source organism: Rhodospirillales bacterium (assembly GCA_030744625.1). Classification (GTDB taxonomy): domain Bacteria; phylum Pseudomonadota; class Alphaproteobacteria; order Rhodospirillales; family JASLQF01; genus JASLQF01. The sequence goes on from JASLQF010000048.1 coordinate 9,308, forward strand.
TGTTCGTCCTCGGCGCCGGCTCGGCGGCGGCGCGGCTGACGGCGCACGCCGACGCCGCGGAAGTGGAAGCCGCCGCCACCATTCGCGGCCCACTGCTGACGCTGGTCGAGTTGCTGGAAGGGCGCCTCGACGGCGATGCCCTGTTTTTCTCGCGCGAGCTGGCCGTCGAGGGCGACATGGAGGCCGTGGTGGCCCTGCGCAACGCGGTCGACGGCGCCGAGCTCGATCTGACCGCCGAGGCGTTGTCGGTGCTCGGTTTCCTTGCCGGCCCGGCCGGCGTGGCCTTGCAGGCGGCGCGCGACGTTTACGCGCGCCTCAGCCAGGACCTCGCGGTCGTGCACGCGGCGGTGGTCGCCCCCGTCGTCGGCCGCGCCGACGCGCAGGCCGCCCGGCTGCGCGAGTTGGACGACAAGATCGAGGCGTTGACGCGGCGCCCCCCCCGTCGAGGAAGGCGGTCCCCATGACCAGAACCAGGACCCTGGAGCTGGTGTGCCCGGCGGGGACGCCGCCGGCGTTGCGCGCCGCCGTCGACGCCGGCGCCGATGCCGTCTACCTGGGCTTCCGCGACGAAACCAACGCCCGCAACTTCCCCGGCCTCAATTTCAGCCGCGACGAACTCGGCGACGGCGTCGCCTACGCCCACGAATACGGGGCGCGGGTGTTTCTCGCCATCAACACCTTTCCCCGGGCCGGCCACCCCGAACCCTGGCGGCGCGCCATCGACGACGCCGCGGCGCTCGGCGCCGACGCCGTCATCCTCGCCGACATCGGCATGGCCGAGTACGCTCGCGACACCCACCCGCGCCTGCGCCGTCATCTCTCGGTGCAGGCGTCGGCCTCCAATGCCGAGGCCATCCGCTTCTACCACCGGGAGTTCGGCGTCAAGCGCGTGGTCCTGCCGCGGGTGCTCACGGTGGGCGAGATCGCGGCGCTCAACGAAAGCATTCCGGTGGAGACCGAGGTCTTCGTTTTCGGCGGCCTGTGCGTGATGGCGGAGGGCCGCTGCGCGCTGTCGTCGTATGTCACCGGCCAATCCCCCAACACCCATGGGGTGTGCTCGCCGGCAAGCCACGTGCGTTACGAGGAGAGGGACGACGGAACGGTGTGCCGGCTAGGCGACTACACCCTCAACGTCTTTGGCGAGGGTGAGGCGCCGGGCTATCCGACGCTCTGCAAGGGGCGCTTCGACGTCGGCGGGCACGCCGCCTATCTGTTCGAGGACCCGGTCAGCTTGAACGCCATCGACATGCTTGCCGAGCTCATGGATGCCGGCGTGACGGGATTGAAGATCGAGGGGCGGCAACGGGGGCGCGCCTACGTTTCCCAGGTGGTGACGGCATTTCGCCGCGCCGTCGACGCGGCGGCGCGGGGCGAGGCGGCGCCGGCCGAAGACCTACTGGCGGTGGCCGAGGGCGGGCGCCAAACAGCCGGCGCCTACCGCTCCCGCTGGAAGTAGGCTGGCCATGACGAAGACGCCCGCCGCCAAGCTTACCCTGGGGCCGGTGCTGTTCAACTGGGCGCCCGACAAGTGGCGCGATTTCTATTTGCGGATCGCCGACGAGGCGCCGGTGGATACTGTCTGCGTCGGCGAGGTGGTGTGCTCGAAGCGGATGTCCCTTTTCGAGCCGGTGCTGGCCGGCGTCATCGAGCGCCTGCAAGCCGCCGGCAAGGAGGTGGTTCTGTCCACCCTCGCCCTCATCATGGACGAAAAGGAGATGAACGCGGTGCGCGCCCTGGCCGCCGCCGCCGACTTCCTTGTCGAGGCCAACGACATCGCCGCCGCCGCCCTGCTCGATGGCCGCCCCCACGCCATCGGCCCGTTCGTCAACGTCTACAACGAGGGCACGCTGGGGTATCTGGAGCGGCGCGGGGCCGTCAGGGTGGCGCTGCCGGTGGAACTCGACGCCGCCTCGATCGCGGCGCTGGCCGGCTCGGCGGACGCCGAGCTCGAGGTTCAGGCCTTCGGGCGCCTGCCGCTTGCCCTCTCGGCGCGCTGCTATCACGCGCGCGCCCACGGCCTGCACAAGGACGCTTGCCAGTACGTGTGCGGCGACGACGCCGACGGCATGGAACTGCGCACTCTCGACGGCGACGCGTTCCTCGCCGTCAACGGCACCCAGACCCTGTCTTACACCTACGGCAATCTGGTCGGCGAGCTGGCGGCGCTGCGAACCATGGGGGTGCGGCGCTTCCGGCTGTCGCCCCAGGACATCGACATGGTCGCCGTGGCGCGTGTCTTCGGCGACGTGCTGGAGGGCCGCCAGACGCCGCCGGCGGCCCTCGAGGCATTGGGTGTCCTGGCCGGAGGGAAGCCCTTCGCCAACGGCTTCCATCACGGTACGGTGGGCGCCCAATTGGTCGCGGCGTCGGGGTCCGCCGAATAACCCCGCCCTTGCCGCGACCGGGGGGCTCATCTACCTTGACCGGGCCGCCGGAGGGGTGGCCGAGTGGTTGAAGGCGCACGCTTGGAAAGCGTGTATACGTTTACGCGTATCGTGGGTTCGAATCCCACTCCCTCCGCCAATTTTTCTAATTAACTACGTCATATCAATAATTTACAGATTCACGTCCACGCTGACCCACATTTCGATCCACAGTCAAACCGCCATAGAGTGACCACTGGAAGCGGGATAATCCGGGATTTGGGGGGATTTGGCGGGACGCTCTTCCAGCCTTCATGCTGTAACGGGGTGTGATAAATGTCACAGCGAATGGCGGCAGATGATGGTTCTATGATCATGCCAGAGGGTTCCTCCCCCCCTTGCGCTTCCCCCAGCGCCCCTCTGGTGCCTCCCTGTAAAACTCGCCGGTCCTTCGGGTCCGGCGTTTTTGTTGATGATGGCATCATTTTGGTTGCCATGCCGATGTCCGCTTTGCACCCAACAGCAGACATTGGCGCAGGGTCACCGGCACTTCTGATAATGACCCAAAGCGGACATTACAACGACGGCGTCGAATTTGGAGACACCGACGTTGACGACAGTGCGGCGACACCAGAGGTTCCCCGAAAGAAAGCGGCGATCCCGAAGGACCGCCGCAGGTGGAATGCAGGGACGGGGCCATAAGAGTAGGCTAGACCAGCCCATCTCGGCCCCGTGAGATGGGCGCGCAATTAGCGCAAAGACATAATAAATGTCAAATTCTGAACCTATTAGACAACTTTACGGAAGTAACGCATGAGCGAAATAGAGGAAGTGGAAGGCGTAGGCCACCCAAGGCAGAGATCAAGCTGAAAGCAGACATATCGAGACTCGATGTCCGCTCCTGGTGCTATAGCGGACCATTTGCAGTCGGGTGATCGACGTCCGTTTGTGACCCGAAGCATTCGTAATCGGGCTTGGACCTGATTGCCGGTCGAGCTCCCTTTAGGCTGACGATCCGTGAGGAACCCAAGAGGGAGAAGACGATGACCTACTATGCGGCTTTGGATGTTGGGATACGCAGCCTGGCTTTGTGCATCATCGATGACGACGGCGAGGTGCGGCTTGAGAGGAACCTGCCCTCGGAGGTTGATGACGTTGTCGCCTGCCTGCGCGGCTTCGGCGAAGGGATCGAAGCTGTCGGGTTCGAGGCCGGGACGCTGACCCAGTGGCTGACCTACGGCCTGCGTGCCGCCAGGTTCCGACCCGTGGTGATGGAAGCGCGCCATGTGAAGGCGGCGCTGGGCGCCATGCGCAACAAGACCGACCGCAACGATGCCCATGGCATCGCGCAGATCCTGCGCAGCGGCTGGTACCGGGAGGTGCATGTGAAGAGCCTGGAGAGCCATTATGTCCGTACCCTGCTG
>JASLQF010000049.1 GCA_030744625.1 Rhodospirillales bacterium
GAGTGGGAGTGAGCATGCGCATCACGCTCTACGACTTCGGGCGGATGGTTGTGGACGGCGAGAGCCACACCAAGGACGTGGTCGTGCACCCCGACCGCGTCGAGGGCTCGTGGTGGCGCAAGGAGGGCCACAACCTGGCCCCGGATGACCTGGGCTCGGTGTGGCAGACGCGCCCCGACGTGCTGGTGGTCGGCACCGGGTTCCACGGCAACATGCGCGTCCCCGAAGAGACCCGCCGGTTCGCCCGATCCCTCGGTATCGAGCTGCGCGCCGCGCCGACGCGCCAGGCCGTTGCCGACTTCAACGGCTTGGCCTCAGACCCCTCGCGGAAGGTCGCCGCCGCCTTTCACCTGACCTGTTGAGGAGGCGGGCGCCAAAGCCCCCGCCGGCCTCTCCCACCCCTTCCATTCGCCAGACGCCCCTCGCGCCCCTATATTAAGGGCGCACATCGAGGACGCGCATGAAAAGCTTCGGCAGGGTCCCGGAACGTACCGGGCCCGGAAACGACTGGAAGACCATCGGCACGCTGCTGCCTTACCTGTGGCCGCGGGATTCCCTCGAGCTCAGGGCGCGGGTGGTGCTGGCGCTCGTCCTGCTCGCCACCGCCAAGGGCATCAACGTGGTGGTACCCGTGTTCTACAAGCTCGCCGTCGACGCCATCACCACCCCGGCGGGCGCCACAAGCGCCATCATCGCCGTGCCGATCATGCTGCTCGTCGCCTACGGGGTGGCGCGCATCCTGGCCCAGGCCTTCGGCGAGCTGCGCGACGCCGTCTTCGCCAAGGTGGCGCAACGCGCCATTCGTCAGGCCGGGTTGAACACCTTCCGCCACCTGCACGCGCTCTCCCTGCGCTTTCACATGGACCGCAAGACGGGCGGCGTTTCGCGCGCCATCGAGCGCGGCATCCACGGCATCGAGTTCCTGCTGTCGTTCATGCTGTTCAACGTGCTGCCGACCATCCTCGAGATCCTGCTGGTGTGCGGCATCCTGTGGACCCTCTACGACTTCTGGTATGCGCTCGTCACCTTCGTCACCATCGGCGGCTACATCGCCTGGACCCTGATCATCACCGAATGGCGCATCAAGTACCGGCGCATGATGAACGAGACCGACGAGCAGGCCAACACCAAGGCCATCGACAGCCTGCTCAACTACGAGACGGTCAAATACTTCAACAACGAGGAGCACGAGGCGCGGCGCTTCGATGTCGCGCTCAAGGCCTACGAGTACGCCGCCGTCAAGAGCAAGGTGACGCTTTCCATGCTGAACGTCGGCCAGGGCGTCATCATCGCGTGCGGCTTGATGCTGGTCATGGTCATGGCCGGCTACGGGGTGAAGGCCGGGACCATGACGGTGGGCGACTTCGTGCTGGTCAATTCCTACCTCATCCAGCTCTTCATGCCGCTCAACTTCCTGGGCTTCGTCTACCGCGAGATCCGCCGCTCGCTAACCGACATGCAGACCATGTTCGGGCTCATCGAGGAACCCACAGAGGTGGCCGACCGCGCCCATGCCCCGGAATTGAGCGTCGACGGCGGCGAGATTTCCTTCGAAGACGTCTCTTTCAGCTACGACCCCAGGCGCCCGGTGCTCGAAGGCGTCTCGTTCAGGGTGCCGGCGGGCAGGAAGCTGGCCATCGTCGGGCCGTCGGGGGCCGGCAAGTCGACCATCTCGCGGCTGCTCTTCCGCTTCTACGACGCCACCGGCGGCGCCATCCGCATCGACGGCCAGGACATCCGCGACGTGACCCAGGAATCCTTGCGCGCCGCCATCGGCGTGGTGCCCCAGGACACGGTGCTGTTCAACGACACGGTCTTCTACAACATCGCCTACGGCAACCCCCGGGCGACACCGGCCGAGGTCGAGGAGGCGGCGCGCCTGGCCCGCATCCACGACTTCGTCATGGCCCAGCCCGACGGCTATCAGACCCACGTCGGCGAGCGCGGCCTGAAACTGTCGGGCGGCGAGAAGCAGCGCGTCGCCATCGCCCGCACCCTCCTCAAGGACCCCAAAATCATGCTCTTCGACGAGGCCACCTCGGCCCTCGACACCCATACCGAGCGCGAGATCCAGGCCTCGTTGGCCGAGGTATCGGCCCATCGAACGACGCTGATGATCGCCCACAGACTGTCGACCGTGGTCGACGCCGACGAAATCCTGGTGCTCGAGGACGGCCGCGTCGTCGAGCGCGGCACCCACGCCGGCCTGCTCGACGACGGCGGCAAGTACGCCGCCATGTGGCAGCGCCAGCAGGAGGCCGCCCAGGCTCTCGAGGCCCTGGAGCGCACCGGCGAGGCCGACGAACTGCTGGCCGCCCCCGGCGGGCCCGAGCCCAGCAAGGCGGCGGAATAGCAACGCGCCTCCCAAGCTCCGCCCACCGCCTGCTCCGCGATTAAGCGGTGCCGACGCACAGGCGGGCGAAGGTGCGAAGCCGGTAGAGGGCCCCGTCGCGGTAGGGTTCCAACGCCTCGACGACGCTTGCCTCCAGCCGTTGCCGCGCTTCCGCCGTCAGCGCCGCCATCTCCTTGGCGTAGGAACGCTCGAGCCGGGCGCGCCAGAACCGCGTGTCCGCCGGCGTCTCGTTGTCGTCGACGAGATCGGTTTCGGTGACCTCGGCAAACCCCGCCGCGCGCAGGACCTCGACCACGCCGCCCGCTTCGGCGAAGCGGTGGCGCTTGCCCGGCGTCTCGTCGGGATCGAGGCCAAGAAATCGGCGGGTGGCGCGCCGGGTGACGTCGAAGAGCACGTTCTCCTCGAGCGGTCCCCATACCAGGAAGGCGGCCCGGCATCCCGGTTTGAGGACGCGCCGCGCGGCGCTGGCGGCGGCCTGCGAATCGTCGGGGAACATGAAGCCGAAACGACACGTGAGGGCGTCGAAGGAACCGTCGCGGTAGGGCAGATCGTGCATGTCGGCGATGACGTAGCGGACATTGGCGAGCCGCGCCTGGGTGGCACGCCGGCGGGCGCCGCCCAGCATCTCGGGCACCAGGTCGGTGGCGAAGACGATGCCGCGCGCACCGACCCGGCCCGCCATGGTGAGCGCCGGCTCGCCGGCCCCGCTGGCCAGGTCGACGACCGTCTGGCCGGCCTTTACTCCGGCGGCGTCCATGAGGCGCGCGTTGTAGGGGTCGGCCTGATTGACGCCCTCGTCGGCGGTGCGATTCCACGCCGCGGCGCGCCCCGCCCAATGGGCGCGCTGGGCCGCCCTCGCTTCGTCTTCGTCGGCGTCCACGGTCATGCCCGCAACCCCGCCGCCGCGTCCTGGCGCGCGATCCAACCACCGCCGAGCACGCGTTCGCCATCGTAGAAGACGCAGGCCTGGCCCGGCGCGACGCCGGCCTGGGCCTCGTCCAGCACCACCTCGGCCCCACCGCCGGCAACGGCGCGCACGGTGGCCGGCACCGGTTCCTGGGCGGAGCGCAGCTTGACCCGGACCTCGATTGCGTCGTCGGGCATGTGCGCCGCGCCCAGCCAGTTGACCCCGTACGCGCCGAGCCGGTCCTTGAGCAGCGCCGGGCGCGGCCCGACCACGACGCGGCGCTCCCGGGGCTCCAGACGGACCACGTACAAGGGCTCGGGCGCGGCAATGCCGAGGCCCCGGCGCTGCCCCACCGTATAGTGGATGACCCCTTCATGGCGGCCCACCACGTTGCCTTGCACATCGACGATGTCGCCGGGCTCGGCGGCACCGGGGCGGAGCGCATCGACGACGCCGGCATACGATCCCTCGGGCACGAAGCAGATGTCCTGGCTGTCCGCCTTGTCGGCCACCGGCAGGCGCAAGCGCTGGGCGTGGGCGCGGGTCTCGTCCTTGGCCAGCTCGCCCAGGGGAAAGCGCAGGAATTGAAGCTGCTCGACAGTCGTCGCGAAAAGGAAATAGCTCTGGTCGCGCGCCGTGTCGGCGGCGCGGTGCAGCTCGGGCCCGCCCGCGCCCTGGCGCCGGCGCACGTAGTGGCCGGTGGCCAGGGCGTCGGCGCCGAGGTCCCGGGCGGTGCCCAGGAGATCGCGGAACTTGACCGTCTGGTTGCAGCGCACGCAGGGAATCGGCGTCTCACCGGCGAGGTAGGAATCGGCGAAGTCCTCGATCACCGATTGCCGGAAGCGCGCCTCGTAATCGAGCACGTAGTGGGGGATTCCCAGGGCGTCGGCGACGCGGCGCGCGTCGTGGATGTCCTGGCCGGCGCAGCACGCGCCGGGGCGCCGGGTGGCCGCCCCGTGGTCGTAGAGCTGCAGGGTGATGCCGATGACCTCAAAGCCCGCCTCGGTCAGCAGCGCCGCCGTGACCGATGAATCGACGCCCCCCGACATGCCGACGACGACGCGCGTCTCGGCCGGCGCCTTGTCGATGCCCAGGCTGTTCATGGCCGGAAATATAGGGTCTTTGGCGGCCCATACAAGCGCCGGGGCCGCATCGGCCGGCCCGGTGATCCCCGTCGCCGCCGGCCCGTCAGGCAAGGGCCGGCGCCGAGGGCGCCGTCAATGGATGGTTTGCCCGTCCGCCGCGGTGCGCGGCAAACTCTCGAACAGCGTGGCGTTGAGGCAGGTGACGCGGCACGCCTCGAAGTCCGCCGCGCACTGGTCGAAGTCGGGGCAGCGGACGCACGTCGCCAAGGCGCGGCACATGAGCGGCCGCGCCTTCCGCCAACTGCAATCGACATCTATCCCCAGACGTTCCATCATCGCGTGCAAGGGATTCCACGTAAAATCGGTCTCGTGCATTGGTCCCGCTCCTCCCCCACTCGCACCATCCATAACGGGCTGCCCAGGGCGCTGCCTTGACGGAAATCAAGTGAATCAATCGGTGTCCTGGGTTGGCCAGCCATGGCGCGCCCGCCGCCACAACAGGACAGCGCCGAGGGCCAGCAATCCCGTCCCGATGGCCGGGCGCACCCATCCCCCCATCATGAACAGCGGCACCGAGACTGAGAGCGTCAACAGCGGCACGTAGGCCCGCGTCCAGCGCTTTTTGGCGCGCGCCGCCTGGAACCAGGGAAAAACCGCGGAAAACACGGCCAGTATAAAGAAGAAAAGCGACCACGGCCGGGTGAGGAAGGCGGCAAGCGCCGTCTCCCAGGTATCGGTGATGGTGAGCGCCCGCGACAGGTTGAGCTCGGCGATGTTGCCCAGCACCACGCCAAGGATCATCGGCGCCAGGGGAAAACCGAAAGAGCGCAGCACCAGCCCCGCCACCCCGAACAGGAACAGCGTCCAAAGGTCGAAGTCCACGTTGCTCAGCGCGAACACCCCGATGGCGCAGTAGGCCAGGATCACGGCGGCCAGCACGTACCTGGGGACGCGCGTGACCATGACGAAGGCGCGCAGGCAGAACGCCTGCATGAGGATCATGATGAAGTGCGCGAAGAAGAACGCGATGAAGATGGAGTAGGCCAGCACCGGCTCGTCGCCGATGAACGACGGGCTCGGGATGACGTCATGGATGAGAAGGGCGCCCAGCATGATCGCCGTCGTCACGTCGCCGGGGATGCCGAGCGCCATCATGGTGATCAGCGCGCCGCCCTCGGTGGCGTTGTTCGACGATTCGGGCGCCACGATGCCGTCGGCGATGCCGGTGCCGAACTTTTCGGGGTACTTGGAGGTCTTCTTGGCCTGATCGTAGGCCAGGATGTTGGCGACCGAGCCGCCGGTACCCGGCAGGATGCCCGTAAAAACGCCGATCAGGGAGGAGCGCACGAGCACGGCCCAACGCTTCAGGACCTCGGCGATGGCCTGGCGGTGCTCGATCTTTACCGCCTTCGCCCCTTTGGGCATGAGGGGCTGGCGCGCCGCCTCGGTGTCCTGGACGTCGGAAAGAAGCTGGCTGAAGGCGAACAGCCCGACGAGCACGGGCAGGAACGCGAAGCCCTGCTTCAACTCGTCGCTGCCGAAGGTGAAACGCGCCACGCCGTTGACCTCGTCCTCGCCGATGGTGGCGGCCAGCAGCCCGAGCGCCCCGGCGATCAACCCCTTCACCATGTCGGGGCCGGCCAGGCTGGCGGTGACGGTGAGCGCGAAAATGACCAGCGCGAAGAAGTCCCAGGGCCCAAGTTCGAGCCCGACACGGGCCAGTTGCGGCGCCAGTGTCATGAGGACGACCGCCCCGATGAGGCCGCCGAAGAACGACGACCACACCCCGATGCCGAGAGCCAGGCCAGGCTGACCCCGGCGCGCCATGGGAAAGCCGTCGAAGGTGGTGGCGATCGACGATGGCGTGCCCGGAATACCGGTCAGCATGCCCGCCATCAGGCCCCCCGAAAGACCGCCGACCAGGACGCCGATCATGGTCGAAAGCCCCTCGACGGCCTGCATGGCGAAGGTGAACGGCAGGGTGAGGGCCACCGCCATGGCGATGGTGAATCCCGGGATGGCACCGGCGATGAGCCCGGCGGTGACGCCGAGGAACATCAGCCCCACCGTCTTCAGGTGGAAGACCGCCTCGGCGGCGCCGGCGATGTTGTCGATCAGCACGGGTGCCCCCTACCAGCCGTAAAAAAGCTCGCCTTGCGGCAGGATGACGTTGAGCCCGTAGGTGAACACCCCCCACATGATGCCGACGGCGCCAAGGGCGATGGCGCCGTGCACGAGGAGGGTCCGCCCGTCGCGCCGGCCCAACGCCGTGAGCGTGCAGAAAACGAACAGCACACCCCCCAGAAACATGCCGAAATAGGGCATGGTCAGCAGGAACACGGCGAACAGGAAATAGCAACACAGGGCGTTGCGGTAAGTGGCGAGCCAGCCCTTCAGGCCGCGCCCCGCCTCGTCCCCGGCCGCCCGGCCGCGCTTCAGCGACTGGGCGAGATAGCCGGCGCCGAGGAGGGTCAGGGCGAAGAGGATGATGCGCGGCCACACGCCGGCGCCCGGCGTGCCGTACGACGTTTCGCGGATATCGAAGGTGGCGGCGAAGAAGACCCCGCAAAAGAGCAGCAGGAAGATGGCGACGCCGGTGTCCCGGTTCATTCGGCTCATTTATACAAAGCTGGTTGGAGTAGCCCGGGACTGCCGTCCCGGGCTACTCCGGCCATGTCTCGCCGCGCCTTACTTCTTGAACAGCCCGACCTTGATGGCGGCCGATTTCAGGGTCTCGAAGGTCTTCTCAAGGTGGCCCCGGTAATCGGCGCTGCCCTGGGTGATGATCGAGTTGCCCTTGGCCTCCAGCGTGCGCTTGAGGCCGGGGTCCTTCATCGCCTTCAGGAACATCCCTTCGTAGTGGGCGACCACGTCGGCGGGCGTGCCCTTGGGCAGCATGACGCCGCGATCCAGCCCGAAGACGAGATCGACACCCAACTCGCCCAGGGTCGGCACCTTGGGCACCCTGCCGTCGCGCGCCGGAGTGGCGATGCCGAGCGCCTTCAACTCGCCCGCCTGGATGTATTTCTGGGCGGCGGCGACGTTGATCTCGCCGACGTCGACGTTATGCGCCAGAAGCGCCGTCATGCGCTGGCGGGTGCCGTCGTAGGAGACGTGCTTGAACTTGATGCCCGAGGCTTCCTCGAAAAGGATGAAGATGAAGTGGCTGGTCGAGCCCAGGGTGCCGCCGGCGAGAATCTTGCCGGGGCTGGCCTTGGCCGCCGCGATCAGGCCCTTGACGTCATCGTAGGGGACGTCCTTGTTGGCGCCGATGATCGACGGCGTGTGGGTCAGAAGGGCCACCGGCTCGAAGGCGTCCCAGGTAAAATCGACGCGGCCGTTGAGATAGCTGGTGATGGCGCTCTGGTGGAGGGCGAAAAGGGTGCACCCGTCCGCTTTCGACTCGCGCGCCACCTTGGCGCCCTTGTTGCCGCCCTGGCCGGGAATGGTCACCATTTGCAGGCGCGGCTCGACGCCGGCCTTGTTGAGGGCCTCGACGACGAGCCCGAAAATGACGGCGGTGCCGCCACCCGGCCCCCATGGCACGATCAACTTGGCGGTGGAGCACGGAATCTTGGGCGCCGCCGAGGCCTGCCCGCTCACCACCACCGATACGGCGACCGCCGCCACCACCCCGGCGAATAGGGATCGAATTAATCCTGATTTCATCGGTTTCCTCCCTGTTTGACATGGACGCCACGGATACATGGGGCGCCGAAGTCCTGTTTCCCGCGCCAGCCTAGCTCAAGGCAGTCCCATTTGCCATCCCGCCACGGGCGGGGGCCTATCGCGCCGGGAATATTTGCCTGTGGGAGCGATAATCCACCATCGCCAGGCGCGGTTTTCCGTGTTCGATTTGCGTTTGTTAAGGTGATTGTTAATGGTATAGTTCTTCTATCCAAGCGCCCGTTTTCGTGAGACGGGCGCCCACTAAGAGAGAAGTAGCTATGCCAACAGGTACCGTCAAATGGTTCAATCCTACCAAGGGATTCGGATTCATTGAGCCGGAAGATGGATCGAAAGACGCTTTCGTCCATATCTCCGCCGTCGAACGGGCGGGGTTGAATTCGCTCAGGGAAGGTCAGAAGGTCGAATACGAGCTGGTTGCGGGACAGGACGGAAGAGCCTCCGCTGAAAACCTGGTCGCCCTCGACTAACCACTAGATCATTCAAGAGCCGTTGTTCTTGGCGTCCGCCCGCGGGAAGTCTCGCGGGGGCGGAGGAGGGAGTCCTGCGTCCTGGCTACAAGGCCGGCCGGCACCGCAGAGCGGCGTTCAATCCGACAGCAGATTGCGGACTTCGGCGGGCAGGCTCACCACCAGGCCGTCGAGTTCGCCGGTCAGGATGATCTGACAGCCGAGCCGCGACCCGTGGGTCAGGCCCCAGGCGAGGTCGAGCATGTCGGCTTCCTCCTCGCTGGGGGCACCCAAGCGGTCGAGCCACGCCGCGTCGACGATCACGTGGCACGTCGAGCACGCCATGCATCCCTCGCAGGCGCCCTCGATATCGATGCCGTTGCGGTGTGCGATCTCCAACAGGGAGAGCCCATCCGGCGCCTCGACGTGGCGGCGTTTTCCGCCGCGCTCGATGAACGTCACGGTGGGCATGGGGCCGGCCGCGTTCAGCTCAGATGTTGAAGCTTTCGCCGCAGCCGCAGCGGCTTTTCTCGTTGGGGTTGGCGAACACGAAGCCGGACGACAGCTTGTCCTCGACGTAGTCCATCTCGCTGCCGACGAGGTACATCATCGCCGTCGGATCGATGAACACCTTGACGCCCTTGGTTACGACCACGTCTTCCAGGGCCTTTTTTTCCTCGGCGTACTCGACCACGTAGCTGAGGCCGTTGCAGCCCTTCGTGCTGATGCCGACGCGCACGCCCAATACCGGCTTGTCGCTCCGGGCGACCAGCGCCTTGACCCGATCGGCGGCGGCATCGGTCAGCGTCATCGTCTGGGCTGCCATCGTCTTGCCTCTTGTCCGGCTCGCCGATGCGTCCTTACATCAGCAAATTCAAATATACCATCAACACATGCCGAGCGCCAGTTTGGCGTCTTCCGACATGCGTTCCGGGGTCCATCCCGGCTCCCACACCAGCTTGACCTCGACCTCGCCGACACCGTCCACGTCGGCCACCGCGTCGGCCACCCACTTGGGCAGTTCTCCGGCCACCGGGCACCCGGGCGCCGTCAGGGTCATGTCGATGGCGACGGCGCCGTCGGCGCCGATGTCCAGCCCGTAAATAAGGCCGAGTTCGTAAATGTTCACGGGAATCTCCGGGTCGTAGACGGTGCGCAACGCCGCTACCACCCCATCCTCGGAAGCAACCGTGGAACCGGGCGCCAGCGGGCCGCCGGCATGGGCGGTGAACTCCTCGCCCGCCGGAGCCGGAGGCATGAAGTCGTTGACGGTGCGCGTGTCGTCTTCGGCCGGGGCCATGGCGCATCCTATTCCGTGGTCACCTGTACGGGATCAACGGGACATTCGTGCTCGCCCGCCGCCGCCGCCTGCATGGTATGCCAGGCGAGGGTGGCGCATTTCACCCGGACCGGAAACTCGCGCACCCCGGAAAGCACTTGCAGCCGCTCGACCGCATCCTCGTCGTCGACCCCGGACACCTGCGGATCGACGTCTTCCCCGGTACACATCCGGTGGAAGCCATCGAACAATTTCTTGGCCTCTTCCAAGGTCTTGCCGATCAGGACCTCGGTCATCATGGAGGCCGACGCCAGGGAGATGGCGCAGCCCCTGCCCTCGAACGCTGCATTCCGGATGACGCCGGCGTCATCGACGGTGAGGTAGACGGTGAGCGTATCGCCGCACACCGGGTTGTAGCCATGGGCCTCGCAGTTGGCGCCCTCGGGATGACCGAAGTTCCGCGGATTCTTGCCGTGGTCGAGGATGACCTCCTGGTAGAGGTCGCGCAGTTCTTCCATCATCGGGCAAAGAGCTCCCTGACCTTGTCCAGCGCCTCGGCCAGTGCGTCGACCTCGGCGCGCGTATTGTAAACGGCGAACGAGGCCCGCGCCGTCGCCGCCACGCCGAAGCGCTCCATGACCGGTTGCGCGCAGTGGTGGCCGACGCGCACCGCCACCCCGGCGCGGTCGACGATTGTTCCGATATCGTGGGCGTGGATGTCCTCCATGAGGAACGAGACGATGCTCGCCTTCTCCTTCGCCCTGCCGTGGATGACGAGCCCGGGCACCGCGCCCAGGCGTTGGGTGGCATAGGCGAGAAGACCGTCCTCGTGGGCGTGGATATTGTCAAGACCGAGGCCGGTGAGATAGTCCACCGCGGCGCCGAGACCGATGGCTTCGACGATGGCCGGCGTTCCCGCCTCGAAGCGGTGGGGGGCCTTCTTGAACGTGGTCTTCTCCAGGGTCACGACGGAGATCATCTCGCCCCCCGTCTGATAAGGGGGCATGTCGTTCAGGATTTCTTCCTTGCCCCACAGCACGCCGATGCCGGTCGGCCCGTACATCTTGTGACCCGAGAACACGTAGAAGTCGGCGTCCAGCTCCTGGACGTCGAGGATCATGTGGGGCGCCGCCTGGCAACCGTCGACGAGAACCTTGGCGCCCCGTTCGTGGGCCAGGCGGATGATGTCGCGGATCGGCGTCACCGTGCCCAGGGCGTTGGAGATGTGGGTCATCGCCACCAGCCGGGTGCGTGGCGAAAGCAATTTCTCGTATTCGTCGAGCAGCAGGTTCCCGTCGTCGTCGATGGGCGCCACCTTGAGGACGACGCCCAATTCGTCGCGTAGCATCTGCCAGGGCACGATGTTGGCGTGGTGCTCCATATGCGAGATGACGATCTCGTCGCCGGCGGTCAGGAACTTGCGGCCGTAAGTGGCGGCCACCAAGTTGATGGATTCCGTGCCGCCACGCGTAAAGACGATTTCGTCGACCGACCTGGCATTGATGAAACGCGCCACCTTGTCGCGTGCCGCCTCGAAGGCGTCGGTGGAAAGCTGGCTCAAGTGATGCACGCCGCGGTGCACGTTGGAGTAATAGGTCTCGTAGGCCTCCTGCATGGCGTCCAGGACCTGACGCGGCTTCTGGGCGCTCGCCGCGTTGTCCAGGTAAACCAGCGGCTGGCCATAGGCCATCTGGCGCAGGATGGGGAAATCCTGGCGCACCCGCTCGACATCGAGGGCTGCGGTAGAGTTATCGCCGGCGAGGACTTCGACGGCGGTTGTCGCCTTACTCATGTTGTTCTCCGTTCGCCGCCTGCGACAGCCACGCGGCGATCATTTCCTCCAGCGCCTCGGCCAACGGCTCGGGCTTCACGTCGTGCAAGGTCTCGGCCAGAAACGAGCGCACCAGCAGGCCGCGCGCCGCCGCCTCCGGGATACCGCGCGAGCGCAGGTAGAAGAGCGCGTCCTCGTCGATGGCGCCGACCGTCGCGCCGTGGCTGCACTTCACGTCGTCGGCGTAAATTTCCAGTTCCGGCTTGGCGTCGATCTCGGCGCGGTCGGAAAGCAGCAGGGTCTTGCACGTCTGGTTGCCGTCCGTGCGCTGGGCGTCCTCGCGCACCACGATGCGGCCCTGGAAGACCCCCCGCGCCTTGCCGTCGAGCACGCCCTTGAAGACTTCGCGGCACGAGGTATCGGGCACCGTGTGCTCGACCACCGTGGTATTGTCGCAGTGCTGGTCGCCGCGCATCATGTAGGCCCCGGTGAGGCTGCAATTGGCGCCGGAGCCGACGAGGCGCACGCCGACCTCGTAGCGCGACAGCCGCGCACCGGTGGCGAAACAAAAACCTTCGTAGGTGGCGTCGGCGCCCACTTCGGCGTGCACGGTGGCCAGATGAAGCGCCCCGGAACCCTCGGCCTGGACCTTGTGGTGGGTGAGGTGGGCGGCGCCGGCCACACTGATTTCGGTGGCGCCGTTGGCGAAATAGGCGCCCTTCCCGGCCCCCAAATGATGCTCGACGACGGTGGCGCGGCTGCCCTCGTCGAGGAGGATCAGGTTGCGCGTGTGGCAGGCCACGGGCTCGTCCGCCGTTCCGCCGAGGAAGACGATTTCGACAGGCGCCGGCAAGGCCACGCCCGGCCCGACGCGGAGCACGTAGCCATCGTCCATCATGGCGGTGTTGAGCGCCAGCATGGGCTGGCCGTCGAGGACGCCGATGCGCCCCAATTGTGCTTCCAGGGCACCGGGGTCGCTGGCCAGGGCGTCGCGCAGGGACTCGATCCGCGCGCCATCGGGAAGCGCGCCCGGCGTCGACAGGTCGGGCCGCAGGCGGCCGTTGACGAAGACCAGCCGATGGCCGGCGGCGGCGCCGAGGACGGATGGCAGGCGCCCGGCATCGGCCGCGGCGTCGGCCTCGCCGACGGCGCGGTAGGCGGTCTTCTCGAGGGGCCTGAGGCGGGTGTACTTCCACGCCTCCAGGCGCGGCGTCGGCACGCCGAGATCGCCGAAGCGCTCGATCGCCGCTTCCCGCAGGTCGCCGAGCCAGGGCACGCCGGTGCCCGGCAGCCCTGCCTTGAGGGCGGCGAACTGCTCGACGAATGGCCGAACGGCGATTGAATTTCCTGCCATGGGTGCGTCTATCCTCTGCGGGCCTGTCCAGGCCGGGCCGTCAGGCGGCCGCCTCCGCGAACTCCGCGTAGCCCTTCTCCTCCAACTCCCGCGCCAGTTCCTTGCCGCCGGAGCGCGCGATG
Organism: Rhodospirillales bacterium; assembly: GCA_030744625.1. GTDB lineage: Bacteria > Pseudomonadota > Alphaproteobacteria > Rhodospirillales > JASLQF01 > JASLQF01. The sequence continues at coordinate 13,008 of JASLQF010000049.1, forward strand.
CGGCCACCGGCCAGCACGTGCACGCGATCGGGCACGATGTAGTCGAGCAGCCGCTGATAATGGGTGATGACCAGCATGGCACGCTCGGGCGAACGCAGGGCGTTCACTCCCTCGGCGACGACTTTCAAGGCGTCGATGTCGAGGCCGCTGTCGGTCTCGTCGAGCACGGCGAGGTCCGGGTTGAGCACGGCCATCTGCAGCACCTCGTTGCGCTTCTTTTCGCCGCCCGAGAACCCGACGTTGACGGGGCGCCTCAGCATGTCGTCCGAAATCCCCAGTTCCTTGGTCTTCTGGCGCACCAGCTTGAGGAACTGCATGGCGTCCAGCTCGCCCTCGCCGCGATGCTTGCGGATGGCATTGAATGCCTCTTTGAGGAAGGTGGTGTTGGCGACGCCCGGAATCTCCACCGGATACTGGAAGGCCAGGAACAGGCCTTCGGCGGCGCGTTCCTCGGGCTCCATCCTAAGCAGGTTCCGGCCCCCGTACAGGATCCGGCCCTTGGTTACCTCGTAGCCGCCGCGCCCGGCCATGGCGTAGGCCAGGGTGCTCTTGCCCGAACCGTTGGGACCCATGATGGCATGGACCTCGCCGCGGTTGAGGACGAGGTCCATGCCCTTGAGGATTTCCTTGCCATCGACGGTAACGTGCAGGGCCTTGATCTCGAGCAGCGCCTTCTTGGACATCTTCACCTTCGTGGGTTTTGTTTTTTGGGGCTTGCGTGTCATCCCACGCTCCCTTCCAGGCTGATGCCCACCAGCTTCTGGGCCTCGACCGCGAACTCCATGGGCAATTGCTGCAGCACTTCGCGGCAGAATCCGTTGACCACCAGGGCCACTGCGTCTTCCGCCGGGATACCCCGCTGGCGGCAGTAGAAGAGTTGGTCCTCGCTGATCTTCGAGGTGGTCGCCTCGTGCTCGACGACCGAGTGCATGTTCTTGTTCTCGATGTAAGGTACGGTGTGGGCGCCGCACTCGTCCCCGATGAGCAGGGAATCGCACTGCGTGTGGTTGCGCGCCCCCTTCGCCGTGGGGAGCACCTTGACCAGGCCACGGTAGGTCTGCTCGGCGCGCCCGGCGGAGATGCCCTTGGAGATGATGCGCGATCGCGTGTTCTTGCCAATGTGGATCATCTTGGTGCCGGTGTCGGCCTGTTGACGGTTGTTGGTGATGGCGATCGAGTAGAACTCGCCGACCGAACCGTCGCCCTCCAGGATGCAGCTCGGGTACTTCCACGTGATCGCCGATCCGGTCTCTACCTGGGTCCAGGAAATTTTCGAGTCGCGCCCCCGGCAGAGACCGCGCTTGGTGACGAAGTTATAGATGCCGCCGCGGCCCTCGGCGTCGCCGGGATACCAGTTCTGCACGGTCGAGTACTTGATCTCCGCGCCGTCCAGCGCCACCAGCTCGACGACGGCGGCGTGCAGCTGGTTCTCGTCGCGCATGGGCGCGGTGCAGCCCTCCAGATAGCTCACGTACGCCCCCTCGTCGGCGATGATCAGCGTGCGCTCGAACTGGCCCGTGTTCTCGGCGTTGATGCGGAAATAGGTGGAGAGTTCCATGGGACAGCGCACGCCCGGCGGGATATAGACGAAAGAGCCGTCGGTGAACACCGCCGAATTCAGCGTGGCGTGCTTGTTGTCGGAATAGGGCACGACGCTGCCCATGTACTTGCGCACCAGTTCGGGGTGCTCGCGCACGGCCTCCGAGATGGGACAGAAGATGACGCCCACCTCCTCGAGCTTTTTCTTGAAGGTGGTGGCGACGGAAACGCTGTCGAAGACGGCGTCGACGGCAACCCCGGCGAGCCGTTCCTGCTCCAGCAGGGGGATGCCCAGCTTCTGGTAGGTGCGCAACAGCTCGGGATCGACCTCGTCGAGGCTCTTGGGCCCGTCGGCCGCCTTGGGCGCCGAGTAATAATAGGCGTCGTCGTAGTCGATTTCCGGGAAGCGGACCTTGGCCCATTTGGGCTCGGCCATGGTAAGCCAGTGGCGGTACGCCTCAAGGCGCCAATCGAGCAGCCACTCGGGCTCCTCCTTCTTATTCGAGATAAAACGGACGATGTCCTCGCTCAAGCCCTTGGGCGCGGTGTCCGCCTCGATGTCGGTGACGAACCCGTACTTGTATTTTTGCTCGGCGAGCTTGTTGACCGTTTTCGCCGTTTCCGCGGTGACTGCCATTTTCCCTTGCTTTTCCCTATCGCCCGTGGCGCTCAGGCCGCCGCCGGAGCCGGAACCGCGCTATCGTGCGGCTCGCCCAAGCGCTTGTAGAGCCCCGTCCACGCCGCCAAGAATGTGCTTACGTCGTCCTCCGTGGTGTCGCGCCCCAGGCTGACGCGGATGGCGGTGGAAGCCTGCTCCGGCGCCACGCCCATGGCCGCCAGCACGTGGCTCGGCTCGACCTTGCCGGACGAGCACGCGGACCCGGCACCGACCGCGACGCCGGCAAGATCGAGGGCCATGATCTGGGTCTCGCTGGCCACCCCCGGCATTGAAACGCAACAGGTGTTGGGCAGGCGCTCGGCACCGGCCCCGAATATCCGGGCGCCCCCGCAAACCCTGGTGATGCGCGACTCCAGGTCGTCGCGCAAGCGGCGCAGGCGCGGCGCCTCGGCCACCCCTTGGCCGGCGGCGGCGACGCCGAATCCGACGATTGCCGGCACGTTCTCGGTACCGGCGCGGCGGCGGCGTTCCTGGCCGCCGCCCCGCGCCTCGGGCTTCAAGGGCGTGCCGTCGCGGACGATCAGGGCGCCGATGCCTTGCGGGCCGCCCATCTTGTGGGCCGATAGCGTCAACAAGTCAACGCCGAGGCTGGCCATGTCCAAGGGCATCTTTCCGGCGCCCTGCACGGCGTCGCAATGTACGAGCACGCCGAAACGGCGCGCCGCCTCGGCGACCTTCGCCACCGGCTGGACGACGCCGGTCTCGTTGTTGGCCAGCATCACGGAAACCAGCGCCGGACCGGGCGCCGCGGCGAGCAGGGCTTCCAGCGCACCGATATCGACCACGCCGTCGCCGTCCACGGGGATGGGGACGGGGACCGTCGCCACCCCCGCCACGGCATCCAGTACCGAGACGTGCTCGACGGACGAAACCAGGACGCGCTCGCGGCCGGTGCCGCGCAGCGCCAGGTTGTTGGCCTCGGTACCGCCGCTCGTGAAAATCACCTCGGCGGGCCGGGCGCCGGCCAGGACGGCGACCCTTTCGCGCGCGTCCTCGACGGAACGCCGGGCATCGCGCCCCAAGGCGTGCACGGACGAAGCGTTGCCGACACGGGCCAACGCCTGCGCCATCGCCTGGGCCACGTCCGGCAGCACCGGCGTGGTCGCGTTATGATCCAGATAGACCATCGTTCCTCTTTGTCGGGCGCGCCGGGGACTTACTGGGCCGCGTCGATCAATTCGTGCTCGCGGCGCCAGAACTCGCCGCTGGAACCCAGGACGCGGCTTTCGCACACGTCGGCGAGAGAGATGGAACTCAGAAACAGATAAATCTGGTTTCCCAATTCCGACCACAGGTCGTGGGTCAGGCAGCGGCTTTTGGCGCCCGTGCACCCCAGGGAAGACTCCGTCTTGCAGCGGGTCGCCTTGATGGGCTCGTCCACGGCGAGGATGATATCGGAGATGCGCACGTGACTGGGGGTCCGCGACAGCATGTAGCCGCCACCGGGGCCACGCACGCTTTTCACCAGGCCCCCCTTTCGCAGCCTGCCGAAAAGTTGCTCAAGATAAGACAGCGATATCTCCTGGCGATCGGCGATATCGGCCAACGAGATCGGCTTGTTCGACTCATACTTGGCCAGATCGACCATCGCCATGACGGCGTAGCGCCCCTTGGTGCTCAGTTTCATGGCCCTTCTCCTATGAACGAGAACTATTTCCGCCAGAAGGAATTCAGGAGTTCCGCGCCGAGAACCGGGGCACCGACCCTTGGCCCATGTCATCCTGTTCTTGCTCTTGCCGGCGCTGTTCCAAATCCTCGATTCGCGCCGCCATTCCGCGTAACTGTTCGCGCAGGTTGTGGATGGTCGCCACCAGCGGATCGGGAGGCCCGTCCACCGGTGTCCCGTAGGCGACGAATTCCTTGGCCTTTTCCCGGTCACGGGGCATAGCCACGCGGGCCGGGATGCCGACCGCCGTCACCCCCGGAGGCACGTCCTTGGTGACCACCGCGTTGGCCCCGACGCGGGCGCCGACGCCCACCGTAATCGGACCGAGGACCTGGGCGCCGGAACCGATGATGGCGCCGTCCTCGACCGTCGGGTGGCGCTTTTGGCCAATCTGCGCCGTGGAATCCACCGATGGCGCGATGCCGCCCAGGGTAACCGCGTGATAGAGCGTCACGTCGTCGCCGATGACCGAGGTTTCGCCGATGACCACGCCGGTCCCGTGATCGATCACCAAACGGCGGCCGATCTCGGCGCCCGGGTGAATCTCGATCTGCGTCAGGAGCTTTGCGACGTGCGACAGGAAACGCCCCACAAGGCGCCAGCGGCGCTTCCACAGCTTGTGGGACAGCCGGTAATAGATCAGCGCGTGAAGGCCCGGATAGCAAAGCAAGACTTCCCAACGCGAGCGCGCCGCCGGGTCGCGGGCCATGAAAGCGTCGATATCCTCTTGAAGACCCTTGAAAATCATCTTTACCGCTATATCTTAGTAAGCCACTCTGGGTTGGCGAACCGCCCAGCCGCTCCTGCGCCATTCACGGAAACCGCGCCAACGTCCGCATCGCCGGAATATAGTATGTCCGACTTTTTTAGTCAAGTATTTTTCTGTTGAAAAAGGGCGCATTTGACTAATTGAGAGAGGATGTGCCTCAGATATACAACCCGGGATGACGAATTCGAACAAAGCGGAATCCAGGACCTTTCGTGAGAGATCATGCCTGAAGTCAACTTCAACGGCCCCGACGGCCGCCTCGAAGGCCGCTACAACCACTCCAAGATGCCCAACGCTCCCGTCGCGCTTCTTCTCCATCCGCACCCGCAGCACGGCGGGACCATGAACAACAAGGTCGTCTATTCCCTTTATCAGACCTTCGTGCGCCGCGGTTTCTCGGCTCTGAGGTTCAATTTCCGCGGGGTCGGGCGGTCCCAGGGGCAGTTCGACAACGGCCCCGGCGAGATGAGCGACGCCGCCTCCGCGTTGGATTGGATGCAAAGCTACAATCCCAACGCGTCGGGCTGCTGGATCGGCGGATTCTCGTTCGGCGCCTGGATCGGCATGCAATTGATGATGCGCCGTCCCGAGATCAGCGGCTACATCTCGGTGGCCCCGCCGGCCAGCATCTATGACTTCACCTTCCTTGCCCCCTGCCCCGCCTCCGGGTTGATCGTGCACGGCGGCAAGGACGATCTGGTCCCCATCGCGTCGGTCGAGAAGCTGACCCAGAAGCTGGCCGCCCAGAAAACCATCTCCGTCGACTACCGGGTGATCGAAAGCGCCGACCATTTCTTCATGGACGACCTCAATATCCTCAATGATCACATCGAGGACTACTTGGATACGGCGCTATCGACGGAGGCCGCCTAGCACCTTCGTTATCGCGGCGACGCCGCGCCGGGCACCCCGTGCAGCTTGCCGCCAGTCATCGGCCGCGCCACCCCCGTCGTCGAGGGCAGGCTCAGCGGCAACCCGTAAATTGAGCGCACGGCCAGGAAGGCGAAGGCCTGGGCCTCCAGCGCGTCGCCTTGCCAGCCCACCGCTTCCACGGCCTCCACCGGGACCGCGAGGACATCGCTCAAGGCCCCCATCAGGGTCCGGTTATGGCGGCCGCCGCCGCTCACCAGCCAGCGCCTGGGGGGCGCCGGCAGGAAATCCACGGCCCGCGCCACCGCCGCCGCCGTGAAGGCGGTGAGTGTCGCCGCGCCATCGGCGGGCGACAGGTCGGAAACGGCGGCGAGACCGATGTCTGCACGGTCCAGGGACTTGGGCGGCGGCCGGGTGAAGTAGGAATGCTCCATCATCTCCGCCACGATGGCGTCGTCGGGACGCCCGGAGCCAGCCAAGCCGCCGCCGGCATCGAAGGGTTGGCCGGTGGCGGCGCGCGTCCAGTCGTCGATGAGGGCGTTGCCGGGACCGGTATCGAAGGCCATCACGTCGCCATTCAGAAAGGTGAGGTTGGCGACGCCGCCGACGTTGAGGACGGCGAGGGGCTTCTCCAGGGAGGCGGCGAGAGCGGCGTGGTAAAGGGGGGCGAGTGGCGCCCCCTCGCCGCCTTCGGCAACGTCGCGGCCGCGGAAATCACCGACCACGGCGACGCCCGTCGCGCGCGCCAGCAGGGCGCCGTCGCCGATCTGGCGGGTCAGCCGCCGTTCCGGCCGGTGCAGGACCGTATGGCCGTGAAAGCCGATGACCGCGACGGGGCCGAGACCGGCGGGCGACGCGGCGTTGGCGTCGATCACGGCACGTGCCGCCTCGGCGTGCCTCAAAGTGAGTTCGCGGGCGACGGGTGCGATGGCCTCCTCTTTCGCGTCGGCGCCGAGGACGGCGCGCAGGCGGTCGCGAAAGGGCGCGTCGTAGGGGACGGTCAGTGCCGGCCCCAAATCGAGGATCCTTTCGCCGTCGGTGCGGACGATGGCGCCGTCGATGCCGTCGAGCGAGGTCCCGCTCATCAGGCCGAGGGCGATGCGGGGGGCGCGGTTAGTCATCTCTTCTACGGCTCCTGGCGCCGGCGTTGTCGGGTCGGGGCGATTGTGCTAATTACGCGCCGTCCCGGCAAGGGCCGGGGACGGGCGCGGCGGAACCGCGGCGCATACCCGGACACGTGATGGCCACCCACCGCTCGCAATTCCTAAGCACGCTCACCGAACGGGGCTTCGTGCACCAGTGCACGGACGACGAGGCCCTGGACGCCCTGGCCGCCGAAAAACCCCTCACCGCCTACATCGGATTCGATTGCACCGCGCCCAGCCTGCACGTCGGCAGCCTGATCTCCATCATGATGCTCAAATGGCTGCAGGAGGCCGGCCACAAGCCCATCGTTCTGATGGGCGGCGGCACCACCAAGGTGGGGGACCCGTCCGGCAAGGACGACGTCCGGACTCTGCTCGACGAGGCCGAGATCGCCGACAACATGCGGCGCATCGAACAAGTGTTCTCCCAGTTCCTCACCTTCGGCGACGGCCCCACCGACGCCGTCATGATCGACAACTCGGAGTGGCTCGACGGCCTCAGCTACATCCCCTTCCTGCGCGAATACGGGCGCCATTTCTCGGTCAACCGCATGCTCGGGTTCGATAGCGTCAAATTGCGTCTGGAGCGCGAGCAGCCGCTCACCTTTCTCGAGTTCAACTACATGGTCCTGCAGGCCTACGACTTCCTCGAGCTGGCGCGGCGCTTCGACTGCGTGTTGCAGATGGGCGGCTCCGACCAGTGGGGCAATATCGTCAACGGCGTCGAGGTGGGCCGGCGCGCCGACGGGCGGGAGCTGTACGGGCTGACGACGCCGCTGCTCACCACGGCGGCGGGCGCCAAGATGGGCAAGACCGCTTCGGGTGCCGTGTGGCTCAACGCCGATATGCTCTCGCCCTACGATTACTGGCAGTATTGGCGCAATACGGACGATGCCGACGTCGGCCGCTTCCTGCGGCTGTTCACGGACCTCGGGCTCGACGAGATCACCCGCCTCGAGGCCCTCGGCGGAAACGAGATCAACGAGGCCAAGAAGGTCCTGGCCAACCAGGCGACGCAGCTGTGTCACGGCGAAGACGCCGCCCGGGCGGCCGCGGAGACGGCACGCCGCACCTTCGAGGACGGCGAGGCCGGCGACCAGCTTCCCACCGTGGATATGCCCCGCGCCGAACTGGAAAGCGGCATTCCCGCCTTCGAGATTCTGCGCCGCGCCGGCTTGGCGGCGAGCAACGGCGAGGCGCGGCGTCTCATCAAGGGCGGCGGCGGGCGCGCCAACGACATCGTCATCACCGACGAGATGCAAACGGTGAGCCTCGCCGACGTCAACGACCAGGGCTATATCAAGCTCTCGGCGGGCAAGAAGCGCCACGCCCTGGTGCGCGCCGTTTAAGTCATGGACTCATTAATGAGCATTTTGAGTACCAGTGTCCGCTATCGGCCGCAAAGCGGACCTTAGGCGTCGTCGCCACTGATTTCTGCTTATGATCCTGTGCGGACATTCAGCCATGTACCGCTGACCGATTGCGAGCCATCAGAATTCATATAGGATTGCCCCCACAAACCCGCTCTGGAGAGAGGCATGGGGGATCGATCCATCCAGCAACGCCTGGCCGCCGTGCTTGCCGCGGACGTGGTCGGCTACACGCGCCTCATGGAAAAGGATACAGAAGGCACGGTCGCGGCCTGGCAGGCGGTTCGCGATGAAGTGATCAACCCCACGGTGGACGCCCATTCGGGCCGGATCGTCAAGCTCACCGGCGACGGTTTCCTGGCCGAGTTCCCCACCGTGAACGAAGCCGTCAAATGCGGCATTGAATTGCAGCAAGGCTTCGCTGAAAGCACTCTCGATTTTCGTATTGGCATCAACCTCGGCGACATCATCGACGACGGCCAGGACATCCATGGCGAGGGGGTCAACGTCGCGGCCCGCATCGAGGCGCTGGCCGAGCCCGGCGGTATATCGATTTCCGGCGGCGTTTACGAGCAGGTGCGCAATCGCATCGAGGCGACCTACGAGGACATGGGCGACCAAGAGGTCAAGAACGTCTCCGCCCCGGTCAAGGTGTTTGCGATCCGGCTGGAGGGTGCGGCTGGCGTCGCGAGCCAGGCTGAAATCTCAGTCGCCAACAAACCCTCCATTGCCGTACTGCCTTTCGACAACATGTCCGGCGACCCGGAGCAGGAGTATTTCTCGGACGGCATTACCGAGGACATTATTACTGACCTCTCGAAGGTTTCAGCGCTCTTCGTGATCGCCCGTAACTCCTCATTCACCTACAAGGGAAAAGTTGTGGATGTGAAGCAGGTCGCGGCTGATCTCGGCGTGCGTTACGTGCTCGAAGGAAGCGTCCGCAAGGCGACCAATCGTGTCCGCATCACGGCCCAGCTGCTGGACGGAGTGACCGGTGGTCACCTTTGGGCGGACCGCTACGACCGTGACCTCAATGACATATTCTTAGTTCAGGACGAGGTCACGCAGAACATTGTCGAGGCCCTGAAGCTGAAGCTCAGCCTCAAAGAGAGCAATCGCGTTGGTGTTCCGATCACGAGCAACATTGAGGCCTACGACTACGCACTCAGGGCACGCGAATTAATGCACCGTCACACGCCTGAAGCGCACGTGGAAGCCAGGAAACTGTTGGAACAGGCCATTGAGTTGGACCACGAGTTCAGCACCGCCTATGCGTTCCTGGCGGTCGTGCTGTTCTCCGACTTCACCAACGGCTGGAACGACGCAACGGAAAAGGCACTCGATCAGGGGCTGGAACTCGCAACAATGGCTGTCGAAGTCGATCCCGATGGTCCGCAGGGGTACTGGGCGCTGGCACTTGGCCACATGTGGAAGCGGAACTTGGACCAAGCCATTGAAGAAATAGATAGGGCTGTCGCTCTCGGCCCCAATCATTCAGAGGCCTATGCGGTGCGTGGCTTGATCTTCGCTTACGCGGGTCAGCCCATCGAAGCCGTCGCCAGCCTGGAAAAATCCATGCGCCTCAATCCGCATTTCCCCGACCTTCATCTGCATTTCCTCGCTCACGCTCACTTCCTCCAGGCGAATTACGGAGAAGCCGTCGCGCTCTTGCAGCGTCGGATTCGGCTGTATCCAGAGACTGACATCTCCAGGGTGTTGCTGGCCTCCTGTTTCGGGCATATGGGCCGCGTAGACGAGGCGAGAAATCAATGGGCCAAGGCGCTCGAGATGAACCCCACTTACTCTATCGAGCAGAAAGCCCGAGTCCTTCCGTACAGGAACCCGGCGGATTGGGATCGGTTCATTGATGGCCTGCATAAGGCTGGGCTACCGGAATAATCGGCCAAGTCGCTGAATGTCCGCTCCTGGCTGAAAGTGGACCGGGCCACATGGATCGCCCGAAGTCCGCTTTTGGGCGCCAAGCAGACATCGGCGAATCGAGCAAACACCCATTCAAGACGTCGTTTATGAGTACACGACCTAGAGTGCGATCGTTTCGATCCAGGACGATAAGACCCTAACGCCCCAACTCGGACGGATTGGTACCGGCGGCCGGCTCGGGCGGCGCGCTATCGGCGTCGGGCATCCCGAAAATGTTGCGCAGGAACCCGGGCGCCACGACGGACAGCGGGTTCATGGAGACCTTGGGATCCTCCAGGCTCCCGGTCAATTCGTAGCGGGCGGCGAAGACGCCGCCGCCCTCCTCGCCCCCGGTGAACAGCTTGCCAACGATCGGGATTCTGCCGAGAGCGGCGTTGATCAAGTAGGCCGGCACGACGGTACCCTCCAAATGAATCAATTCGGCCTCGGTATAGATCTTGCCCGAGGCGGTGAATCCGATCGACGCCCCGGTCGCCTTGGAGTCGGTGATTACCAGCACGCCGTCGTCGAGCGTGAAGGGCACTTCCAGCGAGGCGAAGCCAAGGCCCTCTCCCTGCAGGGCGTCGATGATGCCGGTGAGCGCCATGATGCTGAGAAGCCGGGCAAGAAGCGGCGCCTTCACGACCCGGTAGGATATGACCTTGAGGCGGCCGGCCAGCTTCTCCTCGGCGCCGCGTCCGTCGAACTCGCCGGTCAACAGCAAGGTTCCGCCCAACATGTCGTCGTAATACCCAAAGGTACGTAGAAACGTCCCGGCGTCGTCGGCGCGGATGGAAAGTCCGCGCTTGCCCTCCTCTTTCGGTTCGATATCCAGTTCGAACGCCTTGTCGGACGCGTCCTGCGCCCGCAGCCGCGCGGCGCGCCACGAAAGGCCGTCGTGGGACAGGGTGGCCGCGACCTTGCCGATGTGTTGTTCCTCGTCCACCCAGACCCGTTCGATGGCGGCAACCAGGTCGAACTCCGGCCCGGCCTCCGCCGACCCGGCCTCGAGGAGGTCGTCGATCATCGGCGACAGATCGAACCCGGGCCCCCGGAAACTGGCATCCCAGCCGCCCCCGGGCCGCGCCCTGATTTCACCGGCGACATCGGTCCTACCGTAGGCGAGGCGGTCGATGAGCACCCGTTCCAGGCCGCCACCGTCGGCCGCGAAGCGCGCCGCCCCGCGTACCGTCATGCCATCGGTGGAGACGGTGAACCCGGGAATGTCCGCGACCCGCCCTCGCCGCAGGTTCACCGTCACCTCGGCGCTTCCCGGCACGTCGGCCGGCTTACGCCACCTCAAGGCCGGAACCGCGAGATCAAGGCCCGAAAGGTCCAACTTCGCCTCGAGCCGGCCTTTCACGCCATCAATTTCGGTGAAGCGCGCATCCACCTTGACGGCGCCGCTTGCCGTATCGGGCGGAGGAAGCACGATGTCGGGGCCGAGATCGCCAAGCTTGTGAATATCCTCGATGGTGCCGGTGAGTTCGTAGCGCCGGCGAAAAGGCGCCGTGGCGGCAAAGTTCTCCCGCCACGCCAGGGTGACGGGGATTTCGCCCAGCATCGCCCGCCCCTTGATGTCCATGCCCCGCTTGTCGGCGTCGAGGACAAAGCGGCCGCCGCTGATGTCACGGGCGAACAAGGCGCCGGGAAGACCGATATCCGTCAATTGCGATTGCACCCGGACGTCGACCCGCTCGAACGTGAGGTCATTTTCCAAGATGAAGCGCATATTCAATCGGGTGGCCGCCGAGCCCCGGGTCTGGACAGCATCGATGCCCACCGCCCGGGCCAGGCCAAGGGGCGCGTGATCGACCAATCGCATGGCGTCCCGAAACGGACCGGAGATCCGCAGGTGGAGTTCGAGGAACTGGTCGTATTCGTCGAGCCCGGCGACTTCGATTGTTCCCCCCTCGACGGCGAGCCCGCCGGCGGCGGCGCCGTTAAGCGCGAAGTCGATGCGCGTCTCGTCGAACTTGGCGGCGGCGAAGACCTTGCGCACCTTGGGCATGGGCGCCAGATAATCGATGGTAAGGTCCTCGACCCCGAAGCTCCCTTTTATCGACAGGATGTCGAAGGAGCCGTCTCCTTCCCGACGCATATGAATGGCGGCGCGAAGGTCCGTGGCGACGCCGTCGGAAAGGTTGGCCAGTGCCCATTTCCGCGAATCCTCGCCCCAACCCTTCGGCCAGTAACGCGGGAAGTCGTCCACGGCGGCGCGGTCGAGTGAAGCGTCGGCGATGATGGTCAAGTCGCCGCCCACTCCCTCGACCCTGGCATTGACGGCGGCCACGGGACCGCCGGTCTTCATCCTCAAGGAGTCCACCTCCAGGCGCCGCTCCTTACGGAAATAGCGGCCCCTGGCGCGCACCTTATCCAGGGGAAGCACATGTCCCTGGGGGGGCAGGCGTAGCGTGCCCCCGGCACCCGCGTCGACGACGATTTCCTCGATCTCCAATACCTGCGAGGCTCCCTGGTAGCGGCCCCGCGCGTTCAGCCCGGCGACGCCGAGCCATTGAGCCAGCGGGTCCGGAAGCCGCAGGCGGCCGCCGCCGCCCTTCACGTCGAAGGCCAGGTTTGCCAGCTCACCGTCCACCGACATGGCGATCCGCAAGGTCCCTTCGAGCGGCACCTCGACGGCTGAAAGGTCCGCCATCCGCGGCAGGACCTGGGCGTATTTGGCGGGAACGACGTCGGAAAAATCGACGTCGAGATCGACGCGGCGGGCGTCCATATGGTAGCTCCCGCTCGCCTTTACCCGGGCCGGCCGGTCTCCCGCCTCCAGCTCGAAGGAGGCCGACCCCCCGATGCCCGTCGCCTGGCGCCACAGCCGCACCTCTGTCGCGGGCACCCGCCACGTCCTTTGCAGCACCCGATCCTCGACCGTCAAGCGCGTCTTCACCATGCTGAAGCGAGTAAGATAACCCGACGGGTGGTCGCGGTCGGGGGGGGCCAGAAAGGCGGCCAGCGCCCCTCTCAACAAAGCCTCCGACTCCTCGGCGCCCTGTTCGAACCCGAACCGCAAGCGGCCGTCCCGATCGCGCACCAGACGCAGGCTGGATCCGAACAGTTCGACGTTGCTGGGGGCCACCACGCCGCGCAGCAAAGCCCGCCCGCTGAAGGAAAACGCCAACTCCGGCACGCTGGCGATGACCGCCCCGCCGGGACCGATGGCGCGCACGTTGACGACACGAATGTCGAAGGTCCGATCCCACCCGGCCCAGGTCAGGATGGTGTCGTCCAATTCGATACGCACCGACTGCTGGCTCGCCTGCAAGGCGCGTTCGACGTAGGGCGAAAGAAAGGCCAGCGACACCGGGCCCGCGGACAGCCGCCAGGCGAGCAACATCAACAGGATGGCCAAGCCGGCGCCAAGCGCCCCCAATATCTGGATCAGTCCCCGGAACGTCCGCAAGAACACCGGTTATCTCCTCCCTCCCGCGGCGTCTTGACCGCGTTTACCGGTTCACGCAGTGTGCCCCAGACCGGAGCACCAGAGAATGCACCATTTTGGCTTTCAGCCAAACGACCTTCCGAGCCCGGCCAGCGAGCAACGCGCCACCATGGGGTTGGAGCGCTGGCGCGACTCGGCGGCCCGGGTCGAGGACGCCGAAGTCGCCGCGGCGGCGCGCCGCATGGCCGAAGACGCGAACGGCCGGCGGCTTCTCGAAGCTCTTTTCGGCAACAGCCCCTATCTGACCCAATGCGCCGTTCGCGATCCGGGCGTCATGGCGGGGATTTTCACACGCGGCCCGGATGCCGTGGTCGCCGACATCATGGGTGGCTTGGAGGCTATGCGCGGGGAAACGGTCGATAGCTCGGCGGTGGCCAGCCACCTGCGCACGGCGAAGCGGCACGTGGCTCTTGCCGTGGCCGTCGCCGATATCGCCGGCGTGTGGCCCCTGGAACGTGTCACCGGCGCGCTCAGCGACTTCGCGGAAGCGGCCCTTGGCCGCGTCGCCGCAACCCTGCTCGGGGAGACGGCGGCCAACGGCGTCATCGTCCCGGCCGACCCCGGGGACCCCGAGCGGGACTCGGGCCTGGTGGTCCTCGGCATGGGGAAGCTGGGTGCGCGCGAGCTCAACTATTCCAGCGATATCGATCTGGTCATCCTTTACGACCACGAGCGCATGTGCGCCACCAAGCCCGACGAATTGCACAATCACATGGTGCGCCTGGCCCGCAATCTGGTGAGGCTGATGGAAGAGCGCACCGCCGAGGGCTACGTATTCCGCACCGACCTGAGGCTGAGGCCCGACCCCGGTTCGACGCCGCCGGCGCTCTCCGTACTCGCCGCCGAGACCTACTACGAGAGCCTCGGCCAGAATTGGGAGCGGGCCGCCATGATAAAGGCCCGTCCCGTCGCCGGGGACCGGGAATGCGGCGCCCGCTTCCTCGATTCCCTCAAGCCCTTCATCTGGCGCAAGAACCTCGATTTCGCGGCGATCCGGGACATCCATTCGATCAAGCGCCAGATCACGGCGGCGCGCGGCGGCGGCAAACTGGCGCTCGGCGGACACAACGTCAAGCTGGGCCGCGGCGGCATCCGCGAGATCGAGTTTTTCGTGCAGACCCAGCAGTTGATCTGGGGCGGCCGCGAGCCCGATTTGCGCCACACCGGCACGGTCGACGCCCTCGGCGCGCTCGCCGCCGCCGGCAAGATTTCACGCCCCACGGCCGGGGACATGACCGGCGCCTACCGATACCTGCGGCGGGTCGAACACTTCCTGCAAATGCTCAACGACGAACAGACACAGAGGCTGCCCGAGGACGAAGACGAGCTCGGCGCCTTCGCCGTCTTTCTCGGATACGCCGATTCAGGCGCCTTCGCCGCCGAGTTCCTGGAGTGGCTCGGCCGCGTCGAATCCCACTACGCGGACCTGTTCGAGGACGCGCCCTCCCTTGGCGCCGAGGGCGCAGCCGCCGGCAACCTGGTATTCACCGGCCCGGACCCCGATCCCGACACCATCCGGACCATCGCCTCGCTCGGCTACGAGAACCCGCAAACCGTGGATGGGGCGGTGCGCGGCTGGCACCATGGGCGCTACCGCGCCATGCGGAGCACGCGGGCCCGCGAGATGCTGACCGAGTTGATGCCACGGTTGTTGGCGGCGTTGGCGAAAACGCCGCTGCCCGACGATACCTTCGTCCGTTTCGACCGCTTCCTTGCCGGGTTGCCGGCCGGGGTGCAGCTCTTTGCCATGTTCCATTCCAGGCCGGAGCTCCTCGACCTGGTGGCGGAGATCATCGGCACGGCGCCGCGCCTGGCCGAACACCTGAGCCGCAACCCGGCAGTCCTGGAAAGCGTGCTCAGCGCCGACTTTTTCGACCCGCCGCCACCGGCGGCCCTCCTCGAGGAGGAATTGGACCTCCTGCTCGCCCAGGCCCGGGACTTCGAGGACGTGTTGAGCGATTGCCGGCGCTGGGCCAACGACCGCAAATTCCAGGTGGGGGTGCAGAGCCTCGGCAAGCGCCTCGCGCCGCGCGACGCCGCAACCGCCTTGAGCAACGTCGCCGACGTCGTCCTCGGCCTCTTGTCGTCGCGCGTCGAGGACGAATTCGCCGGCCAGCACGGCCGCGTCGCGGGGGCCGGAATGATCATGGTGGCGTTGGGCAAGCTGGGCGGCCGCGAAATGACGCCGTCGTCGGACCTCGATATCATCTTCGTCTACGATGCGCCGGACGATGTCGAGGCCTCCGACGGCCGCGTTCCGCTGCCGCCGGCCCAATACTTCGCCAGGCTCTCCCAACGGCTCATCAACGCGGTGACGGCGCCGACCTCTGAGGGCCGCCTCTACGAAGTGGACATGCGCCTGCGTCCCTCGGGCAGCACCGGACCCATCGCCTCCAGCCTGCAGGCGTTCGTGCGCTATCACGAGGACGCCGCCTGGACCTGGGAGCACATGGCGCTCACCCGCGCCCGCGTCATCGCCGGCCCGCCGGCCCTCAAGGCGCAGGTGGAAAGGGTGATCCGCGACACCCTGACGCGCCGGCGCGACGCCGGCAAGCTGCTCGGCGACGTGGCCGAGATGCGCCAGCGCATGGACGACGAGCACCACACCGACGTCGTTTGGGACGTCAAGCACCTGCGTGGCGGCTTGGTGGACGTCGAGTTCATCGCCCAGTACCTGCAACTCAGACACGCCCACCAAAACCCCGAAGTCCTGTCTCCCGCGACGCGGACGGCGCTCATGCGCTTGGGCGACGCCGGGCTGCTCGAGGCGGCGCGCGCCGGCCAGCTCATCGAGGCCCTGGACCTGTGGCAAGGCCTCCAGAGCATGCTGCGCCTGACTCTCGAGGGACAGGTGCCAAGCGCCGACGGCATCCCGGCGGGCCTGCGCGACATCCTGGCCGCCGTCGGCGGCGCCGCCGACTTCACCGCGCTCGACGAGAAAATGCGAGCCGTCGCCGAACGCACCCGCGGGCTCTATGACGAGCTGGTCGCCGCGCCGGCGGCGGCACTCGCCGGGGCGGAGAGAGGGAAGGAGGGCGGCAACGAGGAGGCGGGCTGAGCGGCGCGCCGGCGGCAATCGGTCGCGTTCCGCCAAGCCGTTTCTTGTTTGCGCCATGCGAAAGCGCTTCAATAGGACGCATTGGAGTCTCGCCGGAGGACATCGTGATTCGCCGCATCGTCATGGCACTGCCGCTCGTCATCTGTGCCGTGGGCACCGGTTCGAGCGCGGCGGAGCGCGTCGACCTCGAACTTGTGCTGCTGGCCGATGCGTCGCGCTCCATCGATGACGATGAGATTCGCTTCCAACGCCGGAATTACGCGGCCGCCATCACCCACCCGCAAATCCTGGAGGCGATCGCCCACGGCTACAGACAGAGCATCGCCGTGACCTACGTCGAATGGGGCGACGAAAATTCGCAGGAAGTGGTGGTTCCCTGGACCATCGTCGACGGCCGCCAAAGCGCTTCCGCCTTTGCCCAGGAATTGATCGACAGGCCTCGGCTCGGATCCGGGATGAACGCCATTGGCAACGCGCTGGCCGTGGCCCACGCGCTGATCTCCGGCAACGACATCGCGGGTACCAGGAAAATCATCGACTTCTCGGGCGACAGCGCCAACAGCTTCGGCGGAATTCCCATCGCCGACGCGCGGGCGGCGGCGCTCGCCGACGACATCGTGATCAACGGACTGGCCATCCTGTGCACAGATTGTTCTTCGGGGCGGCCGGTCTTCTATGATCTCGAAGCCGCCTTCGCCCAGCACATCATCGGCGGGCGCGGCAGTTTCGTGGTCACCGCCGACGGCCCCCGGCGCTTCGCCCTGGCGGTGCGCCGAAAACTTCTGCTCGAGATCGCCGACGCGCCGGGCACCGGCGATCAGGCCTGGGCGTCCGTCAAACGGAGCCGGTCTTACTTTTCGGAATCACTCGCCTCGCCCTGATCGGTGCTTCCCTCGACGCGGGCCGCCAAGGCCGCGGCCATGAAGTCGTCGAGGTCGCCGTCGAGGACGGCCTGGGTGTTCGAAGTCTCGATCCCGGTGCGCAGGTCCTTGACCATCTGGTAGGGCTGCAGCACGTAGGATCGGATCTGGTGGCCCCAGCCGATATCGGTCTTGGCGGCGTGCTCGGCCTGCGCCGCCTCCTCACGCTTGCGCAGCTCGAACTCGTAGAGCCGCGCCCGCAACATGGCCATGGCGGTGGCCCGGTTGCGGTGCTGGGAACGGTCGTTCTGGCACTGCACGACGATTCCGGTCGGCAGATGGGTCATGCGCACCGCGCTGTCCGTGCGGTTGACGTGCTGGCCGCCGGCCCCCGAGGCGCGGTAGGTATCGACGCGCAGGTCCTTGTCCTGGATGTCCACCACGATGGTGTCGTCGACCACCGGGTAGATGCCGACCGACGCGAAGCTGGTGTGGCGCCGGGCGCTCGAATCGTAGGGCGAAATGCGCACCAGGCGGTGGACGCCGCTTTCCGTCTTCAACCAGCCGTAGGCGTTGGCGCCGACGACGCGCACGCTCGCCGACTTGAGCCCCGCCTCCTCGCCGGCGCTCTCCTCGAGCCACTCGACCTTGTAGCCGTGCGCCTCCGCCCAACGCGTGTACATGCGCAGCATCATCTCGGCCCAGTCCTGGGCCTCGGTGCCGCCGGCGCCGGCGTGGACTTCCAGGTAACAGTCGTTGGCGTCGGCCTCGCCGGAGAGCAGGGTCTCGAGCTCGCGCTTGGTGGCGTCGGCGGCGAGCTCGGTGAGCGCCGCCTCGGCCTCGGCGACGACTTCCGCCTCGCCCTCCGCCTCGCCGAGTTCCAGGAGTTCCAGGTTGTCGGCGAGCTGGCGCTCGATGTCCTCGATGCCGGCGATTCCGGTTTCCAGGCGGGTGCGTTCGCGCATTACCGCCTGCGCCTTGGCCGGGTCCTCCCAGAGGGTGGAGTCCTCGGCCCGCGCGTTCAGCTCGCCGAGGCGGCGGCGCGCCGCGTCGTAGTCAAAGATGCCTCCTCAGCAGTTCCAGGGACTGCTTGATTTCGTCGGCCAGGCTCTCGATCTCGGCGCGCATGCGGGGTGTTCTCCTCGGAGCGGTTATCGGGTCGGCTTTTACCCCCGAGGCGGGGCCTCGCACAAGGGCATGCGCCTCAATAGAGCCCGCCGGTTCCCGTCGCCGGGGCGCCGCCGTCGGCGGCGATGCCCTGCAGCAGGCGGCGGCGCCCGGCCGGCTCGGTGCCTGGCTTGAAGGCCTCCAGGATGACGCCGCGCTCTCCCGGAAGGGCCAGTTCGCCGGTCGCCACATTGACCTGCACCAGGCGGATGCCCGGCGGAATGCGAAAGGGAATGGCCGGCTTGCCGCTCAGCGCCCCGGCCATGAAATCGCGGAATATGGGGGCGGCGACGGAGGAGCCGGTCTCCCGCCGGCCCAGGGTGCGCGGCGCATCGAACCCGGCGAAAACCCCGACGGCGAGATCGGGCGAGAAGCCGACGAACCAGGTATCGAAGCTGTCGTTGGTGGTGCCGGTCTTACCGCCCAGGGGCTTGCCCACCGCCTTGACGCGCCTGCCGGTGCCGCGCTCGACGACGCCCTGGAGGAAGGAAACCACTTGGTAGGCGCTGCCCTGACCGGTCACCTTGGGGCGGGCGTCGGGAACCACCGGCACCGGCTGGCCGGTCCAGAAGGTGGCCCGGCAATCGGGGCAGGGGCGCGCGTCGTGGCGGAACACGGTCTTGCCGTGGCGGTCCTGTATGCGGTCGATGAGGGTCGGGCGGATGCGCTTGCCGCCGTTGACCAGCATGGCGTAAGCGGTGGTCAGCCGCAGCAGCGTCGTCTCGCCGGCGCCGAGGGCCATGGACAGGCGTTGCGGCAACTCGTCGACGATGGCGAAGCGCTCGGCAAATTCGGCCACCTTGTCCATGCCGATGGTCTGCGCCAGCCTGACCGTCATCAGGTTGCGGGATTTCTCGATACCGAGGCGCATGGTGCTGGGGCCGTAGAACCTCTTGGCGTAGTTACCGGGCCGCCACTTGGGCAGCCCCGGCCCCTGGTCGACCACGAAGGGCGCGTCGAGGATCAGCGTCGACGGCGAAAATCCGGATTCGAGGGCGGCCAGATAGACGAAGGGCTTGAAGGCGGAGCCCGGCTGGCGCCTCGCCTGGGTGACCCGGTTGAACAGGCTTTTCCGGTAATCGTGGCCGCCGGACATAGCCAGGATGCGCCCGGTGTGAGGATCGAGCGCCACCAGTGCGCCCTCGATCTCGGGGATCTGGCGGAGCGTGAACGTTCCTTCCGGATAGGGCTTGGCGTCCTTGCCCTTGCCCGAGGTGGCCACCGCTTCCACGACGACGACGTCGCCGGGCACCAACACGTCGGCCGGGCGCCTGACCCGGGGCCCCAGCTGCTGGTTCTTCATCCACGGACGCGCCCATTTCATTTCGGCCAGCGGGATGCGCCCGCGGCGGCCGTCGACGAGGCCGATCTCGGCCACCGCGTCGTCCAGTCTCAGCACCACGGCCAGGGGCCGCCCCAGGGTTCCGGGCGGCGGCTCGATGCGCTCGAGCATGCCGCGCCATCTGAAATCCACCTCGATTCGCGTCACCGGTCCGCGCCACCCGTGCCGGCGATCGTAGGTCTCGAGCCCCCGGCGCAGCACGCGATCGGAAATTTCCTGCAGGCGCGGATCGAGGGTGGTGCGCACCGACAACCCCCCTTCGTAGAGCTGGTCTTCGCCGTAGCGGGTGGCCAGCTGGCGGCGCACCTCCTCGGCGAAGTAGTCGGCATTGACGAACTCGGTCTGTGAGCGGGAGCGCACGAACAAAAGGGTGTTTCGGGACTGTTTCGCTTCGGCGGCGGAGATGACGCCGTCCGCCTCCATGCGTCCGATGACCCAGTCGCGGCGCGCCTTTGCCGCCCGCGGGTGTTTCCTGGGGTTGTAGTTGTTGGGCGCCTTGGGCAGGGCGGCGAGGAAGGCCGCCTCGGGAATGCTCAACTCGCCGAGCGGCTTGTTGAAGTAGTTGAGCGCCGCCGCCGCCACCCCATAGGAGCCGAAACCGAAATAGATCTCGTTGAGGTAGAGCTCGAGGATTCGGTCCTTGCCGAGTGCGCGCTCGATGCGGAAGGCCAGGATCGCTTCCTTGATCTTGCGGTCGAAGGAAAGCTCGTTGCTCAACAGGAAGTTCTTCGCCACCTGCTGGGTGATGGTCGAGGCGCCAACCAGCCGGCGGTCCTTTCCCAGGTTGCGCAAGTTGGTGACGACGGCGCGCACCACGCCGAACAGGTCTATGCCCGGGTGGCTGAAAAAGTTCTTGTCCTCCGCCGAGAGGACGGCGTTGACGATGCGCTTGGGCATCGCCCCGACGGGGACGAAGACGCGCTTCTCGGCGGCGTACTCGGCGAGCAGCCGCCCGTCGCCGGCATGCACCCGGGTGGTGACGGGAGGCTCGTAGTCGGCCAGTTGGCGGTAGTCGGGCAGGCCGCGGCCGAACTTTTGGAAGGTGTAAATCGCCCCGCCCGCGCCCAGGGCGGCGAGGATCAGAAGAATTCCGAAGAACGTGACAAGGGCTCTGAGCATGGATCTACCGACTGCACCGGCGACGCGGCGCCGCCGGCCAACAGTATAGCCGAAGCGCGCCGATGTGTCGGATAGCGTGGAATTGTGGCGGTGTTATGGCCGGCGCGGCCTTCTACCAGCGGTCCTTGATATTGATCGCTGGTATAGTTCATTTGCGGCTCGCTTCCTCGACGCGCGCGAAGTAGACCCCGACGGCGCGGGTGATCGCCTTCGCCAATTTGGCGCGGTGTTCCTTGCGCCTCAACGCCTTTTCGTCCCGGCGGTTGGACAGGAACCCGAGCTCCACCAGCACCGACGGCACATCGGGCGCCTTCAACACGGCAAAGCCCGCGAAACGGTGCGTGTTGCGCAGCAGTTTGGTGACGCGGCCCAGTTCCTTCAGCGCCACCGAGGCGAAGCGGGCCGACTCGTTCATGGTTTCGCGTTGCGCGAGATCGATGAGGATGTTGGTGACCTCGGACGTCTCGTTGGAGAGATCGATGCCGGCGATGAGGTCGGCCTTGTTCTCTTTTTCGGCAAGCGCCGCCGCCTCCTTGTCGGACGCGGTTTCCGACAGGGTGTAGACGGACAGGCCGCGGATTTTCCTCTTCTTGATGGTGTCCGCGTGGATGGAGACGAAAAGCTCGGCGCCTGCCTGGCGGGCAAGCTCGACGCGATCACGCAGGCTCTTGAAGATGTCGCGGTCGCGGGTCAGCACGACCCGGTAGCGGCCCGTATCCTCCAGGGCTCCCTTGATGGCCCGCCCCACCGCCAGGGTGATGTGTTTCTCGTAAACGCCGGAGGCTCCGGTGGCACCGGGGTCGACGCCGCCGTGGCCGGGATCGATGGCGATCACCCGTCGGGCGCGCCCCTTGTCTTGGTGGCCCGTAGGTTTGGCCAACGGCTTTACCGCCACTACGTAAACGACGGATGGGACGGGGGCCTTAACGGGAGCGGGAGGCGGGACGTCCCGCCTCCCG
>JASLQF010000050.1 GCA_030744625.1 Rhodospirillales bacterium
TTTTTTGCAGTGCAGCAAAAGCCGGTGGGAATCGAAGGACCTCCGGAATTCGCTGAATGAAAGGGGCAAGGAATGAAGTTCTGCATATTCGGCGCCGGAGCCATCGGCGGGTATCTTGGCGTGCAATTGTCGCTGGCCGGCAACGACGTTACCCTGATCGCGCGCGGCAAGAACCTGGAAGCCATCCGCAAGGACGGCATGAAGCTGCTCATCGACGACGAAGAGCGGGTTGCCAAGGACGTCATCGCCACCGACAACACCGAAGAGGCCGGACCGCAGGACTACGTCATTGTCGCCACCAAGGCCCACCAGGCCTATGAAAGCGCCCATCAGATACCGCCCCTCCTCGGCCCCGAGACGGCGGTGGTGACGGCCATGAACGGCGTGCCCTGGTGGTATTTCTACAAGCACGGCAACACGGACCAGCCGCGCACCCTGGACAGCGTCGATCCCGAGGGCCTGCAGTGGAAGTCCATCGGTCCCGAGCGCGCCATCGGCTGCGTCGTCTTTCCCGCCACCGAGCTGATCGGACCCGGCGTCGTCAAGCACGTCTACGGCGACAAGTTCACCCTGGGCGAGCCCGACGGTTCGCTCTCGGACCGCGTCCAGGCCTTGAGCACGGCGCTCATCGAGGCCGGTCTCCAGGCCCCCATCCGCGATAACATCCGCGACGACATCTGGAAGAAGCTGTGGGGCAACCTCTGCTTCAACCCGGTGAGCGCCCTCACCCACGCCACTCTCGACATCGTCACCATGGACCCGGGCACCCGCGCGATCTGCCGCAAAATGATGCTGGAGGGCCAGGAGATCGGCGAGAAGCTGGGCGTCCACTTCCGCATCGACGTGGACCAGCGCATCGAAGGCGCCGCCAAGGTCGGCGCGCACCGCACGTCCATGCTCACCGACCTGCTCAAGGGCCGCCTCATGGAGATCGACGCGCTGGTCGCCGCGGTCCAGGAACTGGGCCGCATGACCGGCGTCGACACCCCCTACATCGACACCGTGCTCGCCCTGGTGCAGCAGCGGGCGCGGGTGGCGGGCCTATACCACTGAAGGCGCCGTTGGCCGCTATTTGCGCCGCTGGCATTGGCCGGCAAGCTCTTTCGTGGCTTCCTTGCCGGACGTTCGCGGGTCGCTAACGGTTCCCGTCGCCATGAGCGTCGCCGCCGCCGTCATGACTTTTGTCGAGATGACCGACAGGCCGCCCTTGCACAGCTCGCGCATGCTGGTTTTACTCTTGACCGAACTGACGATGGCCGTGGCCTCGTCACTGAGTGCCAGAGCCACCGGCGCGCTAACGGCAAAACCCAAAATCACGGCGGCGATCGCCGCCGCCCGCAAAACACTTTTTTCCCTAAGCGCTTTCGTAATCATCGGATGACCTCAAAATGGTTGGCGCGGGCGGCATTATCGTAACCGCCCATCCATGAGTTCATATAGGGAGCGCCGCCCGCAAATTCCCGTGGCGATCGCGCCCGCCTTCCTCACACCACCTCGAACAGGCCCGCCGCCCCCTGGCCGCCACCGATGCACATGGTGACGACCACGTTCTTGGCGCCGCGGCGCTTGCCCTCGATGAGGGCGTGGCCGGCCATGCGGGCTCCGGTCATGCCGTAGGGATGGCCGATGGAGATAGAGCCGCCGTTGACGTTGAGCTTCTCCATGGGAATTCCCAATTCGTCGCGGCAGTAGAGCACCTGCACGGCGAAAGCCTCGTTGAGCTCCCACAGGTCGATATCGTCGACATCGAGGTCCCAACGCTCCAGGAGCCGGGGTACGGCGAAAACCGGACCGATGCCCATCTCGTCGGGCTCGCAGCCGGCGACGGCCATCCCCCGGTAGATGCCGAGCGGCTCGAGGCCCTTCTTCTCGGCGAGCTTGGCCTCCATCACCACGCAGGCCGAGGCACCGTCCGAGAGCTGGCTGGCGTTGCCGGCGGTGATGTGCTTGTCCTCGCCCATCACCGGCTTGAGAGTGGCCAGTCCCTCGGGGTCGGTCCCGGGGCGGTTGCACTCGTCCCTGTCGATGGTGACCTCCTCTTGCCGCGTCTCGCCGCTCTCCTTGTCGGTGACCGCCTTGACCGTGGTGATGGCGACGATCTCGTCGTCGAACTTGCCGGCCTGCTGGGCGGCGGCGGTGCGCATCTGGCTCGACAACGCGTACTCGTCCTGGCTTTCGCGGCTGACGCCGTAGCGCTCGGAAACGATGTCGGCGGTGTCGATCATGCTTATCCAGATATCCGGCTTGTGCTCCATCAGCCAGGCTTCCTGGTAATCGGTCCTGTTGAGGTTGTTCTGCACCAGGCTGATCGATTCGAGGCCACCCGCCACCATCACCGGCACCCGGTCCGTGACGACGCGCTGGGCGGCGATGCTGATGGCCTGCAGTCCCGACGCGCAATAGCGGTGAATGGTGGTCGCGGCGGTTTCCACCGGCAGCCCGGCGCGGACGGCGGAGAGCCGCGCGATGTTGTACCCGGTGGCCCCTTCCGGCAGGCCGCAGCCCATGACCACATCCTCGACTTCTCCGGGCTCGATACCGGCCCGCTCGACGGCGTGCCGGATGGCGTGGGAGCCGAGCACGGCGCCATGGGTAATGTTGAAAGCGCCGCGGAACGCCTTGCCGATCGGCGTGCGGGCGGTGGAAACGATGACGGCTTCGCGCATCGGTCTTTCCTCCTGCGATGTTTGGCGGCGAGCCGGGGCTACAGGTCGCCGAACCCCTTGCCCTCCTTCGCCAGCTTCTCCAAGAGCGGCGCCGGCTTCAGCCACTCGCCGTGTTCGTCGTAGAGGCGGCTCATGGCGTCGTAGATCTTGTCCGCCCCGACGAGGTCGGCGTAGAACATGGGGCCGCCACGGTAGCGCGGAAACCCGAACCCGTAGATCCAGATGATGTCGATGTCGAGGGCGCGCAGCGCGAGGCCTTCCTCGAGGATCTTGGCGCCCTCGTTGATCATGGGGTACATGCAGCGCTCGAGGATTTCCTGGTCGCCGATGGCGCGCCGCTCGATGCCCAGTTCCTCCGACACCGAAACGATCAGCTTCTCGATCTCGGGATCGGGGATGGGCGCGCGGCTGCCTTTCTCGTAGCGGTACCAGCCGGCCTGGGTCTTTTGGCCATAGCGGTCCATCTCGTAGATGCGGTCGGCGATGTCCGAGTAGCGCAGGTGCTTGGGCCGCGTCGGCTCCTGCGCCTGGCGCACCCGCCAGCCGACGTCGATGCCGGCCAAGTCGGCCATGGCGTAAGGACCCATGGGCAATCCGAAATCGTAGATGACCTTGTCCACCTGCTCGGGCAACGCGCCCTCCTCGAGGAGGAAACCGGCCTGACGGGTGTAGGCGTACAGCATACGGTTGCCGACGAAACCATCGCAGATGCCGACCAGGACGCCGACCTTGCCGATGGCCTTGGAGAGGTCCATGACCGTGGCGATGGTATCCTTCGATGTTTCGGCGCCACGCACGTTTTCGGCAAGGCGCATGACGTTGGCGGGGCTGAAGAAGTGAGTGCCCATGACCTTTTCCGGGCGCCCCGTGGCGGCGGCGATCTCGTCGATGTCCAGCGAAGAGGTGTTCGACGTGATGATGGTCTCCGCCTTGCACGTCTGGTCGAGGCGCTGGAAGATTTCCTTCTTGAGCGGCATGTCCTCGAAAGCCGCCTCGATGACGATGTCGGCGTCCGCCACGTCGCCGTAGTCCGTCGAACCGGCGATCAGGCCCATGCGCTTGTCCATGTCGTCTTGCGAGAGGCGCCCCTTGGCAACGGTCGAGGCGTAGTTCTTGCGCGTCACCTCGAGGCCCTTCTCGAGGGCATCGGCGTCGACCTCTATGACGGTGACGGGAATGCCGACGTTGGCGAAGTTCATGGCGATGCCGCCGCCCATGGTGCCGGCACCGATGATGGCGGCACTTTCGATGGGCTGGGTCGGCGTGTCCTTGGGAACGTCGGGGATCTTGGCGACCTCGCGCTCGGCGAAGAAGACGTGGCGCTGCGCCTTGGACTGATCGGAGGCGACGAGACGCGCGAAGATTTCGCGCTCGTTGGCAAGCCCCTCCGCGAAGGGCAGGTTGACCGCCGCCTCGATGCTGTCCACGCAGGCGAAGGGCGCCTCGAAGCCGCGGGCGCGGCGCGCCATGCCTTGGCGGAACTTCTCGAAGATTTCGGGCTTGCCGCGCGCCTCGGCGATTCTGTCCTCGAGCTCGCCGGTGCGTCTGGGCGGCGTGCCGGCGGCCACCAGCTTCTCGGCGAAGGCGACGGCGTCGGCGACCAGATCGTTGCCCGAGATCTCGTCGACGATGCCGAGCGCATGCGCCTTTTCCGACGGCATCAAGTTGCCGGCGACGATGGCTTCAAGGGCCGCCTCGACCCCGATGAGCCTGGGCAGGCGCTGGGTGCCGCCGGCCCCGGGAATGATGCCCAGCGTCACTTCGGGCAACCCGAGCCGCGCGCCCGGCGCCGCCAGGCGCCAATGACAGCCCAGCGATATTTCCAGCCCGCCCCCCGCCGCCACGCCGTGGATGGCGGCGATGACCGGCTTGGACGCCCCTTCGATGGCCGTGATGACTTCGGGCAGGGACGGCACGCCGGCCGGCCGCTCCTTGCCGAACTCCTGGATGTCGGCGCCGCCGCTGAACATGCGGCCGGCCCCGGTGATGACCAGGGCGCCGGTAGCGGCGTCGTCGAGGGCGGCCTGTATCTCTTCCGCGAGACTGCTTCGCACGGCGGCACCGAGCGCGTTGACGGGGGGGTTGTCGATGGAAAGGACGGCGATGTTGCCGCGTTTTTCGGTGGTGACGGCGCCCATGTGGCGATACTCCGCTTTGCTGCCTAGTGGATGGAATCTAACATATGATACCCACGCGACGGCTTCCCAAATTCATCCGGAAAGGCGCGCCATGCGCGGTGATGGCGGAGCATCACAAGCATCGGGCAACGCGTCCGGTGGGCTTGGCAGGCCGGGATATGGGATCGCATGGGTATCACAAGTTAGATTTTATCCGCCAGCGTTTCTTCTTGGGCGCGGTCCGTTCACGGCACCGCCCGGTCCACGCCCCCGCTAAATCGCGGTCTTGGCCGCCGGCAAGGATTCGAAGATCCTTACTGCAATGTACCTCACTGATCGGGCAGCTTGTAGTCCTTCAGCCTCTCGCGCAACTGCATCTTGGAAATCTTCCCGGTCGCCGTGTGGGGGATTTCGTCGACGAACACCACGTCGTCGGGCAGCCACCAATTGGCCACCTTGTCCTTGAGGAAGGCGACGATGTCGTCGGGCGCCGGCTCCTTGCCCTCCACCGGCACCACGACGAGGATCGGGCGCTCGTCCCATTTGGGGTGGGGCACGCCGATGACCGCGGCCTCGGCGATGTCGGGATGGCCGACGGCGGTGTTCTCGAGATCGATGGAGCTGATCCACTCGCCGCCCGACTTGATGACGTCCTTGGAGCGGTCGACGATCTGCATGAAGCCGTCCTCGTCGAGGGTCGAGACGTCCCCGGTGCCGAACCAGCCATCACCGGTGAACGACGCCTTGGTGCCCTCGTCGTCCTTGTAGTATTCGCTGGCCACCCACGGGCCGCGTACCATGAGCTCGCCGAAGGCCTTGCCGTCGCGAGGCAATTCGGCGCCGTCATCGTCGACGATTTTCATTTCGACGCCATAGATCCCCCGCCCCTGCTTGAGCTGGATATCTTGGCGCTTTTCCTTGGGCAGGTTCCGCATGTGCCCCTTGAGCCGGCCAGTGGTGCCGACGGGGCTCATCTCGGTCATGCCCCAGGCGTGGAAGACCTGCACGCCGAAATCGTCCTGGAACGCCTCGATCATCGAGCGCGGCACCGCCGAGCCACCGATCACCGTGCTGTCGAGGTGGGGGAGCTTCTTGCCGTTCTTCTTCATGTAGTCGAGAAGCATGAGCCAGATGGTCGGCACGCCGGCCGTCTTGGTCACCTGCTCGCCATCCAGGAGTTCGTAGATGGCCTCGCCTTCGTAGTTCGGCCCCGGCAGCACGAGCTTGGCGCCGACCATGGCGCAGCAATACGGGATTCCCCAGGCGTTGACGTGGAACATGGGCACCGCCGGCAACATGGCATCCTCGCAATTGAGCCCCAAACTGTCCGCACTACAAATCGAAAAGGTATGGAGCAGCGTCGAGCGGTGGCTGTAGAGCGCTCCCTTGGGGTGGCCCGTGGTGCCCGAGGTGTAGCACAGCGACGAGGCCGTGTTCTCGTCGAACTCCGGCCACTCGAAGGTGTCCACTTCCGCCTCCAGCAGGGTCTCGTAGCAGAGCGCCCCCGGCAGCGTGGTCTCCGGCATGTGCCCGGCGTCGGTCATGATGACATAGCCTTTGACGGGCTTCAGCACGGGCGCCAGTTTTTCCAGGAGGGGAACGAACGTGAGATCGAGGAAGACGTACTTGTCCTCGGCGTGATTGACCACGTACTCGATCTGGTCGTGGAAGAGGCGCGGGTTGATGGTGTGGCACACCGCGCCGATCCCCGAGACACCGAAATAGAGCTCGAAATGCCGGTACCCGTTCCAGGCCAGCGTCGCCACCCGGTCGCCCTCGGTGACACCGAGGCGCCCGAGCGCCCGCGCCAGCCGGCAGATGCGGCCATAGGCGTCCGCGTAGGTGTAGCGGTGGATCGGACCCTCGACGGATCTCGATACGATTTCCGTGGTGGCATGGTTCTGCGCCGCGAAACGGATCAGCGAACTGATCAGCAGCGGCGCGTCCATCATCAGTCCGCGCATGGCAATCCCCTCCCTGTTCGCGGCGCCGGGCTTGTTCGCCCGGTCGTTCGCCACACCAGATTACGCCAAGGTGGCGGCGGAGAGAAGCCCGTGAAGCTAATCGGGACGCAACGCGGGGCGGGCGCCGCGCGGCGGCGCCAGCAGGGAGGCGAAAAACAGCAGTGCCGCGACGCTGACGATCGACGGCCCGGCCGGGGTATCCCAGCTCAGGGACGCCGCGATGCCGCCGGCCGCGGCGAGGCAGCCGAGCACCGCCGCCAGCGCCGCCATCTGCTCCGGCGTCACCGCGAAGCGGCGCGCCGCCGCCGCCGGGATGATGAGCATGGAGACGATCAAGAGGACGCCGACGATCTTCATGGCCACCGCCGTGACGGCGGCGATAAGCACCATGAAGGCGAGGCGCACCGGCGCCGACGGCACCCCGGAAACCTGGGCCATCTCGGCGTGCACGGTGACGAACAGCAAGCGCCGCCAGATCACCGCCAGTCCGCCGAGCACCACGGCGCCGCCGCCGTACACCCAAATCAGGTCTCCCCGGGTCACGGCCAGCACGTCACCGAAAAGATATGCCAGAAGGTCGATGCGCTGACCCTCCGCGAACGACAGGACGACGAGCCCGAGCGCCAACGCCCCGTGCGCCAGGATGCCGAGAAGGGTGTCGGTGGCCAGCCGCTTCTCGCCCTGGAGACCGACGAGCAAGGCGGAAACGGCGACGCAGACGGCGAGGATGCCGAGGTTCAAATTCACGTCGACCAGGATGCCAAGCGCGATGCCGAGAAGCGCCGCGTGCGCCAGGGTGGCGCCGAAATACGCCATGCGCCGCCAGACGACGAAGCACCCGAGAGGCCCCGACACCAGCGCCACGCCGATGGCGGCGGCCAGGGCGCGCATGACGAAGTCATCCATGCTCGGCGCCCGCGCCCGCCGCGGCCTCCTCTTCCCCCGGTGCCACCGCCGCTACCGGCTCCCCCGACAAGCGGTGGCGGTGGTCGTGGTCGTGGGTGTAGACGGCCAGCGCCTTGGCGGCCTCGGGCCCGAACAGGGAAAGGTACTCGGGGTGCCGGCTCACCGCTTCCGGGTGGCCGGCGCAACAGACGTGGTGGTTGAGGCACACCACCCGGTCGGTCGCCGCCATGACCAAGTGCAGGTCGTGGGAAACGAGCAGCACGCCGCAGCCCCGCCCGCGGCGCACCTCGCGGATGAGGGTGTAGAGCTCTTCCTGGCCGGTGACGTCGACGCCGGCGGTGGGCTCGTCGAGCACCAGGAGATCGGGGTCGCCGAGCAGCGCCTGGGCGAGCAGCACCCGTTTTTTCTCGCCGCCGGAAATGGATTGGATGGGGCCGTCGATCACGTAAGCGGCGCCGACTTCGTCCAGGGCCTCGGCGACCCGGCCACTTGCGGTTCGGCCACCCGTGGCGGATCCCGCCAATTGCAGGAAGCGGCGCACGGTCAGGGGCAGGGTCTCGTCGACGTGCATGTTCTGGGGCACGTAGCCGATGCGAATGCCGGGACGCCGCCGCACGGCGCCTTGCGCCGGCTCGACAAGGCCGAGGATGGCGCGCACCAGCGTCGTCTTGCCCGATCCGTTGGGGCCGATGAGGGTGACGATCTCGCCGGCGTGCACGGCGAGATCGACGTCGTTCACCACCGCCTCCCCCTTGATGCGGACCGTCAGGCCCAGGGCCTCGATGAGCGCCTCGTGCGCATCGGTGGCGGTGTTCATGGGCACCTAGCCCGCCGCATCGGCGCAGGCCGGGCACAGGCCGGTGAGCTCCACCGTCTGGCGGTCGACGCGAAAGCCGAGCTTGGCGGCGTTGCGCGACAAAACGCCGGCGATCTCCCCATCGTCGATCTCGGCGACCGTGTCGCAGGCGCGGCAGATCAGGAACTGTCCGCTGTGGGCTTGGCGCGGCGCACCGCAGCCGACGAAGGCGTTGAGGGACTCGATGCGGTGGACGAGCCCGTTCTCCAGCAGGAAGTCGAGCGCCCGGTAGACGGTGGCCGGGGCGGCACTCCGGCGCTCGCCGCGCAGCGTGTCCAATATATCGTAGGCGCCGATGGGGGCGTGGCCGCCCCACACCAGCTCGAGCACGCGGCGGCGCAGCTCGGTGAGGCGGATGCGCCGCCGGACGCACAGCTCATGGGCCGCCTCGACGGCGGAACTGACGCATTCCTGGTGGTCGTGGCGGTCCCGCTGAAAGGGCTCGGGAATTGGGCGGTGCGCCATGGAGCCTCCGGGTTGGACGTGTATTTTGTTATGTTATAACATACTATGTCGATGTTCCAGAATAACTTATGCCGCCCCTCCCAGGCTCAACGGGAACTACGGGCGTCGACCGAGGTGGCATTGAATAAACCCATCTACCTTTTCCTGGCCTGGGCCTTGACGGCCCCTGCCCCGGCCGTGGCGGCGGCACCCCCGGTGGTGGTCAGTGTCAAGCCCGTCCATTCGCTGGTCGCCGGGGTGATGGAGGGCATCGCCCCGCCGCGCCTGCTCATTACCGGCGGCGCCTCGCCCCACACCTACAGCCTCAAGCCTTCCGACGCCCGGGCTCTGGCCCAGGCCAAAATCGTCTTCGTCGTCGGCGGCGCCCTGGAATCCTTTCTCGGCAAGGCGCTCGGCGCCCTCGTCCAAGGCGGACGGCTGGTCGAACTCGCGACCCTGCCCGGCCTGGCGCCGGCGGGCCGGGCAGGGCGCGACCGCGATTCCATGGACCCGCACATCTGGCTCGACGTGGCCAACGCCAAGGTCATCGTCGCCACCGCCGCCCGGGTGCTGGAAGACGCCGACGCCGCCAACGGGCGGCGCTACGCCGCCAACGCGAAGCGCCTTTCGGCCCGCCTCGACGGGCTCGACGCCGAGCTGGCGCGCATCGTGGCGCCGGCAAAAGATATTCCCTACGTCGTCTTTCATGACGCCTATGGCCATTTCGAGCGCCGCTACGGCCTCGCCGCCGCCGCCGCCCTCACCGTCAACCCGGCGCGACCGCCGGGGGCACGGCGCCTCAGCGAAGTCCGCCGCGCCATGGTCGCGATGGGCGTCCGTTGCGCCTTCGGCGAGCCCCAGTTCCGCCCGACGCTCATCGACACCCTGATCGAAGATACGGCGGTAAAAGTCGGCGTGCTGGACGCCCTGGGCGCCACCGTCCCGCCCGGACCCGACGCCTACTTCCGGATCATGCGCGACCTGGCCCGGGCGTTCGCCGGATGCCTGTCGGGCTGAACCACGGTCCCCCCGGCCAGCCCGTGATGAACCTAGCGGCTGGAGGCGTATTGTTCGGCGAGACGCGTGTCCTCTTCCTCGTCGATGGTGTCCTCTACCGCCTGGATGAGCGCCATTTCTTCCTTATCGACGTGGGACCTCAGGCGCTCCGCGAACTCGCCACCCAACCGATGAAACCTCGCCCAGTCATCGCCGTTCACATTGCCCGAGCGGACGGCGCCCGCAAGTTCGGCCAGTTGGCGGCCCAGGGGAAGAATGACCACGTGCTCTTCGCAAAGCAGATCGACCAGGTCGCCCTCGCCTTCCCTGGCCAGGCACGGGAACAATTCGTTTTCCTCGAAGGCAAAGTGGTTTGTAATCTCCCCCTCGATTCCCGCCTGAAGGTCACCCATGAGGCGGATGACGTCGCCGTCGGCCACATCGGGAGGTGCGCCGCGGCCGGCACGTTGCAATGTTGTCTCGAGTTTTTCGAGGAGTGAAAGTACCGCCATGTGCTCCTCGTGCAGCATGCGGCTCACTTGTCGATCGAGTTCCATGGATAGCACCTTGGTTTCCCCGGCTGGCGCGCAAAAATGCCGTTTGCGCCCTATCGCGCCTTGACAAGAATCAACCCCACCGAGACCTGTTTCCATTGCCGTAGTGATCGCAGCCAATCGCTCCGGTGATGTCCCGCTCGGCGGCGGCCGGGAGAGAAACGGCGAGGCGCCTCAGGCTGGCCTCGGCGGCGGCATCCACGATGGCGTCGGCGTCGATGCGGTAGGCGCGGTAGAGGTCGGGGATATCCCCCGCTTGGCCGAAGCGCCCGACGCCAAGCGGCAGCACCCGGTGGCGGGCGACGGAACCGAGCCAACTGAGCGCCGCCGGATGGCCGTCGAGCACGGTGATCAGCGTCGCCCCCGGCGCCAGCGGGGCGAGCAGGCGTTCGACGTGGGACGGCGCGGCGGCGGCGCCCCGGGCCCGCGCCTCGCCGGCCGCCATCCATCCACCGTGCAGGCGGTCGGCGGAGGTCACGGCGAGCACCCCGACCCCGGGGATGTCCTCGGCGATCTGGGCGTGGGCGTCGGCGACCTCGGGGGCGACGGCGCCGCTGTAGACGATGGCGAGCTCGGCGCCGGGCGCCGGCTCCTCGAGCCAGTAGCCGCCGGCGACGATGGCGTCACCAAGCCCGGGCGTCATGGCGCGCTCCGGTTGCTCGATGCCCCGCGTCGACAGGCGCAGGTAGACCGAGCCCCCGTCCGCCGCCTGCATGTGTGCGAAGCCCCACGCCATGATCGCCGCCAGCTCGTCGGCGAAGGCCGGCTCGAAGGCGCTGAGCCCGTCCTGACCCATGCCGATGAGCGGCGTCAGGACCGACTGGTGCGCGCCCCCTTCGGGGGCCAGCGAAACGCCGGACGGCGTCGCCACGACCATGAACCGCGCGTCCTGGTAGCAGGCGTAGTTGAGGGCGTCGAGGCCGCGACTGATGAAGGGATCGTAGAGGGTGCCGACCGGCAGCAGCCGCGCCCCGAAAAGCTGTTCGGAAATGCCCGCCGCCGCCATCAGCAGGAACAGGTTGTTCTCGGCGATGCCAAGCTCGATATGCTGTCCCTCGGGGACCTTGGTCCACTTCTGGACGGACGGCACGTTTTCCATGCGGAAGGCATCCGCCTGGCGGATGCGGTGGAACAGGCGGCGCTGGTTCACCCAGCCGCCGAGGTTGGTGGACACGGTCACGTCCGGCGAGGCGGTGACGATGCGCTGGCCGAGTTCGCTCTCTCCCTTGCCGAGATCGTTCATGATGCGGCCGAACGCCTCCTGGGTGGAAGGCCGCTCGCCGGCCGGCGCCGCGATCTCGGGGACCGGGATGGCCGGGGCGCGCGCCCCGGCGCGCTGGCGCGCCTTGAACGGCACGGCGTCGAGGAAGGAGCGAAGCTCGGCCCCGTCCGTGGCGAGCCCGGCGAAGGGCTCCCACTCGGCGCCGTCGGCGATGCCCATGGTCACCTTGAACCCGGCCATCTGTTGCGGCGTCAAGAGCCCGGCGTGGTTGTCCTTGTGGCCGGCTAGGGGAAGCCCGAACCCCTTCACCGTGTAGGCGACGAAACAGCGTGGCGCCGCGTCGTCGACGGCATCGAAGGCCTCGAGCACGGCCTCCATGTCGTGGCCGGCGAGGTTGGTCATGAGGTCGTGCAGGGAGGCGTCGTCGTGGGTATCGAGCAGCGTTTTCAGTCCACTGGTCCCCTTGAGGTCGCTCCGCAGGTGGTCGCGCCACGCCGCGCCGCCCTTGAAGGTAAGGGCCGAATAGAGGTCGTTGGGGCAGTCGTCGACCCACCTCTTGAGGGCCTCGCCGGCCGGGCCCTCGAACGCCGCCTGCAGCCTCTTGCCGTACTTGAGGATGACCACTTCCCAACCCACCGTGCGGAAGAAGTCGTTGATCTTCTGAAACAGGAAGTGGTCGATGACGCCGTCCAGGCTCTGGCGGTTGTAGTCGATGACCCACCACAGGTTCCGGACGTCGTGCTTCCACCCCTCGAGCAGGGCCTCGAAGACGTTGCCTTCGTCGAGTTCGGCGTCGCCCATCAGCGCCACCATGCGCCCGGCCGGCGTCCCCTCCGCCACCAGGCCATGCAGGTGCACGTAATCCTGTACGATGGAGCCGAAGAGCGTCGTCGCCACGCCGAGCCCCACCGAGCCCGTCGAGAAGTCGACATCGTCGACGTCCTTGGTGCGTGACGGATAGGGCTGGGCGCCGCCGAAGGCGCGGAAGGCCTCGAGCGGCTCCCGGCCCTGGTTGCCGAGCAGGTACTGGATGGCGTGGAACACCGGCGCCGCGTGCGGCTTCACCGCGACCCGGTCCTCGGGCCTCAACACGTGCAGATAGAGCGCCGTCAACAGGGTCACCGCCGAGGCGCACGAGGCCTGGTGGCCACCCACCTTCAAACCGTCGCGCGAGGACCGCACATGGTTGGCGTGGTGGATCATCCAGCACGACAGCCACAACACCTTGCGCTCAAGCTCCTGGAGACGGGCCAAGGTCGTTGCCGCGGTGTTGGTAGGGGGAGCCGCCCCAGGGCGGGATTTTTGCATGTTCATGGCGGGCACACCGTTTTCACTTGCCCGGTCAGGCGAAGGGCATGGTAGCACGGGACGCGCCGTCATTGGTTGCGAAGACTCCCGATAAATGGCATTCTGGCGCAATAATTCATCTGAATTTCACCATAAAAAGGTGATTCATGCCGAATACATCCCTGGACGCGATAGATCGCCGAATCCTTCACCACCTCCAGGAGAAAGCCCGCATCTCCAACGTCGAGCTGGCCAGTGCCGTCGGCCTGTCGCCCTCGCCGTGCTCGCGCCGGGTGCGCGATCTGGAGGCGGCGGGCATCGTCAAGGAGTACGTGACCCTCATCGACCCCGCCGCCGCCGACCTTCCGGTCAGCGTCTTTATCAACGTGACCCTGGAAAAACAGGTCGAGCAGGACCTCGAGGTGTTCGAATCGGCGGTCAGGGACCTGCCCGAGGTGATGGAGTGCTATCTGATGACCGGCGACGCCGATTACCTGCTGCGCGTCGTCATCGCCGACCTGGAGGCCTACAAGAGCTTCCTCATGGACCACCTGACGCGCATCCCCGGCGTCGCCAACATCCGCTCCAGCTTCGCCCTCAAGCAGGTCAAGTACCGCACCGCCCTGCCCATTTCCGACGCATGAGACCACGCCACCCTCCGTTATTCGTCCTGGCGCTCTCCGGGCAGGGCTTCGACGAGTTCGCGGAAGGCGTCGCCGAGGGCGGCGAAGTCCTCGAAGGACGCCGGTGACGGGGAGCCCGGCGACAGCAGCACGACGACCCCCTCGACCATTTCGTCGCGCGCCGCCGCGCCGGCCGTCTCCAGGGCCCGGGCCAGGTCGGCGGCGCTGTCGCCCAGGGGGTAACGCTGGCGCACGCGGTCGAGAAAAGGCTCAACAGCCTCCTCCTCGTCCCCGCCTCCGCCGCCGGCGATCCAGTAGACGTCCTCGTAGGACGACAGCGCCCTGGCCGCGGCGAGCGCGGTGTCGGCGCGGGCGTCGTTGACGTAGGCGACGCCGTCGATGGTGGCCAGCCATTCCTGGCGGTGGACGAGCCCGGGAAAGCTGTTTAGGCAGGCCATGATGACCCGTGGCTCGACGCCGGCGGTCTTGGCGGCGGCATAGGCGGCGGCGGCGTTCTGCCAGTTGTGGGCGCCGGGCAGGGCGGCGATGGTGTTCAGGTCGACGACGGGATCGGCCTTGCCCCCGGTGTCGTCGTGGAGCATGCCGTCCTCGGCGTAGACCCCGCCGGCGATGCGCCCCAGCCCGGATACGGGAATGACCATCTGTTCGCCCTTGGCCCGCAGTTCCTCGGCCACGGCGCGCCCGCCTTCGTCGTCGACGCCGACCACGGCGGTGCGCGGTGACGTCTGCCGGTGGAAGATCGTCTTCAGGGTCTCGGCATAGCCCGCCGCGTCGGAGTCGACGTTGAGCAGCACCGCCACGTCGAAGGTCAGGGAAACCGTGAGCCGCAGCATGGAAGGCGTCATGCCCACCACGTAGGTACCCTCCATGCCCAGGGGATGGAGGCCGAGCACGGGCACGCCCAGGCAACCGCCGACCTCGGCCTCGCCGCCCGACGTCTGCATGATGTGGCCGATGAGCGCCGTCGCCGTCGATTTTCCGTAGGTGCCGGTGACCCCGATGTAGGACGAGTCGCGTTGCGTGCGCACCAGCAATTCGACGTCGCCGATGACCTCGCAACCGGCGGCGCGGGCCTCTTTTACGATCTCGTGGCACCGCGGGCCATCGAAGGCCACGGCGGCGCCGACCACCAGGGTCGTCGTTTGCTTCCAGTCGCGGCTGTAAAGGTCGACCAGGGGGACCCCCGCCTCTTCGGCGCGGGCGCGGGCCCGGGCGTCGTCGTCCCAGGCCCATACCTCGGCCTCGGCGCGAACCAGCGCCTGGGCGGCGACCAGGCCCTCGGCGTCGAGGCCGAAGACGGCGACGGGAAATCCGGCGAAGGGGAAAACGTCGATCATGGGACTAAATACCTCATGGCAGAGCGGACGGCGCCCCCGCCGAACGGACGGCGTGGCGCGTGCCGTCGGCGGCCACCAGAATCAACCGGCCGCCGTCGTCGATGTCGGAGAACGTGCCGTGCGGCGCCTCCTCCTCGCCGCCCACGGCGAGGTCCTCGCCGAGGCCCTGGGCGCGCCGCTTCCAGGCCTCGCCGAGGGGCGCGAACCCGCCATCCATCCAAGTGTTGGTCCACACCAGGAAATGGCGGCTGAAGGCCTCCAGCATCTCGACCGCATCGACGCGCTCGGAACATTGCTCGACGAAGGAAACGGCGCCTTGGGGCCGCTCCGGCGCCTCCGTCAGGAAGACCTCGGCGCCGACGACGATCCATTCGGGGGTGTCGGCGGCGTCGATGCCGACGGCGGCCTCCGCCACGACGCCCCCCTGCACGAGAATGCGGCCGGGCCAGCGACAGGCGATATCGAAGCCGGGAGTGATCAGGGCGCCGATGGCATCACCCAGGGCGAGGGCGCCGACGAAGACGAACTGGTCCGCCGCCGCCTCCGGCTCGTCGGGGCGCAGGATCACGGCGCAGTGGAGGTTGCCGTCGGCCGCGCCCGGCGGCCCCGGCGCCCACACCAGGGTGCCGTCCTCGGCGCCCTCGGCGGCGCGGCGGCGGGCCTCGGCGACGGCGTCGCCGGCCTCCTCCGCCGTGACCAAGCGGTAGGCCGGTGGCACCCTGGGCCGGGCCGTCATGGCACCAGCCTCCGGCGGCGATGATGACGGCGATCATGGAGAAGATATCCAGGCATGTCGCGGCAGGCTCAGCCGAGCAGGTCGGGCTTGGTGTCGAAGCGATCGACGCGCAAGAGGATGGCGTCCTTGCCCATGTCGCGCACGCCGAGCATGTAGTACTTGCCGGCCTCCTCGTAGGCGCCCTCGGCGAACATCGCCGGCACGGCGAGATCGCCCTCGTAGGCGATGGAGGAGCGGAACGCGGCATGGCCGCTCCCGACGGTATCCAGCAGGTGCCGGACGGCCCCCTCGTTGCCGTCGCCGGGCATCTTGACGTGAATGGCGACGTTCCGCTCGGCGCCGTCCTCGAAGACGGTGGTGTGGACCTCCAGGGTCTTGCTTTGGCGGCCGAGATCGAAGGCCTTTTCCCAGGCGCCGTTGTCGCGCGCCGCCTGGAAGGCGTCGAGCACCAGGCCTTGGCGGGCGGCGTCGCCCAGGCCCTCGAACCAGCGCAGCATGGAGCCGCCCTTGGCCGTCTCCACGCCGAGCCGCTTGCACGCCTCGTCGAAGGTGATGCCGTGCTCGGCGGCGTATTTCCTGACCTTGCGTCTCTGCGCGCTCGTCATGTGCCGTTCCGCTGTTTCCGCGATCCCCGATACTAAACCATTTCCGCCGCCGTGTATCCGCGCCGCTGCCGCGCCAAGCCCTTGATTCCACTGGGCCGCCCATTTCGAATGCTGACATTTTGTCATCATTTGTCATCATCCCGGGCAAAGCCGCCGGCGCCCTTGGAGGAACGGCGGCGGAGGCGCCGCGACGCCTTGCGGCGGGGGCGGAGGATCGGATGGCGGAAGGCGGACATGACGACCGTTGCGGGTTCCTTGAAAAACCGCAATGAAAAGCACGAAAGGCCGCGATTGTCAAGAACAAAGCAAGAACTTTCGGCGGCCCGGGATATTACCGCGCGCGATCGGAAAGTACCCTAGTGCGATATCCGGCCAAGTGGCGTCAATCCACCCCCCCACCCCAACCCTCCCCCGCAAGGGGGGAGGGAGAATTTCGCTGCAATTTCAGATAAATAGCCCTCCCCCTCGATGGGGGAGGGTTGGTTGGGGGTGGAGATAGCATGAGCCCATCTAAGCGGATAATGCGCTAGAGGGCGTTGCGGGGACGCCTCGGGGTGCGCCACATATGCGACGATGGCGTATTGTTGTTGCCGAGACCTTACCTTGGGCTGCTTGTAGTGCCGGCCGATGACGTCCTCGAACTCTTCCAACTCAACGACCACCTCGGGGTTGGCGCTTCAATCTGCCCGATCGCGCTCAAGCCTTCCTCGCCAGGGGCAGGTTGACCAGCAGGTTCTGGGGCTTGAGGCGCAGGGTCCTGGCCTCGGTCATGGCCATGGCCATGTAGACGGGACGCCCGGCGACGTCGGCGCGCATCAGGCTGGGGTCGTCGAATTCGAGCCGGAACAAGGACAGCAACCTCTCGCTCCGCGCGTCGTCCACTTCGACGTCGTCGTAGAGGTCGTTGAGCAGGCGCGTCGCCTCGACGTCCAGGCCCAGGTGCCAGGCCCAGTGCTCGTCGCTGATCCGCTGCACCGGCTGGATACGCACGCGCGCCTCCAGAAAGTGCGCGACCCAGGCCTCGAGCACGCGGCAAAGGGCGTCCAGGCCGGGGCGCGCGAAGGTCAGGTCGATCACCGTGTCGTGGCGCTCGTCGCGCTGCCAGTAGGTGGCGGCGTTGTCGTCGTTGAGGACGTCGAGCTCGGCGCCGCGCGGCGCCGTGCCGCCCTCCACCAGCAGCCGCCCGAGGTCGCCGAAGCCGCCGGTGGTGGCGTACATCTCCACGGTATCGGTGTCGGCGGCCAGGATGGCGCCGTCCTGGATGGTCACCGTCTGCTGGCGGAACAGCATCTCGGCGGCGCGCGCCCGCATGGGGTCCTCGACGCCGTCGAGGACGTTGCGCAGCACCACATGGGCCATCTGGTCGATGAACAAGGCCGGAATGGTTACATTTTCCCCGCCGAACAGGTTCATGTAGCAGGCCTCCACCGTGCCCGCCGCGCGCAGCCGCTGGATGAAGGGGAGCACCACCCGGTAATTGTCGCGGGCGTCGGCGTCGGCCAGCTCCTCGATGCGCGCCGCCGGCACCGCCATGGCGGGCGCCGCCACAAGCTCGGCGTGGAGGGCGCGCTCGGCGGCGCACGACTCCTCGACGGGGCCCACTTCCGGGCGCATCAGGTAGGCGCGCAGAAATTCCTCGCCGACCATGAGATGCCCGTTGCCGTCGCGCCCGAGCAGGTGATACCCCGAGTTTTTCCAGAAGTCAGGCATGTCGCGGGGCGTGTCCCTAATCCTCGACGATTTCCCAGATCCTGGCGTGCACGCCCTCGCCCCCGGGCTCCACGGTGCGGAACTTTTCGGCGACACCCTCTTCGGTGAAGGCGCGCTCGATGGCGAGCAGGGTGCCGACCTCGTGGGCGCACAGCCCGATCGCGTAGTCGGCCTCCTCCTGGGCCACCGGGATCGCCGCCGGCATGTCGGGGGCGCCGTAGTGGGCGACGAAGTGCGCCGCCAGCCGCTCGACGATGGCGTCGAGCCGCTCGTAGGTGACGCTTGCCACCTGCACGAAGGTGGCGCGTCCGAAGCTCTCGATCCCCAGCCATCCGCTCTTGAAGGCCAGTTGTTCCTTGCCCGACAGCGAGCCGGGCTCGGTGTCGGAATAGGCGAAGGTGCCGGGGACCGCCCACTCCCCGGGTTCGGCGGCGGCCGGGAACACGTTGAGGTCGGAGGCGTCCAAGCGGATGGTGCGGGGAAACTTCGCGGTTTCGCTCATGGGCCCTCGCCCGGAACTCTCTCATTCATCCCTGTCGGGCTCGGCGATCCAGCCGTGCCGGACCACGGGCGGGCGATGGTAAGGCGATGGACGGGCCCTGGCAACGATGGCCCGCTTCAACTCGGGCGCCCGCCAGCCGGGATGGGCCTCGAGCAGGCGCGCCGCCAGGGCGGCGACGCGCGGCACGGCGAAGCTCGAGCCCGAGGAAACGGTAGGCGCGCCGCGAAAGTTCATCACCGGCTGTTCCTCGCCGGGCACCATGAGATCGACGTGGCGCGCCCCCCAGTTGGAACCCGCCGCCAGACGGCCGTCGCCGTCCGCCGACGTGACGACCAGGAGATTGTCCAGCGGCAATGCCGCCGGATAGACCGGTGCGGTGTCGATGTCGCGGCCATTGTTGCCCGCCGAGACGATGAACAGCAGGTGCGCCCGCGCCCGCGCCGCCGCCTCGAACACCGCCCAGTCGGCCCGCTTGTTGCTGCCCATGGGGAGCGCAATGATGATGCTTCCCTTGGCCTCGGCATCGGCGACGAGGTCGGCCAGGCGGCCCAGGTCGGGGCGCGGGTAGCGGTAGGGAATGAGCCGCGCGGCGGGCGCCTCGCGGAGCAGGATGCTGGCCACCCGGGTGCCGTGACGGATCGGGAAGAAGGGCGAGCGCGAGGTATCGAGATCGAACGGCCGCGCGTCCATGTCCCAGAAGTCGTGGCCGAGCGTCCGCCCGGCGCCGTCGCGGGCCAGCCGCCGGGCGATCACCGGGAGCGTGTAGTTGACGCCGCTGTCGACCACGGCGACGGCGACGCCGCCTGGGTCGCCGCCGGCGGGCACGCTTGCGTCGAGGGGCTCGTTGCGGCCGCTGGGTTGAAGGTCGGAGTCGAGAAAGGCCACCGACGCGGGCCGGCCGTCGTCGCCGTATTCGATGCGCCGCCCGTGGATGATGCGGCAATCGCCGCCGGCGACGGCCATCAGGGCGGGCCGCGCCTCTCCCCGTGGAGACATCGAATGTACCTCGGCGGTGATGCGGCGAACGTGCCCCCCCGGCGCGAACACCGTCATCCTCAACTCGTCGCCGACATTGGAGCGGAACAGCAGGCGTTTCACCCCCCGAACGCGGTGGGTGGCGGGCGCTTCATGGTCCTTGATATGTGTCCAGTAGAGGCGGCGGCTGATGGCGTTGGCGCGGTTGGCGGCCTCCCGGCAGGCGGTGGCGAAGGCTCGGCGCAGGATGCTCGCCGCGGCAATGGTCGCTGGCTCGGCCGCCGCCGCTGCTGCCGCGTCGAGCCCGAGAATGGCGCACAAAACGAGGGTAAAACGCATGCCGGGAATAAGGTTCGGCCACCGCAAACCCCCTGTCAACAGCACCCGGTGGCGGAGAAGTGACGCCGGCGCGCCCCCAATCGATGATATATTGGGCGTCTCCGTCCCCCGACACGAGGACGCGCGACGAACATGGGCCGCAACACCAAGACCGCGTGGCGGGCCGCCGCCGTGCTTGCGCTTCTCGTCCTCGACCAGCCGGCGGCGCGGGCGTTCTCGCCGGACGTGCTGGCCTCCGTGGTCAGCGTGCTTCCCGAGTGGCCGGCCACCGCCCCCCGCCCCGAGGAGCCCGAGGGCAGCGCCGTCGCCGTGCTGGCGGGCGGCTATCTGGCCACCAACGCCCACGTCCTGGGCGGCGCCAAGCGTATCCGCGTACGCCTTCACGATGGCCGTCTCATGGACGCCGAGATCATCGGACGGGACGGGCCCACGGACATCGCCCTGATCCGCGTCGGCATCGACCTGCCGGTGCCCGAGATGGGGCCCGAGCCGGCCCTGGCGGCGCCCGTGTGTGCCGTCGGCAACGCCTTCGGGCTCGACCTTTCGGTCACCTGCGGGGTGGTCTCCGCCATCCACCGCACGGGCACCGGATTCAACCCGGTCGAGGACTTCATCCAGACCGACGCCGCCATCAACCCAGGGGGCTCGGGCGGCGCGCTGGTCGACGCCCGGGGCCGTCTGGTCGGGCTGGTGTCGGCCATCTTCACCAAGCGGAGCGACGCCAACATCGGGGTCAATTTCGCCGCCTCCCTGCGCCTCGTCATGCGCGTCGTCGCCGATCTCAAGGAACACGGGCGGGTGCGGCGCGGAAAATCGGGTCTGCGGGTGGAGGACCTGACGGACGGCGAGCGCGCCTCGTTGGCGGGGGCGCGTATCGTCCGCGTCACGCCGGGCGGCGCCGCGGCGCAAGCCGGCCTGGCGGCGGGAGACATCATCACCGCCCTCGGCGGCCGCCGTATCGTCAAGGCGAGCGACGTGAGCGGCGCCATGTACCTGCACCGCCCCGGCGAGCCCTTCGCGGTGACGGTGCTGCGGGACGGCGCGGCGCGCATCTTCACTCTTGTCCCCAAGCCCTGAGGGGCGCCACGACCGGTCTGAAAAGATCGTTGGCAGGGTCCTCTTTTTTGTACAGAATACAGGTCACAAGCGCCATGCTTAGGCCCATTCTGACAAGCATTCTCACGACCATGCAGATACCTAGGCAGATATTCCCGGAGACCTTCAAGCGCCTCTTCCGCCGTCATCTCGGCGGCGCCTTGCTGGGCGCCCTTGCGCTCACCGTGGCCGGCCCCGCCGATGCCGACATGGTCGGCCACGGCGGCATGGTGCGCGCCGTGGCGGTTTCGCCGGATGGAGCGCGCGTGTTGAGCGGAAGCTTCGACTACTCGGCCAAGCTCTGGGATTTCGTCGAACAGAAGGAGATCGGCGAGTTCAACGAGCATAACGGGCCGGTCAACGCCGTCGCTTTCCTGCCCGACGGTCGCCGCGCCCTGACCGCCAGCGACGACCGCACCGCCATCCTGTGGGACCTGGGAACGCTCGAGGTGATGCGCCGCCTGGAAGGCCACGGTCACAAGGTGATGGCGGTTGCCGTCTCCGCGGACGGGCGGCGCGCCGCCACCGGAAGCTGGGACCGAACGGTGCGGATCTGGGACTTGGCGAGTGGCCGCGAGAATGCCGCGCTCGGCCATCCGAGCCCGGTCAACGCCGTCGTCTTCGGGGCCGGAGGCAAGGCCGTGGTGAGCGGCAGCCACGACGGAATGCTGCGGGCGTGGAACGTTTCCGACGGCCGCCCCCTGGGCCAGGAGCAGGGACACGAATTGGGCATCACCCAACTCGCCGTCTCCGCCGACGGCCGAAGCCTGTTGTCGGCCGGCATCGACGAGAAGCTGAAGCTGTGGGCGCTGCCGGACTTGCGCGAGGTAAGGACGTTCTCCGGCCACGAAGGGCAGATCTACGGCGTCACCTTCTCACCCGACGGCGCCACCGCCTTGTCGTCTGGACGCGACGGACAGGTGATCCATTGGGACCTGGCCACGGGAAAGCCGATCCGTTTCATCCGCGCCCACGAGAAACTGGCCTGGGCGGTAGCCTATGCGCCGGACGGGCGTTTCGCGTTGTCGGCAAGCTCCGACGAAACGTTGCGCGTCTGGCACCTGGAGACCGGCGACCGCATCGGCATCCCCGCCGAAGGCGCGTCGGAGCCCAAACCCTGGCTCACCAGCACCCATCCCGGGGCCAAGCTGTTCCGAAAGTGCGCCAACTGCCACTCGCTGGCGGCCAACGGAGTACGCCGTTCGGGGCCGCATTTCGCCGGCCTGTTCGGCCGCCGCGCCGGCTCCGTCCCTGATTACAATTATTCCCGGGCGCTCGACGGTGCCGAATTCCTGTGGAACGAGAAAACCCTGAAAAAATTGTTCGAACAAGGTCCCGACGTGTTCCTGCCGGGAACCAAGATGCCTTTGCAGCGCATCCCCGACCAGCGCCAACTGGGCGAACTCATCGCCTACCTGCGCGGGATTACGGTGACGACCGGGGAGAGCGGCGCGAACACGCAATAGATGCCTAATTCCAGGCCATGAACTTCCCTTGAATTGGACGGGTAATCCGGTACAGTGGTCGGTGTCCGATCGCGCCGGAAGCAAGAGGGGAACTTCGGCTCATGTCCATGAATGCAATGTGGTTCGGGATGGTCGCCGCGGTGGTCATCGCCATCGTCGCCGGCATCGTCCTGGAAAGCGTTGGCGGCAGCTCCGCCGACGTGTTCTCGACGATCAACACCCGGCTCTAGCAACGTTGCGGGCGCGGCGCGCCACGGAATAGGGGCGGCCCTCCGGCCGCCCCCTCCATCATCACGGTATCAAGGGGAACGCGGTGGCCCTATTCGGCCGGCTGCTCCCCGCCGGATTGAGGCGGCGCGGCGCCGCCCTCCAACTCGGCGACCCACAGACTGTGGTTTTCGCGCGCCCAGTTCTCGTCGACCTGCCCCGTCGAGACGGCATCGAACGCCCCTTCCATGCCCAGCGAGCCGATGTAGATGTGGGCGATGATGATGGCGATCATGACCAGCCCGAGAATACCGTGCCAAAGATGCGACAATTGGGTTTCCGCCAACGGGCTCAACTCGGTGGGAAGGCCGAAGCCGAACACGTTGAGCACGGCGAAGGTCCCGGCGAAGGGCGTGATCTCGAAGGGGAACATCAG
Source organism: Rhodospirillales bacterium (assembly GCA_030744625.1). GTDB lineage: Bacteria > Pseudomonadota > Alphaproteobacteria > Rhodospirillales > JASLQF01 > JASLQF01. The sequence continues at coordinate 23,065 of JASLQF010000050.1, forward strand.
GGCCAGCCCGGAGATGCTGAGCGAGCCGCCGCCCAGGATCACCGCCCAGAAGATGAACTTCTGCCCGAAATTGAACTTCCTCGCCGGCGGATGCACGCCGGACGAGAAAAGGCCGCCGGCCTTCGAAATCCATTCCAGGTCGGTGCTGTCGAAGAAGTTGTCCTTGACCCACAAGATGAACATCAAAACGATGCCGATCATGAAGGCGAAAGCGATGTAACTGTGGGAAAGCTTTCCCCAATAGGTGAGGGCTGCGAAGGCATCGGCGCCGAGGATGGGCATCAGCACGTACTTCCCGTACATGACGTTGAGCCCGGTGAGGCCGAGGACGACGAAGGAGCCGGCGGCCAGCCAGTGGGTGAAGCGCTCGAGGGCATTGAAGCGTTCGACGGTACGGCCCGACGGGCCGCGATCGATGCGGATGCGCCCACGCCACGCGAAAAAGACCGCGAGGACCACGACACTGGCCAACAGCAGCCAGCCCCCGAAATTGGAAAGGGGACCGTTGCGGAAGACGCGCCAGTTATCGCCTTCGGACTGCACCAGGACGCCGGCCTTCTTGTCGGGGATGGAAACCGTCCCCGACACGCCGCGGCGCACGGCGCGCCAGAATTCCGCGTCATTGACGTTGCCCAGGGCATTGCCCGGCACCTGGCCTTGGGTCTGGGCGACGGCCGGCGCGTCGAGTGCCGGCGATGCCATGAGCCCGGCCATGGCCGCGTAGGCGACCAGCGTGACCATTCCGATCATGCCCAGGAAGTTGCGCAGCGTCGTGCCAATCACGATTTCTTCCCCCGAATCAAAATGTTACGACGCCCCTCGGCGCGCAGCCAACACCACGGTGGACGCCAGGGCGGCGTCCACGATGCTGATGAGTTTTGCGGTTAGCATTCGTGTCTTTCCCGTCAGAAGGGCCGAATCACGCTGCCAGGGGGAGCGCTACGCAAAGCGCAGCACCCCCCCCGACGCGTAATCCCGGTTCAGATCAGGAACCGCCCGCCTTGAGCTGATAGGCGGTACCCCAACCCCAGGCGCCGGACCCGAAGCCACGGGCCACGACACGCTCGCGGTAGACGTTGGCGACGATGTCGCCGTCGCCGGCGAGCAACGCCTTGGTCGCGCACAGCTCCGCACACAGCGGAAGCTTGCCCTCGGCCAGACGGTTGCGCCCGTACTTCTGGAACTCGGCGGCCGAGTGGTCCTCTTCCGGTCCGCCGTTGCAGAACGTGCACTTGTCCATCTTGCCGCGGCTTCCGTAGTTGCCCGCCGACGGGAACTGAGGCGCCCCGAAGGGACAGGCATAGAAACAGTAGCCGCAACCGATGCACAGGTCCTTGGAGTGCAGGACCACGCCCTCTTCCGACTGGTAGATGCAGTCGACCGGACAGACGGCGATGCACGGCGCGTCCGAACAATGCATGCAGGCCACCGAGATGGACCGCTCGCCCGGCTTGCCGTCGTTGATGGTCACCACGCGGCGGCGGTTGACGCCCCATGGGACCTCGTTCTCGTTCTTGCACGCCGTGACGCAGGCATTGCATTCGATGCAGCGTTCGGCGTCGCACAGGAACTTCATACGTGCCATTGTTTTTCCTCCTTACCTAACGCTGATCTACGCCGCCTCGACGCGGCATAGCGTGACCTTGGTTTCCTGCATCTGCGTCACCGCGTCGTAGCCGTAGGTACCGCATGAATTGGACGACTCGCCCAACACGTAGGGGTCGGTACCTTCCGGATACTTGTGACGCAGGCTCTTGCCTTCCCAGTGGCCACCGAAATGGAAGGGCATGAACACCACGCCCGCCGATACTCTTTCGGTGATCATGGCCTTGACCAGGACCTTGGCGCCTTCGGGGCTGTGGATCCAGACGTTCTGTCCGTCCCTGATGCCGAGGTTGTTGGCGTCCACCGTGTTGATCTCGGCGAACATATCCTGCTGCAACTCGGCCAGCCACGGGTTGGACCGGGTCTCGTCGCCGCCGCCCTGGTACTCCACCAGACGTCCCTGGGTAAGAATGGTCGGGAACTTCTTGGAAAAGTCGTTCTTCTGAATCGACTCGTACATGGTGGGCAGGCGGTAGGCCTGCTTGTCCTTGTGGGTCTTGTACTTGGGCAGAAGGTCACGGCGCGGGGTGTACAGCGGCTCGCGGTGCAAGGGCACCGGATCCGGGAACGTCCACACCACGGCTCGGGCCTTGGCGTTGCCGAAGGGTGCGCAACCATGCTTGATGGCGACGCGCTGGATGCCGCCCGAAAGGTCGGTCTTCCAGTTGGTCTTGTCGCCGGCGACCTTCTTGATGGCTGCCTGCTCCTTGGCGGTCAGGTCCTTGTCCCAGCCCAGCTTCTTGAGCATGGCCATGGAGAACTGGGGATAGCCGTCCTTGATCTCCGAGCCCACGGGATAGGAACCCTCGGCAAGCAGGTTGACGCCCTTGCGCTCCACGCCGAACCGGGCGCGGAAGCAGAGCCCACCCCCGGCCACCGGCTTGGAGGTGTCGTAAAGGTTGGGAGTCCCCGGATGCTTGATCTCCGGGGTGCCCCAGCACGGCCACGGCAGACCGTAGAACTCGCCGTCGACGGGACCGCCCTTGGCTTGCAGGGTGGTCTTGTCGAAGGTGTGCTGGTTGGCCATGTGGGCCCGCATGCGCTCCGGCGACTGACCGGTGTAGCCGATGGTCCACATGCCGCCGTTGAACTCGCGGGTGATGTCCTCGACCAGTGGTTCGGTCCCATTCACCTTGATTTGCTTGAACATCTCTTTGTCGAAGCCAAGCTTCTTGGCGAACAGGTACATGATCTCGTGATCCGGCTTCGCTTCGAAGTACGGATCGAACACCTTGTCGCGCCACTGGAATGAGCGGTTGGACGCGGTCACCGAGCCGTAGGTCTCGAACTGCGTGGCCGCCGGCAACGCGTAGACGCCGTCCTTGCGGTCGGACATCACCGAGGCGAGGCCGGGATGTGGGTCGATGGTGACCAACAGGTCCAACTTCTCCATGGCCTTCTTCATGTCCTTCAGACGGGTCTGCGAATTGGGTGAGTGACCCCAGAAGACCATGGCCCGCAGATTGTCGGGCTGGTCGATCTTGTCCTTGGGAACGAGAACGCCGTCTATCCAGCGCGACACCGGGAAGCCCTTCGACTCCATGAGCTTCTTGGAAGCGAAGCGTTTCAGGAGATAGTCGTAGGAGACGCCCCAAGCCCGCGCCCAATGCTTCCAAGACCCCGTCTTGAGGCCGTAATAGCCAGGAAGCGAGTGTGACAGCACGCACATGTCGGTGGCGCCCTGCACGTTGTCGTGGCCGCGGAAGATGTTGGCGCCGCCACCCGACACGCCCATGTTGCCGAGCGCCAGCTGCAGGATGCAGTAGGAGCGGGTGTTGTTGTTGCCGGTGGTGTGCTGGGTGGCGCCCATGCACCAGATGATGGTGCCGGGGCGGTTATTGGCCAACGCCCGCGCCACCCGCTTGAGCTGCGAGCCGGGAACGCCGGTAACGCGTTCGGCCTCTTCGGGCGTCCATTTCTTCACTTCGGCCCGGATTTCGTCCATCCCGTAAACACGCTGGCGGATGAACTCCTTGTCCTCCCAGCCGTTCGCGAAGATGTGGTGGAGGATGCCCCAGATCAACGCCACGTCGGTGCCCGGGCGGAAACGCACGTACTCGTCGGCATGGGCCGCCGTGCGCGTGTAGCGCGGGTCGCAGACGATGATCGCCGCGTTGTTCTGCTCCTTGGCCTTTAGAATGTGCATCATCCCCACTGGATGGGCCTCGGCGGCGTTGGAGCCGACCATGATGATGGCGCGCGAGTTGTGCATGTCGGGCATGCTGTTGGTCATCGCGCCATAGCCCCAGGTGTTGGCCACGCCGGCGACCGTGGTCGAGTGGCAGATGCGCGCCTGGTGGTCGCCGTTGTTGGAGCCCCAGAAGGCATAGAACTTGCGGAACAGGTAAGCCTGTTCGTTACTGTGCTTGGCCGATCCCAGCCAATACACCGAGTCGGGACCCGACTTCTTGCGGATGTCGAGCATCTTGTCGCCGATCTCGTTGACGGCCTGCTCCCAAGACAGCCTCTTCCACTTTCCGCCTTCCAGTTTCATCGGATACTTGAGGCGGCGTTCGCCGTGCGCGAAGTCGCGCACCGAGGCGCCCTTGGCGCAATTGGCGCCGACGTTCAACGGGCTGTCCCAGCCAGGCTCCTGGCCGATCCACACGCCGTTCTGCACTTCGGCGATGACGGTGCAGCCGACCGCGCAGTGGTTACACACCGTCTTGACGGTCTTGACATCGCCCGCCGAGGCCGTGGCGGCCGATGCTTCCTTCACCCTGCCGTAGGGCAAGACCGACGCGAGGGCCGCTCCGCCGGCGGTCAATCCCGAACGCTTCAGGAATGTCCGACGGTCTATCGCACCGCCGATAACGCCAGACAATGCTTTTTGCAAACGGGTGCCATTCGCCACCCCGCTGCTTCGTTTTGTAAGCATGAATGCCTCCTGTTGGCTAATTAATATCGCGTCGATTCATAGTATTTGAGGATGTGCCCGGTTTCCCGGTAGCCGGTCTTCCCAGACCCGGCCTCGGAAAGCTCCGCCGCCTTCGCGGGCCCACCCGAAAGGGCCGCCGCCGTGACGCCCGCGGCGCCAGCCGACAACCCCGCGAACCTGAGCAGTTCCCTGCGAGGAATGGTTTTCGATTGTTTTCTTCGTTTCACTGGTGTCTCCCCTCTGATGACCGTGACAACGGACTATCAACCAAAAAATTCAGGCGGCGTCACGCCGCCATGGCAAAGGCCTCCGATTCGATTTCCATGAATACGCGGCCCACCGTACCCACGGGAACGTAAAGCAGCGATGACTTGGCCGCCTCCAGGTCCTCGAAGAACCGGGGCGCCCACGTGGCGATGTGATCGCTGAAAAACTCGCGCTGGGTCTCGAGGTCGGCCGCCTCGCCGAAGGCGCCGGTGATCAAGCCGTGCATCATCTCCAGGACGGCGGCGATATGGTCCTCGGGCTCGCGGACCTCCCCGCTGTTCTCGATGCCCAGCCTGGCCATGTCGCCACGCAGTTCGGCCAACGGCTTTTCGTAGAGAAACCCAGTCAGGTAATAGGACTTGTACGGGAACAGCTCGCCGCCCTGGCCGGCGCCCACGAAGAGGGCGTCGAACTCCTTCCCCGCCGCATCTACCGTGGTTTTCGCGGCGACGGCGGCGAGCGTACCCAGGGCTTGTCCCATATCGGTTTCGTCGCCTTCCAGGGCGCCGAACGCGTTGAGGGTTTCGGCTGACGGAGGGGCGCCGAGGACATGGGCCAATATGGCGTAGAAGCGCGCCCGTAGCGCATCCTCTTCCGCGATACCGCCATCGTGCAAGCGATCCGCCCCTATCGGCTGTCCCATTCAGCCTCCCCTCGCTGTCCGCGGATGCCGGTCTTTACGCCGGTTTGCCGTAAGGCCCGCTTTGAAGCGTCGTTTCTTGGACTGCGCACATTCCGTGCGCGTCCCCTTTTCCTTAGTACACGGCTTTTCGGGTTGGGAGTCAATCGTAATTGATCAATTCTAAAGTATATTCAGTTTATATGATTGCGAGTTCGAACCAAACGAGCGGATTGCGGTTTCCAATCGATGGAGTTGCCGGTTTTTTTTACGTCTCGCGCAGCACGTCGGTGGAAATGCTGATGCGCGTTTGCGGCGACTCGAAGGGCACGGTGCGATGATGGAAATACGATGGGAACAACAGGAGCAGCCCTTCCCCCGGTTGGAACAGGCGCAACTCGGGCTCCACCGTGCACTGGAAGTCGGCGGCGGGGCGGCCGAACTCGATCCAGCCGGCGTGGCCCCGACCGGGGGCCTCGACGATGTCCGGAACCTTGACGTAGTAGACGCTGCTCAGCCACGCCGCCGGGTGGATGTGGGGCACTTGGTAACCGTGGCCCTCCAACACGATGCTCCACGCGCTCAGCCCGAAGCGCCTGGGCGCGTTGGCGAGAAAGGGATGGCTGGCTTCCGGCGTCAAGGCGGCCAGGTATTCCTCGACGGCGCCGCGCAGCATCCCCTCGAAGACGGCCATCGGTCCCTTGGGCTCGACCAGAAGTTCGCCTGAGTGCTTGCCCAGGCGGGTGGCGTGGCTGGCCGGCGCCAAGGTCAGCGAAGGGTGGTCGAGAACATGGCGCGACAGTGCGCCGTTGAAATCGGCCAGGCTGTCGAATCCCGCCGCCGTCGAGAATTGGGTAGGCCGCACGAGGCGCCCGAAATCGACCAGATGGCGCGTCCGGGCGCGCTCCCCCAGCTCGTCGAGGACGATGGCCTTGAAGGCGAGGACGCTGGTGTTGCCCGGGTAGTCGCGCAGGTAGGCGTCGCACACCGCGAGGGCGGCCTCCGGCTCGCCCCGCTCGAGCAAGGCGTCACCCAGGTTGACCCGCGCCTTGTCGTAGTCGGGCGCCAGGTCGATGGCGCGGCGGTAGGCGTCCACCGCCTCGTCCAATCTCCCCAGCTTCTTGAGCGCGTAGCCGCGGTTGACGTGGGCGCCGGTATGGCCGGGCGCGGCGCGGAGGGCATCGGCGTAGGCCGCCATGGCCTCCTCGAACCTTTCCGTTTCCTGCAGGACGACACCCAGGTTGTAGGAGGCGTCGGCATGGGCCGGATCGAGGGCGGTGGCCTTGCGGTAGGCGCCCTCCGCCGCCTCATGCTCGCCGAGTTCCTGCAACGCGGTACCGAGGTTGTTGTGGGCGTCGGCGAGGTCCGGCCCGAGGGCAACGGCCCGGCGGTAGGCGACCACCGCCTCGTCGAGCCGGCCCAACGACTTCGCCACGTTGCCCAGGGCGAGGTGGGCGGCGGCGAAATCCGGCCTCAGCTTGACGGCGCGCCGGTAGGCGGCCTCGGCCTCGGTGCGCCGGCCCGCCGTTTCCATCAGGACACCCAGGTTGTAATGGGCGTCCGCGTAGTCCGGGTTAATTTCGAGGGCTTGGCGATAGGCCTTTTCGGCCTCTTCGAAGCGGCCCAGCGCCTTGAAGGCGTTGCCCAGGTTGTTGCGCGCCTCGACGAATTCCGGCCGCTCGGCGAGCGCCGCCTTGAACTGCTTGATCCCCTCCCTGACGTTGCCCGACTGGCAACTGATCATGGCGTTCAGGTTCAACGCGTCCGGGTGTTTGGGCTCGACGGCCAGAATCTGGCGGCACAGTCCCCGCGCCTCGTCGATATGCCCCGCCTGGTGGAATTCGACGGCGCGCCGCAACAGGACGGACGGTGCATCTCCGGGGACGGCTTCGGCCTCCACCCGTCCCGCCGTCCGCGACAGCTTTTCGCGGCGCCGCCGTTCCCTGCGATTCATGCCGTACGCGCCCTTTCGCCCGCAAAGGGCGAGCAGATGTTCCCCAGGCTCACGTTTGCTCGGGGAGGTAGTCGTCGGACCACTTGAGCACGATGTTGAAGCTGATGCTGATGCGCGGTTCCTTGGACAAGTTCGGGTGAACGAAGTGGTTGATGAAGGCGGGCCACAGGAGAATCATGCCGGGCTCGGGGCTGACCGTGTGTTCCGGATCGACATAAGGGTCGTCTTTGATGGCGTTCATGTTCACGCCGGGCCGGGGATCGTAGAACGTGATGCACCCGGGCCGCACGTCGCCACGGTTCTTCTGGCGCTCCCGTGTCTTCGGCACCTTGACGTAGTAGGTGCCGCTCAAATAGGCGCGGGGATGGTTGTGGGTGTCGTGGTAATCGCCGAAGCGGTTGACGTTGGGCCAGCCCTGGATGGTCCAGTTCACAGCGTAATCGATTCCCAGATAGCGGAAGTACTCGACGACCGTGTCGTTGATCTGGGTGCGCAGCCAGTTGATCCCGGGCTGGTCGACGTTGAACAGGTCGGGTTCCAGGTAATCGGTGGTGAGGTCCCTATTGGCGCGGTCCATTTCGCGGACCAGATTCTGGATCTCCCGGTCCGCCTCGGCGTGACCGGCGAGCTTGCGCTGGACGAATGTGGTCGGCCACAGGTTGACGAACCCATCCTGCCACTCGGGCGCGGTCATTCTTGCTCTTTCTCGGGGCGGCCGGGCTCGGGTGTGGCGCCGGGCGCTTCGTCGTCACCCTCGGCGGCGGCCGTTTCCTCTTCGCCGGCTTCGTCCTCGTCCTCCCCTTCCCCGGGCTCGGCGGTATCGGCTTTTTCCCCGGCGCCTTCCATATCCTTGCCGACCTTGCGTAGTTCATCGGCGGT
>JASLQF010000051.1 GCA_030744625.1 Rhodospirillales bacterium
AGATGAGCCAGATCCTCCGTTAAGAAATAGGCTCTGATGTCCCAAATGTTTTGATGACGGACAGTTCTTGAAGAAAACACGGGCGCCGAACTCCTTGATGGTGATCGGAAAGTAGATGTCGTCCATTTGTGACGAGATCAACTCGCGCATGGTGGCGTCGCCGTGGGAGGCGCCGAGGACCTCACATTCGTTCCCCGGCATATAGAGGGGCACGAAAAAGGGGATGGCGTTGATGTGGTCCCAATGGGGGTGGGATATGAATATCTTGAACTCCAATCGGGTCCTGCCTTGACGCAGCAGGTAATCGGATAGCGCCTTGATCCCGGTTCCCCCATCGAAGATGAAAAATTGACCCTTGGCGAACTCCAGGGTCACGCAAGACGTGTTCCCGCCATATCTGAGGGACCCTTGGCCGGGAACGGGCAGGGTCCCGCGCACGCCCCAGAATGTCATTTCGATTTTGTTCTCGAATATTTTCTCCAGTTCCTCGATAAACGTCTCCGCATTGATCGGCTTGAGGATGAAGCCGTCGGCGCCGAATTTGAGTGCCCGCTTGCGGTCGAACTCATAAGCCTTGGCCGAGACAATGACGATCCTGGTATCCCGGAACTCCGGTTTGGCCCTCATTTCCCGGCACAACTCGAGGCCGTCCATGCCCGGCATCATGATGTCCAAAAGGACGCAGTCGGGCGGGTCCGCCTCCAACATGGAAAGGGCGCTGGCGCCCGACGTGGCGTGCTGTACCCGATGGCCCGCAGCCTCCAGCACTGCCGTCAAAACGGCGATTACGTCCTCGTCGTCGTCGACGATAAAATACGCAAGAGATTTATTCTTCGCCATGGGTGTATTGGGCTTTCACACGTCGGTACGAGCTATCACTCTAGAAAGACTATCAAATATGAAGTGGTGAAGCCACGACATGAAGAAATTTCCTTGATGTGTGCTGTCGGCACATGCGTTTCCTTGATATGTTGTGTGGCGCCGCGCCGAGCAACGCCGTCCGCGATTCCACAAATCTGGCGAAAGGACCGACGTGACCGAGCCTGTGCCCTTGCCCGAGTCTCTTTGGGCCGCGACCGCTACTCCGCCACCGCCGACGCCACCGCTTGTCGGCGAACGGCGCGCCGACGTGGCCGTCATCGGTGGCGGCTACACGGGGCTTTCGGCGGGGCTGTATCTGGCCGAGGCGGGGGCCGAAGTGGCGGTGCTGGAAGCGGCGGAGCCGGGGTGGGGCGCTTCGGGGCGCAACAACGGCCAGATCAACCCTTCCCACCGGCTCGACCCCGACGGCATCGAGGCCCGGTTTGGCGGGGAGATGGGGCGGCGTGTCGTCGAGGCCTTTGCCGGCTCGGCCGATCTCGTGTTCGAACTCATCGAGCGCCACGCCATTGCCTGCGACGCCGTGCGTACGGGCTGGCTGCAGCTTGCTCCCGACTCCAGAAGCATGAAGGCGAACGTCGCCCTTGCCGAGCAGTGGCAGCGGCGCGGCGTCGCCGTGCGGGTTCTCGACGGCGAGGAGACGGCACGCCGCGTCGGCTCAGAGGCCTACGTGGGAGCCATGCTCGATCCGCGTTGCGGGGGATTGCAGCCTCTCGGCTACGCCCGCGGCCTGGCGGGCGCGGCGCTCGCCGCCGGCGCCGCCGTTCATGGCGGCTCGCCGGCGCTGTCGCTGAAACGTGAAGCCGATGGGTGGCGCGTGGCGACGCCGGATGGCGCCGTCGTCGCCGAGACGGTGATCCTCGCCACCAACGGATACACCGACCAATTGTGGCCGGGTCTGCGGCGCACGATCATTCCCGTGAACACCTTTCAGGCGGCGACCGAACCCCTTGGCGAGAATTTGCGGCGCACCATACTGCCCGGTGGCGAGGTGGTTACGGAAAACCGCGCGGTGGGCTTTCATTACTACCGTATCGATGCCGGCGGCCGGCTCATCATGGGGGGAAGGGCCACCTTCACGGAGGCGGACCGGCCCCAACTCTACCGCGTGCTCCACGAGGTGGTTCCCAAGCTTTTTCCCCAGCTCGCAGACGCCCGCTGGCAATATCGCTGGGCCGGCAAGCTGGCTCTTACCAGTGACTATATGCCTCACCTGCACGAGCCCGCGTCCGGCGTGCTCATGGCGCTCGGCTACAATGGGCGCGGCGTGGCGCCGGCGACACTCATGGGCAAGCTGCTGGCCGATCGCGCCCTGGGCGCGCCGCAAGGCGACATCCCGTTCCCCTTCAGTCCCGTTCGGCCTCTCCCGTTGCATGGCCTGCACCCCCCTGTATTGTATATCTTGTTGCAGATTAAGCGTTTGCGCGAGGCCTTGGGGTTCTGAGCCTTATCGCCAAGTGTGACGGTCGTCACACTTGGCGGCAAGCGCCAGCCGTATGATTTGATCGTCGCCTGGTGCCCATTCCACAGGCAGCGGCGAATCGATCGAAAGCGCTGGACCATGGTTAGTCACGGCTCCCCGTACGTGCGTCGCAGAAGTTCAAACGGCCTTTTATTGGTCGGACTCTCTGCAGGTGCGCTCGCCGCCCTCATCGGGGCGGCCGCCGTTGGCGACTTCCTATTCGATTTGGTGCGGCCTGATGAAGTCAGGGTCGTGATCCCCCTGCCGCGGCCCGCGGTGACCATGGCAAGGTTGTGGCAGAAGGGGAACGTAAATCCCAGGTCCCGAGCCTCGCCCACGCCGGCATCGGTCGAGGTTGCTTTGTCACAAGAGCAGTTATGGGACGGCCTGGGTACAGAAGAAGCCGGGGAACCCGAGGGAGCGGCGGCACCGCCGCCGTCCGTGCCGGCCCCGTCACAAGGTTCGCAGCCGAGGGATGACTTGGGACTGGCGGTAACCGGGGAGCCCGAGGACGCGGCGGCACCGCCGCCGCCCGTGCCGGCCCCGTTACAAGGTTCGCAGCCGCGAGATGACTCGGGACCGGAGGTAACCGGGGAGCCCGAGGAATCGGTATCGCCGCCGCCCCGGACGGCGCCGCAAGGCACATCGGATGCGGGCGCTCAATTAGCGAAGTCGCCGGCAGATGAGAAAACGGATGCCGTCTCAGCCGTATCGGTTCTGTCGACCGATCCCGATGACACCGCGGCGGTGGTCCTGGTCTCGGTGCCGGTGCGGAGCAAGCCCACTTCCGACAGCCCGCCATCCCTCCGAGCGCCGGTTCAGCGCCCCGCTTCGAAACCCTTTTCCAGGAAGCCCGACAGCATCTTCGGAACCGACCTGCCGAACTTGATCGAGGTGGCAAGCGCGGGAGGCCGGAGTCCTGCCCGATTGCCCCGGCGCAACGTCGTCGGGTGGAACAACATCAGGTGGGGCGCGACGGAGGCCCAGTTGAAACGGTTGTTCGGCGGGGCGCTGGAGAAATACGACGCGCAAACCTTCGAGGCCTATCGCGCCGACTACTACCTTAAAGGGGTCCGGTATTTCAGTATGGGGTTCGACGTCATCTTCCAGGTTTCGAAATCCAATGGGCGGTTGGCGCAAGTCCTCATCGACGGCGTCGGCAAACCCAGTCGCGGAGATTTCGCGGCCCTCTATGCGACCATGCGGCGGATTTACGGAGAGCCCACTAGCCGGGAGAACTATCTGACCGATTCGGAAGCCTACTTCGGTGTCGACCCGGCGGCGAACATCTACAAAAAGGCGATCTGGCGATTCCCGACGACGACCATCCAATTGACTGTTCTCACCGGTCCCGCCTTCTTCCGCGCAACCAAGGGCTGGCTCTATTTGCGCTACTATCCGAGCCGGTCGGGCCGGTCCTGAGCCCGGACGGTTTGGCGCGGAATAGTCAAGCCGAGCCGCCGCTGGCCAACTTGCCGCGCAACGCCGCCACTTCGGCCTCCAGCATCTCGATGCGCGCGAGCAGGGCCTCCTCGTGCCGGGCGACCTCGGCCTCGGTAAAGCGCGGGGTGATGTGCTGCGGGCAGTTGACGTCCCAGGCCTCGAGCTTGAACACGATTGCCTGCTCGGGAACGCCCTCGTAGCCGCCATCGGCCAGCCGTTCGAGGAGCGCCGCGTCGTCCTCGACGACGCGGGCGGTGCCCCACACCTTGACGCGCCGACGGTTGGCGTAATCCATCAGGAAGATGTAGGCCTTGTCGTTTTCGGTCAGGTTGCCGGCGGTAATGTACTGCCGGTTTCCCTTGAAGTCGGCGAAGGCCAGGGTGTGCGCGTCGAGCACCTTGAGAAAGCCCGCAGGGCCGCCGCGGTGTTGGATGTAGGGCTGGCCGTCGGCGGTGGCGGTGGCGAGGTACAGCGAGTCGCGCTTGGCGATGAAGGCGGCGAGGTCGGGGTCGACGGCATCGGCCCAGCCACCCTTCTCATCCATGCGCGCATAGCCCCGGCGCGACCCCTTTCTTTCCTGGATCGCCTTGACCGCGGTTGTGAAGGCGATGTCGCTGATGGGGGCGTCAGACATTGTCCACCGTCCTTTCCATTCGGTCGTGTCAGCGGAGACAACGGATTTGCCGGCTGTGGAGATAATATCATAGACAGAACTGTCTATTTTGTCAAACCTTCAAATCGAGTGAAGCAGCGCCACCGATATCCGTCGTTTCGTCACGCTAACACACTTGATAATCAGCGATATATTACCTATACTGGGAATCGCTCCGATATGCTGAAACTAAAGGATACCGATCTACCTACACAGAATTTCACAAAAAAAATACAAACTGGTTTGTCTTTTGCCGCGAGGAGAGCCGACCCATGCCAGCCAGCCGCCGAGACCATCTGGTGGACACCGCCCTCGAGCTCTTTTACCGGGAGGGCTACCACGCTACCGGCATCGACAAGATCCTCGCCGAATCGGGCGTCGCCAAGATGACGCTCTACAATCACTTCAAGTCCAAGGACGAACTCATCCTCGCCGTGCTGCGGCGCCGCGATGAAAAGTTCCGCAACTGGTTCATGCGCAACGTGGAGAAGCGCGCCAAGACGCCGCGCCAACGCCTGCTTGCCACGTTCGACGCCTTGGGCGAATGGTTCGCGTCGAAGGATTTCAGCGGCTGCGCCTTCATCAACGCGGCGGCCGAATTTGCCCGCCACGACAATCCCATCCACGCCTCCGCCGCCGAGCACAAGGGCCTGGTCCTCGGTTACTTCCGCGAACTGGCTGCCGCCGCCGGCACCGGCGAGCCGGACGTCCTGGCGCGGCGGCTCTTTCTTCTCGGCGAGGGGGCGATCGTCGATGCCCACGTGACCGGGAACCTCGATGCCGCCACCCATGCCAAAGAGGCGGCGGAGATCCTGATTGGCGACGCCGGACTGTAACGGGCCGCAGTCTCCTGTGCGCCACCGGCACGGCCCCTGCGGCAACCGCCCCGATTAGCTGGATGGAGCCCTTCGTGGTAACGTCAGTGCAATATATAGGTAGGGCGCGGACATGAATCTCACCAAGAAACAGGTCCGGGATTTCGAGGATGAAGGTTACCTCTTCATCCCCGGCGCGTTCACGAACGAGGAGGTCGCCGTCCTCAACGCCGAGGTGCCCGGCATCTTCGCCCAGGAGCGCCCGGAAGTGTGGCGCGAGAAGGGGACGCAGTCGGTACGCACGGCCTTCGCCGCCCACACCTATAACGAGGCCTTTCGCCTACTGGCCCGCCACCCGCGCCTCATCGAGCCGGCCATGCAGCTTCTCGGCGGGCCGGTCTACGTGCACCAGTTCAAGATCAACGGCAAGGCCGCCTTCGACGGCGACGTCTGGCAGTGGCATCAGGACTACGGGACATGGGCGCGCGACGACCTCATGCCCGAGCCGCGCGCCATGAACGTGGCCCTGTTCCTCGACGACGTGACCGAGTTCAACGGCGCCCTGATGTTGATCCCCAAGTCCCACAGGCGTGGCGTCCTCGAGGCCGGGCACGACCTCGCCACCACGTCGTACCCGTTGTGGACCCTGGATACGGCCGAGATCGCCCGCCTGGTGGACGAAGGCGGCCTGGTCGCGCCCAAGGGAGCGGCGGGCTCGATGTTGATATTCCACTGCAACCTGGTGCACGCCTCGCCCGGCAACATCTCGCCGTTCAGCCGCACCATCGTCTACGTCAGCGCCTGCCACGTGGACAACCACATCCGCCGCTTCGAGCGCGATGAATGGATCGCCCACCGCGACTTCACGCCCGTCGAGTGCCTTGCCGATGATTGCCTCGCCGACCTGGCGCCGCCCGGTCGCCCGGCGGCTTAGGCGGGAGCCACTTACCTTCCCGGCGCCGGCACGATGACCCCGGGGTTGAGGATGCCGGCCGGGTCCAGCTTAGCCTTGGCCGCCGCCACGGCCTCGCCGAACAGAGACGGGCGCTGGCGCTCATACCACGGCATGTGATCGCGGCCCACCGCGTGGTGGTGGGTGATGGTGCCGCCGCCGGCGATGACCGCGTCCGAGGCGCGTTCCTTGATGTACCGCCAGTGCTCCAGGAGCGCCCCGTGCCGGCTCAGGCAGTGGTACGTGAAATAGGGGGCCGGGCCATCCGGATAGACGTGGGTGAAGCGGCAGGTGATGACGCCGGACTTGCCCGTCGCTTCCTCCATGGCGGCCTCGGCCGCCGCCTTGACGTCGTCGTGGAAGGCGCGAAAGCGGTCCCAGGTGATGGCCGTCTCGAAGGTGTCGTTGATCACCGCGTTGGCGGTCAGGAACTCGCGATAGTAGGGCATGCGGATGAAAGCGGCGCGCCAGGCACCGGCGGATCCGCTTATGTGGGCGTCGGGGTTGGCGACCTCCTCGGGGTCGAATTCGCCGCCGTGATCGGCGACGATCTCGAGCGCCCGGCCCATCCACGCGTCCACCGGATGGTCGGCGGACTCGAAGGCCAGCACGGCGAGCGCGCGGGTGCCGTCGCCGGCGTCGGTGATCCTCGCTTCCATGGGGTCCAGGAGCCGCAGGTTGGAGGGGTAGAGCCCGGCCTGGCCGACGGCGCGGATGGCCTCGGCGCCGTCGTAGATGTCGGCGAAGTAGACGGAGGCGGCGGCACGGTGTGTGGGCCGGTCCTGTAGCCGCATCCACGCCTCGGTGATGACGCCGAGAGCGCCTTCCGAGCCCATCATCAGGCGGTCCGGACTGGGCCCGGCGCCGGAGCCGGGGAGCCGGCGGCTCTCCATGACGCCGGCCGGGGTCACCGTGCGCAGGCTTTCGACGAAGTCGTCTACGTGGGTGTAGAGGGTGGCGAAGTGGCCGCCGGCGCGGGTGGCGATCCAGCCGCCCAGGGTCGAGTGCGAGAAGCTTTGCGGGAAGTGACGGAGCGTCAGCCCCTCGGGCTTGAGCGCGGCCTCGAGGGCGGGGCCGAAGATGCCCGCCTGGATGCGGGCGGCGCGGCTCGTCCGGTCGATCTCAAGGACCTTGTCGAGACCTCCAAGGTCGAGGCTGATGGCGCCATTGAAGCCGCCGCCGACGGCGGGTTCGACCCCGCCGGTGGCGCTCGAGCCGCCGCCGAATGGAATGACCGCGACGCCGGCGCCGGTGGCCCAGTCGAGCACCGCGGTCACGTCCTCTTCCGTCTTCGCGTGAGCGACGTAATCGGGGGCGTTGGCGAAGTCCTTCATGAAGGCACGCGCCAAATCTGGAATCGATTGGCCATAGGTGTGGAGCAGGCGGTCGTAAGTGTCGGTCGAGCAGATGCCGGCCACCCTGGACGGCGGGTCGATCCGGGGGGCGCCGAGTTCGATGTCGCCGGCATCGGGCACGGGCAGGCGTTCGAAGGCCTCGGCGTCGACGCCGAGACGGTCCGCCCATCCTTCCAGCACGCGGCGCTCCTCGTCGTCGCCGAGGCGTTCGTCCTCGTACCCCCAGCCCCAGAACTTCCGACGACGTTCCGCCATGGTGATCTCCCGGTGATTAATGCTCGCGCGCGCCGATTTTCGTCCTCATCATGGCCCGGCCGCGGCGCGTTGCCGAACGCTCGGGCACGGCACTGGCGTCCCGCGTAGCGGCGGACCGCGCCTTGCCATCGTCATATTCCGCCGATGGCCGAGAATTACCTTGATAGAAATCAAGGAAGGGGGCGCCGTGACCGGCGTCCCACGCCGGCGGCGGGACGGGCCTTGGACAGGCGTCGGCGCCCGGTGTATTATGTTGCGGTTTTCAGGTGTTTTGGGGCGTGCCGCAGAGGGTGGACAGGGACCCGCGGGGAACGGTCGGCACGGAAATCGGAGGAGGCTCCGCCATGTCGAGTGATCAAAGCCAAGCATCGAGGGTAGAACAGGAAAAGCTCAAGCTACAAGGTTTCCGCGAGGAATTTATCGCCGGCGTCCCGTCGTGGTACCGGGGCGAGGCGCAAGTCGCGATTCTCCTTTTGCTTCCGGCGGGCACCATCTACTACTGCTGGAACCATATCGCCGGCGCCACCTGGATCGAGTGGGCGATGGTGGTGCCCGTCTTCCTCGTCGGCAATTTCGCCGAGTGGGCGGCGCACCGCTATGTATTGCACGGCAACGTCAGGGGCTTCAAGCTGGCGTTCCGGCGCCACACCGGGGTGCATCACCACTTCTTCACCCAGCACAACATGCTCTTCAAGGGCCACAAGGAATGGTTGGCTCAGCTCTTCCCGCCCTATGCGGTGGTCGCGTTCATCGTCATCGGCATCCCGCCGGCGCTCATCGTCGGCTACCTTTGGTCGGCCAATGCCGGCTACGTCATCGAGGGCATGTTCGCGGCCAACTACCTCGTCTACGAGTTTCTGCACTCGGTCTCCCACATGGACGATGCGCGGCACCCCTACCTCAAGCACATCCCGCTGGTAAACTCGGTGCGCCGCATGCACCGGGTCCACCACAACCTGCGTTACATGCAGACCCACAACTTCAACCTGACCTTTCCCATCGCCGACGCCATCATGGGCACCAGCGACCTGGAGCGGGGCTTGATCGGGACGCTCTTCAACGGCGAGAACGAGACCTACGTCCAGAAGGACCCGAGGCTCGAGGAAGAGCCCCCGCAGTTCGCCGACTGGGGCACGGACGAAAGCAGCTTTCGGCAATTCGGCAAGGCGGCAAAGACGGGCTGAGCGAAGCGCGCGCCGGCGCGCCGGGCTGGACCTCGGCGCGATTTCCCCCTAAGAGAACCGGTGCCGATCGGCGGGACGGCGGCGGACACGGACAGGGAGGGGAAAACCATGCAACGAGTCGAGGACAGGGTCGCCATCGTTACCGGCGCCGCGCAAGGCATCGGGGCGGTCTACGCAAAGGCTTTGGCCGCTGACGGCGCCAAGGTGGTGGTCGCCGATCTCCTCGACGGGGAGCCGGTGGTCAAGGTGATCGAGCAACAGGGCGGCGAGGCCATCTCGATCACCACCGACGTGACCGACGAGGCCTCCGTCGACGACATGGTGCGGGGCACCGTGGAGCGTTTCGGCAAGGTCGATATCCTGGTCACCAATGCCGCCATGTTCGCCTCGCTGAAGATGCAGCCGTTCACCGAAATCACCACCGAGGAGTGGGACCGGCTGATGGCCGTCAACGTGCGCGGGGTGTTCCTGTGCGCCAAGGCCGTGGTGCCGGAGATGCGCCGCAACAAGTGGGGCCGCATCATCAACATCGCGTCGGGCACGGTGTTCAAGGGGACACCCAACTTCCTCCACTACGTGGTTTCCAAGGGGGCGGTGCTGACCATGACGCGCTGCATGTCGCGCGAGCTCGGCGGCGACGGCATTTGCGTCAACACCCTGGCACCGGGGCTCGTCCTCAGCGAGGGCGTCGTCGACAACGAGGAGATGCTGGAGAAACTTCAGGCGCCGGTGCTGGCGAGCCGCGCCATCAAGCGCGACCAGGTGCCCGAGGACCTCATCGGCGCGCTCTTGTTCCTGGCTTCCGACGACTGCGCCTTCATGACCGGCCAATCGGTCGTCGTCGACGGCGGCTCGGTGAATAACTAGGCGAAGCGCCGCCGTCCCCTGGGCGTTCCGACGGTCGAGACCAAACCCCGAGAAGCGTTGGCCGACGCCAAATACCGGAGCAAACCGCCGACTGGCACGGTCCGCTGGAACGCGCCTTTTGGGAATGGTAACGTCGCGCGCCCATCGCGGCGACAGCCGTCAGAAAACAAGGAGAACCGTCCATGCGCGCCGTTTGCCTGCCCGAGCAAGGCGATATCGACAACCTGGTCCACGATGAAAACTTTCCCGACCCCGAGGCCGGCGCCGGGGAGGTGGTCATCGAGGTCAAGGCGACGTCCTTGAACTACCACGACGTCTTCACCTGCCAGGGCATGCCCGGCATCAAGATTCCGCTGCCCATCGTCATCGGGCTGGACACCGCCGGCGAGGTGGCCGGGATGGGCCCCGGCGTCGAGGGGTGGAGCGTCGGCGACCGGGTCCTGGTCAACCCCCTGAACCTGGAGAAGGGGTTGTTGGGCGAGATGGTCAACGGCGGCACGGCCGAGCTGTGCAAGACCGACGCCGGTCAGCTCATCCGCATCCCCGACGGCGTCAGCTTCGCGGACGCCGCCTCCCTGCCCATCGCCTACGGCACGGCGCACCGCATGATGGTGACGCGGGGCAACATCGCCAAGGAAGACAAGGTGTTGATCCTGGGCGCCAGCGGCGGCGTCGGATCGTGTTGCGTGCTGCTGGCCAAGATGGTCGGTGCCGAGGTGGTGGCTTGCGGCTCGACGCCGGAGAAACTTCAGGTTCTCAAGGACTTGGGCGCCGACCACGTCATCGACTACACGAAGGATGATTTCGTCAAGAAGATCTGGGAACTCTACGACAAACCCTACCGGCGGGCCTACACGGGCGGCGTCGACATGGTCGTCAACTTCACCGGCGGCGACACCTGGGTGAAGTCGCTCCGCTGCCTCAAGCGCGGCGGGCGGCTGATGACCTGTGGCGCCACCGCCGGCTACGGGCCGGAGACCGACCTCCGCTTCATCTGGACCTTCGAGCTCGACGTCCGGGGGTCGAACAGTTGGACGGTCGACGACCTGGAGAAGCTCTTGGCGTACATCGACGGCGGCGAGATGAAGCCGCTGATCTCGGAGACCCTGTCTTTGCAGGATACGGTGAAGGGCGTCCACATGCTCGCCGACCGCCAGGTCATCGGCAAGATCATCGTCACGCCCTGAGAGGCGGAGCAGCGAAAGTTCGAGGGGCGATCGATGAAAGCCATCCGTTTTCACGAGCACGGCGGACCGGAGGTCCTGAAGTACGAAGACATCCCCGAACCCGAACCCGGGCCCGGCGAATGCCTCGTCAAGATCATGGCGACAACCCTGAACGGGGCGGACGTCATGACGGTGGAGGGTATCCCCGGCCTGACCATTCCCCTGCCCATGATCCCCGGCATCGACACGGCCGGCGAGATCGCCGCCCTCGGCCACGGTGTCGACGGGAGCAAGTGGGCGGTGGGCGACCGCGTCAGCGTCTACGGGATCATTCCGGTGGGTGAGGCGTTTCGCCTGATGGGCGAGACCCTGCCGGGCGCATGCTGCGATTACATCACCGTGGCCCAGACCAACCTGTTGCCGATCCCGGACAACGTGTCCTACGTGCAGGCGGCGGCCCTGCCGGTGGCCTACGGCACGGCGCTGCGCATGATGGTCAAGCGGGCCCGGGTGCAGGCGGGCGAGAAGGTCCTCATCCTCGGCGCCACCGGCGGCGTCGGTACCTGTTGCGTGCAGCTGGCCAAGATGGCGGGGGCCGAGGTCCTGGCCTGCGGCAGCTCCGAGTGGAAGGTGGAAAGGCTGAAGGAACTCGGCGCCGATCACGTGGTCAACGTGTCGAAGCAGGATTTCCTGGAGGAATCCCGAAGGATTTTCGGCAGGCCCAGGGTCGCCGTGGGAGACAAGGTCAAGGGCACCGGCGGCGCCGACATCGTTGTCAATTACACCGGCGGCGACACCCTGGAGCCGAGCCAGAAGGCGATGTCCAGTCATGGGCGGATGGCCGTCTGCGGTGCCACGGCGGGCTACCAGGCGACCGTCGATCTTCGATACATCTGGTCGTTCGAGCAACAAATCATCGGCTCGAACGGCTGGGACATCGAGGACCAGGAGGAGCTTCTGGATATGGTCTCGGAGGGCAGGCTCGACCCCATCATCCACGCCGAGCGCCCGCTCAAGGAGTATCCGCTGGCCCTGCGGGAACTCATCGACCGCCAGGTATTCGGCAAGTCGGCCGTGTTGCCGGAGCACGACTGACGGCGTCGGCCACCCCCGTGCCCAAAGTAGAAATCGACTCCCGCGTTGCGGCCGTTTATTCTCGGGCTCGCAAGGCAGGAGGCTTTCGAGATGATCGCCAACCCCATCATGCAGTTGTTCGCGCACTCTCCCTTCAAGCCGTTGCAGGAGCACT
This sequence comes from Rhodospirillales bacterium, assembly GCA_030744625.1. Lineage (GTDB taxonomy): Bacteria > Pseudomonadota > Alphaproteobacteria > Rhodospirillales > JASLQF01 > JASLQF01. The sequence goes on from JASLQF010000051.1 coordinate 12,280, forward strand.
TGCGCGTCGTCCTGAGCTGCGCCAATCAGGTCCCGGGGCTCATGAAGGTCTTTTTCGAGAAAGACAAGGACGGCCTTGAAGAAATCAGAAAGAAAATCTTCGAACTGGAGAACGAGGCCGACAAGATCAAGAACGAGCTTCGATCCCATCTTCCCAAGAGCATCTTCATGGCGGTCGACCGCCGCGATTTGCTGGATATCCTGGATATGCAGGATTCCATCGCCGACGTGGCGCAGGATATCGCCGGGATGCTGGTGGTAAGGGAACTGGAGTGCCCGCAGCCGATGCATGATCCCCTGATGGCCCTGGTCGATCGCAGCGTCGAGGCGTGCAATCAACTCGGGGAAATCATGGACGAGTTCGACAGCCTCGTCGAGCATGGTTTCCGGGGGCCCGAATCGGAAAAAGTGCTGCTGATGATCGATGACCTGAGCAAGATTGAAACCGATACGGACGAGAAGGGCATGTACTTCACAAAACAACTATTCACCCACGAACAGGAATTGAATCCCGTATCCGTCATCCTGTGGCTGCGCCTGGGCCGTTTGATTGGCGACCTGGCCAATTTCGCGGAAAGAACGGGCAACAAGCACCGTTTGTTGATCGCGCGCTAGCGTCCCCCACCGAAACCCCGATCACTGTCCGCGCCGATGGAAATCATTCATCAGTACGGCGCGATCTTTTTGATCATAGCCATCGTCTTCGGCCTGTTCATGACGTGGGGAATCGGCGCCAACGACGTGGCCAACGCGCTGGGCACGTCGGTCGGTTCCGGGGCCCTGAACGTAAAGACGGCGATTGCCGTTGCCGCGATATTCGAGTTCCTGGGAGCGTTGCTGGCCGGTCAGCACGTGACCCGGACGATTCGCAAGGGCATCATCGATCCGGGCGGCATCGAATCCACTCCCGAGGTCTTGGTTTACGGCATGCTGGCGGCATTGTTGGCGGCCGCGATCTGGCTGTTGATTGCGTCGATCAAGGGGTGGCCGGTGTCCACGACCCACTCCATTGTCGGGGCGATCGTCGGCTTCGGTATCGTCGGTATCGGTTTCGACTCGGTTCAATGGAGCAAGATCGGCTCGATTGTCGCCAGTTGGGTGGTTTCACCGGTCCTCGGGGGCGCCGCCGCCTTCGTGCTGATGATGAGTCTTCAACGGCTCATACTGGATACGCCGACACCTCTGAGAAACGCCCACAAGTGGGCGCCGGTATATCTGTTTCTGGTCGGGTTCGTGGTCTCCCTCGTTACCTTGATCAAGGGGCTGAAACACCTGAAGCTCGAACTCGACTTTACCGGGAGTTTGATCTTGTCGGTCCTCATCGGGTTGGCCGTGCTGGCGGTCGGCAAGGCGCGCATTCGCCGCGTCGGGGTCGACGACACGACGGACCAGGTGTCGCAACACGAAAGGGTCGAAAAGATATTCGCGCCGATGATAATTTTCACGGCGTGCGCCATGGCGTTCGCCCATGGGTCGAATGACGTCGCCAATGGCATCGGCCCCCTGGCGGCGGTCTACGGACTGGTGCAATCCGGCGGCGAGGTCGCGCAAAAGTCAGCGGTTCCGATTTGGATACTGGTGCTCGGCGGCGCCGGGATCGTCCTCGGTCTGGCCACCTACGGCTATCGCGTCATGCAGACGATCGGCAGGAAGATTACCGACCTGACCCCGACGCGGGCCTTTTGCGCGACCATTTCGGCGGCCCTGACGGTGATTCTGGCGAGCCGCATCGGGCTCCCGGTTTCGACGACGCACATCGCCGTCGGCGCCGTAATCGGGGTCGGCCTGGCCAGGGGAATCGCCGCCTTGAATCTGGCCGTGGTGACGAGGATTATCGTCTCCTGGATCACGACGCTGCCCGTGGCCGGCGTATTGGCCGCGATCATATTTTTCACCTTGAAGGGGATATTTTCCTAGCCGGGTTTTGCGGGGGACGGCGCCGCGGCGTGACTCGTAGTATTGTGTGACTCGACCGCCGGGAGGGCGGTTGGCGCGGGACCCACCCGCCGCTACCGGAGACCTCGAAACAAGGAGAAAACCGATCATGAGGTACGAAACCATCAAATGGGAGGTCGTGTCTTCTCCCCAGTGCCCCGGCGACAACGCCATCGGCGTGCTGACGCTGAACGTTCCCAAGCGCATAAACGCGATCAGCCCGCGCATGGCGCTCGAGCTCGACCGCATCGTTGACGACATCCGCGAATCGGGGACTCGCGTAGTCATCCTGACCGGCGCCGGCGACCACTTCTCGGGCGGCGGCGACCTGAAATTCGAAACCACGCCGCTGGAGCGCGAGGAAGAGACCCACGGCCTCGAGGGCGCCTACAAGGACCTGGTCATCTGGTGGATGAACGACCACTACCACGTCGTCGCCCAGCAGGTCTGCCGCAAGTGGGAAGACCTGCCGCAGCCGACCATCGGCGCCATCGACGGGGTGTGCGTCGGCATGGGCTTCGAGTTCACCCTGTGCTGCGACCTGCGCATCGTCTCGGACCGGGTGAAGCTCTCCGAGATCGCCGTGCCCGCCGGCTTCATGAGCGAGTGGGCGTCGCCCCGGGTGCTGCCCAAGATCGTCGGCTACGCGCGCGCCGCCGAGATGATCCTTACCGGGCGCTTCGTGCTGGCCGAGGAGGCGTACCGCATCGGCCTCGCCAACAAGGTGGTGCCCGCCGACGAGCTCATGGATACGGCGCTCAAGTGGGCCGGGCGAATCGCAGCCTATCCAGCGCGCGGTACGAAGTTCGCGAAGGAGACGCTACGGATATACAGGAACAAGGACCGCAACCTGGACGACATGCGCCTCGAGCTTGACCGCGTGCTCGAGTTGACACGCACCCGCGAGTGCGCCGAAGGGGTCACGGCGTTTCTGGAAAAACGCACGCCCCAGTATCACGAGGGGAATCCGGTCCAGTACCCTACCCCCGACGAGGAGTGGTAGGGGCTGCCGGGTCCAGGTAATGGAGGGGGCCATGTCGGGATGGGCCGTCGGCGACGGTTACCGGGTCTATCCGCCGAGGATGAACATCACGTCCGAAGTGGTGGATCGCCACGTCGAGGAAGGACGCGGCGGCAACGCCGCCGTGCGTTGGTCGGGGGGAAGTTGGACCTATCAGGAGTTCCAAGGCGAGATCAACGGCCTGGCGGCGGGCCTGGCGGACCTCGGCGTCGGCAAGGGCGACTTCATCCTCGTCCACACCCGCAACCATCCGCGCTCCTGCGCCGCCGTCTTCGCCGCCTTGAAGCTCGGCGCCGTGCCGACACTCTCGGCCTCCATGCTCAAGGAACCCGAGATTGAATACATCCTCGAGAACAGCGGCGCCCGCACGGTATTCGCCATGGACGCCGTTTGCGAACCGCTCAGGAGCCTCAAGGCGAAGGGCGCCTTCGAGAACTTGATCATCGTTGATGCCGACGATGCCGGCGCCGGCGCCATCGCTTATCTGGACGTAATGAAGGCAGCCGGGGATGTTCCCGCCGCCGATACCGATGCAATGGACCCCGCCTTCATGCTCTATTCCTCGGGCACCACCGGCAAGCCGAAGGGAATCCTGCACGCCCATCGATGGATCATTACGGTTGGCGATCCCATCCTCGTGCAAATGAAGTACCGCCATGACGACATCGTGCTTTCGCCGGGCGAATACAGCTTCATGGGGGCGTTCGGGCACGCTTTCATGTTTCCCCTGTACGGGGGTGCCAGCATCGCCACGCTCAGCGAGCGGGGGACGCCGGAGAATGCCTTCGCCTTCGTCGAGGAGCTGGGGGTCACCATCTTTTCGTTCGTCCCCACCTTTTACCGGATGGCCCTCGCCGAACCCGGGCTCAAGGACCGTTTCGATCTCTCCTCTCTCAGGTTCATGTGCACCATGGGCGAGCAGTTGGGGACCACGGCGTGCGAACAGTGGGCCGAGGTCTACGGCATCCCGCTTTACGAGTCCTATGGGGTGGCGGAGATAGAGGTGATGATTGGCAACGGCCCGGACTACCCGGTCAAGCCGGGATCCATCGGAAGGGTCCTGCCCGGTTACAAAGTGGCGCTCCTCGACGACGAGCTCAACGAGGTGGGCCCGGGCGAGGATGGGGTGTTCATGATCCACCGCTCCGACCCGGGGCTCTATCTCGGCTACTACAAGCAGGTCGACCGCTGGCGCAAGCAGCACCGGGGGGACTGGTACTACACCAGCGACGTCATGCACCGCGACGAGGACGGCTATTACTGGTACCACGGGCGCCAGGATGACATCTTCAAGAGCCGGGGCTACCTCATCGCGCCGCAGGAGATCGAGGACGTGGTGCTCAAGCACCCATTGGTGGCCGAGGTGGCGGTGACCGGGATCGCCGGCGAGACGCGCGGCAAGACCATCGCCGCCTTCGTCGTGCTGACCGAGGGCAACGAAGGTTCCGACGCGCTGGCCCAGGAAATCGTCGAGTTCGCGGGCGAGAAGCTGGCCCGCTACAAGGTGCCCGAGACCATGAACTTCGTCGACGCCATCCCCAAGAACCCGGTCGGCAAGCTTCTGCGCCGCGTCCTCGTCGCCGGGTGATGGCGCGAGGAACGCGCGAACATGGGTGAAAACCAAACTGCGGCGGGAGGAGGGATGACACGCTACCTGCTTTCGCCCTATGTGCTTCTGGTGGTGGCGATCCTGTTCTGGGCCGGGAACTTCGTAGTCGGCCGCGCCATCTACGAGGACATCCCGCCGATGGCGCTCAGCTTCTGGCGCTGGGCCGTGGCGGGGGTGGTGCTGCTGCCGTTTACCGCCGTCGACGTGTGGCGCCACCGGGCCACTTTCGTGCGCCATTGGCGGCTGATGATCGTGCTCGCGTTCACCGGCGTCGTCATCTACCACACGTGCACCTATCTCGCCCTCAACACGACGACGGCCATCAACGTCGGCCTCATCTATGCCACGGCGCCCGTGCTGATCCCCATCATGTCGTATTTCCTGCACCGGCAACTGGTGACGCCGCGCCAGATGATCGGCATCGTCATTTCGCTAGTCGGCATGGTGACCATCATCACGCGGGCCGACGCCGGCGTGCTCGCCGACTTCCAGTTCACGGCGGGGGACTTGTGGATGGTCGCGGCGATCACCGCGTTTTCGCTTTATTCGCCGCTTCTCAGGCTGCTGCCGGACGGGCTGCCGGCCATGGCCATGCTCATGGTGATCATCGTACTCGGTGTCGCCATCATGGCGCCGTTCTACGCCTGGGAGTTCACCGCCACCGGCGCCTTCGACGTTAACGAGGCCAGCCTATCGAGCATCTTATTCGTGGCGCTGTTCCCCTCGCTTATCTCCTACATCTGCTGGAACCGGGGCGTCGCCGAAGTCGGCGCCAACACGGCGGGCCAGTTCGTCTACCTGATCCCCGTATTCACCGCGGTCCTGGCGGTGGGCTTCTTGGGCGAGGAGCTGCGGTTTTTCCACTACGTGGGTACGGCGCTGATCTTCGCCGGCATCTATCTGTATATGAGTGCCTTGCGCGCCGTCGCCGTGCCGGTGCCGCGGCCGTTCGCCGAGTTGGAGGCGCTGGAGGCGCTGGCGGCGCTGGCGGCGGCGGACGAGGAAGAGGAAGAGGAAGAGGAAGAGGAAGAGGAAGAGTTGCCGCCATTCGCGGCGCCATCGCCCGACGCCATACCACCGGCGGTGGAGCCGCTGGAACCGCTGGCCCGCCTCCGCCCGCGGCCCCATTTCGGGTCCACTCAGGAGCCGGGGCCGTTGGAGCGCCTGCGTCCGCAGCCCCACGCCGAATCCAAGGTGGCTCCCACGGGGGCTCCCACGGGGGCTCCCACGGGGGCTCCAACGGGGGCTCCCACGGGGGCTCCAACGGGGGCTCCCACGGTGGTTCCTGTGGATCAACCGCTCGAACCCGAACCCGAACCCGAACCCGAGACCGAGCCCGAGCCCGAGGACGGAGATGTCTTGCAGTTGACCCCGAAAATGTCTTTCTCCGAAGGCTCGAGGGTCGTCTCGGCGCCGACGTCGAGCCAATCGGCGGACGTCCTTGCGGCGCTGGCTCGCGTCCACGACGCGCGGCGCGATTTGTCCGTGGGCGCCAGAAGCGCCACTTTCGACGGGGTGATCAAGGACATGCTGCACCCCATGCTCACCGAGTGGCTGGAGCGCAACTTGCCGGCGCTCATGGAACGCCTGGTGAAAAAGGAGCTCGACTTCATGGTGCGCCGCGGCCGCGTCGATGACTTGAGGGAGCTGGAGCGCCGCAAGGCGTTGCCGCGCCAGGGCGACGAGAGTTAGAGGGCAAACCCATGGCCAAACTGACCCTGGAGCAGGCATCGGCGATCGTCGACTCGGCGCTGGCCAGGGGCCGCGCCCTGGCGCTGAGCCCGATCTCGGTGGCGGTGCTCGATGACGGCGCCAATCTTATGGCCTTCAAGCGCGAGGACGGCCCGGGCGCGGCGCTCAGGCCCGCCATCGCCATCGCCATCGGCAAGGCGTGGGGTGCGGTGGGTATGGGGATGCCCTCGCGCTCCCTGGAAAAACGGGCGCTGGAGCGCCCCCATCTGGTGGAGGCCCTGGTGGCGGCGTCGGGCGGCCGTCTGGTGCCGGTGGCCGGTGGCGTGCTAATCCGTGACGGCGACGGCGAGATCATCGGCGCCGTCGGCGTCACCGGCGACACTTCGGACAACGACGAGGCGTGTGCCGTGGCTGGAATCGAGGCGGCGGGGCTGATCCCCGACTGGGGCGAGTGATCGCCGACAACCAAGGAGAAGAGACCATGAAGCTGGACGGCAGGGTTGCCATCGTCACCGGCGGCGCCAAGGGCATCGGCTGGACCATCGCCAAGGGGCTGGCGGCGGAGGGCGCGGCGCTGGTCATCGCCGACGTGGCGGGCGCCGAGGAGGCGGCCAATTCGCTCGGCAACGACGGCCACCGGGCCCTCGCGGTGACCGTCGACGTCACCTCCGAGGACGACATGGCGCGCATGGTCGACGAGACGGTGCAAGCCTTCGGCACCGTCGACGTCCTGGTCAACAACGCCGGCATCTTCGCCGGGCTGACCCCGAAGATCTTCGATGGGATCGACGCCGCCGAATGGCGCAAGGTGATGGACGTCAACGTGCTCGGCGTCTTCCTGGCGTCGCGCGCCGTCGTCGGGGTGATGCGAAAGGGCGGCGGCGGGCGCATCGTCAACATTTCTTCCGGGGTCGCCTTCAAGGGCAATCCCATGGTGCTCCACTACGTGGCCAGCAAGGGTGCCGTGGTGTCGATGACCCGCGCCATGGCCCGCGAGCTCGGCACCGACAACATCCTGGTCAACAGCGTGGCGCCGGGCTTCACGCTGAGCCAGGGCATCGAGGAAAACATGGAGCGCTTCGAGATCTTCCGCGACCTTTCCATGAAGGGAAGGGCGCTCATGCGCGACCAGCACCCCGACGACATCGCCGGTGCCGTGATCTTTTTCGCGGCGCCCGAATCGGCCTTCATCACCGGCCAGAACCTGGTCGTCGACGGCGGCTCCCACATGCATTGAGGGTGCGGCCTTCCCTCGACACCCGACAGGTTTATCAGCACACTGATTGCTTTGTTGACATGGGGCTCGCACATCGATCAACATCGGACTTGAATCGATGACAGTACGTTCCGCGTTCAGGGCATCCGATCACGGGCTTTCATAACAAATATATAGTTACGAATTCTTAATGTAACAAAGAACCAAGCAAGAAGACCGGGAATGTATACAGAATACTTGACGGAAGTTAAGAAGCTCCTAAAAGGAAAACCCTACAGTATTGTCGGGAAGAACGTAAGGCGGGTAGACGGCCTGGACAAAGTGACCGGCCGGGAAAAATATACCGCCGACTTCCTGATCCCGAACGCCCTCGTTGTCCGCCCGGTGGGCAGTCCCCATCCCCACGCATGGATCAAGAATATCGACAAGTCCGGTGCCCTCGGGGTCCCCGGCGTGGTGAGCGTGATCACCGGCCGGGACATCCCAGCCAAGAATGAATGCGGATACTACATCAACGACCAGCCGTTGATGCCCACGGACAAGGTCAGGCATGTCGGGGAAATTGTCGCGTTGGTCGTTGCCGAGGACCTGGAGGCGGCCTGGGCCGGGGTCGATGCGCTGGTCGTGGAATACGACGAACTGCCGGCGGTCTTCGTTCCGCGGGAAGCGCTCGATGGCGATTTCAAGATCCATGACACCAAATCCCCGGAGACGGTCAAGATCCGCAAGGGCGATGCGGAAGCGGCCTTCCGGGAATGCGACGTGGTCATCGAGCGGACCTACAAGGCGGGCTCCCAGGATCATGCCTACATGGAGCCCGAAGCCGCCGTGGCGATCCCCGAGGAACGGGGATCGATATCGGTGATCAGCACCAACCAGAGCCCCTTCAGGGTGCGCGATGTGGTGTCGCGGGTGCTCGGCAAACCACAAGCCGACGTGAAGGTCGTGACCCCCATGATCGGCGGCGGGTTCGGCGGCAAGGACACCTATGGTCCGATCATTTCCAGCTTTGTGGCCATCGCGGCGGTAACCACCGGCCGGCCGGCGATGATGGTATTCACACGCAAGGAATCCCTCACACACCGCTACAAGAGATGTCCCTTCGATATGAGGTTCAAATCGGGGGCCACCAAGGACGGCAAGCTGAAGGCCATCGAGGTCGAGTACGCCGCCGATATCGGGGGCTACTCGGCCCATGCGATCAACTTGATGCAGCGGGCAGCCTACCACGCCACCGGTGTGTACGAGGTGCCCAACTGCAAGGTCACCGGTGTCGCCGTCTACACCAACAACCTTCCCTGCGCGGCCTTCAACGGATTCGGCAACCCCCAGATGGGCTTGGCCACGGAAAGCCAGATGGACTTGTTGGCCGAGGCCCTGAACATGGATCCGGTGGAGTTCCGGCTGAAAAACGCCCTGGTTCCCGGGTCACGCACCGGGACCAACCAGTTGCTGGACCATTCGGTGGGCATAAAGCCGTTGATCGAGCAGGTCGCGGCAAAGGCCGGGTGGGCCCGCAAGAAAGCGGCCTCGTCAAAATCGAATGGCGGTCGTATACGCCGCGGCATCGGAATCGGTTGCAGCTGGCACGGCAACGGCACGACCGGGTACAAGCAGGACTGGGCCGGTGCCTCCCTTATTCTCAATCCCGACGGCAGTGCCACCTATTGCACGGGTATCGTCGAAATCGGACAAGGAAGCATAACCGCCCACGCCATGATGGTGGCGGAAGTCCTGGGCATCCCGTTCGAATCGGTCAGGGTCGTTGGCAACGACACCAGCCGCATGCCCGACAGCGGAGAAACCCATGCCCAACGGGGGACCAGCATCGGGGGAACAGCCGCCGTGGACGCGGCCTTGAAGTTGAGGAAGCGAATCAACGACGTGGCGGCGGAAGTTCTGGAATGCGCCGAGGACAACATCAGCATCGAGGACGGTTTTGTCTTCGACGCGGAAAAACCCAACTACCGAATCCCGTTCAGCGATATCGCCAGGGAGATGTACAAACGCGGATCTCCGCCGTCCGAATATGGCTTCATATTGGCGAACCGGGGGTTTGCCGACGCCGAGACAGGGCAGGGGGATACCTATGGGAGCTACAGCTTCGGCTGCATCATCGCCGAGGTTGAGGTGGACATGGATATGGGGCAGATCAGTGTGTCGAGGCTCTATCCAGGTGTGGAGGCCGGAAAGATTCTGCAGCCCGAGGTGGTCAGGGGGCAGATCAACGGGTGCTGCATGCTGGGAATAGGATATGGCCTGACCGAAGCCGTGGTCAGGGATCAGGGAAGGATGCTCAACAATTCCTTGACCGATTACCTGGTCCCCACCATTCGGGACATGCCGAAAATCGCCGATTATGTCGCCGTCGAGGAAGAGTACAGATATTCCGGATTCGGGGCCAAGGGCGTCGGGGAACTCGTCCTCATCGCCACGCCACTGGCAATCGTCAACGCGGTGTATGACGCCACCGGCGTCCAATTTTCCGAACTGCCCCTCAACCGCGAAAAAACCTTCTTTGCCCTGCGGGGGCTATAAGCGATGCAAAATCAAACTAGGCCATTGGCGCCGTTCGAGTACTTTGCTCCTGGATCGCTGAAAGAGGCATTGACGCTGTTGCAAGAACTCGGTGCCGGCGTCCAATTGCTTGCCGGCGGCACCGACATGATCCAGCAACTGAAAGACCGCGTCGTGCGGCCGGAAGCCATCGTCGATCTGAGAAACGTCGAGGAATTGTCCATCATCGAGATCAAGGGCGATACCCTGCATATCGGGGCCACCGCCACGCTCAATGAGATCAAGAATTCTCCCGACGTCCAACAGATGGCCCCCCTGGTTGTGGAAGCCAGCAGGGAGTTCGGTTCCCACATGCTGCGAAACAGGGCGACGGTTGGCGGCAACCTGTGTAACGCCTCGCCGTGTGCCGACCTTGCCCCGCCGTTGTTGGCCCTGGACGCTTCGGTTCTCCTGCGTGGGATGGACGCCGAGCGCTTGGTCCCGCTCACGGAATTCTTCGTCGGTGCGGGCGAAACGGTGTTGCGGCCGGGGGAGATGCTGCAAAGAATCGAGGTTCCCTGCCGCGACGGCCGCTCGGGTTACCTGAAACTGGGGCGAAGAAAGGGGTTCAACCTTTCGATCGTATCGGTGGCCGCCTTCGGGGCGACCGTGGACGGGAAGGTCGAGGATATCAAGGTGGCGCTTGGCGCCGTTGCCCCGACGCCGATTCGCAGCACGAAGGCGGAGGCCGAACTCAGCGGCAATGCGATCAGCGAGGCCGCCATCGACAGGGCGGCCCAAATGGTGAGGCAGGACGTACAGGCGGAAGCCGATATCCGGGAGGCGACGTTTTCCCATGAGCGGGGGAGCGCGACATTCAGACGGGCGAGTTCGCCTTACAGGGTGGAAATCTCGGAAATCATGGCTCGCAGAGTCCTGACAGGAATCCTTAACGGCGAAGGGGCGGGGAAATGAAATTCACCCTCAACGGCAAAGTCGTGGAGGAGGAGGTCGCCGCCAACGTGACCCTGCTGGAATTTCTGCGCGACAAATTTAATCGGACCAGCGTCAAAATGGGATGCGACGAAGGCGAATGCGGGACCTGCACGGTCCTGTTGAACGGAGAGACGGTCAATTCGTGCCTCGTGCTTGCCGTGCAGGTGGAGAACCAGGAGGTGACCACGCTCGAGGGACTGGGCGAGAACGGGGAATTGGACGTCATTCAACGGGCGTTCCTGGAAAATTACGGGGCCCAGTGCGGGTTCTGCACGCCGGGGATGGTTCTCGCCACCAAGTCGCTGCTTGATCGAACCCCGATTCCATCCGAGGAGCAAATTAAAGAGGCTCTCGAGGGCAACCTTTGCCGGTGCACCGGATATCAGCAGATCATCGAATCGGTGTTGAAGGCGGCCGAGATGAGAACCGCTTAGCCGCGCTACCCCGCGCCCCCCCTCTTTCCGCCGCCGCGTCGGCCCTTGCCCGCTCCGGGCCGTCCCATTATCGTCGGCGCCAGGGCCGCGACGCGGGCCAGGAAAATCGCCAGAGAATTCGCCAGGGGGGAGCGCCAGCCATGATCATCGATTGTCACATCCACGCCGGCGAGATCGGCAAGCATTACCCCAAGTGGTGGGTGGAGGAACTCTACCGCTCGTGGGGCGGCATACCGCAATGGGACGGCGGGCGGCCCAACATGACCGTCGGCGAGCGCCTCGTCCATCAGATGGACGAGCTCGGCATCGACATGATGTGCATCATGACCTCGGACCACCGGCGCGTTTACGCCGACGACAAGGGGCCGTTCACGCCCAACGAATACCTGCTCGAGGTGCGCGATACCGCGCCCGAGCGCTTCGCGCTCACCTGCAGCGTCGATCCGCCACGCGACCCCTACGAGGCCATCCAGGAAATCGACAAGTGCGCCAAGGAGGGCTTCGCGGCGTGCAAGCTCTATCCCACCTACGACCACTTCGATCCCGGCGACGAGCGCATCTTCCCCATCTACGAGAAGCTCATCGAGCACGACATGCTGCTGCAGATCCACATGGGCTGGACGCCGTGCCAGAACGCGCCCATGAAATACCAGATGCCCTACCTCTTCGACGACGTGGCGTTGCGCTATCCCGAAATGCGCACCGTCATCTCGCATATGGGCTGGCCCAACTACGAGGAGTGCATGGCCCTCATCGCCAAGTGGGAGAACCTGCACGCCGACTTCGCCTACTGGGCGTGGTTCGGCCCCGAGTACGTGTTCAAGATCCTCAAGCAGTTCGGGCGCCTGTGCGGCTATGACAAGCTGGTCTACGGGTCCGAGAACTCCCACACCGCCCCCGGCATCGAGATGATGAAGGGCATGGGCGAGACGGCGCGTGAACTCGGCGTCGAGCCCATCGCGGATGGGGACATGGAAAAGATCATGTGGAAGAACGCGGCGCGCCTGTGGAAGATCGACGGCAAACTGCTGCCCGGCGATCCGGACGCCTAGAGCGTTATCCGTTTAGATATAATCACCGCTAGCGGGCCGGTCCGGGACCGGCCCCTACGCTAGAACACGTGATACCGCCCCACCGCCGAGGGCACGATGATGTCCTCGCCGAATTCGTTGACCAGCGCCGTGACCGCCCGCCAGCCCGTGCAGTGGCCGGGCACGATGCGCGGCAGGCCGAACTCCTTCATGTCGCGAACGGTGTCAATGATGCGCTCCTCCATGCCGGGGCCGGACAGGTGGAAGCCGCCCATCACCGCGTAGAGCGGGATGCCGTCGAAGACCTCGGCGGCGTGGCGGAGCACGTTGACGACGCCGGCGTGCGAACACGCGGTAAAAACGATGACCCCCTTGTCCTTGACGTTCACGGCGAGGAACCGCTCGTCCATGATCCAAGGGTCGGGTTCCCAGGTCTTGCCGTCCTCGGCGAGGCGCACGTGGCCGGCGTAGCCCGTCTCGTAGGGGGTGACGCGGGGGATCTCGCCGCTCGCGTAGAACATGTCGGATTGGAAGAACTGCTCGGCGGCCGAGCTGATGACGCCGGCCCCGTTCTTGATCAGGGTGAGGGGATCGGGGATCTGCTTGTAAGGCACCAGCATGCCGCCGGGGCGCTGCACGGCGCGTTTGCGGAACATTTCGGGGTGCGCGTAGAAGGGCACCTCCCGGCCGCCGTTGCTCTTGCGGATGAGGTCCAGCGCCGCCAGCATGCCGCCGGCGTGGTCCCAGTGCCCGTGCGACAGCACGATGGCTTCGATCGCCCCGAAATCGACGTAGAGCCGGGCGCCGTTGCGGATGACGGCGTACCCTTCCGGCCCGCTGTCGAAGAGTACCGTGTGCGTGGTGTCCCCGGACTTGGCGGTGATGATCAGCGACAGCCCGTGGCAGGCGCAGCAGATGTGCTCGCCGGCGATCTCCTTGAGGAAACCGCCGCGCAGCAGGTAGGCCCACTCGTGGGTTATGTCCTTGGGCAGGGTCGACAGGTTGTCGGTGACGTTGTCCACCAACACCTGGACCTCGACCCGTTCGACCGCATTCAGGGGAGGAGACATGATTCTTTTGCTACCCGGTGCCCGGGGTGCCTTATTCGTCGTACACCTGGACCTGAAGCGCGCGGCCCATGGACGGACACGCGCTGAGCGCGCACAGCGCGTCCATGCGCGCCACGAAGTCGATGTAGTCGCCGGGCTTGCTGCGGCCGTCCTCGAGCACGAACGTCCCCTTGTCGCAGTCGTAGTCCAGGGTCTGGAAGAGGTTGATGGGGTCGGGGATGTTGTGGGGCGCGATGGGCCACTCCTTGAGCGCCTTCTGAAGCACCTCGTAGCAGCCGAACGGCGGCACACCGAGGGGGCCGCCGACGCCCATGTCGGACTTGGAGAAGCCGTGGTAGTCCTTGTTCGCGAAGTTCTCGTAGACCCAGGCCGAGCACATGCCGTACTGCAAATCGTGGATGCCGTAGGTGTCCTCGGCGATGGAAAGGATCGGGTTGTTGTCGCGGGAATACAGGTGGTCCCCCACGGACAGCAGGAACTTGCCCTGGTTGGCCTTGGTCCGCGCCTGGCTGAATCGCTCATCGAGGTCGTTGGCGTTGAAGGCGACGAAGTCCCCGATGGGGCCGCCTTCCACGTCGATGACGCGGATGTGCTGGCCCTTTTTCACGACCCAGGCGCCGCCCTCGCGGCCGGGCAGGGTGACGTCTGTGATGATGTTCATGGAACCTCCCCCGCTTTACGCTGTCGGTTGCCGGACGTGCCGCAAGGCCACCGATGCCTGCGATGCCCGCGACGTCCCGCAGCTGTCCGGTGATCGCCGCGCCATCCTGTCAGATGGCCGGCGCCAAGACAACGGGCAACGGGGCTGCCCCGGCACGGCACTTCATTGGAAGACGGCGCCCGTGCTATCGTCGACCGCCGGCTTCGGCGCGGCAAGACCAAGGGGGGCGGAGCGCGCGTGACCAACCCGAATGCCGAGGCCGCGTCGAAGGCCCGCCAGGGCGGTGTGCGCGCTTTCGTCGTGGTCGTGCTGCCGTTCTCGTGCGGCTATTACGTGTCTTATCTGTACCGCTCGGTGAACGCGGTGATCGCGCCGCAACTGGTCGCCGAGTTCGGGCTCGACGCCGCCGACCTCGGGTTTCTGACGGCGGCCTATTTCTTCAGCTTCGGGGTGGTGCAGCTTCCTCTCGGCGTGGTGCTCGACCGCTATGGGCCGCGCACGGTGTTGGCGGTGCTGCTCGCCATCGCCGCCGCCGGCTCCGTCTTGTTCGGCGTCGGCAACTCCATGTTCGCACTCGTCGCCGGCCGTTCGCTGATCGGGCTCGGCGTAAGCGCCACCATGATGGGAAGCTTCAAGGCCATCACCCTGTGGTTCCCGCAGGGCCGCTGGCCCGTGATCAACGGGGTCTTCATGGCCATGGGCGGGGCGGGGGCGATGTCGGCGACGACACCCATCGAGGCCTTGCTCGCCTTTACCGACTGGCGTGGGATTTTCCTGGCCATGGCCGCCGTCACGGCGGGGGTCGCGGTGCTGATCCTGCTGGTCGTGCCCGAACGGCGGGACGAGGCGGAGGCTGACCAACAGGTTGGGCAGATCGAGGGGCTCAAGGTCATCTACCGCGACCGCTTCTTCTGGCGGGTCGCCCCCTTGACCTTCATCTGCCAGGCCACCCAGCTCGCCATCCTGGGGCTGTGGTCGGGCCCGTGGCTGCGCGACGTGGCCGGTCTCGACCGGGGCGGGGTGGCGACATCACTTTTCATCATCGCCGCCGGCCTGACCCTTGGCTTCGCCGGCCTCGGGCTGCTCGCCAATTTGGCCGAACGGTGCGGGATGGCGCTCATTCGCTTCACCGGAACCGGCATCCTTGTCATGATGGCGGCGCTCGCCGCCATCGTCTTCGAGGCAGCTCCGGGATCCGTGTGGCCGTGGTTCATCTTCGGGTTCATGAGCAACGTCGCCGTCCTCAACCTGCCCGTTCTGTCGCGTTATTTTCCCCTGTCCTACAGCGGGCGCGTCTTCACCAGCGTCAATCTCTTCGTGATCCTCGGTGCCTTCGCCGTGCAGTCCGGCATCGGCGCCATCATCGACCTGTGGCCGGTGACGGCGCACGGAGGCTACGACCGCGAGGCCTACCGGGTGGCCTTCGGCGCCATGCTCGGCCTCGAGGCCCTCGCCTTCCTGTGGTTCCTTGTGCCCCACGAAAGGCGCGCCGGGCGCCGGGCTTGAAGCGCCCGCCGGCATCTATTGTTTCGCGCCCGGGCGGCCGATAGGATGCGCCCCACGGCTATTCCGCCGATGCCTACTTGTGGTCCGACATGGAACGCGTCAAGCCCGTTCGCGCGGTGGTGCGGCCTTAGGCCTGGTCCAGTTCGTCCTGTTCGACGAGACCCGCGACCACCCTTTCCGGCGTCAGGGGAAGCTCGGTGAGTTCGGTGCCCAACGCATGGTTGACCGCGTTCACGATGGCGGGTGCCATCGGGACCGTCGCCACCTCGCCCAGGGCCTTTCCACCGTACGGGCCGGTCGTTTCCTTGGATTCGACGAACAGCACCTGGACGCGCGGCATTTCGGGGGCGTTCAACACTTGATAGCGGCTCAAGCTGTTGCCCTTGGTTTGCCCCGTATCGGGGTCGATATCCAGGTCTTCCAACAGGGCGTAACCGATCCCCATATGGATGCCGCCATGAACTTGCCCTTCGGCCAACGTCAAGTTTATGGGCTGCCCGATATCGTGCACGGCGAGCACATCCATGACCCTGGTCAGGCCGGTCAGGGTATCGACTTCGACCTCGACGAAACAGGCCGCGTACGAGCCGGGATTGGCCCGTGGCTTGAAATGGTGCGTGACGGAGATGTCCTCCGGGGAGCGCTGCCGCGCGAAACCGGCAAGTTCCCTTAGGCTCATCCGTCGATCGCCGCCGTAATTAGAGCGGATCTGATTGTCTTTCAGGGTCAGATCATCCGGCGAACTATTGAAGGCGAGAGCCGCCACTTCGAGTATCTTCGCCTTGAGCATTAGGGAAGCCTCTTGCGCGCACTCGCCAACGATATAGGTCACGCGACTGGCCCGCGATCCCGGGTCGAACGCGCACGTACCGGTATCTGCTTCCGGGACGGCGACCATTTCCGGCGATGCCCCCACGGCCTCGGCAACGATCTGCCGCATGATCGTGACCGTTCCGCAACCGAGGTCGTGCAGCGGCGAAACGAGATGCAAGCCGCCATCGTCCCGCAGGCTCAGGGTGGCGGCCGCGTTCTCGGGGTAAGCGCCGAAGTGCCCGTTGCCATGGGTCGCGCAGGACATGCCGACCCCCCGCTTGCGCCGCCCGTCTCCCCTGGGCCGGTTGCGCTTGTTCTTCCAGTCGAAGGCCTCGGCGCCTTCCTTGACGCATTCGATAATCCGCGCATTACCGACGGATGGTCCTCCGGCGGGGTCGTCATCGAAGGGCTCGACGAGGTTCTTGAGACGCAGCTCGACCGGATCCATGCCAAGGCGCCGCGCCGCATGTTCGAGGTTGATCTCCGTGATCGCGTGGATTTGCGATGATCCATAGCCTCTGTAGGCCCCGCCGATCGGCGTATTGGTGTACACGGACCAACCGCGAAAGCGCTGGTTGCCGATCTTGTAAAGTCGTCCGAGCCGCCGCGCCATGGCGCCGACCACCATGTTGCCGCCGGACCGATAGGCGCCGGCGTCGCCGATCGCTTGAATGTCGCGGGCCAGGATCTTCCCGTCCTTGTCGAACGCGGTCTTGACCCGCCCGACCGCGGCGTTTCTGGTTCGCGTCGAAACGATGGATCCGTAGCGGTCGAGCTGGAGCATGACCGGCCGTTTGGTCACCCGGGAAAAGAAGGCGCACAGCGGCTCCAAAACCGGCTCCGACTTGCCCCCGAAAGAGCCGCCCGTGGGGGCCTTGATGACGCGGATTCTGTCGTCGGGAAGGCTCAACGCCTTGGCCACGATGAACTTGACCGCAAACACGCTCTGGCACGGCGTGTGGACGGTAATGCTTCCGTCCCTCTCCGCAACGGCGAGGCAGACATGATTCTCGATCGCGCAATGATGTGTCTTGGGCGTCTTGACGCGATCCTCCACGACCAGGTGCGCCCTGGCGAAAGCTTCGTCGGTGTTGCCGTACTCGACGGTCATGTCGCTGATCGGGTTTTCGTATATGGGGAGCGTCTCGGGATCCCGGCTGACATTGCGGGCCGCGAAGGCCTCTTCGATATCGAAGACGGCAGGCAGTTCCTCGTAGTCGACTTCGATCAGGGCGGCCGCGTGTTCGGCGGTGGCTTCGTCTGCGGCCACCACCGCGGCGACGCGATCACCGACAAAACGCACAACCGGCGAAAACAGCCGTTCATCGGGGACAAAGTCCTGCTCGGCAATCCACAGGGCGCTGTTGTAATACGTGGCCGGGGTGTTCTCGTGGGAGAATATGGCGATCACGCCGGGCACGGCGGCGGCCTTGGCCGTGTCGATGGATTTGATCTTAGCGTGAGGATGCGGGCTGAGCAGAAGTTTCGCATGAAGCATGCGGTCCAACTTCATATCGCCGGTGTAAGCCAGGCTTCCGCTGGCCTTCGGGGTGCCGCTGGAGATCGGCAGACTGGTCCCTATATACGTCATGCCGGTACGGCGTCTTCTCGTTGGAGACCGGTTTTCTCGGCAAACAGGTCGTGCATGACGTCCTCTCCCAGGCCCTTGATAGCATGCCGCTTGTAAGGCCGGGAAATTCGGCCCGGAATTGCCTGATCGATCATAACCGGTAAATGGTCCACGAAGTCACGGATGAGTTCGCGGTCGACGCGCCGTCGTTCAAGGATCTGTTCCGCCGAGGTCAGCCGCAGCGGTATTCCCCCGATCGAGCCCGCCGCGACCCTGGCGGCATCTATTCGATTGCTGCTCTCGTCGTACTTTACGACCGCGCAAAGGTTCAGCTTGGAAATGGTCATCACTCCTCGCCGACCGACCTTCTGGAAGGCGCTCAGGTGGCTTCCATTATTCAGCTTCGGAATTTTCACTTCGGTGATCAGGTCGCCGTTGCCGAGGCAGGTTTGTCTGTCGCCAAGGATTACCTCGTCGATCGGCGCCTTTCTGAGTTGGCCATCCTTGCCGAGGATCGACACTTCGGCGTCGAGGCACCACAAGACAGGGAGGGTGTCCCCGCAGGGCGAGGCGGTGGCGATGTTCCCGCCGATCGTGCCGCGATTCCTGATCTGCACCGATCCGATCACTTCGACCGCCTTGACGAGGCAATTGAAGTGCCGCCCCAGCACGGCGTCCTGCAAGATCCGGGTAAAGCTCGTCGCCGCACCAATTCGAAAACAATCGGTGTCGGATTCGATGAAGGACAACTCCGGCAATCGCGAAATGTCGACGGCCAAATCCGGTTTCGACAGGTGGCCGATTTTCAAATCGATGATGAAATCCGTGGCACCGCAGACGAACAAAATCCGCCCGTCCCGATTTGAGATCAGATGCGAGAGCTCTTTCAGGCTGGCCGGGCTGGCGATGTCGCGGGCCAACGTCATAGGCGTTCCTCCCGGTCCCGAGGCGGAAGTAAAGCGGCCTCGATCGCCTTGATAATATTGAGATAGCCGGTGCAGCGGCAAAGATTCCCAGCCAATGCATCACGAATAGCGTGGCGCGTTGGGCGCGGCTCGCGCAACAACAGCGCCTTGGCGGCCATGATCATTCCCGGCGAGCAATAGCCACACTGGATGGCTCCGTGCTCGACAAAGGCCTCCTGAATCTTGTCCAGAGCATCCTGTTGCGCCAAACCTTCGACGGTGACGATCCTACGGCCCGTGGCCTGGATAGCCAGAACGAGGCATGAGTTCACGGCCATGTCGTCCATGAGGACCGTGCAGGCGCCGCATTCGCCTTCCCGGCAACCTTCCTTGACGCCGGTCAAGTCGAGCTTGCTCCTCAGGACATCGGAAAGGAGCTCGCTGCCCGATACGTCAACTTCGAGGTCTTCTCCGTTAATGTTCAGATCCAGTTTCATGAACGGTCTTCTCGGCGGTCTGCCCGACGAACGACACCACTTTATCAAAATAAACCGGATGCCGTTGGCTGCCAAATCCCAACCGGTGGCCTTACGATGGCGCGGCGCGGCCACTCGGGCACGCTTCGCCAGCTATAAAGGTTCCCGTAATGAAGAAGAATGCCGCGCGAAAACGCAGGAGCCGAGTGGCGGAAGCACCCACCAGGGCAACTGACGATGAAAGGCGATTCCCGCCTCGAATCGCCCGCCTCTAGATTTCGCCCCACACCTCCTCGGCGATCTCGACGACGTGGCGCAGCTTCGCCTTTTCATCCTCTTCGGTCACCGGGTTGCCTTGGTAGAGGCTGGCGAAGCCGCATTGCGGGCTTAGCGCCAGCTGTTCCAGGGGAACGAATTGCGCCGCCTCGTCGATGCGGCGCTTGATCTCGTCCTTGGGTTCGAGTTGCGGCTTCTTCGACGTGATGAGGCCGAGCACGACAAGCTTGTTGGCGCCTTGGAGGTGGCGCAGGGGCGAGAAATCGCCGGAGCGCGGCTCGTCGTACTCCATGAAATAGCAGTCGACCTCCATCTCGCCCAACAGGGCTTCGGCGACGGGATCGTAGCCACCCTCCGCCACCCAGGCGCCGCGCACGTTGCCGCGGCACATATGCACGCCGACGACTTGCCCCTCGGGCCGGTTGCGGATGCATTCGTTGATCATCTGGGTGTAGAAGCTGGGCAGGGTATCGGGGTCCTCGCCGATGCCGCGGTAGCGCTCCTGGAACTTGGGGTCGCAGATGTGGGCGAAATTGGTGTCGTCGATCTGCACGAAGTTGCAGCCGGCCTCCCACAGGGCGTGGAGTTCGGCATTGTAGACCTCGGCCAAGGCGGCGATGAGCGCGTCCTTGTCCGGGTAGATGTCCTTGTTGATGCCGGCCCAGCCGCCGCGCGCGTACATGTAGACAGGCGAGGGCATGCACACCTTGACCGTCTTGTCGGTGAGGGCCTGGGTGAACTTGAAGTCCTCCACCAGCAGGCCTCCCTTGGGCCAGCCCAGCTTGCCGGTGACCTCGAGAACGGGGGGCGCGTATTCGATGTCCCCGTCGTCGTAGTGCATGTGGAACTCGATGCGGCCGGTGAGTTCGACGCCCTCGATCTTGGTCAGGATCGGGGTGTGGAACTCGTAGCGCCGGAACTCGCCATCGGTGATCGTCGGAATTCCCGTCTCTTCCTGCAGCTTGACCACCTCGCGGATATGGCGGTCCTCGATCTCGTGGCGCACCTCGTCCGCCATCTCGCCCGCTTCGCTCTTCTCGATGGCGTCCTTGAGTTCGGCCGGCCTGAGCAGGCTTCCCACCTGGTCCGCCCGGAACGGCGGTTTTCCGTTGCTTGCCATGGATGCTATCCCTCCCTTTGATAAAACGCCCGCTTCGGCGTCATCGCCTTTCCGGGCCGGTGGCAGTTGGTTGCCTCATTCTAGGATACCCGATTGGGCCGGTACAGGCCGGCCTCCAGCCGACCGCCACCTCCGCCGTCAGCCGGGCGTGGCGTCGACGTCGAACCGCGCGCCGCCCTCGCGAAAGGTGAATTTCCCGTCGATGGTCGCATGGAGCCATTGGGCGGTGTGCCTCAGGCCGCCGAAGGGAAAGAAGTGGACGCCGGCGATGGCGCATTCGGGGTCGGCGCGATGCTGGGCCAAGGCCGCGATCATCTGGTCGGGCGCCGGTATGGCGACAACGTTGGCCATGCTGGAGGCATTCTGGGTAAGCAGGCGCATGGAAGGGCCGATGCCGCAGCCAAGCGCGTATTTTATCAGGGTCCTCAAGCTGGCAAGCCCAGGCATCCCGACGTGGACAGGCAGGAGGTTGGCGTCCTCCCGGATGCTGCGCTCCCAGGTGACGATTGCCGAGGCGTCGAAACCGAACTGGGTGACGATGTAAAACTCGGCCGCTGAGCGCGCCGCGTAGGCATTCTTGCGGACCAGGGCGTCGCGCAGCACGGATCGCCCCATGGCCCGGTTGCCCTCGGGATGGCCGGCGACGCCGATCTTGCCTATGCCGTAGCGCTCAAAAAGGCCGGTTTCCAGGACGTCCAGGGTGCTTTCGAAGGGGCCGACGGGGCTGCGGTAGTCACCGGCGATGAACAAAATCTGTTCGACGTCGGCCTCACCGCTGAGGCGGGCCAGGTATTCCGCGAGCCGCTCGCGGTGGGTGAGGGAGCGCGCCGCCAGGTGCGGCACGGGATGGAAGCCCTCGCCCCGCAGGCGTTTGGCCAGTTCGATGACGCCGTCGTAGGCGGACCCCGGGACGTGGGCGATGTAGACCACCGTTCCCGGCCGCAGATGGTCGCGGTAATCGGCGATCCTTGCCGCCTCGCGGGGCGTCGTCTCGATGGAGAATGCGCTCAGGAAGTCGATGATCCGGTGGCGCGCCGCCGCCTCGTCCCAGGCGCCGCCGGAAGGCGTCTCGCCCGGTGGCGGCGCGATCACCGCGCCAGCCCGCGTACCATCGTCCTCTGGTCTCGGTTCCGGCATGGTCGCCTCGCGGTATCCCCGAGTTCGCCGCGCCCCCGCTGCGAGGCGGGCACGACCCGGAAAATTAAACGGCTAACCTCGGCCAATGTCAATAAAATTTATCCCATATTTAGAATTAAAAATTATAATGGGCAAAATCCCACTGTCCCACACATCCGTCCATCTCATGCATCTATAGGAAATAGCTTACTAGTATCATTGTATAAATTTAATAATCTCCTTGAAATTTTACGACTTGAGCGGGCTCACTTTCCCTAAAATTCTATCTTATGGCTCACAAACATGCGTATCTGCCGAGTGCATATGGGCGTAATCCCCAAATAATGGGGGCCATTGCCCACCCAGGATGGAAAGATCGGCGTCAATTCGGTCGAATTGTGGGATTTTACCCAAAGATTATCCGATTTGGATAATTCCGGTGCAATGTAGCCTGCGGTGGCTGTTAGGAAGAGACCTGGATTTGGCTCGGGGGAGCAATAATTATATCAAATATAATAATAGCTTATGTCAAAGATTCGGCGCCAGATCAGTATTATGGGGAAATTCCCATAAAAACTTCCCATAAATGTTTTGGGTTCAATTTATTGACAAGCGGCGGCGCGGCGCGTTTACTATCCTGCATGGACGAGATACAGAGGCTCATCGCCGAAATCGAGGCCTATTGCCAGCTTTCCGGGTTGGCCGAGACCACTTTCGGGCGCCGTGCCGTAAACGACGGCAAGTTCGTCGGCCGCCTGCGCGATGGCAAGGGCGTCACCGTAAAGACCATCGCCCGCCTGCGCGTCTTCATGCACGAGAATCCGGCGCCCTGTGCCCCCGTCGACGGTTTTGAGGCCGGCGCGCCCCGCCCCGCCCCGGTGGCCGACGCGGCGCCACGGGCACACGACTCGGAGGCGACCCCCCCCGTCGAGGCCGCGCCCGGGCAGGGCGCCGGCGGCGAGCGGCCTTTCCGCTTCTACGACAATCGCCAGAAGTACCTGATGTTCGTCAACACCTGTAACGAAAAGGCGGTGGTCGCCGAGCGCGCCGGCATGGAGCTCGCCCACGTCCATCCGCGGCCGCCGGCGCTCAGGGTGTTCGACGCCGGCATGGGCGACGGCACGGTGCTGACGCGCCTGATGCGGGACATGCACCGACGCTTTCCGACGGTGCCGTTCTTCATCGTCGGCAAGGAGATCAGCATCGAGGACATCCGCCTGAGCCTGGAAAAGATGCCCGATCGTTTCGCCGAGCACCCGGGCACCGTTCTCGTCATCACCAACCTCTATTACACCGAGGCGCCGCGGCTCATGCCCGGCAACGTCAACGCGGCCGCCGCCCTCAACTGGCACGAAGTGCCCCTGGCCGGGTCGTCGTCCCACCAGTACGACGAACAGATCAAGGCCCTCGGCCCCATCCTCGAGGAAGGCTGGCAGGTCAAGGCGAGCCCGCGCACCGGCAATCCCCTCTATGTGCGCCCCTCGGTCCTCGTCATCTACCGCGAGGACCACAAGTTCCTGCTCGACCCGGTGATCCCACGGCCCGGGCATACCCAGGGGCTCTACGACCTGATCATCGCGTCGCAGCCCTACCGTGCCCGCATGTCCGTCGATTTCAAGGTGGGCCGCGTGTTGGCGCCGCTGGCCCGCGGCCTGGGGCCGGGCGGGCGCATGTTAACCATCCAGAGCTACGGTCGCGACCCGGGACTGGAGGTCATCCAGCGCGTGTGGCCCGGCGAGGAACCCTTCCAGAGCGACCGCCACACCCTGCTCAAGGCCCTCAAGTCCGAACTCGGGCGCACCGAGCGCGACCTCAGCTTCAAGACCCTCTCCGACAAGCGCTCGCTGTTCCGCTATCAAATGCACACCCTGCCCACGGAGATCGGCCACTCGATCGGCACCTCGACCCTCTTCGCCGCCTGGAACGCCGCTGTCTATGTCGCCCAGATCGAGGACGAGCGTTTGGCCGACGCGGTTACCGACGGCTCCTATCTCGCGGCCACCAGAGAGGTCTTGCAAAAGCACGGCGGCCTGTGGTTTCACGACGAATCCTTCGTGGTCACGCGCCGCCGCGGCTAATCGACGTCCACACATGACCCTAAACGGACATTCGAGATTGTGAATATCCAGTATTTTCCATGCCTCTGAGAATTGCTGCTTTAGTCCAAGGAACGGACAACCTGAAGGGTTCAACCCGATCCAGAACACTAGATATGATTGGGATCAAGGCTGAAAGACCGGAATTGGGCTAGACAATTCGCGTGATTGGAGCTTCCCATGTCATCATTGTTTTCCAAGGCTCGTAAGCGTCTCAAACTGGCGGCCAAGTACGTGCACGTCGATCCGGACGTCATGGAGAAGCTCAAGAGCCCCCAGGAGACCCTACATGCCAGCCTCATGGTGCGCATGGACGACGGTTCCCTACGCGCCTTCAACGCGTGGCGCTGTCGCTATGACGACACCCGGGGGCCCACAAAGGGTGGCATCCGTTTTTATCCCAAAGTCAATCTCGACGAAGTGGTGGCGCTAGCTTTCTGGATGACTTTCAAATGCGCCGTCGTCAATCTGCCCTTCGGCGGGGCCAAGGGCGGGGTCGCCGTCGACAGCAAAAAGCTTTCCAACACTGAATTAGAACGGCTGAGCCGCGCCTACGTCCGGGCGTTGCCCAACTTCATCGGCCCCGACCGGGATATTCCGGCTCCCGACGCCTACACCAACGCCACGGTGATGGGCTGGATGGCCAATGAATATGCCAGCATGGTCGGCCATTCCTCACCGGCGGTGATTACCGGTAAACCAATCGTGCTCGGCGGCTCGTTGGGCCGTGACGATGCCACCGGCCGGGGCGGTTACTATGTTCTTCGGCATATCGAAAAAGAGTTAAGACTGACACCCAAAAAAACCCGGGTGGTGGTGCAGGGGTACGGCAACGCTGGCTTCCCTTGTGCCAGTCTGCTTCACGCCGATGGCTACCGGATCATCGGCCTTTCGGATTCGAACTCGGCGATCTATGACCCGGAC
Source organism: Rhodospirillales bacterium (assembly GCA_030744625.1). Taxonomy (GTDB): domain Bacteria; phylum Pseudomonadota; class Alphaproteobacteria; order Rhodospirillales; family JASLQF01; genus JASLQF01. The sequence goes on from JASLQF010000051.1 coordinate 37,242, forward strand.
GGCATGGATCCCCACGCCGTCATGGAACATAAGACCAAGACGGGCCAGATTTCCGGCGCCCCGACCCATGGCAATTGCAAGGAAATGTCCAACCAGGAACTTCTCGAAAGCGACAGCGACCTGCTCATCCCGGCGGCCCTGGAAAACCAGGTCACCACCGAGAACGCGGAGCGCATAAAGGCCCGGGTCGTCTTGGAACTGGCCAACGGTCCGGTAACACCGCTCGCCGACGACATCCTGAACGAGCGGGGCATTATCGTCGTTCCGGACATCCTGGCCAACGCTGGCGGGGTCACCGTCTCTTATTTCGAATGGGCGCAGAACCGGGCCGGCTATTACTGGTCGTTGGAGGAAGTTCACAAGCAAATGCGCAGTTTCATCGAGCCCCAAACCAAGGCCATCTGGGGAATCAAGGAAGAGAAAGAAATCGACCTGCGCACTGCTGCCTATGTTCTGGCCCTGAGACGCATCGGCGAGGCCGTCAGCGCCCGTGGAACCCGGGCCTTTTTCAAGCGCTCTTGAGCGACGCCATGTGAGGTGGTCCTGGAGTAGCGCCTCAAGCCCGGCAACGTCAACGCAGCCGCCGACGGCTCCTATATCGCGGCACCAGCGAGGTCCTGCGCAAGCACGGCGGTCTGTGGTTCCACGACGAATCCTTCGTGGTCACGCGGCGCCGCGGCTAGCTTCCCAACCACGAACACCGTCCCCTTGCCCCGGCGCGCCAGACCGGCTAACCCTCTGGCGGCGAATTCAACGAGGAGAGCGCGATGCTGCAATCGACGAAAACGATGCGGGGGATGGTCGTCTCCTCGCACCATCTGGCGGCCGAGGCCGGGCTAGGCGTGCTGCGCGAGGGCGGCAACGCCATCGAGGCAATGATCGCCGCCGCTGCCGCCATTTCGGTGGTCTACCCGCACATGAACGGGCTCGGCGGCGACGGTTTCTGGCTGATCAGCGAGCCGGGCCGGCGACCGCCGCGCGCCATCAACGCCGTCGGCGCCGCCGCCGGGGCGGCCGACGCGGCGTTCTTCCGGGGGCAGGGCGCCGACGTCATCCCGTCGCGCGGGCCGCTCGCCGCCAACACGGCGGCCGGCACCATCTCCGGCTGGCAGGACGCCCTCGAGATCAGTGCCGAGTGGGGCGGCAAGCTGCCGCTCTCGCGGCTTCTCGAGGACGCCGCCTATCACGCCGGCGCCGGCTTTCCGGTCACCGAAAGCCAGAACAGGCACACCACCGAAAAGCTCGACGAACTCAAGGACGTACCCGGGTGGGCCGATGTCTTCCTCGATGGCGGCACGCCGTGGCCGGTCGGCAGCTTGTTCAAGCAGCCGGCCCTGGCCGACACGCTGGAGCGCATGGCCAAGGCCGGTCTCGACGATTTCTACCGGGGCGAATTGGCACGCCGGCTGGGTGCCGATCTGGAGCGTGCCGGCAGCCCGGTGCGCGCCGAGGACTTGGCGCGCCAGCGCGCCGTCAGCGGCGAGCCTCTGTCAGTGAAGCTCGGCGCCGGGAAGGTCTACAACGTAACGCCGCCCTCGCAGGGGCTGGCGTCGCTGATTATCCTGGGGCTGTTCGACCGCCTCGGCTGGTGCACCGAGGCGGATGGCTTCGCACACGTCCATGGCGTGGTCGAGGCCTCGAAGCGCGCCGTCCTGGTGCGCAACGCGCACGTCACCGACCCCGCCCACATGGCCGTTCAGCCCGAGGACTTCCTCACCGACGCCGCCCTTGACGAAATGGCCGGCGGGATCGACGCCAAGACGGCATTGCCGTGGCCGGTGCCCTCGGCGCCGGGGGACACCGTGTGGCTGGGCGCCATCGACGGCAAGGGGCGCGTCGTCAGCTTCATCCACAGCATCTATTGGGAGTTCGGCTCCGGCGTCGTGCTGCGCGACACCGGCGTCCAGTGGCAGAACCGGGGATCGAGCTTCTCGCTGGAGGAGGGCGATCTCAATCCCATCAGCCCCGGCCGCCTGCCCTTTCACACCAACAATCCGGCGATGGCCATCCTCGATGACGGCCGGGTCATGGCTTACGGCACCATGGGCGGCGAAGGCCAGCCTCAGACCCAGGCCGCGCTGTTCACCCGCTACGTCCACTTCGCCATGGGCCTGCAACGCGCCATCACGGCGCCGCGCTGGGTGCTGGCCCGAACCTGGGGGGCGGAGCGCACCGACTTGCGCGTGGAAAGCCGCATGCCCGCCGATGTCGTCGAGGCGTTGCGGGCGGCCGGCCACGACGTCACTGTGGTTGGCCCGTTCGAAGACGCCATGGGCCACGCCGGGGCCGCCGTCCTGCACGCCAGCGGGGTCATGGAGGGAGCCACCGATCCGCGTTGCGACGGCGCCGTGGCGGCCTTCTGAACCGACCGCGTTCGATCCGTGGATCAACCCGGGCGGTACCGGCACGGTCGGCGTGACCATCGACACGGTCTCGAACACCGCCCCCGGCACGATGTGGCGACGGCCTGAAGGCGCCGTCATCCAGTGACCCCGATCAGGGAATCGAGAAGTTTCTTGTCGTCCTTCAGGGTCCGACTGTCGCCGTCGTAGACGACGCGGCCCCTGTCGAGCACCACCGTTCTTTCGGAGAAATCGAGCGCCACCCGCGTATTCTGCTCGACAAGCAGGATCGCCAGTTCGTCCTTGGCGCGCAGCTTCTCCATGGCCCGCACAAGGAACCGCAGTCCATTATAGCGAACAAATGAAAAAAATCGGAAGGGCTTGTTGTCGACCCCGACCTGATGGAGAAGAACCTCGGTGCCATGGCGCGTCTCGCCGTCGGGCATGCGTGGCGCCCAAGCCCCACGCCAAGGCCCGCGATCCGATGGCTTTCTTATTTGTCCAATGGCTGGTTATCATATGCATGTTAAGAAAATCGATTGCTGCCCACGCCGGAGGACGGATTGTACGTCAAGGCGCTTGAAACCCCGCGGGCAACCGCCGAGAGGCGCGCCGGGACCCCGATGCCGGGGCGGGACGCGGACGCCGCCGGCCGGCGGCGCAAACGGGCCGACGTGGCATGAGCGGCGTCCCGGGCCGGGGCGCCAACGAGGCGTTGATCGGCGCTCCGGGATCGCGCTGGCGGCTGAACACGCTGGCCCTGGTGCTCGACCTCGACCTGATGGAGAACAACCTCGACACCATGGCGCGTCTCGCCGCCGGGGCGCCCGCCGGCGCAACCTACGAGTTCACCGGCGACGAGTTCGGCTGCGTCGTCTTCGCCGACGGCGGCCAGGGCCTGGCCCCGGGCGACGTGCTCGAATGCATCGTTCCCCATTGCGACCCTACCGTGAACCTCCACGATTTCTACCATTGCGTCCGTGGCGATACGGTGGTCGACATCTGGCCCATCGACGCCCGCGGCAGGTAGGGGAGGCAGTCACCATGGGCACCTGGATGTTGGGCGATATCGCGGTGGATCGCGTCGTCGAGGTGGAAGGGCCGGCCCTGCCCCCCGACGTCCTCTACCCGGGCGCCGCCTCGGAGGTCATCGAGGCGCATCGCCACTGGCTCGAGCCCGGCCTCCTGGACCCCGCGAGCGGCCTTCTGGTCATTTCCTTTCATTCCTTCGTCATCCGCACGGCCCATCACGTCATCGTCGTCGATACCTGCGGTGGCAACGACAAGTCGCGGCCCGGCAAAGTGCGCTACCACATGAACAGCCACCCCTACCTGGACAACCTGGCGGCCGCCGGTATCGTCCCGGAGGACGTCGACTTCGTGCTGTGCACGCACCTGCACGTCGACCACGTGGGGTGGAACACGCGGCTGCTCGACGGACGCTGGGTGCCGACCTTTCCCAACGCCAGGTACCTGTTCGGCCGCGTCGAGTGGGAGTTCTGGGAGCGCCAGTACCAGAGCCCGGCGTTCACCGACGACCCCTATTACGAGGATAGCATCCTGCCCGTCATCGAGGCTGGTCAGGCCGAGTTCGTGGACACCGACTACCAGATCGACGACGGGGTGTGGCTGGAGCCGACGCCCGGCCACACGCCGGGCCAGGTCGCCCTTCACATCGAGGGCGGCAGGCGCCGGGCGGTAATGAGCGGAGACTTGATGCACACCGCCTTGCAGTGCGCCGAGCCCGATCTCAGCAGTTGCTTCTGCGTCGACCCGGCGCTCTCGGCGCGCACCCGCCGCGCCTTCCTGGAGCGCCATGCCGATACCGATACCCTGATCATGCCGGCCCACTTCCCGACCCCGAGCGTCGGCCTGATCAAGCCGGCCGGCGCCGCCTTCCGCTTCGCCTTCGCCTGAAACCCCTTGCCGTGGCCCCGGGTGCCGCGTTATGTGAGCGGGCATGATCTCCAGGCGGCAATTTCTGGCTACCGGCGCCGCGACCGCGAGCGCTGCCATGCTGGCTCCAACGTGGTCTCCGGGGCCTGTGGCGGACGAAAAACGACGCTTTGTTCTCGCCGCCGAACGGGCAAGCTTGGTGCTGCTCGAAAAGCCGGCGCGGGTGACCCCGGTTTGGGCCTACGGGGGAAGCGTTCCGGGGCCGGAGCTGCGCGTTCGCCGTGGCGAGGCTTTCACGGTGCGGCTGGAAAACAGGCTGTCGCAGCCCACTTCCGTTCACTGGCACGGCATCCGAATAGACAATGCCATGGATGGTGTGGCGGGATTGACCCAGGACGCGGTGCCACCGGGCGGGACATTCGATTATTCGTTCTCGGCGCCCGACGCCGGCACCTTCTGGTATCACCCGCACTTTCGCTCCTGGGAACAGTTGGCCCGGGGATTGTACGGCCTGCTGATCGTCGAGGAGGACGAGCCGCCGGCCGTCGACCGCGATGTGGCGTGGATCGCCGACGACTGGCGGCTCGAAGTCACCGGGCTCATCGACGAGAGAAGCTTCGGCAGCATGAGGGACGCCTCGCACCAGGGCCGGCTCGGCAACTGGTTGACCGTCAACGGCCTCACCGAACCGCAAATTCCCGTCCGCGCCGGGGAGCGGATCAGGCTGCGCTGCGTCAACGTCGCCAACGCGCGGGTCATGGCGTTCGACTTCGACCGGCAAAAGCTGCGCCCCTCGATCGTCGCCGTCGATGGCCAGCCTGTTGCGCCGCGAGAACCCGATCGGCGTGGCCTCGAGTTGGCGCCGGGCCAGCGCACCGACCTCATCGTCGATGTCCTGGAAGCGCCCGGCGGCCGTATTCCCGTCTACGAGGTTTCGACGCGCGAACGCATAGAGTCGGCCGCCTTCAAGGTTGAGGACGCACCGCCGCTGCGCTCGCGCCCCTTGACCGAGTCGGTCAGCTTGCCGGCCAATCCGCTGGCCCGCGATTTGCCGCTGGAAGACGCCCAGGCTATCCCCATGCTCATGGAAGGCGGCGCCATGGGCGGGCTCGGCGAGGCCAGCTACAAGGGCAAGATGCTCGACATCCGATCGCTCGTCGCCGAGGGCAAGGTGTGGTCCTTCAACGGCATCGTCGGAATGCCCGACCAACCGCTGGCCACCGTATCCAGGGGCCGGACCGCCGTCATCGACATGATCAACCGGACCGCCTGGCCCCATGCCATGCATTTGCACGGACATCACTTCCGGGTCGTCGAGCGCGACGGCAAGGCGGTCACGGACGCGCCCTGGCGCGACACCGTGCTGGTGGCGCGCCAGGAAAAGGTGCGCATCGCCTTCATCGCCGACAACCCCGGAAAGTGGCTGTTTCACTGCCACATGCTGGAGCATCAGGCGGCCGGAATGGTGACCTGGATCGTGGTCGCCTGACCAAAGCCTAAAACGTCTGCTCTTCCACTTTTCCGATGGAGGCCAAGCCGTCGAGCCAGGGCTGTTCCGAGCGTGTCCAGATTTGTAGCCTCGGGACAAGTGCGGCGCGCTGGCGTATCGTGCCGACGCGCATGTTATGGACCTTCGGCCCTTCGCCGAGGGTGGACGAATAAATCGGGCTGCCGCATTCGGGGCAGAAAGACTGCGGGCGTTTGGTTCCGCTATCCGCCGTCTTGACGTAGATTTTCAGCTCGCCGGTGAGCAGCTTGAAGGTGTCTTCGCGGGTCGGCGCGAAGGTGCGAAACGCCGAACCCGATATGGTCTGGCAGTCGGTGCAATGGCAGATCATGACCCTTTCAGGGTCGATCTCCGCTTCGTAGGTGATGTAGCCGCAGTGGCAACCTCCGTCGATCTTCATGATCCGGCTCCTTTCACTCTTAACGCAACGATAAGCCCGTCCTCGTGTCCCGCCGACGTTCGTCCCCTCGCGGCGGGCGGCGGCAACAGTGCGATCGTTTCGATCCAGGACGACGAGACCCTAGGTTCGGGCCTTCTTCTTCTTCTTGAAAAAATCGTCCAGGCCGGCTTGCGCGTCGGCCGAGCGCAGGGAGCGGATGGCGAGTTCGATCTCCAGCCCGAGCCCGGCCTCGAGGGGCGCGTCGCGGCCGCCCCGCACCGCCTCCATGAGGTAGCGCACGGCCTCGGGGGAGCGCTCGGCGATGCGCGCCGCCAGCTCCAGCGTTCTCGGCATCAGCTCGGCGTCCGGCCACACATGGTTGAGGAGGCCCATGCGCAGGGCCTCCGGGGCCTCGATGGGGTCGCCGGTGAGCAGGTACTCGTATGCGAGCCCGAGGGGGATCAGGCGCGGCAGGCGTTGGGTGCCCCCGGAGCCTGGAATGTGGTCGTGAACCATTTCGGTCTGGCCGAGCTTGGCGCTGTCGCCGGCGACGCGGATATGGCAGGCCATGGCCAGTTCCGTGCCGCCGCCGTAGGCATAGCCGTTGATCGCCGCGATGACCGGCTTCACCGAGCCCTCTATGCGTTCGAGGGTTTGCCGCCAGGCCTCCAGGCTTTCGGCGCCGCCGGCGGCGCCGGGGCCGCGCATCTCGTTCATATCGCCACCCGCCGAGAACGCCTTGCCGCCGGCGCCGGTGACGACGATGACGCGGACGCCGTCCTCGCCGCCCAGCCCTTCGATGCATTCGCCGAGAAGGCGCAAGGTGGCCGTGTTGAGCGCGTTCATGGTTTGCGGGCGGTTGATGGTGAGCACCGCCACGGCGCCTTCGTCGCGCCTCAGAATCGTCTGCCCCGCCACCGGCCCCTCCCGAGAGTGTTTCAAGCCCCTATTCTTACGTGGTTTGCCGATCCAGTGGATATCATTTGTATGATCCAGAACACTAGGCGATCACCGTGACGCCGCCGCGGCGCGGGTCGCCGGCCCCATCGAAGTGTTTCGTCGCCGGTTCGAAGCGAACCGCATGGACGCCACCGAAGAACATGTTGCGCTCGGCCCATAGTTCGGCGTCCGGGAAGGCTTGCGCCAGGGCGGCGCTTTCCGCCTCGCCGAAATCGTCCTCGATGCTGAGCAGCCCTTCCTCGAAATGAAGGCGCGGGCTTCCAACCGCTTGGGCCAGCGGCATGTCGAAGGCGCGCAGGTTGAGCATGACCTGGAGGAGCGCCGTGCGGATGCGGTTGGATCCGCCCGAACCCATGGCCACCATGTCGCCGGCATCGCCGACGATCAGGCTCGGCGCCATCATCGAGCTCATGCGCGCGTCTTCAGGCCACTGGTGAAATCCGCCGACATTGATGTCTTCCTCGCCGAGCATGTTGTTGAGCATGATGCCGGTGCCGGGGACGATGTAGGCCGAGCCCTCGCCGTTGGAGAGCGACAGGCTTGCCGCGTTGCCCCCGGCGTCGATGATGCTGATATGGGTGGTGCCCCGGGACGCCGCCGGATGGCCCCGCACTTCCCTGCGGTAGACGGCGAGCAGGTCGGGGTCCAGCAGGGTTTCGGCGGCGTTCGCCGCGTCATGTTCGTGGAGGCGGCTTTCCAGGCGCGCCTTGTTGGTCATCGCCATGACGTCGGCCAGCCTCTCCACGTAGGCCGCCGATCCGAATCCCAAGGCACGCGGATTCTCTCCCCTGAGCAGTTCCAGGGCGAAGGCGATGAGTATGCCGCCCGAGGATGGCGGTGGATTGGTGAAAAGGCGCGCGCCCAGCGCCGCGATCGTCAGCGGGCGGCGACGCTCCACGCCATAGCATGCCAGGTCGTCCATGCTCAGGAGGCCGCCGCCGGTCCGGCAGTCCTCGGCGATGCGCCGCGCCACCTCGCCCCGGTAGAAGAGGTCCTCGCCCTCCCGTGCCAGCGCCTCGAGGGTGTCGGCGAAAGCGGGCATGCGCAACTCTCCACCCTCGCCCGTCGGCCTGTCGTTCTCGTCGGCGCCACCGAACAGGGCGCGGCACTCCGCGTTGCTCACGTAAATCCTTCCCACGACCCCGAGGATGTAGGCCTGAAGGCGGTTGATGGGGACGCCGCGGCGGGCCAGGGACACAGCCGGTTCGACGATGCGGGACATGGGCATGGAGGCGAGTGCCCGGTGCGCCTCGAAGAGCCCCTTGACGGCGCCTGGCGTCGCCATCGATCCCATGCCGATATGAAACTCCTGGGTGGCGGTTCCGAAATCGGCGAGGACGGGAAAGAACTCGACCTCCGCCTCGGCGCGTTGGCGCTTCGGGGTGTGGGTGAAAAAGTCGAAAACATCGATTTCGCCAGCGCCGCGGCGGGCCAGGAGAAAGCCGCCGCCGCCGAGGGAAGCGAGGACCGGTTCGGCAACGCACGCCACGCACATGGCGGCGAGCGCCGCGTCGAAGGCGTTGCCTCCTTCCTCCAGGATGGCGCCGGCGGCACGGGCGGTTTCGGGATGGCCGGCGGCAATCGCGCCTTTCGTTTTCATGGCTTCACGCGGATTTGAGGTGGACACGCGACGGACGAGCTACCGGCTTGGCTCGGCTTCGACCGAGGATGGTGGGTAGCGGCTCACCCCCGTCCCTGTCAATCGGCTTGGGCACGGCGGGCGCCCCTTTGTTGACATTCGGGCCTGGAATAACCATCCTTTTCACAAGGGTGCCGGCGCCGCTACACCGGATTTCCACATGTGCGTGCTGTAACCGCGAGGCGGTGATGATGCGGATAGTCGGCGTACTCCTGATCGCCATGGGCTTCCTTGGTGCAGGTGGGCTGTTTCCCGCCGCCGCCCAGCAGGGTTTGCTCAATACCGTGGCCTACGGGAAGATCGCGCCGGGGACACCGATTGCCGTACGCCCCCTCGACAACTCCGACCAGAACCTGGCCGTGCAGAAGCACTTCGAGCGGCAGCTCAAGGCCAAAGGCTATGCGGTCTCCGATGACGCTAACCTGGTGCTCAGTTTCGAGACCCGGGACGTGGTCGGGGCATGGTCGGATGGCGGGGTGCGCACGGTGATCGAACTCAAGAACAACCGGCACCGTACCGGACAGGATCCGCCGCAAATCAACCTCAACATTTACAACAGCAGCCGGGGCGGCCTGCTTAACAAGGGGCAGGGCGGCGGCACGTCGATCGTGACGCCGAGCCAGTACCGGCTCGACGCCGTCATCGACAACCGCTCCAACGGCGAACGCGTATGGCAGGCCTGGGCCACGGCGGAAATCCGTGGCGCTGGAACCGGCGCCCTCAGCCAGGCGATGGTGCCGGCGTTGGTCGACAACCTGGGAAGCACGGTCAAGAACCAGCCCTTCTCGGCACGCTGAAGGCATATTCGGAAATCCCCCGACGGGAAGCGGCGCTCATTTCCGATTGCCGTTTGCCGAGAATCCGGGTACTAACCGTGACGGAACTGGAGCGGGGTCGTGGCGGTCTGCCGTGGCCCCGCTCGACGTTCGGCCTCGTCATTTTCACGAGCGGCCCGAGATAATGAGCGATGATTCCGACGTGGCCCTGTTGCCGACCGGTCTGAGCGACCGGCTGCCTCCCGACGCCGAATTCGAGGTGCGGACGGTCGAACGGTTGTTGGCGTCGTTCGCGCAGCACGGCTACGAGCGGGTCAAGCCTCCCCTCATCGAATTCGAGGAAAGCCTGTTGTCCGGAAACGGAGCGGCCATGTCGGCAAGCACCTTTCGCCTTATGGACCCGATTTCCCAACGCATGATGGCCCTGCGGCCGGACCTGACCCTGCAGGTGGCACGAATCGCCGCGACCCGGCTTCGCAATGCCCCGCGTCCGCTGAGGTTGAGCTACGCCGGCCAGGTTTTGCGGGTCAAGGGCACCCAACTGAGGCCTGAGCGGCAGTTCGGCCAAGTCGGTGTCGAGCTCGTCGGTTCGTCGTCGCCCGATGCCGACGCCGAAGTCATCCTCATGGGAATCGAGGCGTTGGCCGACATCGGCGTCGAAAACCTCTCGGTCGACCTCGGCCTGCCGACGTTGGTTCCCGCGGTTTCCGCGCAACTCGGCCTCGACGACTCGGCCTCGGCCCGGCTGCGCGACGCGCTCGACCGCAAGGACGCGGCGGCCGTTGGCGCCATGGGCCGGCAGCTCGGCAAGGACGCGGCCGCCATGCTGGTCGCCATGCTGGATGCGGCCGGACCGGCGGAGAAGGCGCTGCAGCGCCTCGAGCGGCTCGACTTGCCGGCGGAGGCCGCCGGCGAGCGCGACATCCTGGCCCAGGTGACGGACTTGGTGCGCGCCGGCGCGCCCCAATTGAAGCTGACCATCGACCCGGTGGAAAATCGTGGCTTCGAATACCATACCGGCGTCACCTTCACGTTCTTCGCCCTCGACGTGAGGGGGGAGCTCGGATGCGGCGGACGCTACGCGGCAGGCAACGGCGGCGCCGCACAGGAACCGGCGACGGGATTGAGCCTGTTCATGGATTCGGTGTCGCGTTCGCTCCCGACGCCGCCACCGGCCCGGCGCATTTACCTGCCCGCCGGCACCCCGGCAAAAGAGGGAAGCAGGTTGCACGGCGAGGGCTGGGTCACCGTCGCCGGCCTGGGCCATGCAACAGGTGCAACAAGTGCCACAGATGCCACAGATGCCACAGATGCCGCAGATGCCGTCGCCGAGGCGGCGCGCATGCGCTGCGGTCATGCGTTCGTGGACGGAACGATCCGGGAAGCGGCCCCGGACAAGGCGGATTGATCGGTAATGGCAAACGTAGTGGTCGTGGGCTCGCAATGGGGCGACGAAGGCAAGGGCAAGATCGTCGACTGGCTGTCGCACCGGGCCGACGTGGTGGTGCGCTTCCAAGGCGGCCATAACGCCGGCCACACCTTGGTCATCAACGGCACCACGTACAAGCTCAGCCTGCTGCCGTCGGGTGTCGTGCGCGAGGGCAAGCTGTCGATCATCGGAAACGGCGTCGTCGTCGACCCTTGGGCGCTGCTCGAAGAAATCGAGACGGTGCGCGCCCAGGGCATCGAAGTCGGCCCCGGGAACCTACGCATCGCGGAAAACGCGCCGCTGATCCTGCCGCTCCACCGCGATCTCGACAACGCCCGCGAAAAAGCCCTGAGCGGCAGCGACAAGATCGGAACCACGGGCCGCGGCATCGGTCCGGCCTACGAGGACAAGGTGGCGCGGCGCGCCATCCGGCTCGGCGACCTGGCCGAGCCGGAGGTGCTTTCCCAGGCCGTCGACAGGTTGCTCATGCACCACAACGCCCTCCTGCGCGGCCTCGGCATGGCGGAGGTCGAGGGCCCGCGCCTGATCGCCCGGTTGCAGGAGATCGCGCCGCGCATTCTCCCCTACGCGGGGACCGTCTGGAAGCAGCTCGACGAGGCGCGGCGCGCCGGCAAGCGTATCCTGTTCGAGGGCGCCCAGGGGACCATGCTGGACATCGACCACGGCACCTACCCCTATGTCACCTCGTCAAACACGGTGGCCGGCCAGGCCGCCATCGGCAGCGGCCAGGGACCGGGAGCGATCGACTACGTGCTCGGCATCACCAAGGCCTACACGACGCGCGTCGGCGGCGGACCGTTCCCCTCGGAGCTCACCGACGAGGTCGGCAAACGGCTTGGAGAGCGCGGCCTCGAGTTCGGCACCGTCACCGGACGGCCGCGCCGCTGCGGATGGTTCGACGCGGTGCTTGTGCGCCAAGCCATCAAGGTCAACGGCATTCATGGCATCGCCTTGACCAAGCTCGACGTCTTGGACGGCATGTCCGAGCTCAAGGTGTGCGCCGGCTACAGCATCGATGGCGAGACCATCGACCACCTGCCCGCCTCGAGCGCGCGCCAAGCCAGGGTCGAGCCGGTCTATCGGACGGTGGAAGGGTGGTCGGAGAGCACCCGCGGCGCCCGCTCCTGGGCCGAGCTTCCGGCGACCGCGGTCAAGTACATCCGTTTCATCGAAGAGCTCATCGAGGCCCCGGTGGCCCTGTTGTCGACGAGCCCCGAGCGCGACGACACCATCCTCGTCCACGACCCGTTCGTCGATTAGAGTGCGATCGTTTCAAATTGGTTCGGGCGGTTCGGTCGCCCCGGGGCCATCGTCACCCCTTATCGTTCCCCCAAACTTGGTCTAACATGAAAGCCGGCGTGACATGGTGGAGATAGCTCGGTGGAAGCGCTGGTCAGGGAAGGCCGCGTGTCCGACGCGGCGGGTGTTGCCCGTGTCGAGGTCGAGGCTTGGCGTGACACTTATCCGACACTGCTTCCGGAAGACTATCTGATCAGGCGCCTTGATGTCGGGCGCGGCGCCGCCATTTGGCGCCGACGTCTCAAGGGGCGCTCCAGGAATATCCTCGTCGCCGCACCGCCGGACACCGCGGACCAAATTGCCGGGTACGCCACCTGGGGACGTTGCCGCCTCGGCTTGTCGTCTGCGGGCGGCGAGCTCTACGAGCTCTATCTCATGCCCGGCCACCAGGAGCGGGGTGTGGGCCGCCGCCTGTGCGCCACCGTTGCCGAACGCCTGCTCGAATCCGGTCTTTCGTCGATGAGCGTCGAGGTCCTGGAGGGCAATCCGGCCCGCTTTTTCTACGAGGCCCTGGGCGCCCGCTTGGCGGCGCGCACGCGTCCTCGGTTCGCCGGAGAGGATCTTCCCGCCCTCGTATACATGTGGGACGACCTGCCGTGGCTGGCCGGCCAAGATGCGGGGTGAGTGGAGCTCGGCGTCCCTCGACCGCCGTTTCCGGTGCCGCCGGCACGTGAGCGGCGGTCGGCCGTCGGCAAGCACGGGCATGTAGTGAAGTCTTTAATTGTTTTGAAATGCATTGGTGACTAATCTTCGGACGACGACGGTGGAGCGCTAACCCCGAACAAAGGGAACCGGCGACAATGGCATTGGCGCCCCAGGAGCCGCGATCCGGCGCCCAAGGCTCGGGCTCGGGCCAGCAGGCTCGCAGCGGCCCCGTTATTCTCGATGATCGCTTTCGGTTCGATACCGATACTCCCTTGATCGGCCTCGACACTCCGTCCGCCAAGGCCTACGAGGTGGAAGACCTGAGCGACTCGACGCGCAAGCTGTTCGCCCTCATCTGCACTCCTGGCCTGCCCCTCCGGACCAATACCATGGCCATCCTCCGCGGTTCGTCCGCCGAGGGCATATTGCCCCTCGTCGAATGGTCAGCCATTCACTGGCCCCCCCTCAAAAGACACTGCATGGCGGTGATCTACGAGCGCCCCCTGGGCGGCAAGTTCGCCGAATCCTATACCTCCATCGACGCCAAAATGAGCGAGACGGTCCTGTTGGAGCAGGTCCTCAAGCCCTTGCTCAATGCCCTCGAGCGGTTCGACTCCCGCTCCATCGCCCACCGGGCCATTCGGCCCAACAACCTGCTTTATAGGGACGCCGAGAAGAAGAACCTGGTGTTGGGCGATTGCTTGACCACGCCGCCAGGCTTCGACCAGCCGACCGTGTTCGAGACCATCGAACGCAGCATGGCGTCGCCGGGCGGGCGCGGCGAGGGCGGCCTCGCCGAGGACATCTACGCGCTCGGCGTCACCATTGCGTGCATGATGGCCGGGCACAACCCGATTGGCGATTTGACCGATGACCAGCTGATCGACGCCAAGATAATAAACGGAAGTTATGCGGTTTTGTGCGGCAAGGAGCGTATTCCGCCAAGCGTCGACGATCTCCTGCGCGGCATGCTGAACGACGACCCGAGCGAGCGCTGGGGCCTGGAAGAGTTGAATAAGTGGGTAACGAGCAGACAGGTCCCCACCTCCCAAAAGAAACCTCAGCGCAATGTGAAAGCCAGCGTCACGTTCGACGCCAGGGAGTACGCGAATGTGCGGACCTTGGCGCGGGCGTTCAGCCGAAACCCGGACGAGGCGACCAAGGTGATCACGGATGGGCGGCTCGAATTGTGGCTACGGCGCGACTTCCAGGAAACCGAGTTGGCCGACGCGGTTACCACCTCGGTCGAGGTGGCGAAGGGTCAAGGGCCCGCCAAAGAGGGGGCCGACGACTTCCTGGTAAGCAAAATATGCATCTTTCTGGATAAGGCGGCACCTATCCGCTACAGGGGCTTTTCGTTCATGCCGGAAGCGTATGGTCCGGCGCTGGCGGCCGAGCTCCTGCGCCAGGGCGATCCACGGATAGCGGTGGAAGCGGTATTGAGGGACATCCCGAGCCTGTGGTTCGCAGCGCAAGACGAATTCGTGCCCTCCCATCCCGGTGTCGAGAAGAATATCGGGCGGATACGCGGCTTCCTGCAACGCAGCGACATTGGATACGGCATCGAGCGCTGCCTGTATGAGTTCAACCCGAGCCTGCCGTGCCAGAGCTCGCTTCTCGTCGACGAATACGTGGCCACCGTCGGGGACTTGCTGCCGGCGCTCAACAGGGCTTCTAAAAACCAGGATACGAAATCCAGGCCCATGGACCGGCAAATCGCCGCCTTCATCGCGGCCCGCTTCAACCAGGACATCGGGCCGCATCTCACGGCGCTGGCCGAACGCGACAAGGAAAGGTCGGCCATCGGAATGTTGTCACTTCTCGCCCTTCTCCAGTGGCGTTTGGAAGAGGCCCCTCTGCAAGGGCTGTCAGCCTGGGTAGGGCGTCATCTGGGTCCGGCCATCAGCAGCTATCACAGCCGCACCACCCGCCGCGAACTCGAACGAGAGGCCCCCCGGATGGTTCGCGACGGCAGCCTGCCGGATTTGTTCGACCTCATCGAAAATGCCCAAAAACGGAAAAACGACGAGGACGGTTATGCCGACGCCATAGCCGAGCATTCTGACCTCGGGGAAGAGATCGACGATATCGAAAACAACGAGGACTCGCGGATCGAATCGGCGACGCTGGCGGGCCAGCAGACGGCGTCCATGTCTTCCCTGGTCTTCGCCATGATCATCGTTACCATCCTCTTTCTAAACTACAGCTGGTAACAGGAGAGAATCGAAGAAATGGCGGACGACGCCGATAATCAAGTGCCGGTTCCCGGCAGGAGGATGTCCCTGGCTCCCTTATGGCTGGGAATCACGTTCGTCGGCGTGGTGATCATCTCCCTGCCCTCGGTGATGCTCGTATTCTTCGGCATGATGCCATCCCTGGTCGCCGCCATCATCGACCGGTCGCCCCAGCGATATTCGACGTTTTGCGTGGGGGGCATGAATTTCTGTGGCGTTTTCCCGTATTTGCTGGACCTGTGGGCAGGTCCCGCCGACATCTCTTCCGCCGCCGATATCTTCACCGACGTCTTCGCCATCATGCTCATGTACAGCGCCGCGGGGTTCGGCTGGTTGATTTTCCTCGCCTTGCCCCCGGTCGTCGTTCTCGTGAGCCAGGCCATGGCGCAGCAACGCGCCGCCCAGTGCCGGGAACTTCAGAGGGGATTGATCGAGGAATGGGGCGAAGACGTCGCCCATCCCGAGGAGGAACTGGGCGTCGTGGCGAGCCAACCCACGGAACAGGCCCAGGCTCCGGCCTAGAACTCCCGTTTTTCCGGCCAAACGAAAAAACCGGGCTCGCAAGGAGCCCGGTAAATGTCGTGTCGCGGCGCCGGTGGGGCCGTACCGCCGGCTTCGGGGAGAGAGGGGCGTCAGTAAGCGGCCTGTTGCGCGATGACGGCGTTCTTCACCGAGCGCTGAACCTTCTCGAAAGCGCGCACCTCGATCTGGCGCACCCGTTCGCGCGATATCCCGTATCGTTCGCTCAGATTCTGCAAGGTGCTCGGGGCGTCCTTGAGCCGGCGTTCCCCCAGGATAAGGCGCTCGCGCTCGGACAGCCCCTTCATGGCGCGGACCAGCATTTGGCGTCGATTGTTCAATTCCTCTCCGTCGCCGAGGCGCTTCTCCTGATCATCTTCCTCGTCGACCAGCCAGTCCTGCCATTCGTCTTCCGTCTCGTCGCGAACCCGGGCGTTCAGGGAGTGATCGGGCGTCGACAGGCGGCGGTTCATGTTGACGACCTCCTCCTCCGAGACCTTCAGCTGTTCGGCGATTCGATTGACCATCTCCGGCGAAAGGTCCCCTTCATCGAGCGCCCGCATCTGACCCTTGAGTTTGCGCAGATTGAAAAACAGCTTCTTTTGCGCGGCCGTCGTCCCGATCTTCACGAGCGACCAGGAATGCAGGATGTATTCCTGGATGGCGGCGCGTATCCACCACATGGCGTAGGTCGACAAACGGAACCCGCGGGTCGGATCGAAGCGCTTGATGGCCTGCATCATGCCGACGTTGCCTTCCGAGATCAGCTCGCCAAGCGGCAGACCGTATCCCCGGTAACCCATGGCGATCTTCGCCACCAGCCGCAGATGGCTGGTCACCAGCTTGTGGGCGGAATTGTAATCCTCTCGCTGGCGCCAGTTTTCGGCCAGCCGGATTTCCTCGTCCGCCTCGAGCATTGGATACGCGCGGATCTCGCGAAGGTACCGCGACAGGTTCCCTTCCGGGGTCAATTCGATGGTCATTGGAATTGCGGACATCTTATTCTTGTGCTCCAACTCGGGATCGCCAAATCCTCAATGTCGGACCACTATAGGCAGCTGGAAATTTTTGGGTCAATAATGCCTAAGTCTACTACCGACGTACTAAATTATGATGAACTGCTTCTAATTCTCTTATTAAGCATATGATATCATGTGGTAAATCAACACAGAATGAAATTCTCGATTTCCTAGACGGATGGACGAACCCGATTAGACGGGCGTTCAAGGCTTGGCGATTCAGGGTCGGAATCACGGCGTTTCGGGGGCCCGGCAAGAGGCCGGCGCGGCGCCGCCGCGCACCTCCGTAGAGGGGGTCGCCGATCACCGGATGGCCGATGGCCGCCATGTGGACCCGTATCTGGTGGGTGCGTCCGCTGGCCAGGCGGCACTCGACCAGGCTGGCCAGCGAACCGAAGGTGCGCGTCACCGCGTAGCGGGTGAGCGCCGCCTTCCCTCCCTTGGGCACCACCGCCATTTTCTTGCGGTTGGCCGGGCTGCGCCCGATGTTGCCGGCGATCTCGCCACGCCGCGGGCTGGGCGCCCCCCATACCACCGCGTCATACACCCGATCGATGGTCCGTTCAGCCAGTTGCCGGGACAAAGAGCGGTGCGCGGCGTCGTTCTTGGCCACCACCATGAGGCCGCTGGTGTCCTTGTCGAGGCGATGCACTATACCGGGGCGGGCGATTCCCCCGATTCCTGACAGGCTGTCGCCGCAATGGGCGATGAGCGCATTGACCAGGGTGCGGTCGGGATTGCCCGGCGCCGGATGCACGACGAGGCCGGCCGGCTTGTCGACGACGATGAGGTCGTCGTCCTCGTAGACCACGGAAAGCTCCATGGCCTGGGCGGCGGGCGCCGCCGGCGCGGCCTCGGGCACGGCGACGGCAAAGACTTCCCCGGCCCGCACGCGGGTATCGGCAGCCAGCGACGGCAATTTTCCGCCACCCCTGTCCCGGCCCCGCCGCCTGACGTGCCCGGCCGCGATGAGACCCTTCAGCCGGGTGCGGGACAGCGCCGGCAGGGCGTCGGCCAGCAGCCTGTCGAGCCGCGCCCCGGCCTTGTCCTCGGGCACCGGAACGGTATATGTGGAAGCGCTGGGCATTTCGCTCATGCGGGGAAGACTGGACCGGAATCATGGCGGCACTCAAGGCCCTCGTCATCGCCATGGCCCTCCTCATCGTGGCCGGCATGGCCCTGATGGCCTGGGGCCTCTACGAGAAGGCGGCCGATCCCGGCTTCAAACCATTCGCCGGCGATGGCGAGGCGGCGGCGCCGCAAGCCTCCGTCCGCCCCTTCGGGCGCCTCGATCTCGACGTGCCCTCGGAGTGCTCCATCGTCGACAGCCGCCCCGAAGGAGACCGCCTGTACGTGCGCATCGGACCGCCCGGGCCGTGCGCGCGAATCGTCGTCATCGACATCGTCGTCGGACGGGTGCTGGGCACCGTCGCGGTATCGCCGTGATCGGGCTGCCGCACCCTTTGTTGCTGCGCATCCGCGCCGCCGCCGAGGAGGCCTACCCGACGGAGTGCTGCGGCCTCCTGATCGGCCGCCGCGACCCACATGGCGACGTCGAGGTCACCGCCATCGAGCCCAGCCCCAACGTCGCCGCCACCGGTAACGACCGTTTCGAGGTCGACCCCAGGGTGCGCCTCGACGTCATGCGGGCGTTGGAGGGTGCGCCCGAGGGCATCGTCGGCCACTATCACTCCCATCCCGACCACCCGGCCGAGCCCTCGGCGCGCGACCTTGAGATGGCCTTCGAGCCCGACCTCGTTTGGGTGATCGCCGCCGTCGAAGGCGGGCGCGCCACCGAGGTCAGGGCGCATGTTGTGGACGCCTCCGGCGATCGCTTCCACGAGCTCGAGGTGCAAACCGGAGAGCAGCGCGGAGACCAACAACTGTGAATTTCTGTTCCGACAACACCACCGGGGCGTCGCCCGAAATACTCGCCGCCATCGCCGCCGCCAACGATGGCGCCGTCATGCCCTACGGCAACGACGACTATTCGCGCCGCGCCGAGCAAAGGATCGCGGCATTCTTCGAGTGCGAAGCCGACGTCTTCCTGCTGGCCACCGGCACGGCGGCCAACGCGCTGTGCCTTTCGGTGATGACGCCGCCTTACGGCGCCGTCTTCTGCCATCCGGAATCCCACGTCAACGAGGACGAGTGCGGGGCGCCGGAGTTCTACTCGGGCGGCGCCAAGCTGGTGCCGCTGCCCGATCACGGCGGCAAGATCGCCGCCGACGACCTGGCCGCCGCGCTGGCCAGGCCCGACCACGGCGTGCACTCCGTGCAGAACGCCGCCGTAAGCATCACCCAGGCCAGCGAGGCGGGCACCCTCTATACCATCGCCGAAGTGCGCGCCATCGCCGAGGTGGCGCACGCGAGCGGCCTCAAGGTGCACATGGACGGGGCGCGCCTCGCCAACGCGCTCGCCGCGCTGGGCTGCGCGCCGGCCGACCTGACCTGGCGCGCCGGGGTCGATGCACTCTCCTTCGGGGCCTCCAAGAACGGGGCGCTGGCCGCCGAGACCGCGGTACTGTTCGACCGTGAACTGGCCCAGACCTTCCCCTACCGGCGCAAGCGCGGCGGCCACCTGTTCTCCAAGATGCGCTTCCTGGCCGTGCAGTTCGAGGCCTATCTGGAGGACGATCTGTGGCTCAGGAACGCGCGCCACGCCAACGCCATGGCGCGGCGCCTCGGCGACGGCCTGGCCGCCGTGCCCGGGGCGCGCCCGCGCCACGCCGTAGAGGCCAACGAGATATTCGTCTCCCTGCCCGAGCCGGTGATCGCCGGCCTCGAGGCCGACGGCTTCCTCTTCTACCGCTGGCCGGGGGATGACCCGACCCTGTTGCGCCTGGTCACCGCCTTCAACACCCGGGAGGCCGACGTCGACGCCCTCGTCGCCCGGGCGCTCGGCCACGCCGGGGTGGACGTCGAACAGGGTACCGCCGGGCAAAACACTTGATCGCCGCGAACACCATCGGCTAAGACAGAGAGGCGGCCAGCGTCCCCATCGTCTAGTGGCCTAGGACATCGGCCTCTCACGCCGAAAACGGGGGTTCGAGTCCCCCTGGGGACGCCAGCTATCTCTGGCGTTACTATTATTCAATAAAATCATATATTTATGTTGCTTGAGCGCTGGGCCGCGTCCCACAAATATACCCCACATCCATACCCCACGTTTTTTGTTGAACTAATTGAAAATAATTAATATATTTGAATAACTGGGGGAGGCTATTTTTGGAGATATTTCCAATGAATGTGCACCTTACCCCGAAG
>JASLQF010000052.1 GCA_030744625.1 Rhodospirillales bacterium
CATCCGCGACCCCGGACTCAACTTCAAGATCCCCTTCGTCCAGAACGTGATTCATTTCGACAAGCGCATCCTGGACCTCGACCCCAAGCCCGAGGAAGTGATCCTGTCCGACCAGAAGCGCATCAACGTCGATGCCTTCGCCCGCTACCGCATCGTCGATCCGCTGCGCTTCCTGCAATCGGTCAACAACGAATCGAGCCTGCGCGACCGTTTGGGCCGCACCCTGAACTCCAGCGTTCGCGAGGTGGTGGGCCGGCACGCCCTGCCCGACCTGTTGTCGCCCAAGCGCGACGACATCATGGGCAGCATCAAGGATCGCGTGAACACGGCCGGCGCCGTCTTCGGCATCGAGGTGGTCGACGTGCGCATCGTACGCACCGACCTGCCCGAGCAGATCGCCAACAACGTCTACGCGCGTATGCGCTCGGAGCGCGAGCGCATCGCCAACCAACTGCGCGCCGAGGGCGAAGAGATCAAGCAGACCATCACCGCCACCGCCGACCGCCAGCGTGTCGTCATCCTCGCCGAGGCCAACCGGCAAGGCCAGATCCAGCGCGGCCTGGGCGAAGGCGAACGCAACCGCATCCTCGGCGAGGCGTTCGGACAGGATGCCGAGTTCTTCAAGTTCTATCGCCGCATGACCGCCTACCGCGAGGCGTTGCAGGGCGATGACACCACCTTGGTGCTGTCGCCGGACAGCGATTTCCTGCGCTTCTTCAACGACCTCACCGGCGGCACCGAGCCCGGGAAAGGCAACTAAGGCGCGGCGTCAATGCCCAAGACGGCGTGTCCCCTGCGGGGTTCGCGGTAACGAATGAACGGGCGGACGCCGCGCCTGGAGAGCCCCCATGACCGATCTCTTGACCGCCCTCGCCCTCGCCGTGGCCATTGAGGGATCGTTGTACGCACTTTTCCCCGAGGCCATGAAAAAGATGATGCTGCACGTGCTGGCGCAACCCGTCAGCCACCTGCGCGCGGTCGGCCTGGTGGCGGCGGTGGCGGGGGTTAGCGTCGTCTGGCTGGTGCGCGGGTGAGGGGGCTTCCACCATGACAAATTCGCAAGCGCGCAAATTAATTCGTATAGTTGTTGCAAACATGTTGATAGGGACAGAACGAACCAATGGAGACCTTTGCAGGGAATAGCCGGTTGGGCGCCCACCGGCTCGATCGGCCAAGCGGCCGTTTGGCCTGGGTGTGGGGCGGCCTCTTGGCGTTGGCGCTGGCCACCGTCGCGGCAGCGGCCGAGGCGAAAGTGGCGCCGGACGGCTTCGCCGAACTGGCCCAGAAGCTGCTGCCGTCCGTCGTCAATATTTCGACCACCCAGGTCGTCGAAGGCCGTGGCGGGGTCCAGCTGCCGCAACTCCCGCCAGGATCGCCCTTCGAGGATTTCTTCAAGAAGTTCTTCGACCGCAACCGCCCCGAAAAGCGCCGCCGCAAGGCGACGTCCCTGGGATCCGGTTTCATCCTCGACAACGCCGGCCACGTACTCACGAACAACCATGTGATCGAAGGCGCCGATGAGATCACCGTCATCCTGCACGACGACACCCGCCTCGAGGCGAAAGTGGTGGGGCGCGATCCGAAGACGGATATCGCCATACTGAAGGTTACGCCGTCGAACGGCATGAAGCCGGTCGAATTCGGGGATTCCGATGTCGTCAGGGTGGGGGACTGGGTGGTCGCCATCGGCAATCCCTTCGGCCTCGGCGGCACCGTGACGGCCGGTATCATCTCGGCGCGCGGACGCGACATCAACGCCGGACCCTACGACGATTTCCTGCAGACCGACGCCTCCATCAACCGCGGCAATTCTGGTGGCCCGATGTTCAACCTGAAGGGCGAGGTCATCGGCATCAACACGGCGATCTTCTCGCTCACCGGGGGCAGCGTCGGCATCGGCTTCGCAATTCCCGCCGCGGTGGCCAAGCCGGTAGTCAACCAGTTGATCAAGCACGGACACGTGCGCCGAGGCTGGCTTGGGGTCCACATCCAGGTGGTCTCCGAGGAAATTGCCGAGAGCCTGGGACTGGAAAAGGCGGAAGGCGCCCTGGTCGCCAGTGTCATCAAGGACGGCCCCGCCGAGAAGGCGGGAATCCAGGCGGGTGACGTCATCATCGAGTTCGACAACAAGAAGGTGGCGCACATGCGCAGGCTGCCGCGCATCGTCGCCAAAACCAATATCGAAAAGCCGGTGTCGGTGTTGCTGTGGCGGGACTCAAGGAAGGTCACGGTCAAGGTTACGGTCGGCGAGCTCGAAGAAGACCAGCCCAAGGTGGCGTCGCGCCGCGGTGGCGGCAAGGACGAGGGCGAGCACAAGGTCAAAGGCCTGGGCCTCACCCTGTCGACCGCCACCAAGCGGCTGCGCGAGCGCTTCAAACTCGAGGAGGATATCAAGGGTGTGGTGGTCGTCGCCGTCGACGAAGACGGACCGGCCGCCGAAAAAGGCATCCGCCCCGGCGACGTGGTCGTCGAAGTTGGCCAACAGGAAGTGACGACGCCGGGCGAGGTCTTGGAAATGGTGATAAAGACCAGGGAATCGGGACGCAAATCGGTATTGATGCTGCTCGAGGGACAGGGGGGCCTGCGTTTCGTGGCCCTGCGCATCGCGCAAGGGTGATCCCGTCCCGCGCCAGACCCTGTTCGGCGATGGGCTCCGCGAGTCGGACGGGAAGGACCTGAATTGTCCGCCAACGGAGAATCGAAGAAGCACGACACCGACGACGGGCTGATCCATCCCTTCGCCGGGTTGCGCCCGGCGCCGGAGCGCGCCGCCGACGTGATCGCCGTCCCTTACGACGTCTTGACGGTGGACGAGGCGCGCCAGCGGGCGCGGCGTCGGCCCTGGAGTTTCCTGCACATCTCCATGCCCGAGGTGGACCTGCCGCCGGAGACCACCCGCTATGCCCCCGAGATCTACGCCAAGGCGACGGAGAACATGGCGCGCATGATGGAAGGCTCGGTGCTGCGCCGCGACCCCGGGCCTTCCCTCTACCTGTACCGCCTCACCGACGGTGGGCACGCGCAAACCGGGATCGTCGCCACGGCGCCGATTGCCGCCTACGACAGTGGGCGCGTCCGCCGCCACGAATTGACCCGGCCCGACAAGGAAGACGACCGGGTGCGCCAGATGGAGGCGGTCAACGCGCATACCGGCCCCGTCATGCTCGCCCATCCCCCGTCGGCGGAGGCCGAGGCCGAGTACGCGGAAATCGCCAAGGAAGCACCAGACTTCACCGTCACCGCCGAGGACGGCATCGGCCACACGCTGTGGTCCATCGCCGAGACGGACCGCATCGAGCGCCTGACGCGGGCTTTCGCCAAAATGGACGCCCTCTATATCGCCGACGGCCATCACCGCTGCGCCGCCGCCTCGCGAGTCGCCGCCCGGCGGCGCGCCGCCAATCCGGACCACCGCGGCGACGAACCCTACAACGGTTTCCTGGTGGTGGCGTTTCCCAGCACCGAACTGCGGATCCTCGGCTACAACCGCGTGGTCCGCGATCTGGGCGGCCTCGACAGCGAAGGGTTTCTGGCGCGGTTGGCCGAAATCTACCACGTGGCCCCCAGCCCGGAGCCCGTTCTCCCGGCGCGGCGACGCGAGATGGGCATGTATGTCGACGGACGCTGGTACCGGATCAATCCGAGCCGGGAGCCTTCTTCCGGCTCGTCCCCGGTGTCGCGGCTCGACGTCACCCTTCTGTCCCGGCGGATCCTGGAGCCTATCCTGGGAACCGGTGATTCCCAGTCTGATTCCCGCATCGATTTCGTCGGTGGCGGGCGCGGACTCGAGGCCCTGGAACAGCGCGTCGATGGCGGTGCGGCCGCCGTCGCCTTCTCGCTCTACCCGACGCGCATGGAGGACCTCATGGCGGTTGCCAACGCCGGCGACGTAATGCCGCCGAAGTCCACGTGGTTCGAGCCCAAGCTGGCCGACGGCCTGATTTCCTACCCCCTGGATTGACGCGCCGGCCGGATGATCAATTCCGCTCTCCCAGGCGTCGTCGTCATCGCCGGGCCGACGGCCAGCGGCAAGTCGGCCCTCGCCCTCGACGTCGCCGAAGCGTTCGACGGCACCATAATCAACGCCGACAGCATGCAGGTCTACCGGGAGCTGCGGGTGCTGACGGCGCGCCCCACGGCCGCCGACGAGGCGCGGGTCCCGCACCGGCTGTTCGGGACCGTCCCGGCACGCCACTCCTACTCGGTGGGGTGCTGGTTGAAGGAGGCAACGGCCGAGATCGAGGCGGCGCGCGCCGCCGCCAGGCTGCCCCTCGTCGCCGGCGGCACCGGGCTCTACCTGAAGGCCCTGATGGAAGGGCTCAGCGATATTCCCGACATCCCCGGCGCCGTGCGCGCCGAGGCGCGGGCGCTGCACGCCGAACTCGGCGGCGCCGCCTTCCGCGCCAGGCTGGCCGAGGAGGATCCCGTCCTTGCCGAGGCCATCCCGGAAGGGGACTCGCAACGCCTCATCCGCGCCTTCGAGGTGGTGCGCGCCACGGGACGCTCCCTGGCCGACTGGCGGGACGAACACGAATCCCGGCCGGTGGCGCGTTTTTGCACCCTTGTCCTGGCGCCGCCGCGCCACATTCTGTACGCCGCCATCGACCGGCGATTCACGACGATGATGGAAAACGGCGCCCTCGCCGAGGTGAAGGCTCTCACGTCCTTGGGCCTGAACCCCGCGTTGCCGGCGATGAAGGCGGTCGGCGTGGCGCCGTTGCGCCGCCACCTGTCCGGCGAAATCAGCCTCGAGGAGGCGGAAGAGGCGGCGCGGCGGGCGTCGCGCAACTACGCCAAGCGGCAGATGACCTGGCTGCGCCACCAGATAAGCGGCGCCAAGACCCTGAACGCGCAATATTCGAAAAGTATTGCCCCAAAAATCTTTTCATTTATTCGTCAGTTTCTGTTGACCGGACAGACGTGAAAGATTAGTTTGCGTCTCCCGCGAGCCGCCCCGACGCCGCGAGACAGGCGGGATGCGCGGTTTTCAAGCGGCAATTTAGCCCACCCTGGGATGGAAAAAGGTTAGGCGCCATGGCCCACGACCAAATGAACGGATCGCAGATACTCATCAAGGCCCTGGAGAACCAGGGCGTGGATGTGATCTTCGGCTATCCGGGAGGCGCCGTGCTGCCCCTCTATGACGCATTGTTCCAGCAGAACAAGATTCGCCACATCCTGGTCAGGCATGAGGCTGGCGCCGTGCACGCGGCGGAAGGATACGCCCGTTCGAACGGCCGTGTGGGCGTCGTTCTGGTCACCTCGGGTCCCGGCGCGACCAACGCGGTGACCGGTCTGACCGACGCCCTCATGGATAGCATCCCCGTGGTCTGCTTCGCCGGCCAGGTGCCGACGCACCTGATCGGCAACGACGCTTTCCAGGAAGCCGACACCACCGGCATTACGCGCCCGTGCACCAAGCACAACTACCTGGTCAAGGACGTCGGCGAACTGGCCAGAACCATCCACGAGGCCTTCCACGTGGCGCGCAGCGGCAGGCCGGGCCCGGTGGTCATCGACTTGCCCAAGGACGTGGCACTGGCAACGGGTCCGTACGTCCCCGCCTCCAAGGTCAAGCACAAGAGCTACAACCCCCGGGTCAAGGGAGACCTCGCCCTCATCAAGGAGGCGGTGGAGCTCATGGCCACCGCCAAGCGGCCGATATTCTACTGCGGCGGTGGCGTCATCAACTCGGGCCCGGCGGCCTCCCAGCTGCTCACGGAGCTGGTGCGGCTCACCGGATACCCGTGCACCCTGACAGCCATGGGGCTCGGCGCCTTTCCCGCGTCCGACGGCCAATTCCTCGGCATGCTCGGCATGCACGGCACCTATGAGGCCAATTTGGCCATGCACGGCTGCGACGTCATGATCAACATCGGCGCCCGCTTCGACGACCGGATCACCGGGCGGCTGGCTGATTTTTCGCCGGGCTCCAAGAAAATCCACGTCGATATCGACCCCTCGTCGATCAACAAGAACGTCGCCATCGATATCGGCATCGTCGGCGACGTGGCGCACGTGCTCGAGGACATGATCAAGGTCTGGAAGTCCACCCAGGCCAAGCCCGACGGCAAGGCGCTGAAAGGCTGGTGGAAGGAGATCGACGGCTGGCGCGGGCGCGACTGCCTGCTATACGCGCACTCCGACAAGGTCATCAAGCCGCAATACGCCATCCAAAGGCTCCACGAGGCGACCAAGGGCCGCGACGACGTCTACATCACCACGGAAGTCGGGCAGCACCAGATGTGGGCGGCCCAGTACTACGGCTTCGAGAAACCCAACCGGTGGATGACGTCGGGCGGGCTCGGCACCATGGGTTACGGACTGCCGGCGGCGATGGGCGTGCAAGTCGCCCACCCCGACGCCCTGGTCATCGACATCGCCGGCGAGGCCTCGCTCCTCATGAACATCCAGGAGATGTCCACCATCGCCCAGTACCGCCTGCCGGTGAAGGTGTTCATCCTCAACAACGAGTACATGGGAATGGTGCGCCAGTGGCAGGAACTGATGCACGGCAGCCGCTATTCGGAAAGCCGCATGGAGGCCATGCCCGATTTCGTCAAGCTGGCGGAGGCCTTCGGCGCCGTCGGCCTGCGCGCCACCAAGCCGTCCGAGGTCGACGGCGTGATCGCCGACATGATCGCCGCCGATGGCGCGGTGATCGCCGACATCCGGGTCGATCAGGCCGAAAACTGTTTCCCCATGATCCCCTCGGGAGCGGCCCACAACGAGATGCTGCTGGGCCCCGAGGACCACACCGAGCAACCCTCATCCGAGGAAGGGATGGTGCTGGTCTGACATTGGGCCCATCGGGAAACGCATCGTAATCCGCCATTCTCTTTGGCGCGGGCGCCCACTTGGACCCGCGCGCCGGGCATCGAACCTGGGAGCAAACGAACGTGACTTTTCAACCTGAGACCGAAAGACAGCACACGATTTCGGTGCTCGTCGATAACGAAGCCGGCGTCCTGGCCCGCGTCATCGGGCTTTTTTCGGGGCGTGGCTACAACATCGAAAGCCTGACCGTGGCCGAGGTCGACCCCCGCGAAAGCCTTTCGCGCATCACCATTGTCACTTCCGGCACGCCGATGATCATCGAGCAGATCAAGGCGCAGCTGGAGCGATTGGTGCCGGTGCACAACGTCAACGACCTGACGCTTTCCGGGCCCCACGTGGAACGCGAGCTGGCCCTGGTCAAGGTCAGGGGAACGGGAGACGGGCGAGTCGAAAGCCTTCGCATCGCCGACATCTTCCGCGCCCGCGTGTTGGACAGCTCCACGGAGTCCTTCGTCTTCGAGATCGTCGGCGATACCGGCAAGCTGGATGCATTCATCAACCTTATGGAACCCTTGGGTCTGGTCGACGTGGCGCGCACGGGAGTCGCCGCCATCGCGCGGGGGCCAGGGGAAATTTAGTAGTGGGCGGCGGGGGCTCGCCCCCGCGCGTCCCGTCGAGGGGAGATCGCCATGCGCGTTTATTATGATCGAGACGCCGACGTTAACCTGATCAAGTCGAAGAAGGTGGCCGTGGTCGGCTACGGCAGCCAGGGTCATGCCCACGCGCTCAACATGCGCGACAGCGGCGTCAAGGAAATTGCCGTCGCGCTCCGCGAGGGCTCGGCCAGCGCCGACAAGGCGCAGGCCGACAACTTCGAGGTCATGTCGCCGGCCGACGCCGCCAAGTGGGCCGACGTGTCGATGATCGTGACGCCGGACGAAGGCCAGGCCAGTCTCTACAACGACCACCTGCGCGACAACCTGAAGAAGGGCGCGGCGCTCGCTTTCGCTCATGGTCTCAGCATCCATTTCCAACTCATCGAGCCGCGCCCCGACCTCGATGTCTTCATGATCGCGCCCAAGGGGCCGGGCCACACGGTGCGCTCCGAATACCTGCGCGGCGCCGGCGTTCCCTGCCTGTTGGCCGTCGAGCAGGACGCCAGCGGCAACGCGCTGGAGGTCGGTGTCTCTTACGGCGCCGCCATCGGCGGCGGGCGCGCCGGTATCATCGAGACCACTTTTCGCGAGGAATGCGAGACCGACCTGTTCGGCGAACAGTCGGTGCTGTGCGGCGGCCTCACATCCCTCATCATGGCCGGCTACGAGACCCTGGTGGAGGCCGGCTACGCCCCGGAGATGGCCTATTTCGAGTGCGTGCACGAGGTCAAGCTGATCGTCGACCTCATCTACGAGGGCGGCATCGCCAACATGCGCTATTCCATCTCCAACACCGCCGAATACGGCGATTACGTGAGCGGCCCGAAGATCATCGACGACCGCGTGCGCAAACGCATGAAGAAGGTCCTGGACGATATCCAGTCGGGGCGTTTCACCAAGGAATGGATGCTCGAAAACGAGGCCGGGCGGCCCAGCTTCAAGGCGCAGCGCCGCCTCGCCGCCGAGCACGACATCGAAAAGATGGGCGAGAAGCTGCGCGCCATGATGCCGTGGATCGGCGAGGGCAGGCTGGTCGACAAGTCGAAGAACTGAGGAGAATTAGGGGTTCGGACGCGGTGGAGTTCATTCTCTTTCCGCCCCTTTACACTAAAGGTTTAGACAATCCTGTTGACTTTTTCCCTTAAGACCTGCCTTTATTCGAGGGCATTATGGGAATTTCGCTTGCAACGATAGCGGTCCGAGGGATTTCGGAAGGTAATGGTGAGCGCCGTGACGGACGCCACGACTTCGTGGAAAACGCTGTGCGCCGGGGCCAACCCGGGACGCCAGAAGTCCGCGCCGACCCTTCCCCAACCTCTGCCCATTGGTGACGAGGCCCTTCGACTTAGGTGCCCCTGAGCGTTGCCGTCACATCGTGACCGGCGTTCAGGGGAAGCGGCCGAGCCAAACATGGCCTGCGACACCTAATGAAGAAGGACCTGTCAGATGAGCAAATCGAAAGATTCCGAAAAGACTGAAGATTCCGCGCGTGTCGTAATATTCGACACCACGCTCCGCGACGGCGAGCAATCCCCCGGCGCGTCCATGAACCTCGAAGAGAAGATGCGTATCGCCGGTGTCCTCGAGGAAATGGGCGTCGACGTGATCGAAGCCGGCTTTCCGATCGCTTCCGACGGCGACTTCGAGGCGGTCCACCAAATCGCCCGGACCGTCACCGAATCCGTCGTCTGCGGGCTGGCCCGCGCCACCCGCGCCGACATCGAGCGCTGCGCCGAAGCCATCAAGCCGGCCAAACGCGGGCGGATCCACACCTTCATCTCGACCAGCGCGCTGCACATGAAGTACAAGCTGCAACTCGAACCGGATGCGGTGCACGAGGCGGTGATCGACAGCGTCAGCCGCGCCCGCGGCTTCACCGACGACGTGGAGTGGTCGTGCGAGGACGGCTCGCGCACGGATCACGACTTCATGTGCCGCTGCGTGGAAAGCGCCATCAAGGCGGGGGCGAGAACCATCAATATCCCCGATACCGTCGGCTATGCGCTCCCCGGGGAGTTCGCCGCCATCATCGAGATGCTCATCAACCGCGTGCCCAACATCGACAAGGCGGTACTTTCGGTGCACTGCCACAACGACCTGGGCCTGGCGGTGGCCAATTCCCTGGCCGCGGTGCGAGCCGGTGCGCGCCAGGTGGAATGCACCATCAACGGCCTCGGCGAGCGCGCCGGCAACGCCGCCATGGAAGAGATCGTCATGGCACTCAGGACCCGCCACGACACCATGCCCTACACCACCGGGGTAAACAGCCGCGACATCACCAAGGCCTCGCGCCTGGTTGCCACCATCACCGGTTTCGTGGTGCAGCCCAACAAGGCCATCGTCGGTGCCAACGCCTTCGCCCACGAGTCGGGCATCCACCAGGACGGGGTCCTGAAGCACGCCGGGACCTACGAAATCATGACCCCGGAATCGGTGGGCCTGAAAAAGTCCACACTGGTGCTCGGCAAGCACTCCGGGCGTCACGCCTTCAAGGAGAAGCTCAAGGACCTGGGCTATACGCTAGGCGACAACGCCGTGCAGGACGCCTTCAAGCGTTTCAAGGATCTGGCCGACAAGAAGAAGGAAATCTTCGACGAGGACATCATCGCCCTGGTCGACGACGAGGTGGTGCGCACCAACGACCGCGTGCATCTGGTCGATTTGGAGATCCTGTGCGGCACCAAGCACCGGCCGCCCAAGGCCGAACTCAGCCTGGAGATCGACGGCCAGATAAAAAGCTGCAAGAGCACCGGAGATGGACCCGTGGACGCCGCCTTCAATTGCATCAAGGAGCTCTTCCCCACCAAGGCGCGCCTGCAGCTCTATCAAGTCCACGCGGTGACCGAGGGCACGGACGCCCAAGCCGAAGTGACAGTGCGTCTCGCCGAGGAAGGCAAGACCGTCAACGGCCAGAGCGCCGACACCGACACCATGGTGGCGTCGGTGAAGGCCTACGTGAACGCCCTCAACAAGTTGCTGGTGAAACGCGAGAAATCGGCGCCGGCGGCGCTTTCGGCCTAGCCCGGGGGCCGTGGAATAGATGTATGATAGGTTACCGGTGCCGGGAAAAGCGGTCTCCGGCACCGGTGCTTATCGATACGAATATGTGTGAGGCTTGATGTTTTCGAGACTGTTCGGTTTTCTTTCGGCGGACATGGCCATCGACCTGGGAACGGCCAATACCCTTGTCTATGTGAAGGGACGAGGAATCGTCCTCAACGAGCCCTCGGTCGTCGCCATCGCCGAGATGCGCGGCAAGAAACAAGTGCTTGCCGTCGGCGAGGAAGCCAAACAGATGCTCGGCCGCACGCCGGGCAATATCACCGCGATTAGACCGCTTCGCGATGGCGTCATCGCCGACTTCGAGGTGGCGGAGGAAATGATCAAGCATTTCATCCGCAAGGTCCACAATCGCAGGAGCTTCGCCAGCCCCCTGGTCATCATCTGCGTGCCCTCGGGATCGACGGCGGTAGAGCGCCGCGCCATCCAGGAGTCCGCCGAAAGCGCCGGCGCCCGGCGCGTCTTCCTGATCGAGGAACCGATGGCGGCGGCCATCGGGGCGGGACTGCCGGTGACCGAGCCGACGGGCTCCATGGTTGTCGACATCGGCGGCGGCACCACCGAGGTGGCGGTGCTGTCGCTGGGCGGCATCGTGTATTCGCGCTCCGTGCGCATCGGTGGCGACAAGATGGACGAGGCGATCATCGGCTACATCCGCCGCAACCATAACCTCCTGGTCGGCGAGGCCAGCGCCGAGCGCATCAAGGAACACATCGGCTCCGCCTGCCCGCCCGAGGACGGCGAGGGCCGGACCATGGACATCAAGGGCCGCGATCTGATGAACGGCGTCCCCAAGGAACTCATCCTCAGCGAACGGCAGATCGCCGAAAGCCTGGCCGAACCAGTCGGCGCCATCATCGAGGCGGTCAAGGTGGCGCTCGAGCACACGGCACCCGAGTTGGCCGCCGATATCGTCGACAAGGGCGTGGTGCTGACCGGCGGCGGCGCGCTGTTGTCCAATATGGACTTCGTCCTGCGCCACGCCACGGGCCTGCCGGTCTCTCTTGCCGACGACCCGCTGTCCTGCGTGGTGTTGGGGACGGGACGGGCTTTAGAGGAAATGAAGAAGCTGAAGAACGTTCTCACATCCATGTATTGAAACACGGTAAACAATTATTAACTGTATTGCCTGAAACATGGCCTCTAGGCGGGCCCCCGCCCGCGGTGGTTGACGCGCGCGGCCGAATGGGGGAAGCGGCTTGAAGGACAACTGGCGAAACAACTATCGCATCGTGGCGCCGATCAAGGGCCTGGTCCATCGCTTCGCTTATTTGGGCCTCGTTCTGGCGGCGGCGGCGCTCATGCTGCTGGGCAAGGCGGACGTGCTTTTGGTGGAGCGCGCGCGCACCCATATCACCGATGCCCTGGCACCCATCCTGGATGTCCTCTCGCGGCCCATCGCCACGGCCGCGGAACTGGCCGACCAGGTTGCTGTCATGATCGACCTGCACGCCGAAAACGACCGGCTGCGCGAGGAAAGAGCCCGGCTCTTGCACTGGCAGACGGTGGCGCGCCGGCTGGACGCCGAAAACAAGGCATTCCGCGATCTGCTCAACTTCAAGCCAGTCTCCGATTCCACGTTTATCACGGCCCGCGTCATCGCCGATTCCGGTGGTGCGTTCGCCAACTCCCTGGTCGTCAACGCCGGCTCCCGCGATGGCGTCGACAAGGGCCAAGCGGCGGTTACCGGGGAGGGGCTGGTCGGGCGCATACACGGCGTAGGCGCCCGCTCCGCCCGGGTGCTCCTGATCACCGACCTCAACTCGCGCATCCCGGCACTCATCGAATCCACCAACACGCGAGCCATCCTCGCCGGGAACAACTCCGAGCGCCCCTACCTCATATACCCGCCGTCCGGTGCCGCGGTTTCGTTGGGCGACCGCATTGTCAGCTCGGGCCACGGCGGCGCCTTTCCGCCGGGCCTGCCGATCGGCGTCGTCGCCCTAATCAGCGATGGCGGCATCGAGGTAGAGCCCTATGTCAAGCGCGACCGCATCGAATACGTCCGCGTCGTCAACTTCGGGCTCAAGGGAATCCTGCAGTCGCCGCGGGAGCGGGCGCCGGGCGCCGAGACGCGCCAACCATGAGGCCGACCCTCTGGCAGCGGCTGGACGCCGTGGCCCGCAACCTTACGCCGTTCGGGCTCACTCTCGTTTTGGTGATCTTCAGCGTCGTGCCGCTGCACCTGCCGGACTTCCAGCGGGTGGCGCCGGGATTGGCCCTCATGGCCGTTTACCATTGGGCCATATACCGGCCCAACCTGTTGCCCGCCTCCATCGTGTTCCTGATCGGCGTGCTTCAGGACGCGCTGACGGGCATGCCCCTCGGCGTCAGCGCGCTGGTGTTCCTTACCGTTTACGGCGTGGTGTTGTCTCAGCGCCGGTTTTTCGCGGGAAAATCCTTTGTTATCGTCTGGCTGGGGTTTGCCTTGGTGGCGGCCGGCGCGGCGGTGCAGTCGTGGCTGCTGGTATCGGTCTTCAACACGGCTTTTCTGAACCCCAAGGCGGCGTTCTATCAATACGTGGTGACGGTCGGGGCCTTCCCGCTCCTGGCCTGGATTTTCCTGCGCTGGCAGCGGACCTTCCTGCGGCTCGAGTGACATGCACCGGGACAGCGACCGCGAAAAGCTTTTCGGCCGCCGCGTGGCGATGCTGGCGGGGGGCAAGCTCATTCTGCTCTCCGCCCTGGTCGGACGCATGTACTACCTGCAGGTGGTCGAATCCGAACGCTACAAGACCCTGGCCGATGAAAACCGCATAAGCCTGCGCCTGTTACCGCCGCCCCGGGGACGCATCGTCGACCGCTTCGGCGTGCCGATGGCGGTGAACCGCCAAAACTACCAGGTCGTCGTGGTTCCCGCCGACACCGGCGACGTCGAGGCTACCCTGGACCGGCTCGGCAAGATCATCCCCATCGGAGAGAACGAACGCCGTCGCATCCGCCGCGAGATCAGGCGCAAGCGCCGGTTCGTTCCGGTCACCGTGCGCGCCAACCTGAGCTGGCGGGAAGTGGCGCGCATCGAGGTCAACGCGCCCGACCTGCCGGGAGTCATGATCGACGTCGGGCAGAGCCGTTACTACCCCCACGGCGAGGAGACGGCGCCGGTGCTCGGCTACGTGGCCGCCGTCTCGGAAGGCGAAACGACGGCCGATCCCCTGTTGCAGCTCCCGGGATTCCGCATCGGCAAGGCCGGCGTGGAGAAAACCTACGACTTGGTGCTGCGCGGCAGCGGCGGCAGCTCCCAGGTCGAGGTCAACGCGCTGGGGCGGGTGATCAAGGAACTCCGGCGGCGGGAAGGCCAGCCCGGGGCCGAGATCAAGTTGACTGTCGATCTCGAACTTCAGCGCCTGGTCAGTGAGCGCCTGAAGGACAAAAGCGCCGCTGTGGTGGTCCTCGACGTGCATTCGGGTGCCGTCCTGGCCATGGCCTCAACCCCCAGTTTCGACCCCAACGCCTTCAACAAGGGGCTCAGTGCCGAGCAGTGGAAGACGCTTTCGTCGAACCCGCGCGCCCCCCTGATCAACAAGGCCATAGGCGGCCAGTATCCGCCCGGGTCGACCTTCAAGATGGCGGTGGCGCTGGCCGGCCTGGCAAAGGGCGCCATCACCCCGGCCAACAAATTCTTCTGTTCGGGCTTCCTGAAGCTGGGCAATGCCAAATTCCATTGCTGGAAGAAGGGCGGTCACGGCACCCTCGACCTGGAGGGCGGTATCGTGCAGTCCTGCGACGTGTACTTCTATGAGCTGGCCAAGCGCGTCGGCATCGAGCGCATCGCCACCATGGCGCACAGGCTGGGCCTGGGATACCTGTCGGGTCTCGACCTTCCCGGCGAGCGCCAAGGCCTGGTGCCGAGCCGCGAGTGGAAACTAGCCGAGGTCGGCATTCCCTGGCAGATGGGCGAAACCCTTCTCACCGGCATCGGCCAGGGGTACGTGCTGGCAACGCCGCTGCAACTGGCGGTGATGACAGCACAACTGGCCAACGGCGGTAACAAGGTCGTCCCCCATCTCACCCAAGACATGGTGACCCCTGACGGCGTTGTGCCGCGGCCGCCGCGCGAGCCCAGTTCGCTGGGCATCCCCCCGGCCCACTTGAAGGTCATCCACCGCGCCCTCGCCGGGGCGGTCAATTCCCCGCTAGGCACCGGCTACCGGTCACGCATCGGAGAGGCCGGCTACGAGATGGGGGGCAAGACGGGTACCGTGCAGGTGAAACGCATCTCCAAGGCCGAGCGCGAGCACGGCGTGCGCAAGAACAGCGAGCTGCCCTGGGCGCAGCGCGATCACGCCATGTTCGTGGGGTTCGCCCCGGTAGACGCGCCGCGCTACGCGGTGACCGTGGTTGTCGAGCACGGCGGCGGCGGGGCCAGCGTGGCGGCCCCCATCGGGCGCGATATCCTGCTGGCGGCGCAGCGCCGCGGGCTCCAGGCCGGGCCCCCGAAGGGCCAGTTGACGGGACGTTCCGTGGAGGACGTTTCGGCGGCGCGGCGGGGCCGTGGGTAACCGACCATGGCCCGCGATAGCCTCAACGCGCCTCGGATGACCCTCGGCCAGAAGGCCTGGCAGATCCACTGGACGTTCGTGGTGCTGATCTGCTGCATCGCGGCGATCGGCGTGACCATGCTTTATTCGGCCGGCAACGGAAGTTTCGACCCCTGGGCTTCGCGCCATATCATGCGCTTCGCGGCAGGGCTCGGAACCCTGGTGGCGATGGCGCTCATCGACATCCGCGTGTGGCTGCGCCACGCTTACGTGCTCTATCTCCTTACGCTGGCTCTTTTGGTGGTGGTCGAGGTAGCGGGCTCGGCGGGCATGGGGGCGCGGCGCTGGATCGACCTCGGATTTCTCACCATCCAACCTTCCGAGCTCATGAAAATTACGATCGTGCTGGCGCTGGCGCGTTATTTCCACGGGTCCAGCATCGAAGACGTTGTTCGCTTGCGCCATCTGATCGTGCCGCTTTTCATCGTCGCGGCGCCCGCCGCCCTCGTCCTGCGCCAACCCGATCTGGGGACGGCGTTGATGCTGGTGTTCGTCGGCGCCGGCCTGATGTTCCTGGCCGGCGTCAGGATTTGGAAGTTCGTCGTCGTCGGGCTGGCCGGCGTGGCCTCGGTACCCGTCGCCTGGCAGTTCCTGCACGATTACCAGAAGCGGCGGGTGCTCACCTTCTTCGACCCGGAAAGCGACCCGCTGGGCGCCGGCTATCACATCATCCAATCGAAGATCGCGCTGGGCTCCGGCGGCCTCTTCGGCAAGGGACTCCTGCAAGGCACCCAGAGCCACCTGAACTTCCTGCCCGAGATGCAGACGGACTTCATCTTCACCATGCTGGCCGAGGAGTTCGGCCTGACGGGCGGCCTCGTGCTGCTGGCCCTTTACACCCTTGTCCTGATCTACGGCATCGCCATTTCGGCGCGCTGCCGCAGCCAGTTCGGGCGGCTCGTCGGCATGGGCGCCACCCTCACCTTCTTCCTTTACGTATTCATCAACATCGCCATGGTCATGGGGTTGATCCCTGTGGTCGGCGTGCCGCTGCCGCTGATCTCGTATGGCGGCACGGCCATGCTGACGGTGCTCGTCGGCTTCGGGCTCCTGATGAACGTGTACGTGCACCGGGACGTGTCGATCGGGCGGCGCGGCGCCGCCGAATAGAGACGGCGGAGCGCCGAAGCGGGCTTGTTATCGACAACGCGCCCGTGCTTTGGTATACGGCACCGCTTTCCTAAGGGCGATTAGCTCAGTTGGCAGAGCAGCTGACTCTTAATCAGCGGGTCCGGGGTTCGAATCCCCGATCGCCCCCCATTAACTCAATGGCTTAGAGATAATTCTCTAGGCCATTGTTTTGTCTAGGGAGCACATAGGGAGCACGCGGAAGGGGTGATTTGCCACGCCATTCGGCTTCCACTGGCTGTTCCAGCCTCTATGCCGCGCATGACCCGCTTCTGACGTCCGGGTCAAGTGGCCCAGCGAACGCAGTGAGTGGCTACTTGACGCGGCGGCGACTCCGACACAATCAAAACCAACCGGACACACTTGTGTCCGGTTCTGTTGACAGCTTGCTTTCTTCTTCTTTCTTAGCGGCAAGCGATCCAACTGCAAGTTGGCAAGGGGGAGTGTCGAGGGGGATGGAATCCCCCTGACCTTGCGAAGCAATAAATAAAGAACGAGGCGTTGATGAGGTTCGTTGGACCAGCGAAACGCTGGTCGTGAGGATTGTTAAGGACGGCGAAACGTCCTTGACCCCCCCTAGGGGGTAAACGGTGTTTGCATCCCCCCCCGAAAAAAAACTGCCCACCCAAGG
>JASLQF010000053.1 GCA_030744625.1 Rhodospirillales bacterium
GTGGCGGTGAACTCGGGGCCATTGTCGGAGCGAATGTGATCGGGGGCATTGCGCTCGACGAAGAGCTCGGCCAGGAGATACAAAACATCATCGCTCTTAAGCTGGCGTGCGACCAGGATCGCCAGGCACTCCCGAGTGTACGGCTCGTCATGCGCCGCGTTTGTATATTGCATTTCTTGAATGTCGGGTATCAGGAGTATAGTGCTCCTGGCGCCAAACGGCTCGCTACCGGTAAAAATAGCCATCTTTCGCCGTCATGGTGCGCCAGGGGCGCTACGTCACCTTCCAGATGGTGGAGCTTGCCGTATCGGCGCGAATGTTCGGGCAGATTCTGGCGTGGATCGCCGAGGGCTAACCGCCTGAAGCGAAAATAGTGAGGTGACAACTAGTTCCATTTGGAACAGAATGCAAACGATCATGACGGCTGCGGCCGGTCGGCGTCGCTTGTTGGCGTCTCTTCAGTCGACGGCCGTGCCGGCAGGACCCGCATTTTCGCGCGGAGGCGTCATGCAATTGCATCCCGTATCGCTCGACGACAAATACGAGCGCGTGGCAGGCGAGGTCTACATCACCGGCACGCAGGCCCTCGTGCGTGCGGCGGTGATGCAGCGACGACGCGACGCGGCCGCCGGCTTGAAGACGGCGGGTTTCATCTCTGGCTATCGCGGTTCGCCTCTGCACAACGTCGACAAGGAGCTCTGGCGCGCCAACCGTCTGCTGGCCGACGCCGAGATCCTCTTCCTGCCGGCGGTGAACGAGGACCTGGCCGCCACCGCCATCCGCGGCTCGCAGGAGGCGATGGCTTTTCCCGACGCCACCCACGACGGCGTCTTCGGCATGTGGTACGGCAAGGGGCCGGGGCTGGACCGCTCGATCGACGCCATCCGCCACGGCCATATGGCCGGCGCCGCGCAGCACGGTGGCGTGTTGGTCGTGGTCGGCGACGACCACCCTCTGAAAGAGACCGACGCGCCCGCCGCGCACGAGAACCTGTTCGTCGATCTGATGATGCCGGTGCTCTATCCGGCGACGGTAGCGGAGGTCATCGAGTACGCGCTGCACGGCTGGGCGCTGTCGCGCTTTCACGGCGGCTGGGTGGGCCTGAAGATGATCCCCGACACCATCGCCGCCACCGCACCGGTACCCGCCGACGCGGCACAGCAGCAGACGATCGTGGTGCCCACCGACGTCGCACTGCCGGACGGCGGCCTGAACCTGCGCGTGCCCGACCACTGGCAGACGATGGAAGAGCGGTTACGCCGTTTCAAGTTACCGGCGGCGCTCGCCTATCTCAGGGCCAACGCCCTCAACAAGGTAACGCAGACGAGCGACCGGCCGCGCTACGGCATCATCGCCACCGGCAAGGCCTGGACCGACGTGCGCCAGGCCCTCGTCGAGCTCGGTATCGATACGGCCATGGCCCGCGACCTCGGTATCACGGTGCTGAAGCTCGCCATGCCCTACCCGTCGGACGCCGGGGGGATCCGCGCATTCGCCGACGGGCTGGAGGAGGTCCTGGTGGTGGAGGAGAAACACCGCCTGACCGAGATGCAGGTCAAGGACGCGCTCTACGCGCTCCCGGACGGGCGGCGGCCGCGTATCGTCGGCCGCTGCGACGAGGCCGGTGCGCCGCTGCTGCCCGACTGGCCCGAGTACACGCCCGACGACGTCAGCCGAGCGCTGGCGCGGCGGATCGAACACTTCCACACCAGCGACCGGATCGCGGCACGGCTCACCTTTCTGGAGGCCCGTGCCCAGGCGAAAACGAAGCGCCAAGCGCTCTCGATCGCCCGCCAGCCCTTCTTCTGCCCCGGCTGCCCGCACAACAGCTCGACCCGCGTGCCAGAAGGCAGCCGCGCCCACGGCGGCATCGGCTGCCACATGCTGGCGATGTATATGGAGCGGGACACCATCACCTATTCGCACATGGGCGCGGAGGGGGCGAGCTGGATCGGCCAATCGCCGTTCGTCGAGACGCGCCATGTCTTCCAGAACATCGGCGACGGCACCTATTACCATTCCGGCCTGCTGGCCATTCGGGCCTGCGTCGCCGCCGGCGTGAACATGACCTTCAAGATCCTGTTCAACGACGCGGTCGCGATGACCGGCGGTCAGCCCTTCGAAGGTCCCTTGTCGCCGGCGCTGATTTCGAAGCAATTGCATGGCGAAGGCGTCGGCCGAATCGTCGTGGTCTCCGACGAGCCGGACAAGTATCCCGTCGGCACCGATTTCGCGCCTGGGGTCAGGATCGAGCACCGCCGTGCCCTCGACCGGGTGCAGCGCGAGCTTAGGGACTGGCCGGGGGTCAGCGCGCTGATCTACGACCAGACCTGCGCGGCGGAAAAGCGTCGCCGCCGCAAGGTCGGGCGGATGGTCGACCCGCCCCGGCGCGTCCTGATCAACGACCTGGTCTGCGAGGGCTGCGGCGAGTGCAACACCGCCTCCAACTGCTTGTCGGTGGTGCCGGTCGATACCGTATTCGGCCGCAAGCGGAAGATCGATCAGTCCTCGTGCAACAAGGATTTCTCCTGCGTCGAGGCGTTCTGCCCGAGCTTCGTCAGCGTCTTCGGCGGTGACGTGCGCAGGGCCGGCGCCGCCTCTACGCCACCGGGTCACCTTCGCTCCCTGCCGGAGCCCACACGCCCGCCGCTCGAAGCGGGGCGGACCTACAACATGCTCGTCACCGGCGTCGGCGGCACGGGCGTCGTCACCATCACCGCGCTTCTCTCCATGGCCGCGCATATGGAGGGCAAGGCCTTCGCCAGCATCGATCAGTCCGGCATCGCGCAGAAGGGCGGCTCGGTCATCAGTCACGTCCGTCTCGCGGCCGACCGCGACGATATCGCCGCCGTACGCCTGAATGCGGGTTCGGCCGATCTCGTCCTTGGTTGCGACAGTCTGGTCACCGCCGGCGATTCCGCGCTCGACGTGATGGCACCGGCTCGGACGCGAGTCCTGGTCAACACCCACCAGCAGATCACCGGCGACTTCACGCGCGACCCGGACTTGGCGTTTCCGGCCGATACGTTGACTGACCGAATTGTCCAGACGACCGGCACGGGCAACGTCGCCTCCGTCGATGCCACCCGGCTGGCGGCCCGTCTCTTGGGCGACTCGATCGCCAGCAACCTGTTCATGTTGGGCTACGCCTATCAGCAGGGCCTCATCCCCGTCTCGGCCGAGGCCATCGATCAGGCCATCGGGCTGAACGGGGTCGCCGTCGAGGTGAACCGGGAGGCTTTCGCCTGGGGCCGGCGCGCGGCTGTCGACCTCGCGGCGGTCGAAGCGGTCGCTGGCGGCCATGCGGTCACGCCCGACCTGCCGGTCACCTTGGACGAAATCGTGACGCATCGGGCGACGGAATTGACGGCCTACCAGGACGCGGCCTATGCGGCGCGGTATCGCGACATGGTGGCGGCCGTGCAAGAAGCCGAGGCGGCAGAGTCACCGGGGATGACGGGTTTGGCGGAGGCGGTCGCCCGCTATGCCTATAAGCTGATGGCTTACAAGGACGAGTACGAGGTGGCCCGGCTCTACACCGATGGCCGCTTCGAGGCGGCGCTGGCCGAGGCGTTCGAGGGCGAGGCGGCGCTGCGGTTCCATCTGGCGCCGCCGCTGCTCAGCCGGCGCGATAAGGAGACCGGGCTCGCCGCCAAGCGGAATTTCGGCCCCTGGATGCTGTCGGCGATGCGCCTGCTGGCGCGGTGCAAGGGGCTGCGCGGCACCGTCTTCGACGTCTTCGGCTATTCAGCCGAACGGCGGGCCGAGCGGCAACTCGTCCGAGACTACGAGGCGACGGTCGCCGAGTTGATCCAAGGCCTTAGCCACGACAATCACGCGCTCGCCATCGAAATCGCCTCGGTCCCGGAGAAGATCCGTGGCTTCGGCCATGTGAAGGACTGCTACCTCGGTGCTGCCCGGGCCGAGTGGGAGACCCTGATGCAGGCCTGGCGCCAGCCCGAGACAAACAAGCCAGCAGCGGCGGAGTGACCGTCGCCGGCCCGCGCCGGCCTCACTCCGGCAAATCGGCTGCGTGCGTGACCAGCTTCTGAAGGATCCGGTCGAGGGCCGCCCGCTCCGCGTCGTCCAACACGGCCAAGGCCTCGGCCTCGCGGGCCAGCCAGCGTCGCACCACGGTCCGGTGCAGGGCCCGTCCCTTGTCCGTGATGGTCAGGCGGGCCTGGCGGCCGTCCTCGGGGTCGAGGGCGCGATCGATGAAGCCTTCCGCAAGCATGCGGTGGACGGCGCGCGAGATCGTGTTGCGCGGCCGCTTGCTCATCCTGGCGACGTCCTGCGCGGTCAGGACCGGCAGGTGGGCGAGGCAAAAGATCAACAGGTACTCGCCCCGCGTCAGCCCGAAGTCGTGCTTGATCCCGTCATAGACCGGCAGTACCAGGGCGTTGGCGAGGTAGGAGATCCGGTAGAGGTCGCGCATCTCGGCGCGCTCGAAGATGGCGTTCAGCTCCGCCGGCTCGGGCAGGGTCGGGTCGGTCGCCAGGTGGTGCTCGCTCATCAGCCGACTCACGTCATCGGGGACAGGTCAGGATAAGAACCCGTTCCCGGGTGAAAAAGATAGGTGACATTTAGTTCCATTTGGAACAAAATGGAAGGGCTGATGGTGGGCTGCGATGAACAAAACCCGAAACCGGCCCCCGGCACGACCCGAGGAGACGCAACAATGACGCCCGAGAAGATCCTCTTCCACAAGGCCAAGGTCCTGACCCAAGCGCAGCGCGAGGCCTATTTCCGCGACGGTTACCTGGCGCTCGAAGGCTTCGTCGACCAGGACTGGCTGGACCGGCTCTGGCAGGTCACCGAGGGCTTCATCGAGGAAAGTCGCGGCTGGACGAAGTCGGACGACAAGTTCGACCTGGAGCCGAACCACAGCGCCGAATCACCGCGGCTGCGCCGCCTGACCTGGCCGGTGACGCATCACCCGCTCTACTGGGAGTTCGCCAGCCGGGGACCCATCGTCGACGTCGCCGAGGACTTGCTGGGCCCGGACGTGGTCTTCCATCACTCGAAGCTGAACTTCAAATGGGGCGGCGGCGGCGAGGAGGTGAAGTGGCACCAGGACTTCCCCTTCTACCCACACAGCAACGGCTCGGTGCTGGCGATCGGCCTCTGCCTCGCCGATGTCGACGACGAGATGGGGCCGCTCGGCGCCCTCCCCGGCAGCCACTTGGGTCCGATCTACAGCCACTACAACGACAAGGACGAGTGGGTCGGCGCCCTCTCCGATGACGAGGCGGCGAAGCTGCCGATGGAGAAGGTCGCCTGGATGAAGGGCAAGGCCGGCACCATCACCATCCATCATGCCCGCACGCTGCACGGCTCGATGCCGAACAACTCGCCGCGGATGCGGCCCCTGCTCCTGAACGCCTACGCCTCGGCCGACGCGTATTCGCTGACGCCCTACCCGGGGATGGCCTGCGAGCAGAACGAAACCCTGATCCGGGGCAAGCGGGCGCGCTGGGCCGAGTTCGACATGGAGACCTGCATGATGCCGCCCGACTGGTCCGGCGGCTACAGTTCGATCTTCGCCCTGCAGCAGGAAGAAGACCTGAGCATGCGGGCTGCCGAATAGGGCCAGCGAGCGGCCCGCCCCACCGACGGAGGGTGAACGTGGCGAAGGTGCTCTACGAGAAGGACGGGCGGATCGGGCGGATCACGCTCAACCGGCCCGAGGTCATGAACGCCATCGACGACGACCTGCCGGTCGAGCTCGCCGCCGCCGTGGCCGCGGCCGACGCCGACCCGGATGTTCACGTCATGGTCCTTTCGGGCAATGGGCGGGCCTTCTCTGCCGGCTATGACCTGGCCCACTACGCCGAGGGCGACAGCACCAACCAGGTGACGCAAGAGATGCCCTGGGACCCGATCCGGGACTACCGCTTCATGTGGGCCAACACCCAGCACTTCATGTCGCTCTGGCGCGCCATGAAGCCCGTGGTC
>JASLQF010000054.1 GCA_030744625.1 Rhodospirillales bacterium
CGCCTCTGATGCCGCCCGTTTTGTTCCACTTGGCGACCAGCCATTCGGTGGTGCCCTTCCCGGAGATGCCAAAGACGGCTGCTCCACCCGAGAAAAAGTCCACGAAAGCAATCTTCAGTGCCTTCGGGGCTCCCTTCGGCGGAGCGGCCATGGTCGGGACGGAGGCGACCATCGCCATTGCCCCGACGGCCAACACGCTCAGTACCAAATAAATCCTGCTTTTGAACATCTTTCGCATGTCAGTTCTCCCTCCCTTGGGTTTCCGCTAGTCTTCTGAGTTGGCGAGGATTTAGCAGACGGTTCTCTCCAAAGCAACGAAAACCGTAGCACAACCGGTTTTCGATCGAAAGCGTCATCATTCATCCCGGTTTGGCGGCTTGGCATGAGCCGCCCGGCGCATCCGAGACCATGGTCCACCCACGACCAAATCAAGGCGCCAACGGGTGCGAGAAGACGGCCGCCCGCCGCAGGGCGGGCCTTTTCAGCCCACTTCCGCCATGCCCTGGCGGGCCAGGGCGTCGGCGCGTTCGTTTTCCGGGTGTCCGGCGTGGCCCTTGACCCAGTGCCATTCCACCTCGTGGGCGGCGAGGGCGGCGTCGAGCCGCCTCCACAACTCGGCGTTCTTCACCGGCTTCCTGGCGGCGGTCTTCCAGCCGTTTTCCTTCCACCTGTGGATCCAGCGGGTGATGCCGTCGCGCAGGTAGGTGCTGTCGGTGTAGAGGCGCGCGCGGGAGCTGCGCTTCAAGGTCTCGATGCCGGCGATCGCGGCCATCAGCTCCATGCGGTTGTTGGTGGTCTCGGCGGCGCCGCCGCAAAGCTCCCGTTCCGTCCCTCGCCAGCGCAACAGCACCCCCCAGCCGCCAGGGCCCGGGTTGCCCGAGCACGCGCCGTCCGTATAGATATCGACGACACCCGAGGGTTCGCTGGCGCGTTCCCCCATGGCCTCAGTCGAGCCCGTAGTCGCCGGGGCCCGCCACCGCCTGGTGGAATCGCAGCTTGGCCAGGTACTCGAGGGGGTCCTTGCGCGTGACAAAGGCGTCGGGGGGCGTGTTCAGCCAATCGTAGAGCCGCGTCAGCAGGAAGCGCATGGCGCTGCCGCGCGCCAGCAGCGGCAAGGCTTGCAGCTCCTCGAGCGAGAAGTCGCGCTCGGCGCGGTATGCGGAAAGCAGCCGTCGCGCCTTGGTGATATTGAAGCTATGGTCGGGCTCGAAGCACCAGGCGTTGAGGCAGACGGCCACGTCGTAAGCGAAGAAATCGGTGCATGCGAAATAGAAGTCGATGAGGCCGGTCAACGTCTCGCCGCGGAAAAACACGTTGTCGGGGAAGAGGTCGGCGTGGATGACGCCGCCGGGAAGGCCGCTCGGCCAGCGCGCCTCCAGCTCATCGAGTTCGTGGACAAGCTCCCCGACCAACCCGCCGCGCACCTCGTCGGCGCGCGGCGCCGAGGCCTCGAGCAGCGGGCGCCAGCTTTGCACCGAAAGGTCGTTGGGCCGGGCCAGGGCAAAATCCGCCCCGGCCATGTGCATGCGCGCCATCGCCCGGCCGAGGCCGGCGCAGTGAGCCGGCGTGACGCGCCTCGGCCACATGCCCTTGAGAAAGGTGATGATGGCGGCGGGGCGGCCGCTGAGACGGCGCAACGCCACGCC
Organism: Rhodospirillales bacterium; assembly: GCA_030744625.1. Taxonomy (GTDB): domain Bacteria; phylum Pseudomonadota; class Alphaproteobacteria; order Rhodospirillales; family JASLQF01; genus JASLQF01. The sequence goes on from JASLQF010000054.1 coordinate 1,647, forward strand.
GTCGCGCCCCTTCACCGGGATCGGGCACGGTATGCCACTGGCCGCCAGATGCTCCATGAGCGCCAGGAAGAACGGCAGATCCTGCTCTTTCACCCGCTTCTCGTAAAGAGTCAGGATGTACGAGGCGCTTTCGGTGCCCAGCAGATAGTTAGTATTCTCGATCCCCTCGGCGATGCCCTTGCACGACACCACCTCGCCGATGTCATACTCGGCGGCGAAGGCATTGAGGTCGTCGTCGGATACTTCGGTGTAGACCGCCATGGGAACCCTGGAATTCCTCTGGGTTGGTTGTGGGTTTCTTACGGAACCGGACGCCCCGAGGCAAGAGGAGAACCATTCCGGGGCGCCGTTCCGCGCCCACGGTTCGATCGTTTCGGTCGGAGACGATAAGACCCTGGCCGGGGTCTTGCCAGACGATGTGCGGAGCGCGATATTTCCAAGCGGATGTTGCGGATGTTGCGGATGTTGCCGCCTGTGATCGAGGACATGCAAACAACAGGGCTTCCCGAAACCGGCGCCTTGCCGATCCGTGCACGGGTCGGGCCCGCCCTGGCGTTCGTTTTCCTCGGCTTGGTCGGGGCCCTGGCCGTCACCGCCGTGGCGCCGGCCGCAGCCGGCGTCGGACCCGACCCCGTGCAACTGGCCCGCGTCGCCGGCGACCAGCCCACCATCGACCGGCTGTTGGCGCCGCCCCCCAATCCCCTCGTGCGCCGCATCCAGGAAGCGCTTGGCGAAGCCGGGCTCTACAAGGGCCGGGTCGACGGGCGCATGAACCTGGAGACCGAGGCCGCCGTGCGCGCCTTCCAGAAGCGCGGCGGCCTCAAGGTGGACGGTGCGGTCACCGAGGAGCTGGTCAAGAAGGCCGAAACGGAGGTCAAGGTAGGGGCCCTCCTGAGGCGCCTGGAACGGGTGCGCCGTGATAACATGGAGGCGGCGCGCGACGCCTTGTTGAGCAACCCGGCAACGCGACACCTGATCGGCGGTGAAGACGACGAGGCCGCCGATCCGACGCGCGACCCCACCCACTGCTTCCGTGCGCCGACGGCGCGCTGCCTTCTCAACGAGGCGACGGAAAGCGCCAAGGCCATCCCAAAAGCGGACATGCGCGACTGGGTCATGGGGGAGATTCTCACCTCGCAGGCGCGCGCCGGCCTCGCCGACGACGCCATGTCGACGGTGAGCCGCATCCGCGATCCGCGCCTCATCCTGGTCGCCTTGCGCGATATTGCCGAGGCCCAGGCCTCGGCGGGACGCGCCGCCGAGGCCTTCGCCGCCACGGAGATCATTCCGTCTCCCCTGAAACGCCTCGAGGCCCTCTCCGTCATCGCCGCCGTGCAGGCGCGGCGCGGCGAGCTGAAAGGGGCCCGGCAAACGGCGCGCCGCATGCTGGCCATGCTGGGGAACATCGACGACCCCTCGAAACGGATACCCTACCTCGCCGATGCCGCCATGGTTCTCTCGACAGCCGGCCGACAGGCCGACGCCCGCGCCCGGCTGGGCGAGGCCGGCGTCTTGGCCCAGGCTCTCGACGGCACCAAGGAAAGGGAGACGGCGACGCGACGCGTGGCCGGCGCACTGGCAAGAATCGGGCTGCCCGACCAGGCCCTCGATCTGTTGGAGGGGATCAAGGACGAAACGGACCGCACGTCGGTACTGGTGGCGGCGGCCAAGGCCCAGGCCCAGGCCAACGACCTGACCAAAGCGCTGGTCACCGCGGCGGGCATCGAACCGCCGCGCTATCGCTCCGTCGTGCTCAGCCATATCGCCCTCGCCCAGACCAGATCCGGGGACGTGGCCGGGGCGGAAGCAAGCATGAACGAGGCCCTGAGCCTGGCCGAGCACATCAAGTCGTCCTATGCGCGCAATTACGCCATGAGCCGTATCACCCTGGCCATGACGGAGATCGGCAAGGCCGCCGGCAAGGGCATCTTCGGCCGGCCCGTGAAAACGGCGCGCAAGATCAAGGACGACCAGCTGCGCGCCCAGATCCTGTGGACCATCTTCGTCGAGGGGAAGGGCGCCGGCGACCCGGCTGGGCTGGCGCGCACGAAGGCGTTGGCGCGTCAGGCGACGAAGGACATCAAGAGCCCCCTGACCCGCATATGGATGTTGGGCGACGTCGCCTCGAACAGCGCCGCCGTAGGCGAGGCGGAGGCCGCTTGGGACGCCTTTCGGAGTGGTCTGGAACTGGCTGAAACGGTGCGCAACGCATGGACACGGGCGCGGGCGCTGAGCAAGCTGGCGGCAACGCTGGCCGAACTGACCGCCTCCGGGCTCAAGGCGAGGCCGCCGCCCAGGTGACGCCCTCGCTTGTACGCCGCAACCGCCTCCATTAGATTCGGCCGCTCCTGGCCAACTACGCCGGAACACGATGAAACACGAAAAGAGAATTCCATGACCGAACCGATGATCGCCCAGAAAAGCCCCTTCGCCGTCGAGGTCACCGCCGGCAAGGCGTATTGGTGGTGCGCGTGCGGGCGCAGCGCCAAGCAGCCCTTTTGCGACGGCAGTCACAAGGAGACGGGCATGAGCCCCCTCGAGTTCAAGGCCGAGAAGACGGAAACCATCCATTTCTGCGGCTGCAAGGCGACTGCCAACCAGCCGCGCTGCGATGGTAGCCACAAATCCCTGTGACGCTTATTCCCGGACACACGCTCTTCGGCGGCGGCGGGGCGCGACGGGCCGTGGTGATCCTGGCTTCGGCCGTCCTTCTTTCCGCCTGCTCGCTGTTCGGCGACGACGAGAAAGAAGCCGCAGAAAAGGCCTCGTCTAAGGCGCCGCCGAAGACGGTGGCAAAGGTGACGCCAAGCAAGCGGGTGTGCCCGGGTCTTGCCGTGCTGCGCGACGCCGCCACGATCACCAAGTTTCGTCCGGGCGGTGGGCGCAGCGAGGCCGACATCGTCTACCAAGGTGAAATCACCGACGCCAGGCTCTCCTGCCTCCACGACCTGCGCAAGCCCAAGAGCACGGGGAATTACATTACCGATTTTCTTGTCCGCGACGCCCCCCCCCCTTTCGGCGGGACCATGAAAATGGAGATCACCCTCATCATGCGGGCGACGAACGGACCCGCCGCACGGCCCGGTCCCGTCGCCTTGTCCTATTTCGTGAGCGTCACCGACGCCGAGGGGAACGTCCTCAACAAGGCCCCCTTCGAGGTCGCGGTGGATTTCCCCAAGACCCGGTCGCGGCAGTTGGTGACCGATGCCCCGATCAAGCTCGAAATCTCCATCGCCAAGGGACAGACGGGTAGCGAGTTCGGGGTATACGTCGGTTACCAGTTGACCCGCGAGGAACTGCAATATAATCGAAGCGGGCGGATAATCCTTCTCCATTAGGGGGGCAGAATCACCGCTTGTTGACCTTCCCCCGCTAGGCATTAAACTGTGGACTGAATGATAAGGTAGGAATCGCGAATAGCCCGGATACGTTTAAAGCAAGCACGCTCAGCCGACCCCCGCGGGAGAGCCCGGTCGGGCCGCCAAGGCCTCGGACCGGCGCCGAAGGAGCAACGGGCCCCGTAAACTCTCAGGCAACCGGACCGCGGGGCGATGAGACTCTGGAGAGCAGGCGACAGGATCCACGGATCCGCCGCCTCACCGAAGATGTAACCTGGACCGCATTCCGGGGAATCTTTCAGGTTCCATGACAGAGGGGGCATCCGCCGGCCGGTTGGCGCCGGCACGGATTGCCGCCGCGATAGTTGGAGAACCTGGTGAGCGAAACCCCGGATCAAGACATCAAGCAGACGCCCCTCCATGCCTTGCACGAGGAGCTGGGGGCGAAGATGGTGCCCTTCGCCGGCTACGCCATGGCCGTCCAGTACACCGGTATTATCGCCGAGCACCAGCACACCCGCCAGCAAGCCTCGCTTTTCGACGTCTCGCACATGGGCCAGGCGATCCTGCGCGGCGAGAACGCCATCGACGTGATGGAAACCCTGGTCCCCAGCGACCTCCAGAACCTGGCGGTCGGCAAGACCACCTATTCGGTCCTCACCAACGCCAGCGGCGGCATCATCGATGACCTCATGGTGAGCCGGGCCGGCGATCACCTGTTCCTGGTGGTCAACGCGTCTCGCAAGGAATACGACTTCGAGCACATCGGCTCCCATCTCGGCGGCAGCGACTGCGAACTGGAGGTGATGGCGGAGCGCTCTCTCCTGGCGTTACAGGGGCCGGCGGCGGCGGAAGTGCTGGCACGCTTCGCCGCGCCGTCGCGCCACATGGTGTTCATGACCGGCGAGAACCTCAACATCGCCGACATTCCATGCTTCGTCTCGCGCTCCGGCTACACCGGCGAGGACGGGTTCGAGATATCGGTGCCCAGCGAGCACGCCGATCGTCTGGCGCGCCTGCTGCTCGGCGAGGCGGAGGTCAGGCCGGCCGGGCTCGGCGCCCGCGATTCGCTGAGGCTGGAGGCCGGTCTTTGCCTCTACGGCAACGATATCGACGAGAACACGACGCCCGTCGAGGCGGCGCTCTCCTGGGTGATCAGCCGGCGGCGCCGCGCCGAGGGAGGCTTTCCCGGCGCCGACGTCATCCTGCGTCAGATCGCCGAAGGGGTGGAACGCAAGAGGGTCGGGCTGCACCCCGACGGAAAGGCGCCGGCCCGCGCCCACACCGAGGTCATGGACCGTCAGGGCAACCCCATCGGCGAGGTCACCAGCGGCGGCTTCGGCCCATCGGTCGGCGGGCCCATCGCCATGGGCTACGTGAACATCGAGCAGGCGCGGCCGGAGGTGCCGATCGACTTCATCGTGCGCCGCAAGGCGCTTCCCGGTCGCGTCGTCCGCCTGCCCTTCGTCGAGCACAGGTACGTCAAGAGATAAACAAACAGGAAAACCACAATGGCAACCGTGAAATTCTCCAAGGACCACGAATGGATCCGCGCCGAAGGTTCCGCA
>JASLQF010000055.1 GCA_030744625.1 Rhodospirillales bacterium
TGGCGACGCTTCCGGTGCAGATGGCGGGAAACCCGCCATGACCGGCCCTGGCGGCGAGGGCAAGCCCGACGAGAAGCCGCAGCCCGGCGGCAATGCCAAGGGGCCGGATGCGGAAGCCCCAGACAAGGACGGCGCAGGGGAAGATGGCGAGGGCGGCGGCGGCGAGGACCCAGCCGATACCATCATCGAGGCCGAGCGTGAGCGCCTGCGAGGCGAGATTGACCAGGACATCCGCGACGCCTGGGGCAAGGGCACGGAGGGACTGGACGAACTTCGGAAGAAGATCGGAGAGGCTTATCCTGATATGGAAGAGCGTAAACGAATTGAAGAAAGAATTCGCCAAGCTGCTAACGGAAACGTGTTTGGCGCGATTGAATTTGCCCCGACAGAGGAAATTGAAAAAGAGCTTGAGGCATTTAAGCCGCGCGATATTTTGAAAAAGCTTGAGTCATTTATTGGAGAAGGCTCGGGAAAAACAAAACCCAAATCGGGCAAAAAAGCAGGGCCGCGCAAAGATGGCCGAAATAAGAAGTCTGGCTCGAAACAGGGCAAGAGAGATCGTAAATTTTCAGCAGATGACGTGCGAAGGGCTATCGAACTTTTAACTTCGGATCATCCCCTCCTCGACGTGATCGACGAGACCGGTGACGATATGCAAGAAATCCTGATAGAAGAGCTTCGCAAGCGTGGTAAGCGCTAGGTCACCGACTCATTAACGGTTAAGGCATTGAAACTTAACAAATTTTCACCAAAAAAACACCGCCCTCCTCGACCTTAACCTATTGATGTATAACTGGTTTTCTAATTAATGAGTATGTGACCTAGGGCCATTAAATTGCGAAGACCCGCGTGCGCCCAAAGACAGCCAAGTGTAGTCCAACCTTATCGGGGCTGTGACCGGTTTCGCCATGAATGAACTTTTTTCCGTACCGTCCGCCTCTCTTCCTGAGACAGAGACGAAATAATTTGATCTTTCTCACTAATAGCCAGATCGTCTCCCCGTTCCGCCGCCACGATTGCAAACGCCGCAGCTGAGACCTTTATCTCACTTATGTATTCATGCGTTTGTTTTTCAGAGTACTCCTCAAGAATTCCCTTACTTTCAAGTCGCCCGATAATCTCCCGCAATATCCAATCCGTATCTTGCTTGAGAAACCAAAACCGAAAACGAAACAGGCGAAAGAGAGCGGACCCATGGCCATCTCGGCCCGCATCGATCAGAATTTTCAGCCCTCTGTCGATATCCTTGGTTACACCACGCCCAGAAATGTAAGCATCCCCCAATAGAGCCCAGGCAAGGCCGTGTTTCTGTTCGACCGCGCTTGAATACCATTTTGCCGCTAATTCTGGGTTCTCCGGCACCCCTTGACCTTTGTCGTGGAGCCGTCCGATCTGGTACTGGGCTTCCGCGTCACCGCTTTCGGCCAACGGCAACCATTCCTTGATCGCGGCCGCGTAGTTGCCGCGCTCGTATGCGGCATCTCCGACCGCCATATCGGCCAGCGCCGGGCCGCCCGCAAGGGCAACCACCAGGATCAGGAGGCGGGCAAGAGAGCACCGCATACGACATCCTAAGATTGTATAATCAAACTGTAATTATACACTTACGGTTTTACTTCTGCAATAAAGTCGCCGAGGCTCGCAAGGAAGCCCAGGCGCGCGCCCACCCTCCCCTCACGTCATCGCCTTGCCCTGCGCGGCGGCGAGCTGGCCGGCGAGGCGGTAGAGGGTCTCGTTGCGTCCGAGCTGCTTTTGGCGCATCTCGTTGGCCTGGCGCGCCACCTCGGCGGCGTCACCGAAGGCGAAGGTGCCGTCCTCGTAGACCACGTTGCCTTCGATGAGCACGGTGCGCACCGATTCCCCGCGCTCGCAGAAGACGAGCTGCTGCAGGGGGTCGTTGAGGGGCGCCAGGCTCGGCGAGGCGAGGTCGTAGAGCACGATGTCGGCGCGCTGGCCGGGCGCGATGGCGCCGAGGCGGCCGTCCATGAGCATGGCCTTGGCGCCGTTTCGCGTCGCCATGGCGAAGGCTTCCGGGGCCCCCGGCCAGCCCGCCTCGTCGGTGCCCAGGATGCGCGGGATGAGGACGGCCATCGACATGGCGTCGAACAGGTTCTGGTTGTCGTTGGTCGATGACCCGTCGGCGCCCAGCGCCACCGGCACGCCGGCCGCCAGCATCTTGGGCAGCGGCGAGGTGCCGACGCGCAACTTGGCGTTGGATTCGGGGTTGTGCACGGGCACCGCCTGGCGCTCGGCGAGGAGCGCGATCTCGTCGTCGTTCACCCACACCGTGTGGGCCAGGGACCAGCGCCGGCTGAGGACGCCTAGGTCCTCCATGTGCGCCACGATGGGCTTGGCGTTGTACTTCATGGAGACGTCGACCTGGATCCTGGATTCCTGCAGGTGGGTGTGGACGCCGAGGTCGTGCTTCTCGGCGATGTCGTGGGCCTTGACCAGGAGCTCGTCGGTGCAGCGCGTCGGATTGGACGGCGCCGGGAAGATGGAGACCAGGCCGCCATGGCCGTGCCACTTGGCGATGGTCTCCTCGCACATGGCGGCGATCTCGTCGAGGGGCCTCGGCTTGAAGGGGTCGTTTTCGCCGACCGCCGCCAGGATGTCGTCGTCGATGCCTTCCAGCTGCGACAGGTCGAGGTCGTCGTAGGTGCGGTCCCAGATGCGCATGCCGACCACGGCGCGCAAGCCGACGTCGGCGTAGGCGTGGGCGACGGGGGCCACCATCTCGGTACGGCAGTTCTGCTCGGGGAAGTGGTCGATGACGCTGGTCACCCCCGAGGCGATCATCTCGAGGGCGCCGAGGACGGCACCGGCGTAAAGCTCGTCGTCGGGGCGGCCGAACACGTCGGCCTGGTTCATCCACAGGAGCGAAACGTGCCCGAAGCGGTCGCTGGTGCCCTTCTGGAAGATCGACAGGCTATGGGAATGGGCGTTGACCATGCCCGGCGCCGCCAGGCGTTCGGCGCCCGCGATGATTTTGTCGCCGGGCCCGGCGGCGGCGGCGTTGGCCGCGGCGACGGCGGTGATGGCGCCGTCCTCGATGACGATATCGGCGGCCTCGAGGCGCAAGCCCTCGCCGTCTGGAAGCAACGCCCGGCAGTCGCGGATGATCGTTTTCATGGGGAAACCTCTCCTGTGTTCAGTCGAGTTTGGCGAAACGGGCCGGGCCGCCCGCCGTCTTCAGCGTGGCGACGATCATGTCGTGGAAGGCCGGGTACTGGGCGGCGATGCCGGGACCCGTGGCGGCGGCGCCCTGGCGCTGGCGGGCGACGATCTCCTCGGCCTCGGCGAGCACCGCTTCCTCGTCGATGGTGAGCAGCCTTCCCTCTTCCATGACGACGCGGCCGTCGACCACCACCGCTTCGGTGCCGGCGCCGCTCTCGTAGTAGAGCAGATGGTTCCACACGTCGCCCAGCGGGCGGTGCAGGTGCGAGCCGGGATCGAGCACGACGAGGTCGGCGCGCGCCCCGGGCTGGAGCACGCCGATGTCGCCACTTGTACCGCCACCAGACCGGCCGAAGGCGCGGGCGCCGCCCGACAGGCCCATCTTCAGAGTGTCGCGGGCGCCCAGCCAGTCCTCGAACTCGGGCTCGGTGACGCGCGCCAGCAGGCAGGCCAGGCGCAGCTTCTCGAACATGTTGGGGGCGGAGCAGTTGGCGCCGTCGGTGCCCACCGCCACCGCCAGGCCAGCGCGGCGCAGTTTGAGGACCGGGCAGATGCCGCTGCCCACCATCAGGTTGGAGCCCGGCACGTGGATGATGGTGACGCCGGCCTCGCGCGCCGCCGCGATATCGTCGTCGGTGCACCAGATGAAGTGGGCGAACGAGCTCTTGTCGTTGATGACGCCGAGCTCCAGCAAGCGCCGCACGAAACCCACCTCGTCGGCCATCACCGCCTGGGTCTTGGCTTCCAGCATGTGGGTGTGGAGGCCGATGCCGTGGCGCCCCTGAAAATCGGCGGTCATCTCCAGAAGCTCGGGCGAGCAGCGCTGAGGCCCATCGACCCCGAGCAGGACGTTGACCAGCCCGTCGTATTGCGTGGCCATCTCGAGGCCCTCCTCGATGACCTGGAAATAGGGCGCCAGGGCCGGGCGCCCTTGTTTCGCGTAGGCTTCGCGCACCTTGGCCGGCAGGGCCGCGGCATCGAGGGGCACGGTCTCGAGATAGGGCAGGTCGGAGAACATGGGCGCCACCATTGCCCGCATGCCGGCTTCGCCATAGGCCGCCATCACGGCGCCCAGCGCCTCCGACGTGGTCGCCGGACGGTGGGAGAAGTGGTCAATGACCGCCGTCGTGCCGGTACGGAACATGGAGATGCAATCGACCAGCGCGCTCACCTCGACCTCGCGCGCCGAGCGGTCGGCGTTGGCGGCGATGACGTGCAGCATGAAGATGTCGAGGGGCTTGACGTCCACCGTGCCCTTCAACAGGGCGCCGTAGGAATGGGCGTGGCCGTTGATCAGCCCCGGCATGACGATGCGCCCCTTGGCCTCGATGTGGCGGGCGCCAGGCGCGGCGGACGGCGGCGGGGCGGCGCCCACCGGGCCGACCGCCGTGATGACGCCGTCCTCGATCCACACCTCGCCCTCCTCGAAGACGCTGTCATCGTCGTCGAAGGTGAGCACGTGGCCCCCCCGCAGGCAGAGGGTTTCCCGGTCTTTGGCGTGATCGGCGTTCATGGACATGCCCCGTCTTTCTGTACCCTGGATGGCGCGCCGCATTGTCCACCAAAGGCGGCACCGATGACAACGGCGCCGTCGCCGCCCGTCCACCGGGAATGGGCGCTTGACGTGGAATTGATTGGTACGGCCCGATAATTTGGTTTATTGATCGGCTCCGAATTCCACTATTTATTAAATGCTACCGGGTGCTCCGCGATGGCGGGACGAAAGGGCGACGCCGCTGCCGGCCGCTCGATGCCGAAAGCCCAGGAACGGGACCTCATGCAAGTGCGTCATCTTTTCCGTGATGCGATCCCGGCGTCCTTCGCCGACGCCCTTCGCCGTCTGGCCGCGGCGGCGATGATGGCGGCGGCGGGATGGATGGCGGCGCTCCCGGCGGCGGCCCAGAACTCGTTCGCCACCCCGGTCGGCGTCGACGAGGTTCGCCGCGAGCCCCTGAGCCAGACGGTGCCGGTCATCGGCCGGCTGGTGGCGCGCCAGGCCGGCGTCGTGGCGGCGCGGGCGCGCGGCCCGGTGGCCGAGATCCGCGTCGACGTCGGCGACAAGGTCGACAAAGGAGCCGTCATCGCCGTTTTGGTGGCCGACCGGCTGCACTGGGAGCGCCAGTTGCGCGCCGCCCAGGTCGCCGAGTCCGAGGCGGCCCTGACCACGGCCAAGGCGGAAACCGCGTTGAAGACCCAGGAGCTGAAACGCATGGAGGGGCTGCGCAAATCGTCCGCCTTCAGCCAGGCGCGCTACGACGACGCCCGCCAGGAAGTGGCCATGGCGCGCAGCGCCGCCGCCGAGGCGGAAGCGTCCCGGGCCCAGGCGCGGGCCAACCTCAAGCTCGCCGAAATCGACCTCCGCTACGCGAAGATCAGGGCGCCCTTCCCCGGCGTGGTGTCGATGCGTCACACCGAGGTCGGCTCATACCTGAACGTCGGCGATCCGGTGTTGACCCTGATCGACGATCAGCGCCTGGAAATCGAGGCTGACGTTCCGGCCGAGCGCATCAGCGGGCTGGATGCGGGCGCCGCGGTGTCCTTCCGGATCGACGGCTCGTCGCTCCTGCGTGCCACGGTGCGCGCCGTGATCCCCGAGGAGAACCCCATGACCCGCACCCGGGCCGTCCGCTTCACGCCCGATTTCGGAGGCCGGCGCGCCAGGCTGGCGACCAACCAAAGCGTCACCCTCCACCTGCCCGTCGGCACGGCGCGCACCGTGGTGACCGTGCACAAGGACGCAATCCTCAACCGCGCCGACAAGACGGTGGTCTTCGTGGTCGCCGGCGAAAAGGCGCAGATGCGCCCGGTGCGGCTCGGCGACGCGGTGGGCGGCCGTTTCGAGGTCCTCTCCGGGCTCGATAGCGGCGACCTGGTCGTGGTACGCGGCAACGAACGCCTGCGGCCCGGACAAAAAGTCCGATTCGGAAGCGATACCTAGGTACCCGAGGTACCAGAGACACCTTGGCATGAACCTGATCCGCCTCGCCATCGAACGCCCCATCGCCGTCGTCTCGGCGGTGATCATGGTCCTCATGTTCGGGCTGCTCGCCCTGAAGCTCATCCCCATCCAACTCACCCCCGACATCCGCAAGCCGGTCATCACGGTGCGCACCACCTGGGTCGGCGCCGCGCCCGCCGAGATCGAACGCGAGATCGTCAACCGCCAGGAGGAGGTGCTGCGCGGCCTCGAGGGCCTCGACGAGATGACCAGCCGCTCCGAGGACGGCCGCGCTACCATCACCCTCGAGTTCGCCATCGACCAGAACATGGACAAGGCGCTGCTTCTCGTCTCCAATCGGCTCGACCGGGTGGGCGGATACCCCGACGAGGCGGACGAGCCCGCCCTCGACACGGCGGGCAGCGAAGACCGGTCCATCGCCTGGTTCATCCTCAAGCGCGCGCCAGGCAACGACCGGCCGATGCACACTTACGGCGACTTCGTCGAAGACACCATCAAGGACCGCCTGGAGCGCGTCCCCGGCGTGTCGCGAAGCAACGTCTACGGGGGCAGCGAGACCCAGATGGAGGTCGTCGTCGAACCGGCGCGCATGGCGCGCTACGGGCTGACGGTTCCCCAGGTCGTAAGCGCCTTGCGCGACGCCAACTCCTCGGTTTCGGCCGGTGACGTGGAAGAAGGAAAGCGCCGCTACATCGTACGCACCGAGGGCGAGTTCACGAGCATCGACCAGGTGAAAGCGATCCTGCTGCGTACCACCGAGGCCCCCGAAACGGGGCGCGTCGCCCGGGTCACCGTGGGCGATATCGCCGAAGTCAAGTTCGGATACAAGGACCCGACGGCGACCATTCGCAACCTTGGCGATGTCTCCATGGCTCTCAACGCGAAGCGGGAAACCGGCGCCAACGTGATCGAGGTCATGAAAGGGCTCAAGGAGGCGGTGGTCGAGCTCAACGAGACGGTGCTGCCCCGGGCCCGCCTCTCCCTCAAACAGGTCTACGCCGAGACCGTTTACATCAACTCGGCGATCGATCTGGTGAAGCAGAACATTTACGTCGGCGGCACGCTTGCCGCGCTCGTTCTGTTGATCTTCCTGCGCTCGGGCGCCGCTACCCTCATCGTGTCGCTGGCCATCCCCGTTTCCGTGGTCGGCTCCTTCGTCGCCATGGCGGCCATGGGGCGTTCGATCAACGTGATCTCGCTGGCCGGCATCGCTTTCGCCGTGGGCATGGTGGTGGACGCCGCCATCGTCGTGCTGGAGAACATCTACCGGCTGCGTCAGGAGGGACGCCCGGTGGGCCAAGCGGCATACGAGGGCGCCCAGCAGGTGTGGGGCGCCGTCCTCGTCTCGGCCACGACCACGGTCCTGGTCTTCGCCCCCATCCTGATCATGAAGTTGGAAATCGGACAACTGTTCAGCGACATCGCGGTGGCCATCTCGGTCGCCGTCATGCTGTCGCTGATCGTCGCCATCACCCTGATCCCGGCCCTTTCCAACCGGCTTTTGCGCAGGGCGCCGGCCAAAGCGGCGGCGCGCCGCATTCCCGGGCTCGACGCCCTGGCGCGCGGCTTTACAGAAGCCGTCGTCGCCTTCGCCCGCGGCGTGGCCCACAACAAGGCGCTGGCCGTCGCCGTCGTCGCCATCGTTTGCGGCTTGGCCTCCGCCGCCACGTATCTGTTCCTGCCCAAGCTCGAATACCTGCCCGAGGGCAACCGCAACCTGGTCCTCGGCGTGTTGCTGCCGCCGCCGGGCTACAACCTGAAGACGACGACGGACATCGCCGAGAACGTGGAGAAGGCGGTGCGCCCCTTGTGGGTGTCGGAGAACGGCCCCGACACCGGGAACGGGTCGCCGAAGATCAAGAACTTCTTCTTCGTGGCGCGCCGCGGCACCACCTTCGTCGGCGCCATCGCCGACGATCCCAGGCGCGCTGGCGAGCTAATTCCGTTCATTACCAAGCCGGCCTTCCGCGAACCGGGGACCTTTGGATTCGTCACCCAGCCGTCCCTATTCGGGCGGCACATCGGCGGCGGGCGTTCCGTCGACCTCAATATTTCGGGACCCGACCTGGAGGTCGTGCTCGGCGTGGCGCTGAAGGCCACGGCCATCATCCAGCAGCGTCTGCCCTTGAACCAGGGCCACCAGTTCCGGCCCAAGCCGGGATTGGAACTGGGCGCGCCCGAAGTGCGCATATACCCCGATCCCGTGCGCCTTGCCGACAACGGCGTGACGGCCCGGGAATTCAGCGATACCGTCGACGCCTTCAACGACGGTCTCAGGGTGGCCGAGATCACGGTCCATGGGAAACGCCTCGACCTCATGATCAAGGGGCCGCAAAGCGAAATCACGGAAACGCAAGGCATCGATAATCTGCCGGTGGTCACCCGCTCGGGCGACATCCTGCCGGTGAGGTCGCTGGCCAAGGTCGTCGTGACCTCGGGACCCACCGAAATCAGGCACCTGGAGCGCGAGCGCACCGTGACCCTCGAGGTGCGTCCGTCACAGAACCTGCCCCTCCAGGCGGCCATGGAAATCCTGCAAACGGAAGTCATCGACAAGCTGGCCGCCAAGGGGCTTCCGGCGGGCATCAAGATGAGGCTGGCGGGGACCGCCGACAAGCTCGTCCAAACCTGGGACAGCATGGTGGTAAACCTGCTTCTCGCCGTCGCCATCGTCTATCTGGTGATGGCGGTCCTCTTCGAGAGCTTCGTCTATCCCCTGATCATCATTCTTTCCGTCCCCCTGGCCACGGCCGGCGGCATCGGCGGGCTGGCGCTGGTCAACCTGTACTACCGCCAGCCGCTGGACATGCTGACGCTTCTCGGCTTCGTCATCCTCATTGGCATCGTCGTCAACAACGCCATCCTTTTGGTGCATCAGACCATCTACCTGGCGCGCCGCGAGAACATGAAAGTCGAGGACGCCATCGTCACCGCCACCCGCAACCGCATCCGGCCCATCTTCATGTCGACCCTGACCAGTGTCTTCGGCATGCTGCCCCTGGTCATGTTTCCCGGCGCCGGGTCCGAGCTCTATCGTGGCCTGGGCTCGGTCGTGGTGGGAGGACTTGCCTTGTCGGCGGTCCTCACGCTGTTGATCATCCCGCCGCTGCTCGGCCTGGTGGCGGAAGCCGTGGAGCGCCGCCGCGGTCCCGCCCCGTCGGCGCTTCGCGGGGAGGCCGCCGAATGAACGCGGTGCCGGGCGCGGGCCAGGGCCTTCGTGTTGCATCGCATCGTGAACAGAGGGCATTATTGACGCACCATGGGTCCATCGGGCGGCGCCTATCAGGACCCCGGCGCACAGGTGAGGGACGCTAGCCGGCAATGAACGTCGAAAGAATTCAGGAAAACGCCCTGCGCGCCAGCACCTTGCTCAAGGCCATGAGCAATCAGCACCGGCTGCTGATCCTCTGCCAACTGGTGGTCGGGGAGAAATGCGTCAGCGACCTCGAGGAAATCGTCGGCCTCAGCCAGTCGGCCCTGTCCCAGCACCTGGCCCGGCTGCGCCGCGACAATCTGGTGAAGACGCGGCGGGCGGCGCAGACAATCTATTATTCCCTCAACGGCGAGGAAGCGACCGCCGTGATCGAGACCCTCTACAGCCTCTATTGCGATACCGAAGCAACCCTCACCTACGACGGCGCCGAAGTCGCCGACAAGAAGACCGTCGTTGTTCTCCCTTGATCGAGGTCGTCCTCCTGTAATTCGGACATGATCTTCCGACAGTTATTCGACGCCACCTCGTCCACGTTCACATACCTCTTGGGTAGCCGCGCCGGCGGCGAGGCCCTGATCATCGATCCGGTATTCGACAACGTCGATCGATACATCCAGCTTCTTGACGAACTGGACCTGCGGCTGGTCAAGGCGCTCGACACCCACGTGCACGCCGACCACGTTACGGGGCTCGGCGCGCTTCGCGACCGCACCCGCTGCGTCACCGTGATGGGGAGGGAGAGCAAGGTGGACGTGGTCTCCATGCGCGTCGAGGACGGAGAGCGGATCGAGGTCGCCGAGCTCCGCCTCGAAGCCCTGTACACCCCGGGACACACCGACGATTCATACTGCTTCCTCATGGACGACCGGGTATTCACCGGCGATACCCTTTTGATCCGGGGCACGGGGCGCACCGATTTTCAAAACGGCGATCCGCTCGCCGCCTATGACTCGCTGTTCAACAAGCTGCTCCGACTGCCCGACGAGACCGTGGTCTATCCCGGCCACGACTACAATGGCAACGCGCTCAGCACCATCGGCGAGGAACGTGCCCACAATCCCCGCCTGCAGGTAGCAAGCGCCGAGAAATACGCGGCCATCATGAACGGCCTCGATCTCGATAATCCCAGGCAGATGGACGTCGCGGTGCCGGCCAACCTCTCCATCGCCATCCCCCAGGGCGGGCCGGACATGGCGCAAGACGCCCTGTCGGCCGCCGAGGCCCGGGCCCGGCTTGATAGCGGCGACGCCGTCTTCGTCGACCTGCGCGAGGAGGGAGAGCGAATACGCGACGGCGTCATCCCCGGCTCCGTGCACGTGCCCTACGTGAATCTCGACCAGTACATCGGCAAAGGCGGATTGCTCGGCGCCCTGGCTTCGCGCCTGGGCAAGGAGCTTGTCCTCTACTGCGCGTTCGGCGAACGCTCCGTCCTCGCCCTGCAGGCCATGCGCGGGGCCGGCTTCGATGGCGTCCGCCATGTGCGGGGCGGGCTCGACGCCTGGGTCAAGGCCGGCGGCCCCGTCGACGACACGTCAGTGGACCTCTGAGGCCGGGCGCTCCTGCTGGAGCAGCCACTTCAATTCTTCCTTGATGACCTCGATGTGGCGGCCGGGCTCGGCCTTGAGAACTTCGGACATGATTGAAATCCGCACCGGCGCCGGCAGCTTGTCGAAGTTCTCAAGGAGCAGGAACTTGATGCTGGGCCGGATGTTCTCCGACAACAAGAGGCTGAGGACCAGCTTCTTGCGGATGTCGCTGCGCAGGTTGCCGGCTTCCGCCAACTCGAAAAACTCCTGGACGAACTGGCGCGGCGCGATGGCGCCTTCCAGCAATGCCGACAGATTTTGCCGCAGCGCCGACGTGTACTGCCGGCGGCTCTGGATGACGAAATTGGCGGCGCGGCGCTGTATCGCCAACAACGCCTTGGGGCTGAAGTCGTTCTCGCTGACCAGTTCCACGCATTGGCGCACGGTCGGATGCTTGCTGGTCTCGCCGACCACACCGAACACGCCGGCCACCAGCTTGGTGCTCGGCGCCAGGGGCATGAGGCGGGTGATGGCGGCGACGGCCATGGGCGATTCCGGATCGCGCGCCGCCATCATGGCCAGGGGCAGGGGATCTTCCAGTTCCTGAAGGTCGAGGCCGCGGTTCAGCAGGTTTTCGGGAACGAGGATGCGGGCTTCTTCTCCGGGCAGGCAAATAGGCAGGTGGTCGCGGTAATGCCCCTTGATCTTCAGGGCCTCTGCCAGCCCCTCCTCGGTGATGCCGAGCCGCGCGGTCATGGCTTGTCCCGCGTCGCCGAAATCGTCGCATCACCTCTCATCGCCGGCGCTCCCCCAATAACATACTTTTCCCCCGCGACGACTTCTTGTACTCCACGCCGAATCCCAAATAAACTATTTTTTGTGTGTGAAAAACAAAAAACTACAAAATATAGTGTCTGTGTCTGGAATGAATTTAACTGAACGCTGGACCCGCCACACAGTTTCAAGAACCATCCACCAAGTCTCCTTTCACTTGGCGCCAATGGATTCAATTCGACCTAAACCATTGAAGCGACTCTTTTTTCTTGCGATTTTCATCTCCCAAGATAGCGGCAAAGAGCTGGCCAGCTAATTCATGAACCCGATAAAGACACCCGAAAGGAAAACACCTCATTTTTCGCTTACCATATATTGTAGTACAGTTGTTGACAGGGTACGACATATATTATAATCAGGTGAATCCTTCGGTGTTAATGAGAATCCGTGATGATTCGAAACGCGGCACCGCCGGAGAGATGGGGTTTCACTTGGAAGGCCTTTGACAGCCGGAATAATTCTTGGGAGAGAGACCGCGCGACGTTCCGGCGGGCCGAGGGGGACAGGGACAAATGAAGGCCAGGAATAAATTCGAGGCTGCCGGTACGCCGCGACGCCCCGAGGCTCCGTTAAAGCTGTATTCCGTCGTTTACGTCAAACGCTGCGCGCCCGCCGAGACTCGCAACGAGACGATTTCGGCCCCCGACATCGGCACCGCGCATCAAATGGCGTCACGCCTTTTTGCCGACTGCATCATCCTGCGCGTCCGCGGGCAGCCGGCACCCGGCAAACCCGCCGAATACCCCGGCGCCCGCTTCATCAACGGCCGGTTTCAGCCGGTCATGCCGTGACCCGGCCGCCCCCATGGGACTCCCCGTGGGACTCCCCGTGGGACGCGGGGAAGGACTGACGGCGACCGGTCCACGATGCGCCGTCAGTGGATAGAATCCGACATGCGCATCGGCATCGACCTCGGCGGCACCAAGATCGAAGGCGTGGCGCTGGAGGCGGACGGCAACGAGAAGGCACGCATACGCGTGGCCACGCCACCCGACGGTTACGATGCCACCGTCGCCGCCATCGCCGACCTGGTCGCCGGTCTCGAGGCGCGCGCCGGCGCCCCGGCAAGCATCGGTATCGGCATCCCCGGCGCCGTCTCGCCCGCCACCGGCCTGGTCAAGAACGCCAATTCCACCCGGCTCATCGGCAGACCGCTTGAAGCGGACTTGCGAACGGTGCTCGGGCGCCCGGTCCGTCTTGCCAATGACGCCAACTGTTTTGCCGTCTCCGAGGCCGCCGACGGCGCGGCGGCCGGAGCCCACGTGGTATTCGGGGTGATCCTCGGTACCGGCGTCGGCGGCGGCCTCGTCATCGGAGGCCTTCCCGTGGAAGGGGCCAACGCCATCGCCGGGGAATGGGGCCACAATCCCCTGCCCTGGCCCACCGATGGGGAAAGACCGGGGCCGCCTTGCTATTGCGGCAAGCGGGGTTGCACCGAGACATTCCTCTCGGGTCCGGCCCTGGCGCGGGAGTTCCGCGAAGCCACGGGAAAGGACGCCCCGCCCGTCGACATCGCGGCCCTCGCCTCGGCTGGCGATGGCGCCGCCTCGGCAACCATGGAAGCCTACGAGCGGCGCCTCGCCCGGGCGCTGGCCTGCGTCATCAACGTTGTCGACCCGGATGTCATCGTGCTCGGCGGCGGGCTGTCAAACATCGACCGGCTCTACGGGAACGTACCCCGCCTGTGGCGCGATTGGGTATTCTCCGACGAGGTCTCGAGCCGGCTCGTGCCCAACCGCCACGGGGATTCGAGTGGCGTGCGCGGGGCCGCCTGGCTGTGGCCCCTCAACACACCGGCGCCTCGAGCAGATTGATCTCGCCGAGTTTCAGGTCGAGGGTAAAGTTGCCGAAATCCTGAGTCACACGATCGGCGATGCCGTCTTCCCGGTAGCGCACCCCAATCTCGAATTCCGGTTCCGCCGCCGTGCCGCGCAAGGGGAAGAAAGCCCACCGCATGTTCCAGGCCGGCCGCGCGTCGAGCCCCGCCGCCCGGGCGAGGGATTCCTGCTCTTTCGCCGACACGGAGCCGATGACGGCGCTGATCTCGTATGGGTTGTCCAGGCTGGCGCCATCGAACACGGTCCTCACCTCGCGCTTGGCGCCACCCAGTGCCTGGCGGATGAGAGTCCGCAGGTGCTCGGTCGGAAAGAGTGTCCCGGCGGGAAGGTCGATGGCGGTGTCGGCGGGCAGGGCAAACCGCGCGACGCCGACACCGGCGACGCGCTCGAGGGCGGCCTTTCCCCGCAACCGCTTCACGGTCCGGCCATCGCGGGCGTGATGGACGCGGAATCGGTAGCTGAGCCCGTCCTTGGATTCCCAACTGGCGAAGGACCATGTGGTCTCCACTTCGTCGCCTTCGGCATAGCGGATCAGAAGGTAGGTCCGGTTTTCCACGGTCCACCCGTCGCAGGCCGCGGCGAAGCGATAAGCCATGGCGCCTTCGGCGCCGACGATCCCGGAACCCGGGGTGGCCGATCCCAGGACCATGCCGTAAAGCGCCCGGTGCGGCACCAGTTCCCCGGCCCACGCCTCGGCCCCCAACAGGCCGAGCACAACCACGATCCACCCCGTGACCGCTTTCATTGTCCATCCTTTCATGGGTACCGCCCTTTGCGTCGCAAAGGCCAAATTTCATAGTTGGGGGAAACGGCCCGATGTTACGCGGCGCCCCGCCGCCGTGTCCACGTCCGTGCCCGCGCCGGCGCCTTCGCCGGGACGCCGTCATGGCCGCCGCCACAACCCGGAATCATTCGCCGGGAGCGCGGCAAAAATTGCCTAGCGCAAGGCCCGATATCGCCGCCGGGACGCCATAAGTCATTGAATCCGGTTGTTCGGGAACTTGGCACGGCGATTGCGAGGTAATGACCAGGGGAAAATACCCGCGGCAGAAGCCCGGACCGCCCCGTTGCGAGTGAGGATCCTAGAACAATGAAACCAGCCCCAAAAACGTCCGCAAGCCAGCACGAAGATTTCCATGCCGCCAACGATTGCGGCCTGGCTGGTCTGGTTCTGCGCTTGACCGAGTGCGCGGACCGGGACCACCCGTTGTCGCCGCGTGAACCCGGATCGCCACACCGGGAAGCGGCCAAAGCCGCCCTCGAAGCCGCTTTTCGGGCCGAGCGGCGGATGGCCGAACAACAAAGACGGATCGCCCGTCTGGAACGGCTCGCCGCCACCGACGAGCTAACCGGCGTCCTCAACCGCCGTGGGTTCGAGAGCGCCCTGAAGCGGCACCTGGCCGAGGCCCGGCGCCACCATGAGCCGGGCGTGCTCGTCATCGTCGACCTCGACGGCTTCAAGCCCATCAACGACACCCATGGACACCGCGCCGGCGACGAAGTGTTGCGCCGGGTGGCGCGACTCCTCATGGACAACGTGCGCGAGACCGATTACGTGGGCCGCCTCGGGGGCGACGAGTTCGCCGTCCTCCTGACCAGGACGTCGCATGTCGATGGAATCGACCGGGCCGAGTGCCTGGACCAGCGCGTCAACGGAATGTCCGTCGCCTGGGACGGGCGCATGATCGCGCCCAGGGCGAGCTTCGGTTTTCAGACGTACGGCCCTGGCGATGACGGCGAAGAGCTCATCGGCCAAGCCGACGAAGCGATGTACAGAATCAAGCGCGCGCGGGCCCGGCTCGGCAAGGGTAGCGCCAACCCACGACAACCATTGGCCGGGACCCAACCAACGTCATTGACCACCACTGTTCCTTCCCCCTCCCTCGCAGCCTCGCCCCGCGCCGCAGAATGCGGGCGGGGCGTCCTTTTCTCCGATTCGGGAAAAGCCTCGGGACGGCACGGGCGAGCGGAGGACCGGCCATGAGAATCGATCCCAATGCCGGCCATGATCACCTATCGCAGCGCGCCCCCGTCGACAAGACCGTCGAGCGGACGGATGGGCCGAAGCCGGTTACGCAGCTACTCGAGGGCCCCGACAAGCGGGCCGATGTCAAGCCGTTGGCCAACGGCCAGGGCAAGGGCCTCGACTTGCGCAACTTCACTCCCCGGCAGATGGCCGACCTGAGCATGGACCTTTACGTCTCGGGCATCCTCGAATGGGATGAATACGCCATGCTGGCCTTTCAGCCCGAACTCCATCCGGACTACGACCGCACCATAGGCGCCCTCACCGGAGAGAAGGCCAAACCCGACGGCCCGCGCGATTTCATCGCCGAGTGGGAAAAACGCCACAGGTTCGAGGAAAAGCACAACTCGAAGGACCGTGATCTTGTTCAACGCACCTTGCGGGTCGTGAACGTTCTCAAGCAGATCGGATCGCCCACCAACGTGGTGGTCTAGGCTCACTGCAAATACGTATTAACGCCCATCCACGATATCGGCGGTGCTTGCCACCTCGCGCGCCGGCCAGTCCACGACCCCGGCCATGCGCCAGTCCTCGGTATCAAGGCTGATCGCCCATGCGTCGAAAATTCCAGCCTGGATGACGCGCCGGCGCCCGTCCTGTCGTTCCCGCTTCGTGAAGGGGCCGACCATCACCCGGAAGACGATGCCGCCGTCCAGTTCCGCCGACATTACGACCGGCCGCAGCGAAACGTGACGCCGCGCCAAGCCCCGCGCGTTGTCCAGGGAACGGAAACTGCCGACGACGAAGTATATGCCTCGCGGCGCCCTAGCCCCCTGGGGCGGCATCGCCCGCAAGGAGTTCGTGGACACCACCAACCGAAGGGCGCCGGCATCGGGACGATTTCGCGCCACCGCGCGGCGCGGCGCCGGCTGCCTCGGCACCCGCTGTACCGCCGCGACTTCCAAGGTGTCGGATTCGAAAATGTTGGAGCTGTTCCATCCCGTCACTGGCGGCGCGCCCGCCTCTTCGCCGTCGCGGCCGTCGCCTTCAACGAACGGCGCCGGGAAAGGCGCCACGGCGGGATCGATCTCGTCCGCGCCCTCGCCTCGCGGCCAGCCCGTCGCCCGAGGTTCATCACTCTCCCCCGCCGCGGTTTGCCAAAAGGCCGCCGCCGATTCGACTTCGCCGGACGCCAGTTCTTCCAGCCACACGACGACGCGGGGGGTGGCGTGCGCGTCGGGCTCCGAGGCCTGAATTCCCGCCGCCGTCTCGAACGACGCCAGTGACTCGGCCCCGTCGGTGTCGTCCGGCGCTTCCGCCTCGGCTACAGCCGTGGACGACCCGGCATCGTTGTCGATACAAACCTCATCGGCGGTGAGGCTGCGCCACATTGCGCAATCGCGCTCGGCGACCAGGGAAATACCGTGATCGGCGATTGATTTCTTGGTCGTCAGATAGGCAACGCCGTCGATCGCCCACGACGCGACACGCAACGGCACGGGCAACGCGCAGCCCGACAATATGAGCAGACCGATTAGAGCGGCCCCCGTCTTCCTCATGCCCTTCCCCACTAGTTTCTTATTGTTCTTAATCTTTTGTTTTAAGTTTCGGCGTTCCGCGGCGAGCCTTTGCGGCCCCCAACGCCGGTATTATGGGCAGCCGTGGCGGCAATTATCAACAGGGAAGTTAGCTCCATGTATGGGGAATGTACCGGCGCGCCTCGCCTCCAGCCGGCGGCGGGACCGGGACCGATCTCCCGGCACCCTGGCACCCTCACTCGGTGCTCTTGTCCTTGCCCTTCGCCCTCGGCAGATCGAGCCGCATGGAGAGTTCCTTGAGCCGCTCCGCCGGCACCGGGGCCGGCGCCCCCATGAGCAGGTCCTGGGCCTGTTGGTTCATGGGAAAGGCGATGACCTCGCGGATGTTGGGCTCGTCGGCCAGCAGCATGACCATGCGGTCGATGCCCGGCGCCGAGCCGCCGTGAGGGGGCGCGCCGAAGCGGAACGCCCTCAGCATGCCGCCGAACTTTTCCTCCACGTCCTGGTTGGAGTATCCGGCGATGGCGAAGGCCTTGTACATAATATCGACGCGGTGGTTGCGGATGGCCCCCGACGACAACTCGACCCCGTTGCACACGATGTCGTACTGATAGGCGAGGACATCCAGCGGGTCCTCGGTTTCCAGGGCCTCGAGCCCGCCCTGGGGCATGGAGAACGGGTTGTGGCTGAACTCGATGCCGCCGGTCTCGGGGTCGCGCTCGTACATGGGATAATCGACGATCCAGCAGAATTTGAAGGTATCGGTTTCGCGCAGCTCGAGCTCGTCGCAGACGCGCTCGCGGGCGTCGGCGGCGAAGGCGGCGAAGTCACCGGGCACGCCGCACACGAAAAAGACCGCGTCGCCGTCGCCGAACTCCAAGTCGCCGCGTAATTGTTCGGTCCTCTCGGGCCCGACGTTGCGCGCGATGGGCCCGGCGCCTTCCCCTTCCCGGAAAAAGATGTACCCCAAACCGGGCTGTCCCTCGCCTTGCGCCCAACTGTTCATGCGGTCACACACGGCCCGGCTTCCGCCGCCCTTGGCGGGGATGGCATAAACACGCACCTTGTCGTCTTTTTCGATCATGCCGGCGAATATCTTGAAGCCGGAGCCCCGGAAGATGTCGGTGACATCGCGCATCTCGATAGGGTTGCGCAGGTCCGGCTTGTCGGTGCCGTACTTTTGCATGCTCTCCGCGTAGGGAATTCGCTTGAAAGGCGGCGGCGTGACGCTGCGCTTGCCGGCGAACTCCTCGAACAGGCCGTGGAACACCGGCTCGATGGTGGCGAAGACGTCGTCCTGGGTGGCAAACGCCATCTCGAAGTCGAGCTGGTAGAACTCGCCCGGCGAGCGGTCGGCGCGGGCATCCTCGTCGCGGAAGCAGGGCGCGATCTGGAAGTACCTGTCGAAACCCGACACCATGAGAAGCTGCTTGAACTGCTGGGGGGCCTGGGGCAACGCGTAGAACTGGCCCGGATGATTGCGGCTCGGCACCAGATAGTCGCGCGCCCCTTCCGGCGAGCCGGCGGTCAGGATCGGCGTCTGGAACTCCATGAACCCGTGTTCGATCATGCGCCGGCGGATGGACGCGATGACCTGGCCGCGCAGCACGATGTTGGCGTGTACGTGCTCGCGCCTGAGATCGAGGAAGCGGTAGGTGAGCCGCATCTCCTCGGAGAACTCCTCCTCGCCGGCCACCTGCATGGGCAGCACGTCGGCCGGCGATTCGACATGGAACGCCTCGATGGTGATCTCGACCTTGCCGGTCGGCAGGTTGGGATTGACGGTGTCCTCGGAGCGCTCGACCACCTTCCCCGTCACCGTGACGACGCTTTCCGGACGCGCCGCCTCGACCTCGGCGAACAGCGCACCGGAGACGTCGATCACGCATTGGGTAATGCCGTAGTGGTCGCGCACGTCCATGAACAGCAGGTTGCCGTGGTCGCGCTTGCGGTGCACCCACCCGGAAATCCGCGCTTCGGCGCCGGTATCGGCGGGCCGCAACTGGCCGCAAGTGTGGGTGCGGTAGGGGTGCATCGGCGGGAACCTTCGTGTTGCCGGGAATCGAGGCCGCCGAGGCGCCCCGCCCCGCCGGCGCGCCAAAGCACACTCTCGCGGCACTTTTGTCAAGGTGCGCGTCGCCGGAACCGCGTGCTATGCTGATCTGGAACCGGTGTCGGGCCGACGACGGGAGACGAGCGAGACCATGGCGGCGGACCAAATCACCTACCCGAGCACGTGCTGGGAGTGCTCGACCGCCTGCGGGGCGCTGGTCACTGTCGAAGACGGCCGCGTCGTCAAGGTCGCCCCCAACCCCGGCCACCCGTACTCCAAGGGCGCTTTCTGCGTGAAGGGCATCCGGGCGCTGCCCGAACTCACCTATGGCGCCGACCGCGTCGTCCACCCCATGCGGCGGGCGGCGGCGCGCGGCGGCGGCGCCTGGGTGCGCATCACCTGGGACGAGGCCCTGGACGAGATGGCCGAGCGCTACGCCGCCGTCGCCGCCGAGTTTGGCGCGACGGCCCTGGCCGGCGCCGTCAGCGGGGCGTTCTTCAGCCGTGGTGCCATCGTCGCCCTGTTGTTGCGCTCCATGGGCTCCCCCAACTGGATGATCAACCAGGACCTGTGCGGCGGCTGCCGGGCGGTGAGCGACCGCGTCACGGGGCTCGGCGTGGTCGGCGGCGAGGACGTGGAGAACACGGCATGCGCGCTGATCGTCGGGCGCAATCCGTCGGCCGCCGATCCCGTCCAGTGGATGGCCCTGAAGCGCGCCCGCAAACGCGGTGCCAGCATCGTCGTCATCGACCCGGCGCGCATCCCGGCGGTGGACATCGCCGACCTGTGGCTCGCCCCGCGTCCCGGCACCGACGCCGCCGTGGCCCTAGCCATGAGCCACGTGCTGATATCGGAGGACCTTTACGACCGTGATTTCGTCGAGCGCTGGTGCCACGGCTTCGACGCCTTCGCCGAGCGCTCGGCCCAATACCCGCCGGCCCGCGCCGAGGAGCTTTCCGGCGTTCCCGCCGACCAAATCGAAAAGGCGGCCCGCATGTTCGCCGAAGGGCCGTCCACCTTCATCAGCGGCCACGGCATCGATGCCTTCTCGGCCGGCGTGCAGACCTTCCGCGCCTATCACTGCCTGCTCGCCATAAGCGGCAACGTGGACCGGGCGGGGGGCAGCCGCCGCCTCAAGAAGCCGGCCGGATTCCGCACCTACCTGGACCTCCTGCACGACCCCCGGTTCAGGCTGCCGGCGGAGGTCGAGCAACTCACCATCGGCGCCGAGCGCTTCCCGTTGTGGGCCGGGCCCGAGGGCTGGCAGACGGCGTGCCACAACCCGTCGGTCATCGAGGCCATGCTTACCGGCAACCCTTATCGCGTGCGCGCCGCCTACGTGAGCGGCGTCAACATCGTCGTCACCTATCCCGACACGCCGAAGACCATCGCCGCGCTCCGTAGCCTCGACTTCCTGGCCGTCGCCACCCACACCATGACGCCGACCGCGGAGATCGCCGACATCGTGCTGCCCAAGACGACGACCCTGGAGGAAGAGGAGGTCATGCTGCAGGTGGGCGGCCCCTGCGTGCAATTCACCCGCGCTGCCGTCGAGCCCCGGGGCGAGGCGCTGTCGGACTTCGAGATCGCCAAGGGCCTGCTGGCGCGCATGGAGGCGCGGGGCGCCCTTGCCGCCGACTTCCTGCCGTGGCCCACCAAGCGCGCCTTCAACGAGTTCCTGCTGGAAGGCTCGGACATCTCCATGGACGACCTCATGGCCGAGGGCTACGCCGAGTTCCCCTACGCCCTCGGCGATTTCGAAAACCAGACCTTCGCCACCCCGACGGCCAAGGTCGAGCTCTACTCGGAAACCTTGGCCGGGCTCGGCCTCGAGCCCCTGCCCGACTACGCACCGCCCCGGCCCGAGCGCCACGCGGCAACGGCGCGCGCCGAGTTCCCGCTGGTCCTGCTCACCGGCGTCCGCGAGAAGACCTACCACCACTCGCGCTTCCGCGAGCAGGCGTGGGCGCGCAAGGTCTCCCCCGACCCGGAGATCGAGGTCCACCCCGAGACCGCCGCCGGGCACGGCTTCGGCCCCGGCGAATGGGTGATCGTGGAGACCCCGGGCGGGCCGGGGAGCTGCCGCTTGCGCGTCAAGGTCACGGAGACGACGCCGCCCGGCGTGGTGCGCACCGGCATGGGCTGGTGGCTGCCCGAGGCGGCGGCGCCCGAACGCGGCTGTCTGGAGGTCAACATCAACGCCGTCATGACCTACGACGGCCCGTGGGACCCGATGAGCGGGTCGGCCGACACCCGCGGCCTGCCGTGCCGGGTGACGCGCCTCGATGCGGCGGGCGCGACGCGCGCCGCCGCCGGCTAGCCTTCCGGAATCTCCATCTCCCCCTCGCTGACCAGCACCGAGGCGCCGCCGACGCGGACGGCGGCGATCGCCCCGCCGGCCTTGTCGAGTTCCATCTCCACGAGGCTCGGCCGGCCCATCTCGAAGCCCTGCTCGATGACGAAGCTGAGCGTGCCGTCGGCCATGTCGTCGCGGGCGCCGAGATAGCCGGCCAACGCCGCCGCCGCCGATCCCGTCGCCGGGTCCTCGGCGACCCCAAAGGCCGGGGCGAACATGCGGGCGTGCAAATCGGAACCGTCGAGTTCGGGATCGAAGGCGAAAGCGAATACCCCGGTCGCCGGGTAATCGGCAATGGCCTTGTCCCAGGCCGCCGGGTCGATTTTCATGCGCCCTACCGGGTTCCTGTCCTTGAGCGCAACGAACAGGAAGGGCAGGCCGCACGACCAGCCCTCCGCCCCGTGCCCGCCGCCGAGCAGGTCGGCGGCGTCGAGCGAGATGGCGGCGGCGATATCGGCGGCGGCCGGGGGCTCGGGGCCGGGCTCCGGCAATTGCGCCGCCGAGAGCTGGGAGAACACCGGCTGGCCATGCGCCGCGCGGATGGCGACGGGGACCGGGCCGACGCCCTCCTCGAACACGATCTCCGTGGTCTCGCCGGCCAGCACCACGTCGCCGATGGCGGCCAGCACGAAGGCCGTGCCGACGGTCGGGTGGCCGGCGAACGGCACCTCGGCGGCCGGGGTGAAGATGCGCAAAGCACGCGTGTTGGCGGAGTCTTCGGGGGGCAGCACGAAGACGGTCTCGGACAGGTTGAACTCGCGCGCCACGCGCTGCATCTGGGTTTCGGGGATGGCGCGGGCGTCGGGGAAGACGGCAACCGCGTTGCCGCCGAAGGCGCTGTCGGTAAACACGTCGGCGGTGAGGAACCGGTGGCGCATGGTGAACCTCCCTTGGCGGCTATACCGGTACGGCCGGGCATTCTAGCCGTAGGCGGCCCCCTCACGCACCTGTGCGTGCGGGGCGCGGCGGAACCGTGTAAAGCTTGACGCCATGAAGGCGCAGTACGCCCGACCCGTTAAATGGCTGAGGCGCGCCGTCGGCGTCGGCGACGGCGAGGTGGCGGCGCTCCTGTGGTCGTTTGCCTACTTCTTCTGCCTGCTCACCGGCTACTACATCCTGCGCCCCCTGCGCGACGAGATGGGCATCGCCGGCGGTGTCGCCAATTTGCCGTGGCTGTTCACCGCCACCTTCATCGCCATGCTCGTCGCCGTACCGGTATTCGGCTTCATCGTGGCGCGCTTCCCGAGGCGCACGTTCGTTCCCTTGGTCTACTGGTTCTTCATCGCCAACATCGTGGTTTTCTACGGGCTGTTCACCCTGAGCGATTCCACACCCATCATCGCCCGCGCCTTCTTCGTGTGGGTCAGCCTGTTCAACCTGTTCGTGGTCTCGGTGTTCTGGAGCTTCATGGCCGACATCTTCAGAAACGAGCAGGGGCGCCGCCTGTTCGGCTTCATCGCGGCGGGAGGCTCGGCCGGGGCGTTGCTCGGGCCGTCGCTCACCGCGGCCCTCGCGGTGCCCTTGGGGCCGACCAATCTTCTGCCGGTCTCCGCCTTTTTCCTGGCGGCGGCGGTGTTGTGCATCCACCGGCTGCTGGCCGTCACCGGGCCGCGTGAGGAAGGGCACGAACCCGGCGCCCGGCGGGACGAGGCCATCGGCGGCGGCGTGTTCGCCGGCGTCACCGAGGTGGCGCGCTCGCCCTACCTCATCGGCATTTGCGTCTACATGGTGCTCTACACCACGACCTCGACGTTCCTCTACTTCGAGCAGGCCCACATCGTGGCCGGCGCCTTCGAGGACGCGGGCGAACGAACGCGCCTCTTCGCGCTCATCGATCTGGCAGTGGGGCTCTTGACCCTGGCCACCCAGTGCATGTTCACCGGGCGGATGATGGTACGCTTCGGCGTCGGCGCCATGCTGGCTTTCGTGCCGGCCCTCACGCTGGTCGGTTTTCTGGCCCTCGCCGTGGCGCCGGGGGTGGCCCTGATCGTCGCCTTTCAGGCACTGCGCCGCGCCGCCAACTTCGCCCTTTCACGCCCCGCCCGCGAGGTCCTCTACACGGTGGTGACGCCGGAGCGGAAGTACAAGTCCAAGAACTTCATCGATACCGTGGTCTACCGGGGCGGCGACGCGGCGAGCGGCTGGGCCTTCGCCGGGCTTGCCGGGCTCGGCCTCGAGCTGGCCGCCATCGCGCTTGTCGCCGTGCCCCTGGCGGCGCTGTGGATCGCCGTCGGGATTGCCTTGGGGGCGCGTCAGGAACGGCTGGCGGACGTGATATGATGAAACCGGGCTCATGGAGAATATTGCCAATGACAAAAGGTATGCTGGGCGGCCCGCGCCTGACGCGCGCCGCCTTCCTCAAGCTCACGGCGGGCGCGGCGGCGGCCCTCGCCTTTGCCGTCCCTGGCCCCGGCGCCCGGGCGGCGGCTGAGCCGATGGCGCGGCGGCCCATCCCGTCGAGCGGCGAGATGCTGCCGGTGATCGGCGTCGGCACTTCCGGAACCTTCGACATCGGCACCGACGGGAAGTCCCGCGCTGGGCGCGCCGAGGTGCTTCGGGTGCTGTTCGAGGCCGGGGGCTCGGTCATCGACACCTCGCCCATGTACGGGCGCGCCGAAGGCGTCGTCGGCGACCTGCTGGCCGCCTCGGGGGCCCGTAATCGCGCCTTCATCGCCACCAAGGTGTGGACGCGCGGCCGCGCCGCCGGCATCCGACAGATGGAGGAATCGGCTCGGCTGCTGGGCGCCCCGGTCATCGACCTCATGCAGGTCCACAACCTGGTCGACTGGCCGACGCAACTGAAGACCCTGCGCCAATGGAAGGAAGAGGGGCGGATCCGCTATATCGGCATCACCCACTATACGAGTTCGGCCCTCGACGACCTGGGGGCAATCATCGAGCGCCAGGCCCTGGATTTCGTGCAGTTCGCCTATTCGATCCGGGGGCGCCAGGCGGAGCGTCGCCTGCTGCCCCTGTGCGCCGAAAAGGGCGTCGCCACCCTCATCAACCGGCCCTTCGAGGACGGCGCCATCTTCCGCCGCGTGCGCGGCAAGGCCCTGCCCGCCTGGGCCGCCGACTTCGACTGCCGGACCTGGGGGCAGTTCCTCCTCAAGTTCATCCTGGCCCACCCCGCCGTCACCTGCGTCATTCCCGGCACATCCAAGCCCAAGCACATGGCCGACAACGCCGCCGCCGGCACGGGCCGCCTACCCGACGCCGCGGCGCGCCGCAAGATGGCCGAGTTGGTGGAGGGGCTGTAGGGCGCCGCCGGCGCCCCGCTCTACGTATTCACGGACGCGGCGCGAAGCTTGAGTAACGATGTCCGCTATTGGCCGCAAAGCGGACTGAATTACTGGTCGGCTCTCAGGTCCGAGACCCATTGCGGACGTTTCAACCACGGGCGCACCGACTATGCGTTGCGGTCTCGGCACGCCCATGAAAGACTTCACCAAATGGTCGCTCACGCGGACAAGTCCACGATATTCGGCGTTCTCGGGTTCCGGGCGCTCGGCGATTTCGCGCAGGCGATCATGGTCTGCTCTTACTTGAAACGGAAGATCGGCGACGCCGTCCTCCTCGTCTACGCCCAAAACGACAGGCCCTACAAAGCCGATCTCGTCAACCTGTGCCCGGATATCGACGACAAGGTGTTCGCCTCGGGCCCCGGGATTCCCTTGGACTGGCTGGATTTCGCGGCGGAAAATCCGAACAGCCCCCCCCAGGAGCTTGTCGAGCGGGGTTTCGTCCACGCGAACCTCGTCGCGAGCCCGTGGATGATCCAAGCCATGATCGAGAACGGCGCCGTCGAGTTTGTTCCCTGCCTGCGGTTTTCCGAGGAGCTCGGCCGGGAAGTCCAAGGCCGACTCGTCGCGGCGGGAGTGTCGGAGGACCGGTGGATCGTGTGCATCCACGTGCGCCAGGACGGCTATCGCTACCGACAGCCCAAATCCCCCCGCTCGGTCGACCCGGAGCCCTTCTTTCAACTCACCGACTACATCATCGACGACCTTGGCGGACAGGTGGTCTGTCTCGGCAGCGCCAACATGAAACCGGCACCGGCGCGGCCTCATCTCGTCGATCTGACCATGGACGAGGATTTTCTTCTGCAGGCCTACGCCCTCAGCCGTGCCCGATTTGCCGTGGTCACCGATTCCGGCATGCAGGCCGTGGCCAACGGCCTCGCGGTTCCCTTCGCCGTGACCAATCTAGACTGGGTGGGGGCGGGTCTCTCGGGGCGGAACGACTACCCCCTCATACACGACCAACACCTGTTGATGTCGCGTCGTTTGTTCTACGAGGACAATGTCCCAAGTGGACCCGAGGCAAGCGGGAAGATGACGCGCATCACCGATCGTATCGTCGCGTTCGACAATACAGTCACGGACCTTCGTACCCTCATCGACCGCATGCTGGAGATGACCCATGATTGCGCGGGCTGGCGCGAGACGTACGTCGGCGGAGCGATCCAAGCCGCGGATGGTATTACGTTTCCGATCCCACGCCGCCCGCGGCCCATTAGTTCCCTGAACTGGGCGCGGCCGCCATGGTGGGACGAGGCCCCGGAACTCGCGGACGATTTCAGAAGGTTGGCCCCACTCGAGTACGTGGAGCTTGAGGATGGCTCGTTGATAGTGAGGTCAATCTTCCAGCAGTCGCCGTTGGCGTCTCCTTGAAGCCGCCTGCTGACCGCGCTTTGATCACTTCGGGTCCGGAGACACACTCCGCCCGTCTCGCCCGATGGCGGCGCGACGGCGTTAGGTCTGAGTTCTTGGCGATTCGCGAGCCTCATGAACGAGCAACCACAAACTTATGAGCCAAGTCAGCTCCATGAAGTCCGCCAATCGCTGAGGCTCCCTTGATCCGGCGGAAGCATGGGCCACGCAACAATAGAATCGGTAGCCGGCGATCCAAGCGGATCGATAGCGGCAAAAAGAGGCTTTAAAAAAATCCGAAACGCACCCACTTGGTTAGAAGGGCAATTAATCAGGGGGTTTTAAGGTTTGATTTACATCAAATTCTTTGTCTCCCATCCTTCATATCGTCTCTCGTTTGCTAATTTTCGGTATTTGGCCGCCGGGTTGATTTTGTGCGCCTTGCCGCTGGCGGTGAGCCTTACCGCAGAGGCAGCCATTCCCGACAAGTCCGCCAACGACGTGTTTGAACAGACGGTAATTCTGGCCAATCTGGTGAGGAAACTCCGGCATGACGCAAATATAGATGCCCCGTGGCCCAATGTGCCCCCGCAAAGCGGCAAGGCGCCCCGTCATGTACTGCAAAAATCCCTGGAAATCATAAAGAAGATCAACCGGCTGCGCGTGATCTGGAAGATGGGGGAAGTGAGCATACCACCCTTTCCGTCGCGAGATATCACCCCCAACGAAGTCTTCGCAATGGTGAAACGGCTGGTCGGCGAAATGAGGCTGCTGGCACCGGGATTGGCCAACAAACCGGCGATCAAGCCCTTGGGCAAATCGTCCGACGACGTCTACCGGCAGATATGGACCATTTCGCTGGCCATCGATTCGGTGCTCGGCGTTCGGGGCTTTACCCCCAGCGACGTCTACGCGCAAAGCGTGCGCGTCGTCGAGTTGGTGAAATTTCTGCGCCTGACCCAGAACGTCTCGGAACAGATCGAAAAGCCGAAACGCCCTTCCAACAGGCACTCCAACCACGCCATTGCCGCCGCCTACCAACTGCTGGGGCGCATCGCCGAGGCGGAACGCAATCTGTGGATGGAGCCCGCCGGGGTGCCGAAGGTTCCCAACCCGGTGGTGACGCCGACCGAGGTCTACGACGCGCTGCAGATCGTCATTGCCGAGTTGCAGCGTATCAAATACCGGATCGGGGTGCAGAGGCATATTCGCGAGACCGCTCCCGTCCGGGAAATGACTCCCGACGACGTCATCGTGAACCTCCAATGGGCGACGCTGTTGATGCCGAGCTTCGCTCTCGACAAGCCCCTCTATCAGCTTGACCCGGCATCGCTCACTCGCAACCCCAGGGATGTTTTCAACGTAACCGAACACATCATCAAGGAATTGGAGCGGTTCAAGGCGGCCCGGGGCAACCGCACCAAGCCGCGCATCCCCCCCCACATTCCGGACGTGCAGCCGAAACACGTCTTCCAGAAAGCCTTGGACGTCCTGGAAAAATTGAACCTGTTGCGCGTTCGGGTCGGCCTCGGCAAGTTGGTGCAGGTGTCCCAACCGTTGCGCATCGTAACACCGGATGAAGTCTACGACCTGTCGGTGCGCCTGGACGCGGAACTGGAAATCGTCTACCGCGAATTAAACGTCTCCGGAACCACCTTCTTCACCGATGAACCCACAATGGATACACGTGGCGACCAAATATCGGCTGCCAATCAGTTATCCGTCAATTATTTCAATATGTGGCGAATTTCGTACCTGCTGGATTCGATCCTCGGCTCAATAGGTTTCTCGCCCACCGACGTTTACCGTAAAGTCCAGAAGATCATCGCCGAGATCCGCCAGATTTCCCGACGGTTGGGCCGCTACCGGGACCGCCCCCTGCCGCCATTGGAATCCGGGCAAACGCCGGCGGACGTGATCGGCATCGCCGAGAAAATCCTCGAGCACATCGCCCATATCCGACAGCGGGCCGGGATGTACGGCGAGGTCTTGTCGCCCCCCCGGCACGGCGGGAAAACCCACCCCAACGACGTCCATAATACACTGTCGGTCTTAATGGCCGAGGTCGTCTCCCTGAAAGCCCACCTGGGCATCGACGGAATGCCCGAAGCGCCGAACGAGGTCTCCGGAATCAAGACATCGAGTGATGTCCACCGGTTGCTGAAACACGCCAATCACCTGCTTTTCGATGTGTTGCCCATCGACGTCCACGGCGCCAGCCCGGGATTGGCGCAATGAAGCTCACCCTTCCGATAAAGTTCGGTATTGTTTCATTGATCATCACCCTGACAGGTGTCCTGGGGCTTGCCTTCTTTACGTTCCAAAGTTCCGACGAACTGCTCCAAGAACAATCCCTGTCACGTCTGGCGGACGACGTTTCCCGTGAAAAGGAGGTGCTAAAGAACAAGCTCAGGATTCTGGTCGAGGACGTGCGGTTCCTGTCGGGAAGCGCGGCGACGAAAGGTATTGTGCGTTCGGTCAGGGGCGGCGGCTTCGACGTAGATGAAAACATGACCCTGAATCTGTGGCGCAGCCGCCTGGAAACATTGCTTGCAACCGTCCTTGCTCAACGCACCTCATACAGTCAGATACGCTTTATCGGCAAACACGACAGGGGTCGGGAAATCGTCCGGGTGGAGCGTTACGAAAATAAGATAGAAACGGTGACGAAGGATGCTTTGCAGGAAAAAGGGAACCGTGACTATTTCAAGGAAACCATCCTCCTGAAGCCCAAGGGCATCTATTTTTCCGACATCACCCTTAACCGGGAAAAAGGAAAGATCGCGTACCCGCCCGAACCGGTACTCCGCGTCGGGGTCCCCATATATGACGCCACGAAAACCGTTTTCGGGATCGTTGTCATAAACGTTAATTTCGATCTGTTCGCATCCTCGCTCTACGATGCGCCCAAGCATATTTTCTACTTCATGGCCAACCAGCGGGGGGACTATTTGATTCATCCCGAACGCGACAAGCGATTGGCCTTCGAACGCAATAAACAGATACGCTATTTCGATGATTTTCCCGACCTGAATGCGCTTGCGAAAAAACCCGACACCGCAAAGGGACGTTACCTGAATAGCAAAATCTACCCCGACCTGGACGCGGGCATTGTCCTGGACCGCTTGTATTTCGATGAATGGGGCATTCCGGACCGCTTCTTCGTCATGGGCGCCTCCGCCCGGCTGACGGTGTTTCAGAAACAGTCACGGATACTGAGAAACAAGATCATAGGCCTTGTCGGGGTGACCGCGCTTATTATGACCCTGTTTACGGTTCTCTTCGCGAGGCATATCACCCGTCCGATCCGCCAACTCACCAACATCGCGGATCGGATTGCCGGCGGTGAGTATGTGGACGTTCCGGTACATAGCGGCGATGAAATCGGCCAGCTTTCTACATCCCTCGGAACCATGGTGTCTAATTTGCAATCATCCCGCGATGACCTGTTGAGGCTCACCGGTTCCTTGGAGGACAAGGTCAAGGAACAGACGGGGGAATTGCTCGAAGCCAACAAGGAAATCAGGGATTTTGCCTATATCGTCTCCCATGACATTCGCTCTCCCTTGGTCAGCATCCAAGGCTTCGCCGGTGTAATAAGAGAAGATATGGAAAGCCTTCGCTCGGTTGTTAAGAAGGCCCACGACATCGACGATAATGACGTAAGCAAGATCAACGAAATACTTGATGAAAGCGCCCCAGAGGCCATCGGTTTCATTGAGTCCTCGGCAGGAAAGATAGAGCGGCTGATCAGCGCCATTCTGGAACTTTCCCGGATGGGGCGGCGCGAATTCAAGTTCGGGGTCATCGATGCTCGTAAGACGGTATTGGGCTGTGTCGACGCCATTGCCACGATGATTGATAAAAACGAAACAGAGATACTGATCAGCGACCTGCCATTGGTCTACGCCGACGCCCTTGCCTTGGAGCAAATCTTCGGCAACCTGATAGACAATGCCGTGAAATTCATCCCCTCAGGCCGCAAGGGCGAAATCGAGATCTGGGCAGAGGGCGAGGAAAACACGACCGTTTTTCATGTCAAAGATAACGGGTCCGGCATCGCCAGCGGCGACATCCCGGTCATCTTCGATCTTTTCAAGCGGGTCGGAGAACAGGATACGGAAGGCGAGGGAATGGGGCTTTCTTACGTTCAGGCCCTTGTCCGCCGCCTTGACGGACGCATCTGGTGCGAGTCGGAACTGGGTAAGGGAACGACATTCAGTTTCAGCATTCCCGACCGTATCGCCCACGCCGGTGAACCGAAACATAAGAAGGAAAGCAACACATGAATGCCGTGACCATACTTATCGTCGAAGACGAACCGGCCCACGCCGCGTTAATCGAGCGCAACCTGAAACGTTCCGGTGTTGTCAACGATATTGTCAAGTTTGAGAATGGCAAGCTGGCGACGGACTATATTTTCAGCAAGGGCGATTATACGGATATTACACACGACTATTCCCTGCTCATCCTTCTCGATATCAACATGCCGGTGAAGGGCGGCGTGGACGTGCTCGAAGAGCTCAAGCGAAACGATAAAACGAAGGAAATCCCCGTGATCATGTTGACGACCACCGACGATCAGACGGAGATCGACACTTGTTATGAACTCGGGTGCAACGCCTATGTGGTCAAGCCTGTCGAGCACGCAAAATTCTCCGAGGCCATCAAGAATATCGGTCTGTTCGTCAATATTCTGGCCGTCCCCACCAACGGAGTCTGATCCGCCATGTCCCAGCAAAAGGTCCTTTGCATAGAGGACGACAAGGCGCTTGCCCGCCTAGTTCAGATACGTCTGGAAAAACACGGCTACGCGGTTGACACCGCCACCAACGGCAAGGATGGATTGGCGATGGTCGAAAGTGCGGCTTACGAAGCAGTTACCGTCGATTACAAAATGCCCGGAATGGACGGCCTTGAAGTCTTGCGCGCTCTGGTAAAGATGGAACCGACGCCCCCCTGCATCATGGTGTCCGGCGCCGGTGATCTGAACGTGGCTTTGGAAGCGATCCATCTAGGGGCCGCCGACTACATGATCAAGGAAACCGGGACGGTTTTTTTCGATCTGCTGGCAAACACCATCGAAACCATCCTTGAACGTAAACGCCTGATCCAGGCGAAGGCGGAAGCCGAGGAGGCGCTCCAGAAGGCCAATGATGAGCTGGAAATACGGGTTGAGGAACGAACGAGGGAATTAACGGAAGAAGTGGCCGAACGCAAACGGGCCGAGAAGAAGGCGGAGACCGCGAATCGTGCCAAATCGGCATTTCTGTCCTCAATGAGTCATGAACTGATGACACCGCTGAATGCCATTCTCGGCTTCGGCCAGCTTCTGGAGTCTAATTCCAAGGAACAGTTAAGCGAAAGTCAGGTGGAATGGATCGACAAGATTCTCAACGGAGGTCAAGAACTTTACGACCTGATAAGAAAGATTCTGTCGTTTTCCGAAATTACGGATGGTGAGGCAGACTTTGTGCCCCGTGATGTGGATGCCATGGGGATGGTGGGGGACGGCCTAGTGGCAACGAGGACCGATGCCGACAATCAAGGGATAAAACTGATCCTTGATATTCCCGATGGTGAGCTGCCGAAAATCCGGATTGACCCGATACGCGGCAATGAAATTCTTCTGATTTTCCTGTCCAACGCGGTTCTCTACAACCAGCCCGGCGGAGAGATCAGGGTCGGCGTCTCCCTCGAGAATGAAGATTGGATACGTATCTCCGTATCGGACACGGGCCAAGGTATCCCCAACGAAAAACACGACAAGGTGTTCCTGCCGTTTCAGCGCCTTGGTGAGAGTAATACCGCGATCAGCGGGGCCGGCATCGGATTGGCCATCGCCAAGGGGCTGACGGAACTCATGAACGGGTGTGTCGGCTTTGAAAGCGAAGAGGGAAAAGGAAGCACGTTCTGGATGGAATTCCCCGCCGTTCATATGGAGTAGTTTACGAGGGGGCGAATCACCCTTCGCGACGATGTCCGCTAAGGACCGAAAGCACCGACCAGCGGATACCCCCCGGAGCCGGCGCCCACGCTTTTTGTGAATACTCCGACTACACCGGCGCCGGGTTGATCAGGACGCCTTCGGGCGCCGCCGCGCCCGTGATGAGGACGCGCTCTTCCACCACCCTTACCCGGCCCTCGGCGATGAGGCGCAGCGCCAGGGGATAGATGCGGTGTTCCTCGGCCAGCACGCGGGCGGCCAGGGTCGGGGCGTCGTCGCCGGCGCGCACCGGCACCGCGGCCTGCACGATGATCGGCCCCTCGTCCATGGCGGGGCGCAGGAAATGGACCGTGCAGCCGGAGAAGCGGACCCCCGCCTCGACGACGCGCTCGTGCACGTCGAGCCCCTTGAAGGCGGGGAGCAGGGAGGGGTGGACATTGACCAGCCGGTCGTGCCAGCGCCCGACGAAGCCGTCGGTCACCAGGCGCATGAAGCCGGCCAGGCAGACGAGCTCCACCGCCGCCGCCGACAGCACGTCGTTGAGGGCGTCCTCGAAGGTCTCGCGGCCCTCGAAGTCGCGGTGATCGACGACATTGGTGGGGATTGCCGCCTTCGCGGCGCGCTCCAGCCCGGCGGCGCCAGGCTCGTTGGAAATGACGGTCACGATCTCGGCCGGATAGTCGTCCGCCGAGGCGGCGTCGATCAGGGCCTGCAGGTTGGAGCCCCTTCCCGAGATCAATACGCCGACCTTCAGCTTTGCCACGCCTGCTCGATCCCCTTGAGGACGACGGCGGGGCCGGTGCCGCGCCGCTCGGTGACGCGGCCGATCCCGACCACCGTCTCGCCGGCCGCCGTCAGGCCATCCATGACCGTCGCCGCATGGCCGGGCGCCGCCATCGCCACCATGCCGATGCCGCAGTTGAAGGTGCGGGCCATTTCCCGGGGGGCGATGGCGCCGCTCTCGGCGAGCCACCGGAAGACGGCGGGCGGGCGCCAGGTGGCGCAGTCGATCTCGACCCCCAGCCCGGCTGGAAGGACGCGCGGGATGTTGTCGACCAGGCCGCCGCCGGTGATGTGGGCCAGGGTCTTGACATGGCCGGCGCGCACCGAGGCGAGGCAACTCCTGGCATAGATGCGCGTCGGCTCCAGCAGGGCAAGGCCGAGGCCGAGGCCGGGTTCGAAGGGCGCCGGCGCGCCATAGTCGAGCCCCGCCTCGTCTACTACCCGGCGCACCAGGGAGAAGCCGTTGGCGTGCAGGCCGCTGGAAGTCAGGCCGATGACCACGTCGCCGACGCCGACGTTCTCGCCGGTGAGCTCACCGCCCCTCTCCACGGCGCCCACGGCAAAGCCGGCGAGGTCGTAGTCGCCGGGCGCGTACATGCCGGGAAGCTCCGCCGTCTCGCCGCCGATCAGGGCGCAGCCGGCTTGCCGGCAGCCCTCGGCGATGCCGCCCAGGATCTCGCCGGCCGCCGCCACGTCGAGCTTGCCGGTAGCCAGGTAGTCGAGGAAAAACAAGGGCTCGGCGCCTTGCACCACCAGGTCGTTGACGCACATGGCCACGAGGTCGATGCCGACCGTGTCGTGGCGGCCGGCGGCGTCGGCCACCTTGAGCTTAGTGCCCACCCCATCGGTGCCGGCGACCAGTATGGGGTCGCTGTAGCCCGCCGCCTTGAGGTCGAAAAGCGCGCCGAAACCGCCGAGCGCCGAAGCCACCCCCGGGCGCTCCGTCGACGCGGCCAGCGGCTTGACGGCATCGACCAATGCCGCGCCGGCGTCGATATCGACGCCGGAAGCCTTGTAACTTAGGCGTGTAATGCCTTTCTCCCCCGGCTCAACGTGGTAAATTGGCACTCTTTGCGAGGCTTGAAGATACTTCATCGGGAACGGTTTGCAATGACCGATCGCGGACATTTGGCCGACAGGCGCGGATCACTGGCATGTGTCGCCGTGCTCCTTGCGCTCTGGTTCGCGGCGCCCGCCCACGGGCAATCGGGGGGGCAAGCGAAGGACGCCTTCGAGGTGCGCAACGTCGTCGTCGACGTTACCGCTGAGACGGCGGCGGCGGCCCGCGAGAAGGCCCTGGCCGATGGCCAGGTCGCGGCCTACGGGTCACTCCTGGAGCGCCTGACCCTACGCGCCGACCGCGGCCGCCTACCCGATCTGGCGCGGGTCGAAATCGCCGCCCTGGTGAAGGATTTCGAGGTCGCCAAGGAAAAGACCTCGGCGGTGCGCTATATCGCCTGGCTGAACGTCCGCTTCAAGGCCGAGAAAGTGCGCCGCCTGCTCATCGATTACGATCTGCCGTTCGCGGAGACGCCGAGCAAGCCGGTCCTCGTGCTGCCGGTCCTTCAGGCGGCGGGCGCCAAGCTGCTTTTCGACGACCCCAATCCGTGGCGCGACGCCTGGGTGGCGCGGCCGCCCACCGACGGCCTGGTGCCCTTGGTGCTGCCCATCGGCGACCTCAAGGACATGCTCGCCATCGGGGCGGAACAGGCGCTGAGCGGAGACGTGCAGCGGCTCGCCGCCGTCGCGGCGCGCTACGATGCCCGCGACTCGCTGGTCGCCCATGGATCCCTGCGCGTCAGCGAGCGCCGCGGCCTTCCGGAACTCGAGGTGTTCGCCACCCGCTACGGCACCGTGCAGCAGGAGCAAACCACCGTCAGCACCTATTCCGCCGGCCCCGGGGAGAGCATGGACGCCTTGCTGCTACGGGCCGCCGCCGACGTCACCCGGCGTGTCGAAGACAACTGGAAGCGGGATAATCTTCTGCAGTTCGGACAGTCCTCGGTATTGGTGGTGACGGTGCCCATCGCCGGTCTCGGCGCCTGGCTCGACGTGCGCGGGCGGCTTATCAATGTTGCCGTCATCAACCGCGTCGACCTGGTCCTGCTGTCGCGCGCCGAGGTGCGGGTCAACCTTCACTACATGGGCGAACTCGAACAACTCTCGCTGGCCCTGGCGCAGGCCGATCTCATCATCGACGAGGACGAGGAGGACTGGGTTCTGAGGCGCGCCGGTGGTGTGGGAACGGGCCGTTGAGCCTGCCCAATATCATCACCATCGGACGGCTCTTGGCGGTGCCGGTTGCCGTGGGGCTGATCCTCAACGGGTACTTCCTGTGGGCCTTCTGGGTATTCGTAGCGGCCGGCGTCAGCGACGCGGTCGATGGCTTCATCGCCAAGAAATTCGACGCCGAAACCGAACTCGGCCGCTTCCTCGATCCGCTGGTCGACAAGGTGTTGCTGGTCAGCGTGTATGTTTCCCTGGGGCAAGCAGGACATCTGCCCACGTGGCTGGTGATCGGAGTCGTTTTCCGCGATCTCCTGATCGTCGGCGGCGCCATCCTGTTTCAGACCTTGACCGGGAGCCTGACCATGAACCCCATCATGATCAGCAAGATCAACACCGCCGCCCAGATCGTTCTCACCGCCATGGTGCTGGGCCTGCTCGGCTTCGAGGCCGACGGCGACTGGATGAACCTGATCGTGGGAATGGTCTATTTTGTCGCCGCGACGACTTTTCTGTCGGGCGCCGTGTACGTGGTAAGTTGGTCGCGCCGCGCCGCCGCCATGGAGGAAAGGGAGTGAGCAGGGAACGACACCTCGTCATTTGGCTCGCCGTCCTTACCGTCTTCTGCGTCCTCGTATACCTGCTGAAGAGCATGCTGCTGCCGTTCGTCGCCGGCATGGGGGTGGCCTACTTTCTGGACCCGGTGGCCGACCGCCTGGAGAAGTGGGGCCTCTCGCGGACCCTGGCGACCAGCCTCATCACGGCGGTCTTCTTCGCGGCGGTGATCGTCCTGCTGGTACTTCTCGTGCCGCTGCTGGAAGGCCAGGTGGTCGCCTTCATCGGCCGGTTGCCGGGCTACGCGGCGGCGCTTCGGGAGTACGCGGGGCCGCTGCTCGAACGCCTCCGGACGATCGTGCCGGCGGGCGAAATGGATAGCCTTGGCGACGCCGCCAGCACCTATGCCGGTCAGGCGATCAAGTGGATCGGAACAATCCTGGCAAGTGTATGGAGCGGCGGCGTGGCGCTCTTCCAGCTCATATCATTGGTCGTCATCACGCCGCTGGTCTCCTTTTACCTGCTCCGTGACTGGGACCGCATCGTCGAGCGAATCGATGTCTACCTGCCACGCGAGTCGGCCCCGACGATCCACGACCAGCTCAGCAAGATCGACCGCACCCTTGCCGGATTCATACGCGGGCAGGCGACCGTGTGCCTGATCCTGGGTGTCTTCTACGCCGTCGGGCTGAGCCTGCTGGGGCTGGAGTTCGGCCTCTTGATCGGTCTCGGCACCGGGCTGATCTCCTTCATTCCCTATTTCGGGATGATGGTGGGGTTGGCCGTCGGGATCGGCGTCGCCCTGGCCCAATTTTCGGACTTGGGGTCCGTCGCGCTGGTCGCCGCCGTCTTCGCCGTGGGTCAGGTGGCGGAGGGAAACTTCCTGACGCCGAAGCTGGTCGGCGACCGCGTCGGGCTCCATCCGGTATGGGTGATCTTCGCCCTGCTCGCCGGGGGCACGCTGTTCGGCTTCACCGGCATATTGCTTGCCGTGCCGGCGGCCGCGGTCATCGGCGTCCTCGTCCGCTTCGTCCTCGAGAGCTACCGCGACAGCCGGCTCTATGAGGGTCTCGGCGACGACGCGGGTGATAGGCGTTGACGGCCCATCCGCAACTGACGTTCGCCTTCGACCACCGCCCGGCGCTCTCGGGCGAGGATTTCCTGGTCGCCCCCAACAACTCGGAAGCGGTGGCCTGGCTCGACCGCTGGCCCGATTGGCCGTCGCCCGTCCTCTCCGTTCACGGCCCGCCGGCCAGCGGCAAAACCCATCTGGCGCAGGTCTTCATGGTGCGCAGCGGCGCCGTCCTGGCGGCGCCCCAGGCGGTGGCGGAAATTGATCCCGGCCTGCTCCTGGGGGCGGCCCGGGCCTGCGTCATCGACGACGCCGAGGCCCTCATCACCGAGGGGCGGGAGGAGGCGTTGCTGCATCTCTACAACTCCGTCCACGAGGCGGGCCGCCACCTGCTGTTGACATCGGTCCGCGCACCGGCGCGCTGGGGGGCACGCCTCGCCGATCTGCGCTCGCGGCTGGTTGCCGCCACCGCCGTCGCCATCGGCCCGCCCGACGACGCGTTGATCGCCGCGGTGCTCGTCAAGCTGTTCGCCGACCGCCAGCTCAAGGTGGATGAAGACGTTATCTCCTACATGGTGACGCGCATGGAGCGCTCCCTCGAGGAAGCGCGCCGGCTGGTGGCGGCGACGGACGCGGCGGCCCTGGCCGAACGGCGCAGTATCACGGTGCCGCTGGTGCGCCGGGTCCTGGAACGACCGCCGAACGAAGGGCACGGAGGATAGCCGGCGCCGGTGGCCGGGCCTTCAGACTCTCAGGCCCCCGATGGAGACCTCACGAACGGGCGGGCCGGCACCACGGTCTGGCCCGCCGATCGCCGTCCTGGCACAAGGCGCACTGAAGCTCCAATTGATCGGCGACGCCTTCGAACGAAGCACGGCATGTGACGAGGAAGCGCTCGCGCGATACTTCGTCGAAGCGAACGCTGGAGATCGGCGCGCCGACCGGCGGCGGATCGCCGAAGGACAGTCGACTCAGGAGCCGCACGGTGGCGGGGTGGACGGCGTAGGAATAAATGCGGCCGATGCGGAGCGCCGCCTCGCCCACCAGGTCGATGAACGCCTTGGCCACCAGGGCGCTGGCCAGCCCCCGCTCGCGCAACCTGCCGTCGATGACGATGGCGTCAAGCCTGCACGTCTGCCCGGCGCCTCGGATGTTTTCCTTGAGCACGCAGGAGACTGCTCCGCATATCCCGCCGCAGCCCGTTAATCCGAAGAGCCGCGGCTCGCCGAAGTCCTCACCGACGTCCTTGTCGTCCAGGTAGGTGCCGATCCTGCCTACCTCGGGGGAGGTGGCATGCCGATTGACGAAATTCGCGAAATCGTCTTCGCTCAATTCCTCGAATTTCAGGCCTTGGTTCGGTACCGGACCCGTTGCCGCCGCGTCGCCCGCTCCTTGCGGCGGGAGGGACCCGACCGGATCGGCTTTCTTGAGGGAAAAATTGTGCATTCCATCTCCACCACGCCGGGGCCGGCTGGCCGGCGCGCCGCGGAAAGCGCCAAAAACTTAATGAAAAGAAGGGTAAATACCGGCGCCTCCGGGGACAACAAGGCAGAGGTATATTCGGGCGATACTGAAGTATGGGTTTACGCGAAACCGAGGACGGTTGGGCGGGTCCGACGGGCCGCTCAGTCCTGCTCGATGGGGACCAGCTTCAGTTTCTTGCCTTCGATGGCCAGCGCGATTTCGCCGCGCCTCAATTTCAGGGCATCTTCGCCGAAGACCTCGCGGCGCCAGCCGCCGAGAGCGCGCACATCGGCATCCTCGCCGTGGGCCGCGATGCGCTCGATGTCGGCGGCCGAGGCGACCAGCTTTTGGGCCGTCTCAAACTGTTCGCACTTCATCTTCAGGAGAACCTTGAGAAGGTCGATGACTGGTCCCAGGCCGCGCGGCAGATCGCGCTTGGGCTCCACTTTCGGGCACTCGGCCTCGGGCAGGTCGAGCCCCTTCTTCACCGCCCGCAAGAGGGCCGCTCCACCAGCCCCCTGGGCCGTCTTTTGGCCCAGTCCGCGCGTCCGCCCGAGCGCCTCGGGCGTCGTCGGCGTGTGATGGGCTATTTCCACGAGGGCCTCGTCGCGCAGCACCCGGTTGCGCGGCAGGTCGCGCCTTCGCGCCTCCTTCTCGCGCCAGGCGGCGAGTTCGCGCAGCACGGCCAGATAGCGCCCTCCCTTGCCGCGCCCCTTGATGCGCCGGTACGTCTCATAGGGATCGATGTCGTAGGTTCCGAGCGCCGTCAATATCGCCATCTCTTCGTCCAACCAGCGCCCACGGCCGTTGGCGGCGAGCTGGCGGGACAGCTTCTCGTAGACCACCCTCAGGTGGGTGACGTCGGACAGCGCGTATTTGATCTGGCGCTCGCTGAGCGGGCGCAATGCCCAGTCGGTAAAGCGCGACGACTTGTCGATGCGCGCCTTGGCCAGTTTGCTGGCCAGGGTTTCGTAGCCAACGGAGTCGCCGAAGCCACAGACCATGGCCGCCACCTGGGTGTCGAATACGGG
The DNA here is from genome assembly GCA_030744625.1 of Rhodospirillales bacterium. Classification (GTDB taxonomy): domain Bacteria; phylum Pseudomonadota; class Alphaproteobacteria; order Rhodospirillales; family JASLQF01; genus JASLQF01. The sequence continues at coordinate 39,192 of JASLQF010000055.1, forward strand.
TTCCGGCAGCCGGCCCGTAAGGTTGAAGAATATTTCCAGGTCCTGGCGCGCCGCGTGGAAGACCTTGAGCACGCGTTCCTCGGCCATCAATTCGAACAGGGGATCCAGGGACAGGCCGTCGGCCAGCGCGTCGATGGCCCGTGCCTCGTCGGGACCGGCGAGCTGCACCACGCACAGGCGCGGCCAATAGGTGCGCTCGCGCATGAACTCGGTATCGACGGTGATGAAGGGGGCTTCGCGGAGACGCCGGCAAAAGGCGGAGAGGTCTCCCGTGTCGGCGATCACGCTCATGGCCGTGCTATACACGGAATCGGCGCCGGCAGAAAGGGCCTGAACTCAATTTTCGCGTCGCGGTATGGTCCTGGGGGCTGTCGGCGCACGGAAGCTCCGCCGGGACCCACGGCAAACCAAGGAGGGAGACCCGCCATGCCTGTCGTCACCATAACGCTCTTGCAAGGCTATGACGAAGAGACGCGACAAACGCTCGGCGAACGCCTCACCGACGCGGTTCGCGCCACCATCGCCGCCCCACTCGAGGGAATTACGGTCATCCTTCACGAGGTGGCGAAACCGGTGGGCTACATGCGGGGGCGTGTCTCGCGGACGCCTGGTGCGCCCTTGCCGTCGCCGGCCAAGCTCGTGCGCGCCTATCTCGACGCGGCCGCCGCCCGCGACTTCGGGAAGGCCGGGGAGATGGTGGCCGACGGCTTCACCTCCATTTACCCGGGAGGCGTGGAGTTCGGTAGCCTGGAAGAGCTCATGCCATGGGCCGAGGAACGCTACCGGTCGGTGAAAAAGACATACGAGCGCATTGACGAGGTGGCGTGCGAGGAGGGCGTTGCCGTCTACGCATTCGGCACCCTCGGCGGCCAATGGCCCGACGGCACCGCGTTCGAGGGCGTCCGCTTCATCGACCGGTTCACGGTGCGCGATGGAAAGCTGGCCGATCAACGGGTTTGGAACGATCTGGCGGAATCCCGAACGGCGCCCGCTTAGGGTCTTATCGCCCTGGACCGCAATGATCCAAGACGTGAGTAATCCCCCAAAACTATGAATTGGAGGGCGATCCATGAATCAAATTGAATCAATTTGAAACGATCGCACTCTAGGTCTTGATTGGATGCTTGCTGGCCACGCAACAAAAGAATCGGTAGCCGGCGATCCATCAATCGTTGTTGCGTCTCCCGCCTTCGAAAATAGTTATTCAACAGCCTCAGGCGTCTGGCGGACCCTCTAAGGATTGCGCTTTTCATCGGGTAGACAGCAAAAACGGATAGCTTGCCTACCCCATCCCCCCGGAGCGCCGCGAGTTGCTTTTACGCTTCCCCGACGCCTAGCGCGAGGTTTCCTCGGCGAGCGCCGCCTCGATTCCGGAAAGCACCTCGGCCACCTTGACCGGCTTGGTCAGGTAGCCGTGGAAGCCCGCCTTCAAACCCTTCTTGATGGAGCTTTCCATGGCGTTGGCCGACAGCGCAACGACGGGAATGGCGCGCGTCGCCTCGATGCCCTTCAACTCCTTCAAGGCATCGATCCCGCTCATGCCGGGCAGGTTGATGTCCATGAGGATGACATCGGGCCGATACTTGCGCGCCAGCTCGATGCCGAGCTCGGCGTTGTGGGCCGAGACCATGCGCAGATTGGGTATGTGCTCGACGATCTCCTCCATGAGGCGCAGGTTGCCCGGGTTGTCCTCCACGTAGAGCATGGAGCGGCCCTCCTTGCCGGCTTCGAGACGCCATTCCTCCCGCGGCGCTTTCGAAGCTTTCGTTCCGGCTTTCCTGGGGGGCTTTCCCTTGGCGCGGGTCAGCTCGACCCAGAACGTACTGCCTTTCCCCTCCGTGCTCTCGAAGCCGATGCGCCCCTCCATGAGCTCGACGATCTGCTTGGTCAACGTCAGCCCGATGCCGGTGCCCTCGATGGCGGTGACCTCGGCGCCGAGGCGCGCGAACGGCTTGAACAATTCCTTCCGCTTTTCCTTCGGGATGCCCGTGCCGGTGTCGGAGACGCCGATGCGCACGATGCCCTTGCTCGCCACCTCGCATGTCAGCGTCGCCGTGCCGCCGGAGCGGTTGTACTTAACCGCGTTCGACAACAGATTCAGGATGACCTGCTTGAGGCGCGTGTCATCGGCGCGCACGCGTAGCGGCCGAGTGGCGCGGTTCTCGCGGGTGACCTTGACGCCGTGGCGCTCGGCCATGGGATCGATGAGGGTCAGGCACTCCTGGAATATGTCATCGAGTTCCACGTTCTCCATGGCGACGGAAAGCGCGCCGCTCTCGATCTTGGCAAGCTCGAGGACCTCGTTGATCAGATTGAGGAGATGCTGACCGCTATCGAGGATGATCTCGGCGTATTCCCTTCGCTTGTCGTCGAGCAGTGCCTCGGGGTCGTGCCCGAGGAGCTGGCCGAAGCCGAGGATGGCGTTCAAGGGCGTGCGCAACTCGTGGCTCATGGAGGACAGGAATTGGGATTTGGCCAGGTTGGCGGCGTCGGCCTGTTCCTTGGCGATGCGCAGCTCCTCCTCCGCCTGCTTGCTTTCGGAGATGTCGTAGGTCAGGGCGAAATAGCCGAGAACCTCGCCATCCTCCCCAAAGTGCGGACTGTAGGAGGCGTGAAAATATCGGACGCTCCCGTCCTCGTACTCGAAGCTGTCCTCGTAGTCGACCTCCTGTCCGGCGAGCGCGGCTTCGAAGCGATGCGCGACCTGATTGAAGAATTTCTCGCCCATGACGTCCCTGACGGAGTTTCCGACGGCGTCTTCGGCGTCCACCCCGTACCACTCCTTGAATAGCTCGTTGACGAAGCGGTAATGGAGCGTGGAGTCGACATAGGAGATGAGCGCCGGCACGGCATCGGCGACCAGGTGCATGCGCTCTTCGCTGTCGCGGAGCGCCTCTTCCACACGCTTGCGCGCCGTGATGTCGGAGCCGATGGTGCCAACGGCTTCCACTTCGCCCGCGCTGTTGCGAATGGGAAACTTGGTTCTCAACACGGTACGAGCGGCATCGCTGTCCTTCCACTCGTGCTCCTGCTCGATTATCTGACCCGTCTCCAGTACTTCTTTGTCCGAAGCAACGATCAGGTCGGCGGTTTCCTTGGGAAAGACATCGTGGGCAGTCTTGCCCAGCACGTCCTCGACATCGGCCTTCGCACCGAAATCCTGGACGCGGTTGGTCAGTGTGTACCGCCCCTGCGAATCCTTGATGCTGTATGTAGACGGGGAATAATCAGCGAAGGCTCTGAGCAGCGCCTCGCTCTCGCTCAGCGCCGCCTCCGTGTGGCGGAGTTCCGTGATCGTGTCCGTCAGTTCCTGGGTCCGTTCCACGACGCGCAGTTCGAGCTCGTCGTGGGCGGCGCGCAGCGCCTCCTCGGCCTGTTTTTGCTTGGTGATGTCTTGGACTGTGCCGAAAACTCGTGACGCAATTCCGTCGTCGTTCAACGTTACCTCGCCGAGGCCACGAATTACGCGCGCGCAGCCATCCGGACCGACGATCCGATATTCATTCTCGAATGGGCTTCCTTCTCGGATAGCGCGCTCGACGTTAGACCGTACCTCGGTCCGATCCTCGGGGTGAATCCTGTTCAGGAAGGTCTCGAAGGACAGGTCAGGCTGTCCCTGATCGAGTCCGAACATGCGGTAATGTTCATCTGACCACCACCGGCTATCGGTCTTGACGTTCCATTCCCAGTTGCCGAGACGAGCAATTCTCTGGGCGTTGGCGAGACTTGCTTCACTCTCCCTGAGATCCTCCTCGGCCCGCTTGCGCTCGGTGATGTCCTGGATGGTTCCACTGATAAAGGTCGCTCGTCCCTTCTCATCCAGGATCACTTCACCCCGCATGTTGACGATGCGTTCAATGCCGGTAGGCATGACGATGCGGTGTTCGATATCCAGGGGCTTTCCCTTGAGCGTTCTGTGAATTGCATTTCGAACCAATTCCCCGTCATCAGGGTGAATCGCGTCCAGGAGTTCATTGAAGGAGCCATCAAAGCTGTTCGGCTCCATGCCGAAAAGGCGGATCGTCTCTTCCGACCCGCAGGCTTTGTCTGTCTCGACTTCCCAATTCCAATTGCCCACTTGCGCGATGCGCTGGGCGTCTTTGAGGTCTTCAACGTGGGCCTCCAGGCTCTCGACCAGGAGGGTTTTGATGCGGCGGAAGCAAGCGGCTCCGAGTAAGAGAATAACGAGGCCGCCGGCGGCGCTGATCGCCCCGACCTTGACGAAAGGTTCCTGAAGCTCCGTGATGTCGATCTTGGCGACGATTCCGAGATTGAAATCGGCCACCGGTTCATGGGCGGCGAGCACCATGATGCCGGCGTAATCGAGCCCGATCATGGTTCCGGATTGCCCTTGCAAGGCCCGCCGCATGGGTTCGGCGAGGTCGGATTCGAAAGGCACCGGCCCCGGGGTGCCTCGGCCCGTGGGGTGGGAATGGTTGGACCTAAGGATGATGGAGTCACCCTTTCGTTGTCCGACCAGAAAATCCCCGGTCCGGCCAAACCCCGCCATTGATTGGTGGACTTCGGTGATTTGCTCGAGGGTGGCGGCAATTACGCCCTGGGGAGGATTTTCCTTGGTCTCGTGTCGGGCGATGGCCTCGACGGCCCGGGCCTGGCTTTGCGCCAGATGTCTCAACTGTTCCCGCTGCTCGGTGACCGCCGCATCGTAGAGCGCATAAATGGCGAGGCTCGCCACGGTCACGGCGACGCCCGCCATGATCGTCAAGAGAGCCAATATTCTTCTGCGGCCGGTCACGGAAATTCTACTCTCGTGGCGAAAAATTTACTGCGGTTGAACGATTTGCGGTTCGGGGAGATCAAAGGGAGACAAAGGTCAACACCCTGGCCCCTTGCGTATCGTCATCCAATTATCTCGACCGGAATCGGTGCACCGATCGCCTCTGCTCGCTTCGAAAAGCGGCAAGCTTGCCAGTGCATGTACAACTAACAACTCCCCGTCGCCCCTACCTTGCCCTGGCGCCATGGCAAGACTTTTTCAACCACAAAACTATGTGGTTATTATTAGGGACATTTCAACAAGATTGTACGAGTCCTCACTTAGCCTGGGCCCTTGCCGGGCATCAACTTCCTGAAGCGGCGGCCAAGAGTTGATGGTTCAATCGTAGCTATGTTTTTTTTGCTGCTTACGACCATCAGGCTCATCTTCTTGTCGCTGGTCAGGATGTGGTCGACGATCCATTGGCGAAGGATGTCTTCCATGGCCACCCGGTCGCCGAGGTTGGGGGCCCTCTCGAACTTGGTCATGAGTTCGGTGTATTCGTCGAGAAGCCGCTCGTGTTCCGCCTTGTGCTCCGGGTAGTGGGGGTATTCGTGGGACACCATGACGTGCTCCTCGAGCGCGAAGTGCGCCTGCATGCGGGCGTGGATGCCGCCGAGCGTGTCCTCGACGCGGTCCATGTCGACATGCGCGAGCAGTTCCCGGTGCAACTCGTTGATGTTCTCGATCAGGCGCCGGTGCTCGTAGTCGAGTTCCTCGATACCGATCAGGAAATCATCCGACCAAATGATACCCCGATCCGCCGCCGCACCCGTCATGTGTCTAATCCTTCACCCGTCACATTCCACCACCGGCACCCATTGTAGCGGCTTCCCTGTCGACGCGGTTGGTGGAAAATTGCCGCTTCCGATCGAACGGCGTACGTCCGGCCTGCCGCCGGACTGGTGCCGCCGGTCAGTTTACATACGTGGTGCTTCGACGGAAGGAACGCTTTTGCCGTGCTTTCCGCCGCGGCGGCTCGAAGCTCGGCCAGATCGACCTTTATTCGCAGACGCCCCGGGCCGGGCCGCGGCGCCGGCGCTCAGCCGACGATTTCCATTTCGCTGAAGAAGAAGCCGATCTCGCGGGCCGCCGAGGCCGGCGAATCGGAGCCGTGCACCGAGTTCTCCTGGACGCCGAGGCCAAACTCCTTGCGGATGGTGCCGTCCTCGGCGTCGGCCGGGTTGGTGGCGCCCATGACCTCGCGGTGGCGGGCGATGGCGTCCTCGCCCTCGAGGACCTGCACGACGACGGGAGCGGACGCCATGTAGGCGCAGAGATCGTCGTAGAAGGCGCGCTCGGCGTGCTCGGCGTAGAAGGCCCGCGCCTGGCTGATGGAAAGGCGGACACGCTTCTGGGCGACGATATTGAGCTCGGCACCCTCCAGGTGGGCGTTGATGCGCCCGCTGATGCGGCGCCGCGTCGCGTCCGGCTTGATGATGGAAAGTGTGCGTTGAACAGCCATGCCCCCGATGCCTCCTCGATGGTCTGGATCCTAAATCCGAAGGCCCCTTGGGCGGGCCGGCGAACGGCCTGGGGGGTGTCGCGATGACCGGCCCAACGCCGAAGCGGCGCCTTATAGACGCATCGCGCGCCGGTGGCAAGCTAATCGCCGGGGGACGACGGCACGAAAGGCCGCAGGGCCTTCGTTACAACCGCTCGAACGTGGCCTCGCCCGAGTGGCGCTTGCCCTGCAAGAGTATGGGCTCCGGGGTGCGCAGGGACAGGCGGTCGCCGGAGACCTGGAAAAGGCGCTTGTGGGCTTGGCCGGTCCAGTTGGGATGCAGGCTGTGCTTGACGTCGATGAACACGGCCCCGTCCTCGATACGATAGGGACCGCCGAAGGCGACGAACGAGCCGGCGGCGGCGGCGAGTTCCTCGGGCGTGCCGCCGAGGATATCGTCGGCGGCGAAGGCGGGGCGGCCGCCGGCCATGAAGTCGAGGCTCATGTGCCCGTCGGCGGTGAAGATGACGCCACCGCCGGGGCTTTCGCCCAGCGGATACGACACCTGCGCCGCTTCGCCGGTGAAGGCGAAAGACACCAGCCGCCAGGCGCCGACGATGGGATGCTCGGCCATGCTCGTGTTCTCCTTCTCGAATGCCAACGGTGCCGCGACCAATAACAGAAAAGGGAGCGCGGTGTCACCGCCCGGCCGGCCCGCCACGAGGGGCCTGCCGGCGCCGCCCGGCATTGCCGTGGCGCCGCGTGGGGTTCCCTCGCCGGCCCTTTGGCAATAGGCTCGCCTTCCAGCCATACCACCCTTGGGAAAAAGGCCGAACCATGCCGGACTTCGAGAAGACAAAGCGCACCACCCTCAAGCGCCTCCACGACCGCGGCCGCTTCGACCGCGAGACCGTCTACGCCATCCTCGACGAAGCGCTGATCTGCCACGTCGGCATCGTCGTCGACGGCGCGCCCGTGGTCATCCCGACGGCGTTCTGGCGCGACGCCGACACCCTCTACCTGCACGGCTCGAGCGCCAGCCGCCTGATCCGCGCCCTCGAGGCCGGCGCCGAGGCCTGCGTCACGGTGAGCCTTCTCGATGGCCTGGTGATGGCGCGCTCGGCCTTTCATCACTCCTTCAACTACCGCTCGGTGGTCATCTTCGGCCGCACCGAGGCGGTCGAGGACGCCGCCGAGAAGCGCCGCGCCCTGCGCCTCTTCATGGAGCGCCTGGCACCCGGGCGCTGGGAGGAACTGCGCCCGGCCACCGACCAGGAGATCAAGGGGACGGGCGTCGTGCGCTTAGGCTTGGCCGAGGCATCGGCCAAGATCCGCACCGGCCCGCCCATCGACGACGAGGAGGACTACGAGGACCCGGTGTGGGCCGGCGTCGTCCCCGTCTCCCTGGCCTGCGGCGCCGCCCAGCCCGACCCCCGGCTCACGCCCGGAATCACGGAACCCGCCAACATTCCCGGGCCGGGGCCGTTCAAGGCCGGGGCGTGAGGCGCCGGCGATTCCCGCTCGGGTTCTCCGCTCAGGTTCTTTGGGAGATGTAGACGCCGCCGAGGATAAAGCCGGCGGCCACCAGGAGCGGCGCGGTCAGGGTCTCGTCCAGCATGACGACGGCCAGTGCCAGGGTGATCAAGGGCGCCACGAAGTAAAGCATCCCGGTCTTGGCGATGCCGCCCTTGCCGAACGCCCAATAGAGGCACACGTAGCCGAGGCCGGCCGACATGAGGACGAGATAGGCGAGGCCGCCCCAGGCGGCGGCGCCGGCCTCCTGCCAGCCGGTGCCGGCGGCCGCCAAGGGCACGAACGGAATGATCACGATGCCCCCCGCCACCAAGCCCCAGAAGGTCGTGCCCCAGGGACCATAGCCCTCCTGGGTGAGCCGGGCGCCGGCGACGAAGCCCGAGCCGAGGACGATGACGGCGGCCAGCACGATGGCGTCGCCGGCCAAGGTCGCCCCGTCGGTGTCGAGCCCGTCCCGAAACGCGAAGAGCAAGCACTCCCCGATGAGGGCGACGAAGCCGCCTACCCACCAATGGAAGGCCAGCCTGCGGCGTTCCAGGAGCGAGGCGAAGACGCCGACGAAGATGGGGACGACGGCGAATATCAGGGCGGAATGCGCCGTCGACGTCAGGCTTTGGCCGATACCGAAGATCACCGGAAAGAGGATGAAGCCACAAGACGCGGACAGCGCCAGCCAGCCGATGCGGCGGCGGCCGCGGGGCGGCGGAATGCGCAGCAGCAGGACCATCGGCAGCGCTATCACCGCCCCCAGGGCGGTGCGCAGGACGCCGACCAGAACGGGATCGATCTCCAAGACGGCGAACTTGGTGGCGGTCGGCGTCGAGCCGCCGATGAAGATGGCCAGGGCGGCGACCGCGTAAACCGCGGCGCGTGGCGGCGCCGCCGAGGACTCGGCGGATTCGTTCGCGTCCGGTTTCTCCACCGCCGTCATTGGCGTTGCGCGAGGTAGACGCCGCCGAGGATGACGCCGGCGGCCACCAGCAGCGGCGTGGTCAGGGTCTCGCCCAGCATGAGCACGGCCAACACCCCGGTGATCACCGGGGCCAGGAAGTAAAGCATCCCGGTCTTGGCGATACCGCCCTTGCCAAACGACCAATAGAGGCACACGTAGGCCAGGATGGAGGACCCCACGGCGAGGAAGGCGACGCCCCCCCAGGCGGCCGCGCCGGCCTCCTCCCAGCCGGTGCCGGCGGCCGCCATGGGCACGAACGGGGCGAGCATGATGCCCCCCGCCACCAGGCCCCAGAACGTCGTCCCCCACGTGCCGTAGCCCTCCTGGGTGAGACGCGCGCCGATGACGTAGCCGAGGCTGAGAACGATCATCGAGGCGAGCACCAGGGCGTCGCCGGCGAGGCTCGCTCCACTGACCTCGGCGCCGCCGCGCGAGACGATGAGAAAGGCCTCGCCGGCGAAGGCGATGGCGCCGCCCATCCACCAGGAGCGGGCCGGCGCGCGGCGCTCGATCATCGACGCGAAGACGCCAACGAGGATGGGAATGGCGGCGTAGATGAGGCCGGAATGGACCGTCGAGGTCAGGCTCTGGCCGATGGCGAAGATCACCGGAAAGCCGATGAAGGCGCACGACCCGGACAACACCAGGAGGCCGATGTGGCGGCGCTTGCGCGGTAGTGGAATGCGCAGCACCAGGACCAGCGGCAGGGCCACCGATGCCCCCAGCACCGTGCGCAGCAGCCCCACCAACAGGGGATCGAGCTCGAGTACGGCGAACTTGGTGGCGATCGGAGTCGAGGCACCAAAAGTCACCGCCATGATGGCCGCCGCGAAGACGGCGACGCGCATGTGCACGCTGAGTGGCTTGGGGGTCATACCAACGGTCCTAATTAGTGACCCCTTGTGACGGCGTTACGAGGTTTCCGGCTAGGAGCGCGCCGCGCCGTGGTGCCAACCCACCACAAGCGGCGCGCGACGACGTCCGGAAGCCTCGCAACGCCGCCCTTCGGGTCGCTTTTCCCGTCCCCTCGGGGGTCGCGGGGGCGCCCCCCGCACTTGGAATCGGGGGGACACCCCCCGGGGGCCCCCGGGGCGTCGGGAAGGCTTGACGGTGCGCAAGCATCGCCTGCGCCTCCCCTCCTGCCGAGGAAACGGGAAAAGCGATCACAAGGGGTCACTAATTAGGACCGTTGGTATCAAGTTCACGTCCGGTCTCTCCACCGCCGTCAATCGCGTTGCGAAATGTAGACACCGGCGAAAATGGCGACGGCGGCGCCGAGCACCGGCGGTGTCACTGTCTCGCCGAGCAGTATGACGGCAAGGCCGATGGTCACCAAGGGCGAATAGAAGTAGACCATGCCGGTCTTGGCGATCCCCCCTTTGCCCAGGGCCCAATACCAGCACACGTAGGAGACGATGCCCGAGCCCAGCGCCAGATAGAGGACCGCCCACCAGCCCGCCGCATCGGCGTTTTGCCAGCCGGTGTCGGCGGCGATGAAGGGAACCAACGGAGCCTGCACCAGGGCCGCCAGCACGACGCCCCAGAACGTCGTCCCCCAGGTCGAATAGCCGATCTGGGTGAGGCGCGCGCCGATGACGTAGCCCAGGCACACGATGATGGTCGCCACCAGCACAATGGCGTCCCCGGCCAGCGTCGCCCCGCCGCCGTCGTCGGCGCCGCGAAAGAGGATGATGTAGGCCTCGCCGGCCAGTGCCACGGCACCGCCCACCCACCAGAAGACGCTGGGCCCGCGGCGCTCGATGAGGAAGGCGAAGATGCCGGTGAAGATGGGGATGGACGCGAAGATAAGCCCCGTGTGCGTCCCCGACGTCCGGTTCTGGCCGATGCTGAACAGGATGGTGAAGGCCAAGAAGCCGCAAAAGGCCGACAGCGCCAGCAAGCGAAATTGCCGGGCCGTCCTGGGCAACGGGATCCTCATGAGGAGCACGATGGGCAGGGCGACCGCCCCGCCAATCACCGTGCGCGCCACGCCGACGAGGATGGGATCGATGTGGTTGACCCCGATCTTGGTGGCGATCGGGGTGGCGCCCCACGCGAACACCGACACCGTGGCCGCCGCGTAAACGGCGGCCCGGGCCCGTGTCGAAAGCACTTGCGGGGGCTGGCTCATGGCGTGGCGCCGCTCACGCCGCTTCGGCGGCGGGTCCGGCGGTGGACGTTCGCGTACTCGACGCTCCCCATGTGCCGGCTTCCCCCTACGCCTCGCGGTTCCGCCGCGGCGGGCGGACATCTTCATATACCTTGGATTTGCCCTCCCTGGTAAGGGCGCCGCCGTCAGAAGCGCAGGAAAGGCCGCAGGGCGCGCTCGACGCGGTCCGGGCCGAGGGTGACCAGGGACTGCTTCAGCGCAAGCCGCGTCTTCGGCCCGAACGCGCCGTCCTCGCGCAACACGCCCTCGGGCACGACGGTACGCGACGCCGCCCAGCCGTCGCTG
>JASLQF010000056.1 GCA_030744625.1 Rhodospirillales bacterium
CCCCATGGGTGGACCAAATCAGGCCTCCGCGGCGTTGCCGCTTCTTGCCGATGCGCCGGCATCGCCGGCGAAGCGGCGCCTTGCGGCCTTCCTGATTTGGTCTCATCACAACCGCCTCCAGTTATTCGGATAGGCTCTTAATGCGCGGCTTCGGCCCTTATCGCCGCAAGGGACGGGGACCGCAAGGGACTCCCCTTCCGAAACCTCGGCCTAGGCCGCTTCTTCCTTCTCCGTGTCGTCCTCGTCCTGCGCCGGGCCCGCCGGTCCGGCACCATCGATGACCGGCCGGGCGACGGTCTGGCGCACCGGCTCGCCGGCCGTCACCGCCTCGCGGTGGGCGATGTAGAGGGTGGCGCAGAAGATCACGGCCGAACCCATCCACAGCCAGATATCGGGCCGCTCGCCGAACAGCACGAGGCCGAGAAAGGCGACGAAGATGAGGCGGAAGAAGTCGAAGGGCAGCACCGCCGTCACGTCGGCGATGGCGAAGGCGCGGTTGAGGCAGATGTGGGCCAGGGTCGCCATCAACCCCAAGGCCGCCAGCCACGCCCAGGTTTCGGGTGCGGGCGCGGTCCAGAAGAAGAGCGCCGGAACCAGCGAAATAGGGGTCATCAACATGGCGGCGTAAAAGATGATGACGTGGGCCGAATCCGTCTTCAACGCCGACTTCACGCAAAGGATCGAGATGGCAATGAAGACGGACGCGGTGAGGACGAGAATGACCGGAAAGTCGATCGTCTCGATACCCGGGCGCAGGATGATCATGGCACCGGTGAAACCGACGAGGGTCGCCGCCCAGCGCCTGATACGCACCACCTCGCCGAGGAACAAGGCGGCGCCGATTGTGGCGAACAGGGGCACGGTGAAGCTGAGCGCCGTTACCTCGGCAATCGGCATCATGGTCAGCACCGTGAACCAGCACAGCATGGCGCCGGTGCTGGTCAAGGCGCGAAAACCGTATAGCCTGATCCGCGTGGTGGCGAAGCTCGCCAGGTTCGAACGCCAGAACCACGGCAAGATGAACAACAATCCGAAGGCGTTGCGGAAGAACGCTATTTCGAAGGGATGAAGTTCGCCCGCGACACGACGCACGACCACGTTCATGAGGGAGAAGAAGAGGCAACTCAGCACCATCCAGAGCGCCCCGCGCACGGGCGCGGGGATGCGGGAGACGGCGGCGGCGGGAGAGGCGTCAGGCGGCATCGACCCACAATCTAAGTTGTGTCCGGCGAAAACGCCACCTCGCACCACGCGGGGCTGGGTTGCGCGCCGCGCCGCCCCTCCGCATACTCGGCCGATCCCGCCCCGGTGACGGAGCGCGGGAGCCCTTTCGATGGAGCGCCCCATGGCCGAACCGATCTGGCAGCCTTCGGACGACCGGGTCCGGCAAACCAATATGGCCCAATTCATGGAAGCCGTGGAGGAAGACTGGAACGTAACCATCGAAGACTTCGGGGAGCTCTACCGCTTCTCCATCACCGAGAAAGAGAAGTTCTGGACCTCGCTCAAGGACTTCGCCGGCATCATCGCCGAGACCTGGGGTACCGAGGTGCTGGTCGACGGCGACAAGATGCCCGGCGCCAAGTGGTTTCCGGGCGCCCGGCTGAACTTCGCCGAGAACCTGTTGCGCCGGCGCGACGCGGCGGACGCGCTGGTGTTCTGGGGCGAGGACCGGGTGCGGCGGCGGCTCTCCCACGGCGAACTCTACGACCAGGTTTCCTGCCTCGCCCAAGCGCTTCGCGCCGCCGGGCTGAAGGCCGGCGACCGGGTCGGCGCCATCATGCCCAACGTGCCCGAGACCCTGGTCGCCATGCTGGCCACCACCGCGCTCGGCGGCATCTGGTCCTCGTGCTCACCGGATTTCGGGGTGCAGGGGGTGCTCGACCGCTTCGGGCAGATCGAGCCCCGCGTGCTGTTCGCCGCCGACGGCTATTTCTACAACGGCAAGAGCCACGACATCCGCAAAAAACTGGGCGAGATCACCGAAGCGCTGCCGTCGGTGGAGCACGCCATCGTCGTCCCCTACATCGACGAGGCGCCGTCCCTGGCAGCACTTCCCGGCACCGTCGGGCTCGCCGGCTTCACGGACGGCTTCTCGCCCGGCGACATCGATTTCGAGCCCCTGCCCTTCGACCACCCGGTCTATATCCTCTATTCGTCGGGCACCACCGGCGCGCCCAAGTGCATCGTGCATGGGGCCGGCGGAACGCTGCTGCAGCACCTGAAGGAGCACATGCTGCTGTGCGACATCAAGCCCGACGACCGGGTGTTCTATTTCACCACCTGCGGCTGGATGATGTGGAACTGGCTGGCCTCGGTGCTGGCCTGCCAGGCGACGCTTTTGCTCTACGACGGGGCACCGGTCTACCCCGACGCCAACGTGCTGTTCGATTACGCCGACGCCGAGGGCATGACCCTGTTCGGCACCTCGGCCAAGTTCATCGACGCCGTCAAGAAGGCCGGCCTGGAGCCCATCAACACCCACCGGCTCGACACCCTCAAGACGATGACGTCGACCGGCTCGCCCCTGGTGCCCGAGGGCTTCGATTTCGTCTACGAGAAGATCAAGAAGGATTTTCACCTGGTCTCCATGTCGGGCGGCACCGACATCATCGCGTGTTTCGTCGGCGCCAACCCGACGGCGCCCGTTTGGAGGGGCGAAATCCAGGCACCGTCGCTCGCCATGAACGTGCAGGTCTTCGACGAAGAGGGAAGATCCATCCGCGGCGAGAAGGGGGAGCTGGTGTGTACCGAGACCTTCCCCTCGTTGCCGGTCGGCTTCTGGAAAGACCCTGGCGATTTGAAGTACCACGCCGCCTACTTCGAGAAGTTCCCGGGCGTGTGGGCGCAAGGCGACTGGGTGGAATTCACCGAGCACGGCGGCATGATCATCCACGGGCGCTCCGACGCCACCCTCAACCCGGGGGGCGTGCGTATCGGCACCGCCGAGATCTACCGCCAGGTAGAGAAGCTCGACGAGGTGGTGGAGAGCATCGTCGTCGGCCAGGAGTGGGACAACGACACGCGCATCGTGCTGTTCGTCGTGCTGCGCGACGGGTTGGTGCTCGACGACGACCTCTCCACGAAGATCAGGAATCAGATTCGCGTCGAATGCTCGCCGCGCCACGTGCCGGCCAAGATCATCCAGGTCGCCGACATCCCGCGCACCAAGTCGGGCAAGATCACCGAGCTGGCGGTGCGCGACATGGTGCACGGCATACCGGTGAAGAACAAGGAGGCCCTGGCCAACCCCGAGGCACTGGCGCTCTACGCCGGCCTCGAGGAATTGCGGGGCTAAGCGGCCGGCGTTGTGTTCCGGGCTTCGCCCGTCCCCGCCGATTCATTTGCTTTCCCTGTCGCCCCTACGGGGCTCCCGCCTCTTGCAGCAGCCACTCGCGGAAGGCCTTGATCTTGGGGCGGTCCTTGGTGGCCCGCGGCGACACCACGTAATAGGCGAACTCCACCGGCAGGCTCACGTCGAAGGGCTTGACCAGGCGCCCCGATGCGAGCTCGTCGGCGACCAGCACGCTGCGCCCCAGCGCCACCCCTTCCCCGGCGACCGCCGCCTGCACGACCAGATTGGAGAGGTAGTAGCCGGGGCCGCGCGTGGCGTCGACTTGGGGCGCGCCGGCGGCCAGCAGCCACATGCGCCAGTTCTCGTGCAGGCTGTCGTGAATCAGCGTGTGGCGCGCCAGGTCGGCCGGCTTCTCCAGCGGCGGGCCGCGCTCGACGAGCGCCGGGCTGCACACGGGGAACACCTCCTCGGTCATCAGGCGCACCACATCCAGTTGCGGCCAGTCGCCGCGCCCGTAGCGCACGGCCATGTCCACGTCCTCGCGCGTCAGGTCGATCACCTCGTCGGAGGTCGAGATACGCACGTCGATCTCCCGGTGGCGTTCACGGAACCTCTTGAGCCTGGGCACCAGCCAGGTGGCGGCGAACGAATCCATGGTGGTGACGGTGAGCACGCCGGTGGCGTCGCCGGCGTGCAGGCTTTCCACCGCGTCCGCCATCTGGTCGAGGGCGTCGCGCACCGGCTGATAGAGCGCCTGCCCGTCGTCGCTCAACAAGAGGGCGCGATTGAGGCGCCGGAACAGGGGCACGCCCAGGCTCTCCTCCAACGACCTGATGCGCTGGCTGACCGCCGCCTGGGTGACGTGCAGCTCGTCGGCGGCCTGGGTGAAACTCAGGTGCCGGGCGGCGGCCTCGAAGACCCGGAGCGCGTCGAGGGAGGGCAGGGGGTGGGGCATGTGTTTAGATAATTAATTTTTATCCTTAATACAAGCTTTAGTCGCCAAAGCCCCTATCAAAAATAGGGATAAACGGTACTACATAGTCTATATACCGATTTTCATGCTTCTGGCGTTACATAAATTATTCTTATCCAAACCCAAGAAAGTATCGTTTGTCCGGAGCGCCGATACCCCTTACCTGTGGGGCACGCGCAACCTCCAGTCCGCGAAGAGGAGTAGGACCATGATCAAGACCGACACCGCGATTTTCCACACACCGGCGCCGAGAACGTGGTTGCCGACGGGCTTCCTGGCCAAAATCTCCAGCCGCGCCATCGCCGTTCTCTACGAGTGGCAGGAACGGGCGTCGACGCGCCACCGCCTGATGACACTGGACGAGCGCATGTTGAAGGACATAGGTTTGTCCGCCGCCACCGCCGAGAGGGAGGGACGCAAGCCATTCTGGCGCGCCTAGGCGGGGCTGTGGCCGGCACCTCCCGAGGCCATGGGGAGAGAGACTCCCTGGCGCCACATTCCACGAACGCGAGGTGCCTGTCATGATCGTCGTCTTATTCGAGGTCACGCCCAAGCCGGGCCGGGCCCAGGATTACTTTGACATGGCCGCCGAGTTGCGCCCGGAGCTCGAGAAAATCGACGGGTTCATCTCGGTGGAGCGCTTCGAAAGCCGCACCGAGGAGGGCAAGTACCTGTCGTTTTCGGTGTGGCGCGACGAAGAGGCGGTGCGCGCCTGGCGCGAGGTCGCCGAGCACCAGGCCGCCCAGAACAAGGGAAAATCGGAAATCTTCGACCGCTACCGCATACGTGTCGCCGAGGTCGTGCGAGATTACGGCTTCGAGAGTTGACGAATATCCTGCTCTATGCCCTGACGGTGGCCATTTGGGGAACCTCGTGGCTGGGGATCAAGTATCAGATAGGCGTCGTGGCGCCCGAGGCGTCCGTGGTCTATCGCTTCGCGCTGGCCGCGGCGTTGATGCTTCTTTACTGCGCCCTGGCCCGGCGGCGCATGCGCTTTTCGCCCGCCGAGCACGCGTTCATGGCACTGCAGGGCCTGTTCCTGTTCTGCGCCAACTACGTGCTGATCTATCTCGGTACCCAATATCTGACCAGCGGCCTGGTCGCGGTGCTCTTCTCCACCATCGTGATCATGAACATCTTCCTCGGCGCCCTCTTCTTCGGCTCCCCCGTTCGCCGACGGGTGGTCCTTGGCGTCCTCGTCGGACTGCCCGGCATCGGCCTTGTGTTTTGGCCGGAAATCGTTGCCTTCGACCTGGCGCGGCAGGGGACGCTCGGCCTCGTGCTCACCCTGGCCGGCACGCTGTCGGCCTCGTTCGGCATGTTGATCTCGGGCCGCAACCAAAAGCAGAGGCTGCCGGTCATTCAAGCCAACGCCTACGGCATGACCTATGGGACCCTGTTCATGGCTGCCTACTGCCTGGCCGCCGGAACACCCTTCGGCTTCGACCCCAGACCGCTCTACGTGGGCTCGCTGATCTTCCTAGCCGTGTTCGCGACGGTGATCGCGTTCTGGAGCTACCTGACCCTCCTGGGACGCATCGGCGCCGACCGCGCCGGCTACGCGAGCGTCCTCTTCCCCATCGTGGCGCTGGCCCTCTCCACGGTGTATGAGGACTACCAATGGACGCCGGCGGCGGCATTTGGCGTCGCCCTCGTCCTCGCCGGCAACGCCCTCATCCTGACCAGGGGCGGGACGGAACAGGCGGCGCCCCTCGCCCCCCCGGCAACATCCAAGGAGACGACCTGAATCCATGATGGCCAACCTTCGACGCAACGTGCCCCTGGTGATCCTATGTGGCGGCCTGCTGGTCACCGTCAGCATGGGCATCCGCCACGGCTTCGGACTCTTTTTGCCGCCGATTACGGAGCACCTGGGGATCGGGCGCGAGGCCTTCGCCTTGGCGCTCGCCGGGCAACAGTTGATGTGGGGGTTGTTCCAGCCGTTCACGGGCGCCATGGCCGACCGTTGGGGGAGCGGCCGCACCCTGGTCGGTGGCACCGCCATCTACGCGTTGGGACTGGTCGTGATGTCGCAGGCGTCGACGGTCCTGGAGCTCAACCTGGGCGCCGCGCTGTTCATCGGTTTTGGCCTCTCGGCAACCAGCTTCGCCGTCGTCCTCGGCGCCGTCGGCCGCGTCGTGGCCCTGGAAAAGCGCGGCATGGCCTTCGGCATCGTCAGCGCCGGCGGCTCTTTCGGCCAGTTCGCGGTGGCGCCCATCGCACAGGGCCTTATCGGCATCCAGGGATGGTCGCAGGCCCTCGTCAGCCTCGCCCTGATCGCCGCCGTCATGGCGCCGCTAGCCCTCCTTCTGACCAGCCGCGCCGCCGACACGCCCGGGGAAACCGGGGGCGGTGCGCAGCAGACGCTACGTCAGGCCGTCGCCGAGGCCGCGGCACACAAGGGGTTCATCTACCTGACGGCGGGGTTCTTCGTTTGCGGCTGGCAAGTGGGGTTCATCATGGTCCACCTGCCGGCCTACATCCAGGACGTGAACCTGCCGGCCAACATCGCCGCCTGGGCGCTCGGCCTCATCGGCTTCTTCAACATCATCGGCACCTACGGGTGCGGCTGGCTCGGTGACCGCTATAGCCGCAAGTACCTCCTCAGCCTGCTCTATCTGGTGCGCTCCGCCGTTGTCGCCATCTTCCTGGTGGCCGCCAAGACCGAGGCCTCGGTGCTTCTGTTCTCCGCCGGCATCGGGCTCCTGTGGCTGGGCACGGTGCCGTTGACCAGCTCGCTGGTTGCCCAGATCTTCGGCGTCCAGTACCTGACGACCCTGTTCGGCATCGTCTTCCTCAGCCACCAGGTGGGGAGCTTCCTGGGCATCTGGCTGGGCGGCTGGATGTTCGACCTGACCGGCTCCTACACCTGGTTCTGGATCGGTTCCATCGCCTTCGGCGTCGCCGCCGCGTTCATCCACATGCCGATCGCCGACGCGCCGGTGCCCCGGCTGCGGCACCAGGCGGCCTAAAAGCCCGGCCGTCAATCGCCAACGGTAACCACGATCTTGCCGGTCGACTTGCGGGCGATCAGGGTGCGCAGCGCCGCCGCCGCGTCGGCCAGATCGAACGTATGGGAGACGCGGGGCCGGAGCGCCCCCTCGCCATACCACTCGAACAGCGCATCGAAGGAGCGGCGCACCAGGGCCGGGTCCAGCGTCCAATGGGCGCCCCAGTAGTAGCCGATGGCGGTGATGTTCTTGACCAGGAGGATGTTGGCCGGAATTTGCGGAACCTTGCCGCTGGCGAAGCCGACGATGAGGAGGCGCCCGCCACGCGCCGCGGCGCCCATGGCGGAGTCGAACGCGGCGCCGCCGACGGGGTCGTACACCACGTCGACGCCGCGCCCTTCGGTCAGCTCCTTGGCACGGGCGCGGATGTCCTCGGCGGCGTAGTCGATCAGGTGGTCGGCCCCGTACTCGGCCGCCACCTTGAGCTTCTCGGGGCCGCCGGCGCAGGCGATGACGGTGGCGCCCATCTTCTTGCCGATCTCCACCGCGGTCAGGCCGACACCGCCGGTGGCGCCCAGCACCAGCAAGGTCTCTCCCGCCTTCAGCCCGGCCTTGTAGGCAAGCCCGAGATGGGAGGTGCCGTAGGCGACGGGGAAGGCGGCGGCGCTGGTGAAGTCCATGGCGGCGGGAATGGGGATGACCCGTTCCGCCGAGGCCACCACCTGCTCGGCGAAGCCGCCGTGATCGACCGTGGCGACCACCCGCTGGCCGGACTCCAAACCGCCGACATCGGGGGCGCATTCCAACACCTCGCCGGCGACCTCGAGACCGGGGCTGAAGGGAAAGTCCGGCTTGGTCTGGTAGGTACCGGCGACGAGCAGCACGTCGGCGAAGTTGACGCCGCACGCCTTGACCGCGATACGCACGGCGCCGGGGTCCAACGCCGGCGGCTCCACGTCTTCCAGGGTCAGGTTTTCGGGCTCGCCCCAGGCTTTGCAGACGACGGCGCGCATCGAGACCTCCTTGATTGTTTCGGGCTTTGTAGGTTCTATCCACTAGACCCTCTACCACCATCGGCGGGAGAGCGCCATGCGGGGATATTTCGGGCTCGGCGTCGAGGGCGTCTCAAAGGCCATGAACGTCGGCAACCTCTTCCGTTCGGCCCACGCCTTCGGGGCGAGCTTCGTGTTCACCGTCGCCGCCGCCTACGCGCGCAGCCAGGGGGCCAAGTCGGACACCTCGGACACGCCGGGCCATGTGCCCTTCTACGGCTTCCCCGACGCCGGCTCGCTGGTGCTGCCCGAGGCCTGCGTCCTGGTCGGCGTCGAACTCGCCGACGACGCGGTGGAGCTGCCGACTTTCCACCACCCGCGCCAGGCGGCCTACGTGCTGGGACCGGAGCGCGGCGGGCTGTCGCCGGAACTGACGGCGCGCTGCGGCTTCGTGGTGCGTATCCCGACGGCGTTCTCCCTCAACGTCGGCATCGCCGGGGCCATCGTCATGTACGACCGGTTGATCAGCCTGGGGCGCTTCCAGCGCCGCCCGGCGCGCCCCGGCGCACCGCCCGGGCCGCCGCCCGAACACGTCTTTGGCGAGCCCAAAAGGCGCCGCAAGATGGAGAAGTTTCGCGCCCCGCCACCGGAGGACGGCACCAATACCGGCCAGTGAGCGCAAGCCCCGCGACCGGACGCGCCCCGGCCGCTGGCGGCGGACCGAGCGCCGGGCGTCTCGCCAGTTGCCTGATCGCCCGCTTCTTGGCAAGGTAACCACCGTCCCACAGCAGCGGAGCCAACAATGACCGAGATATCCACCCTCACCAAGCGGCACCTGCAGGCGCAGGTCATCAGGCCGATTTACGAAGAAATGGAGCACGTGCTGGGCGCCGAGAAGGCCCAGCAGATCCTGGCCGACGCCATCCGCAAGGCGGCCCTGGCCGAGGCCCGGGAATTCGCCGAGCGGGCCCCCGGCAAGCGGCCCGACATGGCAAGCTTCATCGCCCTCTTCGACCTGTGGACCCACGACGGCGGGATCGAGGTGGAGAATGTCGAGAAGGGCGAGGACCGCTATGACTTCGACGTGACCCGCTGCCGCTTCGTCGAGATGTACCGCGACATGGGACTCGGCCACATCGGCCATCTTCTGTCCTGCCACCGCGACGGCACTTTCTGCGAGGGCTACAACCCGGCGATCTCCCTGGAGCGCGAGAAGACCATCATGCAGGGGGACGACCGCTGCACCTTCCGCTACCGCTACAAGGCGCCCGAAGAGGCCTCATGAGCCGAGCGTGGCGCGGATGACCCCGACCCGTTTGCCCGACCAGTTGACGAGCGGCCGTTCAAGATAGTCCACCATTTCCGTCCGGGCGTGGTCGTCGAGGACGCCCAGATGGCGCAGCACAGCGGTCATGGCGACCTCGGCGGCGCGCCCCGCCCCGTCCTCGATCTTCAAGGCGCAGCCCAGTCCGAGCCCCGGCATGATGGCGGCATGGAAGCCCTCGGCGCCACTCTTGACGACGAAGGCGCCGCGCCCGGCTTCCATGACCGCGGTGTCGTAGCGCCCCCGCCCCGCCACCAGTCCGGGGTGGGCGGTCATGGCGGCAACGATGCGGCGGGCGGCGGCGGCGCGCGGCGGCGCCAGGCTGTCGGGCGCCGCCAGACGCGCCATGGCGCGGGCGACGGCGGCGAGCGGCACGGCAAAGGTGGGGATTCCGCATCCATCGATCGCCACCGGCGCGGTGGCGACATCGCACCCGGTCATCTCGGCCAGGGTCTCGGCGACGCGGCGCTGCACGGCGTGGCCGCGCTTTATGTAGCCTGCCGTCTCCTCGCCAAGATGCAGGGCCGTGGTGAGAAACCCGGCATGCTTTCCGGAACAGGTGTTGGTCAGTGCCGAGGGTGCGTCCCCGGCACGCACCCGCGCCAGCGCCGCTTCCCTGCCCAACGGAGACTGCGCGCCGCATTCCAGATCATCCGCCGCCAAGCTGACGCGCTCCAGCCACGCGGCAATCCCCGCCACGTGCTCCGCCTCGCCGTTGTGGGAGGCACAGGCCAGGGCGATTTCGGCGTCGCCGAGGGCGAAGCCCTCAGCCGCGCCGGTCTCGATCAACGGCAGCGCTTGCAAGGGCTTGATCGCCGAGCGCGGGTAGACGGCGCGCTCGGTGTCTCCCCACGCGGCAACGATGGCGCCCCCGGCGTCGGCGACGGCGACGACGCCGCGGTGGTGGCTTTCCACCGCTTCGCCGCGGGTGACTTCGACGAGAACCGGGCTGGCCTTGTCCATGGCCCTTATGTGCCACCCGGCGGGTGCGGTTGGCAAGGTCGGCGGCGCCCGCTATGAATGGCCCATGAGACGTGCCCTTATCGCCCTCTCGCTGTCCCCGATGGTGGTCTCCGCGCCGGCGGCGGCCCAGGACTCCCGGCTCATCGATACCTTCGGAAGCTGGAGCGCCTTCGTCCGCACCGAGGCCGGCAAGAAAGTCTGCTACATGGGCAGCGTGCCCGACAAGGAGACGGGCAAGTACGAGCGGCGCGGCGATACCTTCGTGCTGGTCACCCACCGCCCCTCCGAAAGGCGCTTCGACGTGGTCAGCGTCGAGGCCGGCTACACGTACAAGGAGGGAAGCGAGGTGACGGTCCTCATCGGCGGTCAGGCCTATCCGATGTTCACCAGCGGCGCCGTCGCCTGGGCGCGCGAGGCCAAGGCGACCGGGCCATGGTGGGAGCCATGAAGCGCGGCCTCGAGATGGTCGTCAGGGGCACCTCGAGCCGCTCCACCCTGACCGAGGATACCTACTTGCTTAGCGGCTTCACCGCCGCCCACGCCGCCATCGCCAAGGCCTGCGGGGTGAAGTGAAGGCGATGGGCGAGGAGCGCGTCAACCTGATCGGGCTGAGCCGCGAGGAGCTGGCGGCGGAGATGGCGCGAATGGGCGAGAAGCCGTTTCGTACGCGCCAACTGTGGCACTGGATCTACGAGCGCGGCGCCGCCGACTTCGCCGCCATGACGACGCTCGCCAAGGAGCTGAGGCAGCGGCTCGCCGAGCGCTTCACCCTGGCGCGGCCCACCGTCGGCAGCCACCAGACCTCGAACGACGGTGCGTCGAAGTGGCTGCTCGAATTCGCCGACGGCAACGAGGCCGAGACCGTCTACATCCCCGAGGAGGACCGCGGCGCGCTCTGCGTATCCAGCCAGGTGGGCTGCACCTTGACGTGTTCGTTCTGCCACACCGGCACCCAGCGCCTGGTACGCAACCTTTCGGCGCAAGAGATCGTCGGCCAGATGATGCTGGCCCGCGACGCCTACAGGGAGTGGCCGAGTTCCAAGGAAGGACGCATGATCTCCAACGTCGTGCTCATGGGCATGGGGGAGCCCCTCTACAACTACGACGCGGTGGCCCAGGCGGTGAGGATATTCATGGACGGCGAGGGCCTGGCCCTGTCGCGCCGGCGCATCACGCTGTCGACGGCGGGCGTCGTGCCCATGTTCCCCCGGGTCGGCGAGGAACTCGGCGTCAACCTGGCGGTCAGCCTGCACGCACCCGACGACGCGACGCGCGACGTGCTGGTTCCCCTCAACAGGAAGTATCCCATCGCCCAGCTCATGGAGGCGTGCCGCGCCTACCCGGGGGCCAAGAATGCCCGGCGCATCACCTTCGAGTATGCGATGCTCAAGGGCATCAACGATAAGCCGGCCCAGGCGCGGGCCCTGGCGCGCCTGGTCGAAGGCATTCCCGCCAAGTTCAACCTCATCCCCTTCAATCCGTGGCCCGGCACCGCCTACGCGTGCTCGCCGCCGGCGGTGATTAGGCGCTTCGCCGGGATTCTCAACGATGCCGGCTTCTCGGCGCCCATCCGGGTGCCCCGTGGCCGCGACATCATGGCGGCCTGCGGCCAGCTCAAGTCGGCCAGCCTGCGGCGGCGCAAGAGTGCCCAGGGAGCGCCCTCCTAATAAAAGTAAGTCGAGGGAGACGTCCCCCCTGTGATATAAGCCGCGTGATGTTGTCTTCGGACCCGGACAATGCCAGAATGAAGGCTAGATTAGGTTAATAATGACTCGCAATTGTGGACGGCGGCCCACTCGGCCCCTTCCGTTGCCACCTGTGGAGCGCGCACCATGTTCATCCAGACCGAGAATACATCCAACCCGGAAACCATGAAGTTCCTGCCCGGCCAGCCCGTCCTGAAATCGGAAACGGCGGACTTCCCGGACGCCGCCGCGGCCGCGGCCTCTCCTCTGGCGGCTCGGGTATTCGAGGTCGACGGCGTCGCCGGGGTATTCCTCGATCCCGAATCGATCACCGTCACCAAGGCCGGCGACAAGGATTGGCAGGTAATGAAACCCGCCATCCTCGGCGCCATCATGGAGCACTTCACCTCGGGCGCCCCCACCGTCGAGGAGAACGCGACGGCGGAATCCCCCCTCGATGACGCCGACATGGATAGCGAGGTCGCCCTCCAGATCAAGGAGCTCATCGATACCCGCATCAAGCCGGCGGCGGCCCAGGATGGCGGAGACGTCATCTTCAAGGGCTTCAAGGAAGGCACCGTCTATCTGGAGATGGTCGGCTCCGGCATGGGCCTCAAGGACGGCATCGAGAACATGCTCAAGCACTACGTGCAAGAGGTCCAGCGGGTGGCCGACTTCCGCGACGCCGTACCCAAGCCGGGGCTCGACACGCCGGAGGGCAAGACCATCCAGAAGCTTCTCGACGAAAACATCAACCCGGCGGTGGCCGGACACGGCGGGCTCATCTCGCTGGTCGACGTGCAGGCCGACACCGTCTACATCCGCCTCGAGGGCGGCTGCCAGGGATGCGGCATGGCGGATGTCACCCTCAAGCAGGGCGTCGAGGTCGAGATCAAGAACGCGGTCCCGTCCATCACCGCCGTGCTCGACGTCACCGACCACGCCGACGGCTCGAACCCGTACTTTCAGCCCGGAAAGGGCGGGATGAACCCGTATTAGGGCGCGCCGTCCGCGCCTGATTTGTCGCCGTCGCCGGGCCGGGAGTGACAGGCGGTGAAGGTCGTCCTTCTTTCAACCTACGACCTGGGCCACCAGCCCTTCGGGCTGGCCTCGCCGGCGGCGTGGCTCGCCGAGGCCGGCGCCCAGGTCACCTGCAACGACCTCGCCGTCGAGGACCTCGACGAAGGGGCGGTCGGCGGGGCGGGCCTGATTTGCGTCTATTTGCCCATGCACACGGCGACCCGACTGGCCGGCGCCGTGGCGCCCAGGCTGAGGGCCCTCAATCCGAAGGCGCATCTCTGCTTCTACGGCCTCTACGCACCGCTCAACGAGGATTACCTGCGCGCCCTCGGCGCCGCGAGCATCCTCGGCGGTGAGTTCGAGGCGCCGATGGCGCGGCTTTACGCGCGACTCGCGGCGAACGGGGCGGCGGCGCCCACGGCACCGGCAAGCGGGGCCCGGGCCGAGCCGGCGGTTTCCCATGCCAAGCAACGCTTCCGC
The DNA here is from genome assembly GCA_030744625.1 of Rhodospirillales bacterium. GTDB lineage: Bacteria > Pseudomonadota > Alphaproteobacteria > Rhodospirillales > JASLQF01 > JASLQF01. The sequence continues at coordinate 13,684 of JASLQF010000056.1, forward strand.
GTGCCGGCGCGCCATGGCTTGCCGCCGCTGTCCAGCTACGCCCATCTGGAGGCGGAAGACGGCGAGCGGCGGACGGCGGGCTACACGGAGGCGAGCCGGGGCTGCAAGCACCGCTGCCGCCATTGCCCGGTGGTGCCGGTCTACGACGGGCGCTTCCGCATCGTCCAAGCCGACGTGGTGATGGAGGACATCCGCCGCCAGGTGGCCGCCGGGGCGCGCCACATCACCTTCGGCGATCCCGACTTCTTCAACGGCGTCGGCCACGCCATTGCCATCGTCGAGGCGCTGGCCGCCGAAATGACCGGCACCACCTACGACGCGACCATCAAGGTGGAGCACCTGCTGAAGCACGCCGGGCACCTCGGCACCCTGGCGCGCACCGGCTGCCTGTTCGTCACCACGGCGGTGGAATCGGTCGACGACCGCGTACTGCACATCCTCGACAAAGGCCACACGCGCAACGACTTCGCGCACGTCACCGGGTTGGCGCGCGCCGCCGGCTTGACGCTCTCGCCGACCTTCATTCCGTTCACCCCGTGGATGTCGCTCGAAGGCTATGTCGACCTCCTGGCGCTGATTGCCGAACTCGGCCTCGTCGACAACGTGGCGCCGGTGCAACTCGCCATGCGGCTCCTGGTGCCCCGGGGGTCGCGGCTCCTCGAGCTTGCCGAAACGCGGTGCCATCTCGGCGCCTTCGACGGCCGTGCCCTCGCCTACCCCTGGACCCATCCCGACCCTCGCCTCGACGCGCTGCACGAAACAGTCAACCGCATCGTCGAGGGGGGCGAGGCCGACGGCGGCGGGCGGCGCGCCATCTTCGCGCGCCTGTGGCGGGCCGCCCACGAGGCCGGCGGGCGCCCCGCACCACCCTTGCCGGACGCCGGGCCGGCGGTGGCAGAGACCCGTGCGCCGCGCCTCAGCGAACCCTGGTATTGTTGCGCCGAGCCCACTGCCGAGCAACTGGCCAGCGTATAGGAGATAGACGATTTCATGACCGGCACGGATAGCGCCGGCCGCGTGCTGCTGCTGGTCCCGACCACGTCTTACCGCATCGGCGACTTCCTGGAGGCGGCGCGGAAGCTCGGCATCGACGTCGCCGTCGGTTCCGGCGACCAGGACGTGCTGGAGAGGCTGTCGCGTGGCCAGGCCCTGGGCCTCGATCTCGCCGACCTCGAGGCCGGTGTCGGGCGCATCTTTGAATACGCGCGCCGCCATCCCCTTGCCGCCATCCTTGCCGTGGACCAGGAGACCACCGTGCTGGCGGCACGCGCCGCCCAGGCACTCGGCCTGCCCCACAACCCGCCGGACGCCGTGGCGGCGGCCGGCGACAAGTACCGCTTCCGCGCCGCCCTCGCCAATTCCGGCCTCAACGTGCCGCGCTTCACCCGCCATTCCACGGACGAGGAGGCCCGGCGGGCGGCGCGCCGGACGGCCTATCCCTGCGTCCTCAAGCCGCTCGCCCTGTCGGCCGGGCGCGGCGTCATCCGCGCCGACGACGAGGTCTCGTTCGTCGCCGCCTTCCATCGCATCAAGGACATCCTGGCTAGCCCCGACGCGGCGCAGCCGGGAGACGCCGGCGACTACATCCTGGTCGAGGACTACATCCCAGGCGCCGAGGTCTCGCTGGAGGGCCTGCTCGAGGACGGCCGCCTGCGCACGCTGGCGCTCTTCGACAAGCCCGATCCCCTGGAAGGGCCCTACTTCGAGGAAACCATTTACGTCACGCCGTCGCGCCTGCCCGCCGAGACGCAACGCGCCGTCGCCGCGGCAACTGAAACCGCGCTCGGCTCCCTGGGCCTTCGCGACGGCCCCATCCACGCCGAGATTCGCATCAACGACAAGGGTGCGTGGGTGATCGAAATCGCGGCGCGCTCCATCGGCGGGCTGTGCGCGCGCTCGCTCAGCTTCGGCGCCGGCGTCGCTCTCGAGGAACTCATCCTCGGGCATGCTCTCGGCCTCTCCGTCGGCGCGGCGGAGCGCGAGGAGGACGCCGCCGGCGTCATGATGATCCCCATACCGGGCGCCGGTGTGCTCGACGGAGTGGACGGCATCACCGAAGCGCGCGCCGTCCCCGGCATCGAGGACGTGACCATCACCATCCCCCTGGGCCAGGACGTGGTGCCGTTGCCCGAGGGCTTCAGGTATCTCGGCTTCATCTTCGCCAAGGGCTCGGCACCCGAGGCGGTGGAGGCGGCGCTGCGCCAGGCCCACGCCAGGCTCTCCTTCGCCATCACGCCGGCGGCGGATTGAGCCACTAGCCTTCTTGCCCCGGCCCGGGCTTTCCCTATACTGCGCCCCCTTCGCCATCCCTTGGGGAAAATGAACGGTCGAACCATGAAAGGCGACGTCAAAAAGGTGGTGCTGGCCTATTCCGGTGGGCTCGACACCTCGGTCATCCTGCGCTGGCTGCGGGACGCTTACGGCTGCCAGGTGGTCACCTTCACCGCCGACATCGGCCAGGGCGAGGATCTGCAGGCGGCGCGCGCCAAGGCCGAGGCCCTGGGCATCGAGGAGATCTTCGTCGAGGACCTGCGGGACGAGTTCGCGCGCGATTACGTGTTTCCCATGTTCCGGGCCAACGCCCTTTACGAAGGCACCTACCTGCTCGGCACCTCGGTGGCCCGCCCGCTCATCGCCAAGCGCCAGATCGAGATCGCCCGCGCCACCGGCGCCGACGCCGTCGCCCACGGGGCCACCGGCAAGGGCAACGACCAGGTGCGCTTCGAACTCACCTACTACGCGCTGGAGCCCGACATCCGGATCATCGCGCCGTGGCGCGAATGGGACCTGGACTCGCGCACCAAGCTCGTCGAGTACGCCGACCGGCACGGCATCCCCGTGCCCGAGGACAAGGCCGGCGAGCCGCCCTATTCCATGGACGCCAACCTCCTGCATATCTCCTACGAGGGCAAGGCGCTGGAAGACCCGTGGACGGCGCCCGACGAGGCCATGTTCCTGCGCACCGTGGCGCCGGAGGCGGCGCCCGACCGGCCCGCGGTCCTGGAGATCGAGTTCGCCGGCGGCGACCCGGTGGCGGTCGATGGCGAGAAGCTCGGCCCGGCGGCGCTCCTGGCGCGCCTCAACGAGGTGGCCGGAGCCAACGGCGTCGGGCGCGCCGACATCGTCGAGAACCGTTTCGTCGGCATGAAGTCGCGCGGCGTCTACGAGACGCCGGGGGGCACGGTGCTGCTGCACGCCCGGCGCGCCGTCGAAAGCCTCACCCTCGATGGCGGCGCCATGCACCTCAAGGACGAGCTCATGCCGCGCTACGCCGAGCTCGTCTACAACGGCTTCTGGTTCGCCCCGGAGCGCCACATGCTGCAGGCCGCCATCGACGACTGCCAGCGCGCCGTCAACGGCACGGCGCGGATCAAGCTCTACAAGGGCGGCGTCACCGTGCTCGGGCGCAAGTCGCCGAACAGCCTCTATGACGAGGACGTCGCCACCTTCGAGGCCGACGACGTCTACGACCAGCACGACGCCGAGGGCTTCATCAAGCTCAACGCGCTCAGGCTGCGCCTCGCCAAGGGGCGCCGCAAATAGGGGCGGCACGGAGAAACTCGTGACCAAGTGTGACTTTCTGGTCATCGGTGCCGGCATGGCTGGTGCCTCGGCGGCCTTCGAGCTGGCCGGGGCGGGCCGCGTCGTTGTGCTGGAGCGCGAGGAGGCGCCGGGCTACCACTCGACCGGGCGCTCGGCGGCGATGTTCCTGGCGACCTACGGCAACGCAATCATCCGCGATCTGACCGTGGCCAGCCGCTCCTTTTTCGCGGACCCGCCGGCGGGGTTCTCCGAATCGCCCTTGTGGGCGCCGCGCGGCACCCTCACCATCGCCCGTGCCGATCAGCGCCACACCCTGCGCGAGGCCGTAACGCAAGCACGACGCCACGTCCCCACCATCGAGGAAGTGGACGGGGCGGAGGCGCGGCGCCTGATGCCCGTGCTGCGCGCCGATTACGTGGCCGCCGCCACCTTCGACGCCGAGGCCCGGGAACTCGACGTCCACGCCATCCACGGCGGATATCTGAGGGGCCTAATGGGGCGCGGCGGCGAGGTGGTGACCGATGCCGAGGTCACGGCCCTTTCACGCAACGCCGGCACGTGGACGGCGGAGACGACGGCCGGCGTCTTCACCGCCCCTGTCGTGGTCAACGCCGCCGGCGCCTGGTGCGACGAGGTGGCGCGCCTCGCCAATGTGGCGCCGGTCGGCCTAGTGGCGAAGCGGCGCACCGCCATCACCTTCGACGGGCCGGACGCCGTCGACGTCACCAAATGGCCCATGGTCATCGACGTCGACGAGGAATTCTACTTCAGGCCCGAGGGCGGGCGCCTGCTCGCCTCGCCGGCCGACGCGACGCCGGTGCCGCCGTCCGACGTACAGCCCGAGGAGCTCGACGTGGCCGTCGCCGTCGAGCGCGTCGAGGCCGCGACCGAACTCAGCGTCCGGCGCATCGCCCACAAGTGGGCCGGGCTCAGGAGCTTCGTCGCCGACGACACGCCGGTGATCGGCATGGACGAAGAGGCCGACGGCCTCTTCTGGCTGGCCGGCCAGGGCGGCTACGGCATCATGACGTCGCCGTCCATGGCGCGCGCCGCGGCCGGGTTGATCACCGAGGACACGCTGCCCGGCGACCTCGACGAGCGCGGGCTAGAAGCCGCCGATCTGGCGCCGGGGCGATTGCGCTGATCGTACACTGACGAACGATCCGGGCGCTCAACCGGGCCACGGCCCGCTTAGCCGCTTCGACCCTGCGTCGTCACGAGTATCCACTCCCCGAACACGGTAGAGAAAATGACGGCTGCAACTATGCTCGGAGATAGCATTGGCCTATTCTGCCAGCCGAAAATTATGAAGATTGATGGGACGAGGCAGGCGGTCATGAGCTGGTACGGTAATTTCATCCGGCCCATCCTCTTCCGGCTCGATCCGGAGTGGGTTCACAACGCGACCATTCGCGGCGGCGAACTAATAGGGAACCGCTCTTTCCTGCTGAAACAACTCGACCGCTGCTTCCGAGTGAACGATCCGAGACTGGAAATGAAAGTCGCCGGGCTGAAGTTTTCGAACCCTGTCGGCCTGGCGGCCGGCTTCGACAAGAATGGTAAAGCCGTGCGTGGGTTGTCGGCATTTGGGTTCGGCTCGGTTGAAGTTGGCTCGGTCTCGGCTCGGGCATCGGAAGGCAACCCTCGACCACGGCTCTTTCGCTTGCCGAAGGATGAAGCCATCGTGGTTTTCTACGGGGTGCCAAACGACGGAGCAGCGGTCGTCTCCGAACGGTTGTCCTCCGCCGCCCTGGAAATTCCGCTGGGTGTGAATCTGGTGGAAACCAACACGGGACAGGAAGCCACCGCCGACCTCGTGATCGAAGAGTTCGTCACCGCGGCAAAGAAGTTCGTGGGCGTTGCCGACTATCTTACGCTCAGCATGAATTGTCCAAACACGACCGCGGGGGGAAGTGTATTCGACGACTCCAAGGTTCTCGGCGTTCTGATGCAGGAATACCGGAACCTGACAGACCTTCCGCCCGTCTTCCTGAAACTCACCGCGACCTCCGACAATCAGCGCATCAACGGCATTCTGGAGGCGGTTGCCAACCATCCATTCATCAAGGGCTTCATCTTCAATCTTCCGTCGGGCAAGAATTATCGGTTAAAGACGCCGCAAGAAGAACTGGACAGGATGCCCGGCGCGCTCTGTGGTCGCCCTTCACGCGAGATGATGGATGACGCGGTCAAGACCTGGTTCCCTTTGATTGATCCGTCTCGTCACGTGATCATGGGTTCGGGCGGGATATTCACTGCCGATGATGCCTATCGAAAGATCAAATTGGGCGCCTCCCTGCTGCAACTTTACACGGCCCTCGTCTTCCATGGGCCGGGGCTGATCAGGAAGATCAATGAAGGACTTTGTGAACGTCTCGAAAAGGACGGTTACTCACATCTTTCCGAGGCCGTCGGGACTGGATTGTGAAAGGGCCGAGGATCGGGTTCGGCCCATCCCGAACTCGACAAATCGTTCGCGACGTAGGAGCGCGGACCTTTCAAGGGGGGAACATCAATGAGCAACATGGACGACCACTGCCGAGAGACCTGGGCGGCCACCGAATTCGTCGCCATCGTCACCCAGGGGGATGACGGCCCGCACGTTGTCGGCAATTGGGGAGATTATGTCCGCAAGCTGGGGCTCCGGGGCGACACCGTGGTCCTGCCCGCCGGCCACTACCACCAGACGGAAGCGAACCTGAAAAGGGACAACCGGGTGACCCTGCTCATCGCGTCCCGCCAGGTCCAGGGCTCTTTTGGCCCCGGCCAGGGCTTCCAGTTGACGGGGACGGCGAAGATCGTCACCGAGGGTCCTCTGGTCGACGAGGTCAAGGAGAGTTTCCCGTGGGCACGGGGGGCGCTGGTGATCGAGATCGAGAACGCCACGGCGCAGCTATAGGGCGGGATTCGTCCCTATAGCTTTTTCCGGTTCACCTGATTTCAGCGCCCCATCCCATCGAGGATGGCCACCATTGGCGCCGCGTTTCGGTTGAGGAGCGAAAATCAGTGGGCCCATGACCCGGTCGCAGGGCGGGGTCGACCTCACCCCAGCAGCCGCCCCACAAGGCGCCGCATTTCCGGCAAAAGCTCCGCCTCGAACCACGGATTGCGCTTCTGCCAGCCGGTGGTGCGCCAGCTCGGGTGCGGGGTGGGCAGGTATCGGGGCAGGTAGGCGCGCCAGTTCTCGACCGTTGCGGTCAGGGTTCGCCGGCGCGTCCTCTCCAGGTAATAAGCCTGGGCGTACATGCCGATGAGGAGGGTAAGCTCGACGGCGGGCAGCGCCGCCAACAGGCGCCGGTGCCAGGCCGGCGCGCATTCGGGGCGCGGCGGGTTGTCGCCGCCCCTCGGCTGTCGCCCGGGATAGCAGAACCCCATGGGCACGATGGCCATGCGTGGATCGCCATAGAAGGTGTCACGGCCGATGCCCAGCCAATGGCGCAGGCGGTCTCCCGAGGCATCGTTCCACGGGATGCCGGTCTCGTGAACCTTGGTGCCCGGCGCCTGGCCGACGATGAGCAGGCGGGCGGCGTCGGTGGCGACGAGCACGGGGCGCGGCCCGAGCGGCAGGTGGGCGGCGCACAGCGTGCAGGCCCGCGCCTCGGCGAGCACCGCCTCGAGATCGACCGCCGCGTCCACGGCGGGCGCCCTATCGCCCACTCAACAGCCTTTCGACGTATTCCGGCACCACCTCGGTGGCCGGGCCGTAGACGGTCTCGGCGAACTGGCTGGCCCCTTCCGAGGGCTCCAGGTTGAGCTCCACGGAATGGATGCCGCCCTTGAAGCGCACGTGCTGCACGAAGCCGGCGGCCGGATAGACGTTGCCCGACGTGCCGATGGACATGAACAACTCGCAGGCGTCGAGCGCCTCGTATATGCGGTCCATGTCGAAGGGCATCTCGCCGAACCACACCACGTGTGGGCGCATGGCACCGGCGGCGCCGCATTCGCCGCAGACCTCGTCGACGGCGACATCGCCGCGCCGCTCGGAGACCGCCTTGCAGGCGTCGCAGCGCACCTTGAAGAGTTCGCCGTGCATGTGGATCAGGTTCTTGGTGCCCGCCCTGCCGTGCAGGTCGTCGATGTTCTGGGTGATCACCACCACCTCGCCGGGCCATTCGGCCTCGAGCTTGGCCAGCGCCTCGTGGGCGGCGTTGGGGCGGATGTTGCCGCCGGCCATGCCCCGGCGTCGCTCGTTGTAGAAGGCCTGCACCTTGACGGGATCGCGCGCGAAGCCCTCCGGCGTCGCGTAGTCCTCGAGCGAAACCTTGGACCACAGCCCGTCGGCGTCGCGGAAAGTGTCGAGCCCGGACTCCTTGGAGATGCCGGCCCCCGTAAGAACGGCAATGTTGCCTGTGATTCCCGCGCCCATTTCCTTACGACCCCCTTGTCCGCTGCGGCGCCGATCATGATAATCCATCGCCGGGAAGGGATGCCATGCCAGAGTCAGCCAACGCCCGCGTCAACGTCGTCTTCGTGTGTCTCGGCAACATCTGCCGTTCGCCCACCGCCGAAGGGGTGTTCCGCGCCGTCGTCGAGCGCCACGGCCTGGACCGGCGCATCGGCATCGATTCCGCCGGCACCGGCGCCTACCACGTCGGCGAGCCCGCCGACCAGCGGGCCCAGGCGGCGGCGCGGCGGCGCGGCTTCGACCTCTCCGCCATCCGCGCCCGCAAGGCCACGAAGGGGGATTTCAAGCGTTTCGACTACGTTCTCGCCATGGACCGGCAGAACCACGCGGCGCTTTCGCGCATCTGCCCGCCGGGCGAGGAGCACCGGCTATCGCTGTTCCTCGATTATGCGCCACAGCTCGGCCAGCGCGACGTACCCGACCCCTACTACGGCGCCGGCGACGGCTTCGAGCTGGTCCTCGACCTCATCGAGGCGGCGTCGGAAGGGTTGCTCGCCGATATTCGCGAGAATCATTTTTAGCCGGCCCATGCGAGCCGAGGTCAGCGACACGGTCGCCAAAGTCACCGGCAAGCGACCCGAGCGCTTCCAGCCGCTCGGCGGCGGCTGCATCGGCGACGTCTACCGGGTCGAGCTGGAGGGAGGCGGCACCGTCGTCGCCAAGCTCGGCGACGGCGGCTCGGGCCTCGGGCTCGAGGGCTTCATGCTGCGCTACCTGGCCGATCACAGCACCCTGCCGGTGCCCCGGGTCCTGCATGCCGAGGACCGGCTGCTGATCATGAGCTGGATCGAGGGCGGCGACGGCGTCGACGCCGGCGCCCAGGCCCATGCCGCCGAATTGCTGGCGGCGCTGCACGGCGTCACCGCCAAGCGCTTCGGCTTCGAGCGCCACACCCTGATCGGCGGGCTCGACCAGCCCAATCCGTGGAGCGAACGGTGGATCCCCTTCTTCCGCGACCAGCGGCTCCTTTACATGGGCGGCCAGGCACAGGCCGCGGGCAGGCTCCCCAAACGGCTCATGGGACGCCTCGAGGCGCTGGCCGGGCGACTCGAGCGCTGGCTCGAGGAACCCGAACACCCGTCCCTCGTCCACGGCGACGTATGGACCGGCAACGTGCTTTGCCGGCGGGGCCGCGTCGCCGGCTTCGTCGATCCGGCCATCTACTATGCGCACCCTGAAATCGAACTCGCCTTCTCGACGATGTTCGGCACCTTCTCCGAGACCTTCTTCGCACGCTACGGCGAGATACGGCCGCTGCGGCCCGGCTTCTTCGAGGAGCGCCTGGACCTCTACAACCTCTATCCCCTGCTCGTCCACGTGCGTCTCTTCGGCGGCTCCTACGCGGCCTCGGTGGAGCGCACTCTGAAGCGCTTCGGGTGCTAACCGGCGAGGGGATACTCGGCCAAGGCCTCGTAGTGCACGCGCTCGTTGCCGCGCCGGCTCTGAAAGAGCGTGAAGCGCTCGAGGCGGAAGGGCGCCACCGCAAAGCCGTTGTGGGCGGCGGCGTAATCCCCGAGGCGCGCCGCCGGCGTGCTCTTGAGGCGGGCCAGGGTGACGTGGGGGTGGAACTTGCGATGTTCCGGGTCGTGGCCGGCGCGCACCAGGGCCGATTCGACTTTTTGCCTGAGGTGGACCAGTTCTTCCGCGCCCTCGACCCCGGCCCACACGGAGCGCACCCTGCGCCCCGAGCCGAAATGGCCGATGCCGGCAAGCCCGAGATCGAACGCCTGGTGGCGCACCTGGGCGAGCGCGGCGTCGGCATCCTCGGCGGCGTCCCCGTCCACCTCGCCGATGAAGCGCAGCGTAATGTGCATGTTGTGGGGCTCCACCCAGCGCGCCCGGGGCAGCCCGGCGCACAGGCCGGCGAGACGCTCGCGCACATCGAGGGGCAAGGGGGCGGCGACAAATAGTCGCATGGGCGTTCGCCTCTTTGTTCTTCTGGCGGCCCCGCCGCTCAGGGTGCCGGGTTGGGGTTGGCGGCGTGGATGGCCTCGATGGCACCTTCCACCTCCGCCGTCAGCACGAGTTCGGCCGCCGCCATTTCGTTCTCCAGCTGCTCGACGGTGGTGGCGCCGATGATGGTGCTGGTCAGGAAGCGCCTGGTGAGCGTGAAGGCGATGGCCATTTGCGCCGCATCGAGCCCATGGCGCCGCGCCAGATCGACGTAAGAACGAGTGGCATCGACGCCGCGCGGCTTGCTGTAGCGCGCAAACTGAGGAAATAGGGTGAGCCTGGCACCCTTGGGTTCGGCACCATTCAGGTACTTGCCAGTGAGGGTGCCGAAGCCGAGCGGCGAGTAGGCGAGGAGCCCGCAATCCTCGCGCAGGGCCACTTCGGCGAGACCCACCTCGAAGACCCTGTTGAGCAGGTTGTAGGGGTTCTGCACGCTGGCGACGCGGGGCAGGCCGTCGCGCTCGGCCAACTCCACGTACTTCATGACGCCCCACGGGGTATCGTTGGACAGGCCGATGGCGCGCACCTTGCCGGCCTTCACCTGGTCGGCCAGCACCGCCAGCGTTTCCTCCGGCGGCGTGAATTCCAGCTCCTCGTCGTGCACGTAACCGAGGGAGGCGAAAGGGACGGCGAGGCGGCCGGGCCAGTGGATCTGATAGAGGTCGACGTAATCGGTGCCGAGGCGCTTGAGGCTGGCATCGAGCGCTTCCTCCAGTTGCCGCCGGTCGTGGCGGACATTGCCGCCGCCAATGTAGGGGAGGTGCGGCGCCGGGCCGGTTATCTTCGTCGCCAAGACCACCTTGTCGCGGCATTTGCGGGCGCGCAGCCAGGTGCCGATAATGGATTCCGTGCGCCCGAAGGTCTCGGCGCGGGCCGCGATCGGGTACATCTCGGCGGTGTCGATGAAGTTGACGCCGGCCGCCAACGCCGCGTCGAGCTGGGCATGGCCTTCCGCCTCGTCGTTCTGCTCGCCGAACGTCATGGTGCCGAGGCAGATGCGGCTGACCTCGATGCCGGTGCGTCCCAGTGGGCTGTGGTCCATGATTCTCCTCGGGCCTTCAGGCGGCGATTCGCGGCGCCCTGATTCAGCCGTTGTCAAAGGAACAGGGTAAGCACCCCGGTATACGCGTAAAGGCGGCTGTTGGAAATCTCGCCGCCGGCGTAGAATCCGATCAAGGGAAAGGCGCCGAGGCGGTCGTGGATCAACTCCATCTCGCGCCCCGCCTCGCCGAACATGTTGGCGCCTCGGGCGACGCACGAAATATAGACGCCGCCCCTGGGCGGCGCGGCAACGCGGCGCTTCATCCTGTCCAGCATGTCCATCAAGTCTCCCTCGGCGCTCTCGGGATCGCGGCGCACGAACATCACCCGGCTGCCCGGCTCCACGCTGTCGCCGACCGCCAGCCAGCCGCGTGCCGGGTCGATGCCGATCAGGTTGCGCACCACGTAGTCGCCGGTGTCCGAACCCTCGATGGGAAACGCGGCGTGGATGTAACCGGCGACTTTGTTGAGGTCGCGCGCCAGGACCTCGCCGATATCGTCCTTGAAGACGTCGAGGGCGTGGCGCCCGTCGAGGCCGATGATCACGTTGTCGACGCTGTCGGAGACGACATGGCTCTCACCGATCGGCGCGCATCCTTGGCTGAGGCCGGTCGCCACCGGTACCTCCGGCGCGAACAGCACGCCCGAGATGCCGCCTTCGGTGACCCCTTCCGCCACCTGGACGGAGACCGTTCGCGACGACGTCAGGCCACCCACCAGGAACCCGGAAGTGTCGTGCCCCAGGGCCTCGACGAGCCGGGGCGTATTGGCGTTCTCGGGATCGCCGTGAACGATGCCGAACGACGGCTGGGTGCTCGCCATCCACGAGCGGTAGGCGGAGGGCAGTTCCCCGGTGTCCTCGCTGATGGTCGGAAAAACGCGGAAGGCGCTTTCCGGCAAGGCAGCCGCCATGACCGCCACCGCCGGGTGGTCGAAGTACTCCTCCTCCCCGGCGCAGACGCCGAGGCCGACGCCGCCGACCCAATGCTCGATACCTGTTTTCTGGCGCACGTAGGTGACGATGCTGGACAGATCGGCGGCAAAGACATCGGTGACGTAAACGAAACCGAGATTGGCGCCGTCGGGTGGCATGCCGAGTCCCGCGACGCACTCCTTGGCGGCGCGGCCCCAGCTATCCGCGGTCGAGTGGGCGGACTTGAAAGGCTGCATGGATCGTGTACCCGGTCTCCTGCTCCGGCCAAACGGCGCGGCGCGGCAGGCTGCCTTCACTCATTATATGGGAACCGGCATTATATGGGAGCCGGCACCCAAATGTTAGATTCTATCCACCAGCCCATGGCCAAACGCGGCGCCGCGCATCATCGGCGGCGCGCGATCAACGCCTTCACGTGGGGAAGGATGCGCTCGACGATGACGGCGACACCCAGGGCGTTGGGGTGGATGCCGTCCTCCTGGTTGAGTTCGGGCCGGGCGGCGACGCCGTCGAGGAAGAACGGATAAAAGGCGACACCGTGCTTCCTGGCAAGCTCCGGGAAGATGGCGTCGAACTCGGCGCCGTACTCGGCACCCAGGTTGGGCGGCGCCTTCATGCCGGCCAGCAACACCGCGACCCGGGCCGCCGCGAGGCGCGTCAGCATGGCGTCCAGATTGGCCAACGTCGACGCCGGCTCCAGTCCCCGCAAGCCGTCGTTGGCGCCGAGTTCGAGGATGACCACGTCCGGCACCTCGGCGAGCGCCCACTCGAGGCGCGCCAACCCGCCCGCCGTGGTGTCCCCGGAAACGCCGGCGTTGATGACCTCCACGGCAAGCCCGCCGGCGCCCAGCGCTTCCGCCAAGCGCGCCGGGAACGACGCCGGGCGCGCCAGCCCGTACCCGGCGGTCAGGCTATCGCCCAGCGCCAGGATTCGAACCGGCTCCGCCGCCGCCGCCACCGACCACGACAAGATCGCCGCCACCAGCAAGATCATGGCGGTGGCCGCGTTGACAAACCCCGGCCCGAGGCCATATCGGTTAGGCAGAAGAATGAGTCCGATCGGTTTCATCCAGGGCCCCGATGACAGAAGACAACCGGGCGGCGGACCCGGCCATAAACCTCGACGGCGTACACCTCAGGCTGACAAGCGACGCCGGCGAGGTCAATATCCTCAACGACATCGATCTCGCCATCGGTCCCGGCGAGACCCTCGGCGTCGTCGGCCCCTCGGGCTCGGGCAAGACCAGCCTGTTGCTGGTCATGGCGGGGCTGGAACGGCCGACGTCGGGTTCCATCACCGCCGCCGGCACCGAGATCACGGCCCTCGACGAAGACGCCCTGGCCCTATTCCGCCGCGACAACGTCGGCATCGTCTTTCAGAATTTTCATCTGGTGCCGACCATGACGGCGCTGGAAAACGTCGCCATGCCCCTAGAATTCGCCGGCCATGCGGACGCCTTCGAGCGCGCCCGCGCCGAGCTCGAGGCGGTCGGCCTCGGCCCCCGGCTCGTCCATTATCCGGGACAGCTCTCGGGCGGCGAGCAGCAACGGGTGGCCCTGGCCCGCGCCTTCGTTACCGAGCCTGCCATCCTGCTCGCCGACGAGCCGACGGGCAATCTGGACGGCGCCACCGGCGAGGCGGTCATGGACGTTCTCTTCGACCTGCACGCGCGCCGTGATACGACGCTCGTCCTCGTCACCCACCAGCCGGACCTGGTGGGGCGCTGCGGGCGCGTCGTGCAACTGGTCGACGGCCGCGTCGCCGCCGATAGCGGACGCCCGGCGGCGGGCGGCGAAAGCGCTCCGTGAACGGGACCGGCCTCGCTTTTCGGCTGGCGCGCCGCGAGCTGCGCGGCGGGACACGGGGATTCCGCGTCTTCATCGCCTGCCTGGCGCTCGGCGTCGGGGCCATCGCCGGGGTCGGCACCCTCAGCCATTCCGTGGTCGCCGGCCTGCAGGCCGATGGACGCGTAATCCTCGGCGGCGACGTCGACCTGCGTCTCCACAACCGTTCGCCCTCGACCGCCCACGAGGCTTACCTGCGGGAAAACTCGGCGGCCCTCTCCAAAGTCGTCTCCATGCGCGCCATGGCCCGCCCGCAGCCCGCCAACGGGCGCCGTACCCTGGTCGAGTTGAAGGCGGTGGACGCCCTCTATCCCATGGTCGGCGGCCTGGTGCTCGACCCGCCGCTGGACCTCGACGCGGCGTTTCGGCGAGAAGACGGCGCCTGGGGCGCGGTGGCCGACGCCCATCTGCTGCGCCGTCTCGGCATCGGCCTCGGCGGGCGCGTGCGCGTCGGCGAGGCGACCTTCCAGGTGCGCGCCACCATCGCCAGGGAACCCGACCGGGTGGCCAGCGTCTTCAGCCTGGGACCACGCTTGATGATCGGCGCCGCGGCGCTCGCCGGGACGCGGCTGCTGCGCCCGGGGAGCAATTTCCATCATCACACGCGACTCATGCTGTCCCCCGGCACCGAGGCCAAGAGCTGGATCGAGGGCCTGAAGCGGGCCTTCCCCAAGGCCGGGTGGCGCATCCACGGCGTCGACGAGGCGGCCCCCGGGGTGCGCCGTTTCATCGAGCGCATGACCCTTTTTCTCTCTTTCGTCGGCCTCACCGCGTTGCTCGTCGGCGGTATCGGCGTGAGCACCGCGGTCAGGGCCTACCTCGACGGCAAGACCGCCACCATCGCCACCATGAAATGCCTGGGCGCCCCCGCCGCCCTCGTCTTCCGCACCTATCTCCTGCAGGTCATGGCCCTGGCCCTGGCCGGCATTGCCATCGGGCTCGTCCTCGGGGTGGCGGTGCCGGGGGCGGGCCTGGCGGCGGCCGAAGCATGGCTGCCGGTGACGCCGCGCATCGGTGTCTACCCCGAGCCCTTGGCTGTGGGCGCCCTCTTTGGGGTGCTCACGGCACTGGTCTTCGCGCTGTGGCCCCTGGCGCGAGCCCGTGGCATCCCCGCCGCCAGCCTGTTCCGCGACCGGGTGGCGCCGGCGCGCGGCCGCCCGCGCGGGATTTACCTGCTGGCGGTGGTGGTGGGCGTCCTGGCGCTCGCCCTGCTGACCATCGTCACCGCCTCGGACCGTGGCTTCGCCTACTGGTTCGTGGGCGGCGCCCTGGCCACCCTGGCGGCCTTGCGCGCCGGAGCCGGCGGCCTGATGGCGGCGGCGCGCCGCGTCCGGGGTCTGTCCGGCGCCGAGTGGCGCCTGGCGGTGGCCAACATCCACCGTCCCGGCACGGCGACGCCGGGGGTGGTTCTGTCGCTTGGACTCGGCATCTCCGTGCTGGTCGCCGTCGCCCTCATCGAGGGCAACCTCAACCGCCAGATCGGCGAGCGCATCCCCGAACAGGCGCCGGCCTTCTTCTTCATCGACATCCAGCCCGATCAGGTGGACGCCTTCGACGCCGCCGTCACCGCCGTCGAGGGAACCCACGGCTTGCGGCGGGTGCCGAGCCTGCGCGGACGCATCGTCGGGATCGCCGGCGTGCCGGTGGAGAAGGCCAGGATCGCCGCCGGCTCGGAGTGGGCGGTGCGCGGCGACAGGGCGCTGACCTACGCCGACGAGAGGCCCCGCGACACCCGCGTCACGGCCGGGGAGTGGTGGCCCGCCGATTACCGGGGGCCGCCCCTCATCTCGCTCGACGCCGGCCTCGCCAAAGGCTTCGGGATCGACGTCGGCGATACGCTCACCCTCAACATCCTGGGCCGCGAGGTGACGGCCACCATCGCCAGCACCCGCGAGATCGACTGGCGCAGCCTGCGCTTCGATTTCGCCATCATCTTCGCGCCGGGGACGCTCGAGGGAGCGCCGCACACCCACCTCGCCGCCGTGCGGGCGCCGCCCGCCGCCGAGGACGCGGTGGAGGCCGCCGTCAGCGACCGCTTTTCCAACATCTCGGCGGTCCGCGTGCGCGAGGCGCTGGTCGCGGCTTCGCGCATCCTCGCCGGCATCGGCATCGCCGTGCGCGCCGTCGCCGCCATCGCCATCGCCGCCGGCGCCCTGGTGCTGGCCGGCGCCGTGGCGGCGGGGCGCCAGCAACGCATCTACGACGCCGTGGTCTTCAAGGTTTTGGGGGCGAAGCGGGCGACGGTGCTCAAGACCTACGCCATCGAATACGGCATCCTCGGCCTGGCCACCGGAACCATCGCCGCCGCCGCCGGCACGCTGACCGCATGGGCGGTGGTGGTGTTTCTGCTCGACGCCGAGTGGTTCTTCCTGGCGCCCACCGTGGCAGCCACCGTGCTCGGCTGCGTCGTCCTCACCGTGATCGCCGGTTTCGCCGGCACCTGGCGGGCCCTGGGCCGGAAATCGGCGCCTTACTTGCGCAACGAATAGACTCTTAATGGCGGGACTCTTGATTCCCAGCCCTTTCGTGCCATATTAGCGGCAGGAAACCGCACCTTTCACGGCAACATTCATTGGCAAGGGGTTTACCCATGGCACTCGGTCCTGACAACAGGTTCTCGCTTGGCACGCAGGGCATGTCCGATACCGCCGCGCGTGCCGCCGAAATCGACGTCGGCCTGCGCCAATACATGCTGCAGGTCTACAATTACATGGCGTCGGGCCTGGCGCTCACGGGCATCGTCGCCTACGCCCTCTCCACGTCGGAGGCGGCCATGCAGGCCATCTTCGGAACGGGGCTGTTCTGGGTCGCCGTCCTGGCACCGCTCGGCCTGGTGTTCTTCCTGAGCGCCCGCATCAACCACATCCAGGCGTCGACGGCGCAGGCGCTGTTCTGGGTCTATTCGGCGCTGATGGGACTTTCGCTGGCCTCCATCTTCATCATGTACACGGGCACCAGCATCGCGCGCGTATTTTTCATCACGGCGGGCACCTTCGCCGCCATGAGCCTTTACGGCTACACCACCAAGCGCGACCTCACCAAGTGGGGGTCGTTCCTGTTCATGGGGCTGATCGGCGTCATCATCGCCAGCGTCGTCAACATGTTCCTGGCCTCGTCGGCCCTGCACTTCGTGATCTCGGTGGTCGGCGTTCTGGTCTTCGTCGGTCTCACCGCCTATGACACTCAGGCCATCAAGAGCATCTACAGCGCCGCCGACGACTCCGAGACCTACGGCAAGAAGGCGATCATGGGGGCGCTCAAGCTCTATCTCGACTTCATCAACCTGTTCATCATGCTGCTGCACCTGTTCGGCGACCGGCGCTAGGCGCCCGCGAACGGCACAAACGAACAACCGCCCGGGGATACGCTCTCCGGGCGGTTTTCGTTGGCGCCCAAGAAACCGTCAGACGCCTTCGATGAGGACGGCTGTCATGTTCGCGGCGCCCTCGCGCAAGGCCTTGACCTCGGCGTATTCCGGCGAGTTCCAGAAGGCGCGCGCCTGCTCCACCGACGGGAATTCGAGGATGACGACGCGCGGCCCGTCGTAGGCGCCCTCCAAAGCCTCCATGTCGCCGCCGCGCACGATGAAGCGCCCGCCGAATTTCTCGATGACGGCGGGGACGGCTTGTTTGTAGGTGTCATACTTCCCGGCATCGCTGACCTCGGTCTGCACGAAGATATAGCCGGCCATCAAAAATCCTCCCTGTTCAATTGCCCCACGCCCAGAAGTCGATGCCCTCGTTCATGAAGTAGCGCGCCAGCACCATCTTGTGCACCTCCGACGCCCCGTCGACGAGCCGCGCCTGGCGGGCGTAGCGGTACATCCACTCCAAGAGCGTGTCCTTGGAATAGCCGAGCGCCCCGGTAAGCTGGATGGCGGTGTCCACCGCCTTGTGCAGGGTGTCGGCGACGTGGATCTTGGCCATCGACACCTCCTTGCGCGCGAAGTCCCCCTGGTCGAGCTTCCACGCCGCGTGCATGGTGAGCAGCCGCCCGGCCTGGATGTCGGCGGCGGCCCCGCCCAACATCCACTGCACGCCTTCGTGCTCGGCGAGCTTCATGCCGAAGCTTTCTCGCTCGGCCACGTATTGGCTGGCGATTTCGAGGGCACGCTTGGACAGGCCGAGCCAGCGCATGCAGTGGGTGAGCCGCGCCACGCCGAGCCTGATCTGCGTCACCTTGAGGCCGTCGCCGACCTCGAGGATGCGGTTCTCATCGGGGATTTCCAGTCCCTCGAAGACCATCTCGCAGTGGCCGCCGTGCTCCTGCGGCCCCATGATGGGGATGCGGCGCTCGATGCGCCAACCCGGCTGGTCGGCATGGAAAAGAAAGGCCGTGAGTCCCTTCCTGGCATGGTCCGAGGTCTTGGCGACGAGGATGAAGTGCTGGGCCCCCTCGGCGCCGGTGATGAACCACTTGTGCCCATTGACCACCCACTTCCCGCCTTTTTTCTCGGCGGTGGTCAACATCGACGAGGGGTCGGAGCCCGAGCCCGGCATGGGCTCCGTCATGGCGAAGGCCGAGCGTACCCGGCCCTCGACGATGGGCTTGAGCCAGCGCTCCTTGCCGACCTCGTCCAGGGTCCTGTCGAGGGCCATCATGTTGCCGTCGTCGGGGGCGGCGCAGTTGAAGGCGAGCGGCCCGAACGGAGAACGCGCCATCTCCTCGTAGCACGCCGCCATGCCGGCACGGCCCACCTCCTGGCCACCCAGCGACTTGGGCATCTGGAAGGCCCACAACCCCGCCTGGCGCGCCTTGGCGCGCATGCCGTCGAGCACGTCTTCGCGGATCATCTCGTGCTCGTCGAAGTTAGCGGGATCACCTTCCAGGGGCATCACGTTGTCGGCGACGAAGGCACGGATTCGCGTGCGGTAATCGTCGATCTCGGGGGACAGGCTGAAATCCATGGCCGTGGAAACTCCTTGGGGCTGGTATTAGAGGGGAACTAGAGGGCGTTGACCGTGTGGCCGCCATCCACCGTGATCACCGAGCCGGTCATGAAGGCGGAGGCTTCGGAGGCGAGCAGCAGCAGCGGCCCGTCAAGGTCGCCGAGGCGCCCGACGCGGCGCTGGGGGATGCGCTTGATCGTGCGCTGGCCGGCATCGGTGGCGAAATAGTCGCGGTTGATGTCGGTCTCGATGTAGCCGGGCGCCAGGGCGTTGACGCGGATGGAGTGGCGTGCCAGCTCGACGGCCAGGACCCGCGTCAGTTGGATGAGCCCGGCCTTGGAGGCGGCATAGGCCGACAGCCCGCCGGCCACCCGCTCGGCGACGATCGAGCCGAGGTTGATGATGGTGCCGCCGCCGGTGTCCGCCATGCGGCGCGCCGCCTCGCGGGCGACCATCCAGGCGCCCTTGAGGTTGGTGTCGAGGACGTGGTCCCAGTCCGCCTCGTCGGTCTCCAGCGCCGGCTTGGTCAGGGCGACGCCGGCATTGTTGATAAGCACGTCGATGGGGCCGAGGGCCCTTTCCGCGTCGTCGAAGGCGGCTTTGATCGAGGCGCCGTCGGTGACGTCGAGGGCGACGGCGGCGGCGGTACCACCGGCGGCGGTGATCTCGGCGGCCACATCGGCGAGCAGCTCGACACGCCGCGCCGCCACCGCCACCGACGCCCCGGCCTTGGCCAGAACGAGCGCGAAGTGGCGGCCCAGCCCGCCCGACGCCCCGGTGACCAGGACGGTGCGGCCGTCAAGTCGAAAGAGGTCGCCGGGGTTTTCGGGCATGGCGTGTCCTATGCCTCTTTCGCCTGCTCACGCAGGACGAACTTCTGGATCTTGCCGGTCGAGGTCTTGGGCAGGGGCCCGAAGACGACGTGGCGCGGGCATTTGAAATGGGCCATGCGGTCGCGGCAAAAGGCGATGATGTCGTCGGCCGCCACGTCGTTGGCGCCGGGCTTCAGGGTGACGAAAGCGCACGGCGTCTCACCCCATTTCTCGTCCGCCTTGGCGACCACCGCCGCCTCCATCACCGCCGGGTGTTCGTAGAGCACCGATTCCACCTCGATCGACGAGATGTTCTCGCCCCCCGATATGACGATGTCCTTGGAGCGGTCCTTCATCTCCATGTAGCCGTCGGAGTGCACCACCGCCAGATCGCCGGTGTGCAGCCAGCCGCCTGCCATGGTCTTCTCGGTGGTCGGCAGGTTCTTCAGGTAGCCACGCATCGCCGTGTTGCTCTGCAAGAGGATTTCGCCGATCGTCTCGCCGTCGGCGGGCACCGGCTCCAGGGTCTCGGGGTCGGCCACCATGAGGTCGCCGAGGGTCGGATAGGGCATACCCTGGCGCGCCATCTTTGCGGCCTGTCCATCCAGTTCCAAGCCGTCCCAATCCTCCTGCCAAGCGCAGTACGTGGCCGGTCCATAGGTTTCGGTGAGACCGTAGAGGTGGGTGACGCGAAAACCCATGCGGTCCATGGCGACGATCACCGGGGCGGGCGGCGAGGCGCCGCCGGTGGCGATTTCGACGGTGTGGCCGAAGTCCACCTTGACCTCGTCGGGAGCGTGGATGAGGGCGCCGAGCACCACCGGCGCGCCGCACATGTGGGTGACGCGGTGCTCCTTGATCATCGGGAAGACGAGCGCCGGGTCGACCTTGCGCAGGCAAACGTGGGTGCCGCCGAGCGCCGTCACCGCCCACGTGTAGGTCCAGCCGTCGCAGTGGAACATGGGCAGCGTCCACAGATAGACCGTATCGCGGTCGAGCTTCATCACCAGCGCGTTGCCGAGCGCGTTCAAATAGGCCCCCCGATGGTGATAGACGACACCCTTGGGATCGCCGGTGGTGCCGGAGGTGTAGAGGAGGCTGATGGCGCGCCACTCGTCGTCGGGCGGCGACCACTCGAAGTCGGCGTCGCCGTCGGCGAGGAACGCCTCGTAGTCGGTCTCGCCGATGAGCTCGCCACCCTCGGCCAGGACATCGTTTATGTCGATGACCAGGGGTCGCGTATCGACGGCCTTGAGCGCCTCCTTGATGACCGGCGAGAACTCGCGGTCTGTGATCAGCACCTTGGCCTCGCCGTGGTCGAGGATGAACGAGACGGCCTGTGCGTCCTGGCGGATATTGAGGGAATTGAGCACGGCGCCGATCATGGGAACGCCGTAATGGGCTTCGAGCGCCTCGGGGATGTTGGGCGCCATCACCGAGACAGTGTCGCCGACGCCGATGCCGCGCTTGGTCAGGGCCGAGGCGAGCCGCCGGCAGCGACCGTAGAACTCCGCGTAGGTGTAACGCCTGTCCCCGTGGATCACCGCTACCTTGGCGGGATAGACGCGCGCCGCCCAACGCAGAAAGTCGACCGGGGTGAGCGGCCGGTAATTGGCCGGCGTCTTGTCGAGACCCGTCTCGTAGATGCCCTTGCTTTTACCCACCTATCCTTCTCCCAACTTCGGCGCCCCCCGGGACCATATCCGGAAACGCGGCGCGCGCCAGCCTGGTCTTGTTCGCCGGGCCGCAAAGATCGCCACGCGGCTCAAGTCTGCAAACTCTTGACGGGCGCCGGCGGCATGGATACGTGTAGTATCTGCCATGGCCTACCGCAAGCTCCGTGCTGCACTTCTCGCCTCCCTTCTCGCCTTGCCGGCCGCCACTGCCGGTGCCGAGGCGCCGAAGCCCGGCGACGTCATCCGCGATTGTCCCGAATGTCCGGAGATGGTGGTGATCCCGGCCGGCACCTTCGTCATGGGCCGCGACAACCGCCACAAGTACGAGCGGCCGGCCCACAAGGTAACCATCGCCCGCCCCTTCGCCATGGGCAAGTACGAAGTCACGTTCGACGAGTGGGAGGCCTGCCTGGCGGACGGCGGCTGCACGCGCGATCCCGACGACCACAAGTGGGGGCGCGGGCGCATGCCGGTGATGAACATCACCTGGGCCGACGCCCGCGGCTACGCGAGCTGGCTACGCGAGAAGACGGGCCAGCCCTACCGCCTGCTCACCGAGGCCGAATGGGAGTGGGCCGCCGGCGCCGGCACCACCACAAAATTCTGGTGGGGCGACGATAAGGGGAAGAACCACGCCAACTGCCGGGACTGCGGCAGCAAGTGGAGCAAGAAGGGCTCGGCGCCGGTAGGCTCCTTCGCACCCAATCCCTTCGGCCTTTACGATACCGCCGGCAACTCCTGGGAATGGGTCGAGGACTGCTGGAACCCCAGCCACGTCGGGGCGCCGGCGGACGGCTCGGCACGCCTCGACGGCGACTGCCGCTCGCGCGTCATGCGCAGCGGGTCGTGGTACTACATCGCCAAGAACGTGAGCACCACCTGGCGATTCAAGAACATCGCCATCGGCCGCAGCTACGGCATCGGATTCCGCGTCGCCCGCGACCTGCCCTGAGGGACGCCCGGCGCGCCGGGCGGGGAGGGCTCAGGGTCCTGTCGACTTAGACCGAATCGATCACACTCTAGGTCAGGAAGTCGAGGGAAGCGCCGGGCTCGGGTATGGCCTCGCCGCCGTCGGCGCGGCGCGGTGGCGCCCCGACTTCACTGGCCGTCTCGTAGGCGGCGACGGCGCGCAGCCGGTCCAGCCGGTCGGGCCGCGGCGCCGCGCCTTCCTGGGTCTGTTGTTGCTCGGCGACGAGTTGGATGATGGTGCCGCCGACGAACTGCAGCGCCACCCCACCCGTGCGCGCCACCTCGGCGGTCTTGCTGGGGGTATCTGGCATGCGGCGCGAGGTGCGGGCTTCGGCTTGCGCCGAGTGGCGCCCCGGCACCTCTGGGAAGGGGACAACGCGTCCCGCCGGCGCCGCCGACGGGTTTTCCTGGACTCGCCCTTGGGCAAATTGCCGGGCTGTCGCCGGACCAATCTCGGCCACGGGAGGTGTCCTCTCGCAAGACTAAGTTGCGGCCCTCATTGATACCCTAACAGGAGAGGTTAGCCAAGCGTCGACCGGCACCCGGCGGACCGTCAGGCGGAGCTGCTTCCGCCCCCGGTCAGGCTGTCGAGTTCCTTCTGCATGGAGTCGAGCTTGGCCCGCATCTCGGCGAGCTGGCGCTCGGCGGCGGCGCCCTTGGCATCGGGGGCATCGGGAACATCGGGGGCCGCCTTGGAGTTGCCTGCGCCGGCCGCCTTGTCGGCACCGTTGGCACCGTTGGCACCGCCCGGAGTGAACATGTTCATGGCGCTTTCGAAGAAGGCCATGTTCTGCTTGTTCATTTCCTCGAACTGGGTGAAGGGAAAGAGGCCCTCCAGGGTGTCCCGCATGTAGTGGCGCATCTGATCCTGATTGCGGGCGAAGGCCTGCATGGTCTGCTCCAGGTAACCCGGCACTAGGGCCTGCAGGCTGTCGCCGTAAAAGCCGATGAGTTGGCGCAGGAATCCGACGGGGAGGAGGTTGTGGCCCTTGGCCTCTTCCTCGACGATGATCTGGGTGAGCACCGGGCGCGTGATGTCGTCGCCGCTCTTGGCGTCGTAGACGACGAACTCGACGCCCTCCTTGACCATTTGCGCCAGGTGGTCGAGGGTCACGTAGCTGCTTGTCGCCGTGTTGTAAAGCCGACGGTTGGCGTATTTCTTGATCGTGATCGGCGTCTTTTCCGCGGCCGAAGTGTCTGCCATGGTCTTCCGTTCCCGCGCGTGGATGCCAATGCCATTGGTAGCATACACGCCCTTGCAAGGAAATGCTGCGTTGCAATGACAGGGGCACGGCGGCGGGCGCATCAATATTGCTGCACCGCAACATTTTCTTGATTCGCCGGGCCGCGACCCGCTACTATGGTCGGCCGACGAAGGGCCGCCCTCCAGTGCGCCCAATACCAGCAACGGGAGTTTCCGAATGACCGATATCGTCATCGCCGGCGCCGCGCGCACGCCCATCGGCGCCTTCAGCGGCGGCCTGAGCGGCGTTCCGGCGCACGAGATGGGGCAGGTGGCCATCGTCGAGGCGCTGAGCCGCGCCCAGGTCGACGCCGCCGACGTCTCCGAGGTCGTCCTGGGGCAGATTCTTGCCGCCGGCGAGGGCATGAACCCGGCGCGCCAGGCGGCCATCGGCGCCGGCATCCCGGTGGAGAGCACGGCGTATGCCGTCAACCAGGTGTGCGGTTCGGGACTACGCACGGTGGCCCTCGGCGCCCAGGCCATCGCCGCCGGGGACAGCGATATCGTCGTCGCCGGCGGCCAGGAGAACATGAGCCTGGCCCCCCATTGCATGCACCTGCGCAAGGGCACGCGCATGGGCGACGCCCAACTCGTCGACACCATGATCCGCGACGGGCTGTGGGACATCTTCAACGGCTATCACATGGGCAACACCGCCGAGAACGTCGCCGGGCAGTGGCAGATCACCCGCGAGGAGCAGGACCAATTTGCCCTTGCCTCTCAAGCCAAGGCCGCCGAAGCCGCCGAAGCCGGGCGCTTCGCCGACGAGATCGTCCCCGTCACCGTCAAGACGCGCAAGGGCGAGACCGTGGTCGACGCGGACGAGCATCCCAAGCCCGACACCACGCTCGACACACTCGCCAGCCTGCGCCCGGCCTTCGCCAAGGAGGGCACGGTGACCGCCGGCAACGCGTCCGGGATCAACGACGGCGCCGCGGCGGTGGTGCTGATGAGCGCCGAGCAGGCCGCCAAGCGCGGCATCGAGCCCCTGGCCCGCATCGTTTCCTGGGCCACCGCCGGCGTCGATCCGGCGGTCATGGGCTCGGGCCCCATCCCGGCCAGCCGCAAGGCGTTGGAGAAAGCGGGCTGGAGCATCGAGGACCTCGACCTCGTCGAGGCCAACGAGGCCTTCGCCGCCCAGGCCTGCGCCGTCAACAAGGACCTCGGCTGGGACACCGACAAGGTCAACGTCAACGGCGGCGCCATCTCGCTCGGCCATCCCATCGGCGCCTCGGGGACGCGCATCCTGGTGACCCTGCTCCACGAGATGCGGAGGCGCGACGCCATGAAGGGCCTGGCGACGCTTTGCATTGGCGGCGGCATGGGCATCGCCATGTGCGTGGAGCGCGGCTAACCGACGCCTTCACTACCCATCGGTTGGGCTTGATCTAAGACATTCCGGTACCGGAACGCTCGTGTTATATGGGCGACGGCGCTTCGCAAACGAGGGAGGACACCATGGGCCGGGTAGCGCTGGTAACGGGCGGTACGCGCGGCATCGGACGGGCCATTTCGATGGCCTTGAAGGAGGCCGGCTACACGGTGGCCGCCAATTACGGCGGCAACGACGCGGCCGCCGAGGCGTTCAGCGCCGAGACCGCCATCCCCGCCGTCAAGTTCGACGTCGGCGACTACGCGGCGTGCGAGGCCGGGCTGGCCGCCGTCGAGGCCGACGCGGGGCCGGTCGAGGTGCTGGTCAACAACGCCGGCATCATCCGCGACGCCGTTGTCCACCGCATGTCTCCCGAGCAATGGTCGGAGGTCATGCGCACCAACCTCGACAGCGTCTTCAACATGACGCGGCTGGTCCTCGGCGGCATGCGCGAGCGCGGCTTCGGGCGCGTCATCTCGATCAGTTCCATCAACGCCCAGAAGGGCCAGTTCGGCCAGGCCAACTATTCCGCCGCCAAGGCCGGCATCATCGGCTTCACCAAGGCGGTGGCCCAGGAGAACGCCGCCAAGGGCATCACCGTCAACGCCGTGGCGCCCGGCTACATCGCCACCGAGATGGTGCGCGCCGTGCCCGCCGAAGTGATCAACGAGAGGGTCCTGCCGCTGATCCCGGTGGGCCGCCTCGGCGAGCCCGAGGAAGTGGCGCGCTGCGTCGCGTTTCTCGCCTCCGACGACGCCGGCTTCGTCACCGGCGCGACGCTGACCGTCAACGGCGGGCAGTATTTGACGTAAGGCGGCGGCGTCCCCCTCCCTTGCCCCGGCTCTCTCCCGCCCCCATACTCCGGCGCCCCTGGGAAGAGGGATCGAAGCCAACGGAGGAGGGAGCCATGCCGACCGTGAAAATGGTGGAATACGAGGACGCCAGCCCAGAGGTGCGCGCCGTCTACGACGACTTCATGGAGGTGCGCGGCACCGATTTCGTGCCCAACTTCTGGCGCACCATCGCCGCCCACCCGCCCACCCTCAAGCGCCTGTGGGAAGGCATCAAGCAGGTCATGGCGCCGGGCCGCCTCGACCCCCTCACCAAGGAGATGATCGCCATCGCCGTCTCCGCCACCAACGGCTGCGAGTACTGCATCCGCTCGCACACCGCGGCGGCGCGCAAGCTCGGCATGGACGACGAGACCCAGGGCGAACTGATGGCCGTGGTCGGCATGTTCAACCAGACCAACAAGATCATCTTCGGCTACCAGGTCGACGTCGACGAGGCGTTCATGGGCGACTGAGGCGACGCCTGGCGGCGGCTGGCGGGCTTACGCAGCCCTCGGTCCATGGGTTAGACTCAGCTCCATGTGGAACGACGCCGTCGACCTGCGCGATTTCTACGCCACAGGCCTCGGCCAAGTGGCGCGCCGCGCCATCCGCCAGCGCATCCGCGCCGCGTGGCCCGACGCCAAGGACCAAAGCGTGCTCGGCCTCGGCTACGCGACGCCTTATCTCGGCCTCTTCCACACCGAGGCGCGGCGCGTCGCGGCGGCCATGCCGGCGGCCCAAGGTGTGCTGCACTGGCCCTCCGAGGCCAGGGGACTGACGCTTCTGGCCGACGAGGCGGAGTTGCCCTTCGACGACCTGTCGATAGACCGGGTGCTGGTCATTCACGCCCTCGAGTGCACCGAGCAGGTGCGTCCCCTGATGCGCGAGATCTGGCGGGTGCTTTCGGGCAGCGGCCGGCTGTTGATCGTGGCCCCCAACCGCGCCGGCCTGTGGGCGCGCTTCGAGCGCACCCCCTTCGGCCACGGGCGGCCCTATTCCCCGGACCAGCTGACGCGCCTCCTGCGCGACACCATGTTCACGCCGCTCGGCGCCTCGTCGGGCCTGTTCGTGCCGCCCTCGCGTTGGCGCATGGTGCTGTCGGCGGCGCCGGCTTGGGAGAAGATCGGCGAACGCTGGTTCCCCAGGTTCGCCGGGGTTGTCATCGCCGAGGCCACCAAGCAGATCTACGCCGCCCAGCCCGAGGCCAAGCAGCGTCGCCGCCGCACCGTCCTCGACATGCCCCGGCGCGCGCCCTGAGCACGGTCCCGGCGCCCGGGCTCAACCCCTGGACATCACGTATAGGGCCTGTTCGCCGAACAGGTTGACGATAAACGGGTCGCCGCGGAAGCGCCGCGCCCGTCCCCTGTGATCCAGGGAGAAGCTGTGCTCGATGGTGACATTCATCTCCCGGCACATGACCACGAAGTCGCGGATCGTACAGAAATGTATGTTGGGGGTGTCGTACCACTGATAGGGCAGCAGCCCGGTGACCGGCATGCGGCCGTGCATCAGCAGGTAGGCGCGCATGCGCCAGTGGGCGAAGTTGGGAAACGAGACGACGGCGCGCCGCCCGATGCGCAAAAGTTGCTCGATCAAGACCTTGGGCGCGCGGCTTGCCTGCAGGGTCTGGCTGAGCACCACGAAATCGAAGGCGTCGTCCGGGTAGTCGGCGAGATCGACGTCGGCGTCGCCCTGCACCACCGAAAGCCCCGCCGACACGCAGGCGTTGACGCCCTCGGTGCTGAGCTCGATGCCGCGCCCGTCGACCTGCTTGAAGTGGAACAGGTAATCGAGGAGGGCGCCGTCGCCGCAACCGACGTCGAGGACCCGCGACCCCGGCTCGATCATGTCGGCGATAAGCTGGAGGTCGAGCCGGATCGCCTTGCGGGCGCTTTCCGCCATCATGGCGAAACTCGCGGCAGGCCGCGGTGCTCGGCGGCGCCGATGAGGAAACCACGCAGCACCTTGTGGAACTCCGGCTCGTCCAGAAGAAATGAATCGTGGCCGTTGTCGGAGATGATTTCCGCGAAGCTGACGTTGGCGGCGACCCCGTTGAGGGCGTGGACGATGCGGCGGCACTCCGCCGTCGGGTACAGCCAGTCGCTGGTGAACGAGACCACGCAAAAGCGCACCGGCGTGTCCCGGAACGCGTCGGCGAGCACGCCTTTGTGCTTCTCCTCGAGGTCGAAGTAATCCATGGCCCGGGTGATGTAGAGATACGAGTTGGCGTCGAAGCGCTCGACGAAGGTGCTGCCCTGGTGGCGCAGATAGCTCTCCACCTGGAAGTCGGCGTCGAAGCCGAACGTCACCACGTCGCGGTCCTGCAGGCGGCGCCCGAACTTGCGGTGCAGGGCGGGCTCGGAAAGGTAGGTGATGTGGGCCGTCATGCGGGCCACGGCGAGGCCCCGGTGCGGGTTCTTGCCTTGGCTCTGATAGGCGCCGCCACACCATTCGGGATCGGCCATGATGGACTGGCGCCCGACCTCGTGGAAGGCGATGTTCTGGGCCGATTGGTGGGCGGCGCAAGCGATGGGGATGGCGGCGAACACCCGCTCCGGATAGCTCGCCGCCCACTCCAAAACCTGCATGCCGCCAAGCGATCCCCCGATCACGGCGAAAACTTGCTCGATGCCGAGGTGGTCGAGCACCATGACCTGGGCGCGCACCATGTCTCCCACCGTGATTACCGGGAAGTCGAGGCCCCAGGGCTTGCCGGTAGCCGGGTTGGTCTCCTTGGGGCCGATGGTGCCCATGCAGCCGCCGAGAATATTGGCGCACAGGATGAAGTAATGGTCGGTGTCGAGAGTCTTCCCCGGCCCCACCAGGGCGTCCCACCAGCCCTCCCTGCCGGTTACCGGGTGGATGCCGGACACGTACTGGTCGCCGGTCAGCGCGTGGCACACCACGATCGCGTTCGACTTGTCGGCGTTCAGGGTGCCGTAAGTCTGGTAGGCGACGGCGAAATCCCGCATCTCCACGCCGCAATCGAGGCGTAGCGGGCGGTCCGTCCCCAGGGTCACGTGGCCGCCGGGAAGAGTGCTTGTATCCGACCGTGGGGCGATTTTGCTCTCGGCGTCAGTCATGGCCAGGCTCGGGTGCGTCGAATTTCTTGAAATGGGGGCAACATTGCTAGGAAGCAAGTCCCTGAGTGTCAATGTTTTCTTTGATTTTGGGGGGACATGCCATTATCACTAGGCGCCCCTAGCGCGAGCCCCTGTCCGCACCGCCATCGCCTGCCCGGAACCGAACATGAGCGCCCGAAAAACCCTGGACTCCCTGAGGCGGGACATCGACAAGATCGACGATGCCCTGCACGATCTGATCGTGCGCCGCACCAAGGCGGTGGAAGGCATCCGCGACCTCAAGCGCGGCCAGAAAGTGAAGATCAGGCCGGCCCGCGAGGCACAGATCCTCAACCGGCTGATGGCGCGCCACAAGGGCCCTTTCCCCAAGCGCGAGCTGGTGCGCATCTGGCGCGAGTTGATCGTGGCGACGCTTTCCTTCGAGGGGCCGTTTTCCGTCGCCGTGCACATGCCCGAGCCGGGCAGCGGATACTGGGACCTGGCGCGCGACCAATATGGCTCGTTCACGCCCATGACCGGCCACGCCTCGGCGCGCCGGGTCATCGAGGCGGTGCGCAGCCAGGAGGCGACGGTCGGCATCGTCCCCCTGCCCACCCAGGACGACACCGACCCCTGGTGGCCGTATCTGGCGACGTCGAGCCCGGACGCCCCGCGCGTCGTCGCCCGCGTTCCCTTCGCCGGTCAGGGCAACGGCCGCGACGCCGACTTGGGCGGTCTCGTCATCTGTCCCCTGGCGGTGGAGGCGACGGGCCGCGACCGTTCGCTCATCGCCATCGAGGCCACGGACGACATCGCCCTGGCCAGCCTCGGTCCGGCGCTCGCCAAGGCCAGCCTGCCGATAACCTTCACGGCCCAGTCCAACGCCGAGCAGGTGCAGGGAATGCGGCTCTACCTGGCGGAGATCGATGATTTCGCCGCCGAGGACGACCGCAGAATCCTGCGCTATCTCGACGCCGCCGGCCCCACCGTGCTGCGGGTGGTCGGGCTCGGCGCCTACGCCGTGCCCCTGACGCCCGAGCAATTGGCGGCGGTGCCCGCCAAGAAGAAGCCGGCGCGCAAGAAGGCGCCGCGTCGCAGGGCCGCTCCGTCATGAGCCCGCTTGCCGTCCGCCCCGGCATCGCCGGGATCACGCCCTACGTGGGGGGTGAATCGGCCCTGCTCGGCCGCCACAGGGTGATCAGGCTCGCCTCCAACGAAGGCGCTCTCGGCCCCAGCCCCATGGCGGTCGCCGCCTTTGAGGAGATGGCGGCAAACATGCACCGCTACCCGGACGGCGCCTCGGCCGAGTTGCGCGGCGCCCTGGCCGAGCTGCACGGCCTGGAGGCGGCGCGCATCGTGTGCGGCGCCGGCTCCGACGAGCTGATCGCACTGCTGTGCCGGGCCTATGCGGGCCCGGGGGACGAGATTTTGCACACCGAGCATGCCTTCCTGATGTTCGCGATCGCGGCGCGGACGGTGGGAGCGACGCCGGTGGCGGCCCCCGAGCGCGACCTCACCGCCGACGTCGACGCCCTGCTCGAGCGGGTCACCGGCAAGACCCGGATTCTGTTCCTGGCCAATCCCAACAACCCCACGGGAACCTACCTGCCGGCGTCCGAACTCAACCGTCTGCGGGCCGGGCTGCGCGAGGACGTGCTGTTGGTAGTCGACGCGGCGTATGCCGAGTACGTATCACACGACGACTACACGCCCGGCGTCGATCTGGTCGAGGCTGGAGACAACGTGGTGATGACCCGCACCTTTTCCAAGCTCTACGCGCTCGGCGGGCTCCGGCTCGGATGGGCCTACTGTCCCCCGGACGTGGCCGATGTTCTGAACCGGATGCGCAACCCCTTCAACGTCTGCGCGCCGGCCCAGGTGGCGGGCCTGGGGGCGCTTCGGGACACCGCCTTCGCCGACGCCGGGCGCGCCCACAACGCGACATGGCTGCCGTGGATCACCGAACAGGCCCGGGGGCTCGGCCTCGAGGTGCCGGACAGCGCCGGCAACTTCGTGCTGGTGCGATTTCCCAACGCGCCCGGCCGCGACGCCGAGGCCGCCGACGCATTTCTCCGGGACCGCGGCATTATCGTGCGCCGCATGGGGCCGTACGGGCTGCCCGATGCCCTGCGCATCACGGTCGGCCACGAGGACGAAATGCGCGCCGTCGCCGAGGCCCTCGACGGCTTAGTGGACTGAGCCATGGCCGGCGAGAGAGATACACGGCTGTTCCGGCGCATCGCCTTCGTCGGCTTCGGGCTGATCGGGTCGTCCCTGGCCCGCGTCATGCGCCGCGACGGCCTGGCCGGCCATGTCGCGGTCGCGGCACGCACCCAGCGCACCCTGGACAAGGCCGTCGAACTGGGTTTAGCCGACACCACGACGCTGGATCCCGCCGCCGCCGTCGAGGGCGCCGACATGGTGATGGTGTGCGCGCCGCCCGGCACCTATGGTGAAATCGCCACCGCCATGGCGCCGGCACTGGCTGCGGGGTGCATCGTCAGCGACGTGGGCTCGGTCAAGCAGGTGGCGTTCCGCGACCTCGCCCCGCATTTGCCCGACGGCGTCCATTTGGTGCCCGGCCATCCGGTGGCGGGTACCGAGCACAGCGGCCCCGAGGCCGGTTTCGCCGAACTCTTCGAGGGGCGCTGGTGCATCCTGACGCCGGCGCCCGGCACCGACGAAGGGGCGGTGGAGCGGGTGGCGGAGCTGTGGCGCCGGGCCGGCATGATGATCGAGATCATGGACGCCGGCCACCACGACCAGGTGCTGGCCATTACGTCCCATCTGCCGCACCTCATCGCCTACACCATCGTCGGCACCGCCACCGACCTCGGCGACGACCTCAAGCAGGAGGTCGTCAAGTTCTCGGCCAGTGGCTTTCGCGACTTCACGCGGATCGCCGCCTCCAACCCGGTCATGTGGCGCGACATCTTCCTCGAGAACCGGGAAGCGGTGCTCGAGATGCTGGGGCGCTTCGACGAGGACCTGACGGCGCTTCAGCGCGCCATCCGGCGCGGCGACGGCGACACGCTGGAAGAGCTGTTCAAACGCACCCGCGACATCCGCCGCGGCGTCATCGAGGCCGACCAGGCATAGAGTGCGATCGTTTCGACTCCGGACGATAAGACCCTGACAGCGCGGACGGCTCCGAGGCTTACAACTTGAGCCCGGCGCGGGACAGCGCCCGGTGCCATTTGGTCTCCTCGTCGCCGTCGAATATGAGTTCGATATCGGCTGGCGCCGTGACCCAGTCCTGGCGCTTGATTTCGTTTTCCAGTTGGCCGGGCGCCCACCCGGCATAGCCAAACAGGAAAAGGACGCGCTCCGGCCCCTCTCCCGCCGCCGCCGCCTTGAGGACCTGCAACAGCGCCGACATGGAGACATCGCCCGGCAGGCGGACGGTACCATCGCCGTGAAAGTCCCCCGAGTGGAGGGCGAATCCGCGGCCGATCTCCACCGGGCCTCCGTAGTGCAGACGGATTTTGCCCTCGATCCCCGCCGCCTCGATGCCCACGCCCTTGAGGAACTTGGCGAGAGGGCCGCTGCCGATGACCCGGTTGACTACCAGGCCCATGGCCCCCCCGGCGTCGTGCTGCACCATGTAGATGACGGTCTCTGCGAAGCGCGGGTCGCCCATTCTCCGGGTTGCCACCAGCAACTGTCCGCCCAGGTAGCGGCTCATGTCGCCGCCGCCGCGGGGATGGTCGGCGTCGCCGGTGGCGGCGGAAACGGAAACCGCCAGGACCGTGGCGGCGGCCACCATGACGATTGCGCGGAGCACGGTCATCGCCCTCGAAGACAGCGGATTTCCGCGGCGCGGCATCATCCGCCCCCGTCCCGCCAGCGGATGGCCGGCACCTCGGCCAGGTCCACCGGTCCCACGTAAAGGCGACGGTCCTGGATGGTCAGCGGCGCGTTCAGGGTCGCCGCGCCGCCGCCGGGCGGCCTTTTGGCGAGCACGCCGAGCACGACTTTCGCCATCAGTGCCTGGCGCGCGCCGACCAGCCCCGCTTTCCTCAACCCATCGACGGCTTCGAAGAAGCCGCCCAACTTGGCGGTCAGGGCGCCGATCGGCTGCAAGGCGGCGTCGAGCGCCAGCGTGCCCGTGAGGCGCCCGCTCAGTGGGCCGTAGGTGACGGCAAGCTGATGCACCTCGAGGGTGCCTCCCGAATCCCGCCAGGCGGCCAGGGAATCTGGCAACCGGCCCGGCGCGATTGCCCCCATGAGGCTGGCCTTGAGGGCGATGGTGCCGACGCGGTTGCCAAACGGCAGGGCAAGGCCGCGGGGAAGCCACAGGCGGCTGGCCTCAAGGCTCACTTGCGCCGTCGCCGTGAGGTGGTCGGCGGACGTTGAGGTAGTGCGCCAAGCCTCGGCGTGGGCCTCGGCGACGGCGATCTCAAGCTCCCCGCTCTCGCCCTTGAGGACCAGCCCGCTGATGTCCAGCCACACTTGGCGGCGCCCCCCGGCATCCGTCACGATCTCCGCTGTCAGTTCTTCCGCCGAGCCCCTGTAACGCACCGGCGCGCCGTGGCGGGTCCAGGCGATTCTGTGGGCGCCGGCCAGCATGACCCTGACGCGGCGGGGGTTCCACGGACGGGCTTCGCCGATGGCGCGCGCCCCGTCCCAATGCCACGGCGCGCCAGCCTTGGGGGCGCCCAGGCCGGGCTTCTCCAGCGTCACCCTGAGCATGAAGGGGAAGCCGCTCATCTCGAGGCGGGCATAGCGCACCTCGAGGCCTTCGCCGCGCCGCGCCTCGGCCCACCCGCCGATGGCGTCGCGGTAGGAGGCGGCCATATAGAACCAGATCACCACGTAGACGATGGCGACGCAGGCCACCGTCACGAGGGCGGCCAGGACCATCTTGACGGCGGTCGGGGTGCCGGGCAATGGGCGCGGCGCCACGGCCGCGCCCTCGGGGATTTCGCTCGTGCCGGGGTCGGGTGGTGAAGACATGATGGAACTTACGGCGGTGTCGCCGCCCCTGTCGCCGCCCCTGTCGCGGGCCTTGCCTTTATAGTCCGTTGCACGCCCCGGATCGAGAGGCTAGCCTTGCCGCGGATTTCGCGGGCTCGCCCATGGCCTTTGCCGGCGGCGCCCCACGAGACGGCAATCGGGACGACAAACGGGGCGGCAAAAGAGGATCATCGCATGCTGGTCAGTGACATTCCGCGCAGCCACGCGACGCGGACTCCGGACAAGGCGGCCGTCGTCTGGGAGGACCGCCGCATCACCTACGCCGAACTGCAATCGCGGACCTGGCGCCTGGCCAACGCGCTTCAGGGGCTGGGAGTGCGTGAGGGGGATCGGGTCGGCCTGCTGTGCTCGAACCGGCTCGAACACGTGGAGTGCGTGTTCGCCATCATGTCCCTGGGCGCCGTGTGGGTGCCTCTCAACGACCGGCTGACGGCGGACGAACTCGCCTTCATCGTCGACGACGCCGAATGCACGACCATGATCTACAGCGACAATCTGGCCGGCGTCGCCGAGGAGATGCATGACGCGCTCGGCGGCGTCGAGCGCTGGATCGCCATCGGCACAGGGAGCGGCACAGGGAGCGGCGTCGGGCTCGGCTATGACGACGTCCTGGCCAAGGGCGCGGCGAAGCCTCCGGCCGCCGCCGTCTCGCCGGACGACATGTGCGCCATCATGTACACTAGCGGCACCACGGGCCGCCCCAAGGGGGCCATGCACACCCATCGCCGCATGATGCAGGGGATCATGCTGCTGGCCTTCGATTCCGGTGCCCGTGGCGACGAGGTCAGCCTGCAGGTCATGCCCCAGTTCCACGCCGGCGGGCACGAGCTCGGCATGACCCAGTTCCTGGTCGGCTCGACCACGGTGGTGCAGAGCAGGTTCGACCCGGACCATTTTCACCGGCTGGTCGCCGACGAGCGCGTCAACTTCACCGCCCTGGTGCCGTCGATGATGATCTTTCTGTTGGAATCGCCGGCCGCCGGGAAGACCGACGTCTCGCCCCTGAAGCGTTTGAGCTACGGCGCCTCGCCGATTCCCGAAGACCGCCTGGCCCGCGCCATGGAGGTGTACGACGCGGATTTTCAGCAGACCTATGGCCAGACCGAGTCCGGGGTCATGGTGACGTTGCTGTCGGCGGAGGCGCACCGCAAGGGGCTCACGGCGGGGCACGGCCATCTCCTCAAGTCCTGCGGCCAGCCGCTGATGGGCTGCCGGATCAAGCTCGCCGGCGACGACGGCAACGAGGTGGCGGTAGGCGAGATCGGCGAGATCTGCGCGCGCAAGGAGAGCGTGATGAGCGGCTACTGGAAACGTCCGGAGGCCACGGAAAAGACGCTGCGCGACGGTTGGCTGCACACCGGCGACATGGGCCGGCGCGACGCGGAGGGTTACCACTACGTGGTCGACCGCAAGGTGGACAAGGTGATCTCGGGTGGCGAGAACATCTACCCGGTGGAAGTCGAGAACGTCATTTCCGGCCATCCGGGCGTGCTCGAGGTGGCGGTCATCGGCGTGCCCGACGGGCGCTGGGTGGAGGCCGTGAAGGCGGTGGTGGCGCCCAGGCCCGGCGCCTCCCTGACGGAGGCCGAGGTCATCGGGTTCTGCCGCAACAAGCTCGGCGGCTTCAAGATCCCCAAGTCCGTCGATTTCATCGAGGCGCTGCCGCGCACGCCGTCGGGCAAGGTGCGCAAGGCCGAGCTGCGCGCCCCCTATTGGGAGGGGCACGAGAGGAAGATCGGTTGACGGGCGAGGCGGGAGATTTCTGGGTCTTCGGTTACGGCTCGCTCATGTGGCGGCCTGACTTCAACCATGTCGAGGCCAGGACGGCGCGCGCCCACGGCTATCACCGGGCGCTGTGCATCTATTCCATCCGCTTCCGGGGATCGCCCGGGCGCCCCGGCCTGGTCTTCGGGCTCGACCGCGGCGGCTCGTGCCGGGGGTGCGCCTACCGGGTGGCCACCGAGAACGTGGACGAGGTCATCGCCTATCTCGACGACCGCGAGATGCTCAACAAGGTCTACGTGCCGAAATACCTGAAGGTGCGCCTCGACGACGGGCGCCGTGTCTCCGCCTACGGCTTCGTGGCGCGGCGCGATCACCGCCAGTACGCAGGCAAGCTGCCCGTGGCGCGCGCCGCCGAACTCATCCGCCAGGGCAGGGGGCCGCACGGCTCGGGCCTCGAATACGTGGCCAACACGGTGCGCCACCTCGACGACATCGGCATCCACGACGATTTCCTGCACCGGGTGCTGGCGGCGGCGCGGGCGGGGCGGGGATGAGGGCGGCCCGCCCTCACGCGCACTTGGAGTAGTCGCAGCTCACGCAGGTGTCGCAGCCTTCCTGGTGGATGATGCTGGCCTGGCCGCACTTGGGGCACTGGCGGAAGCGCCGGTCGGCCTCGGGCGGGGCGCCGGCGTCGTCGTCCTGGCCGATGGCCACGACCTTGGCCTCGACTTGGTCCTCTGCGAGCCGGCCGGGAGCCGACAGGAAGCCGATGGCGATCATGTGGCGCTCGATGACGCCGCCGATGGCGGCCAGGAGCGAGGGCACGTAGCGCCCCGCCACCCACTGGCCGCCGCGCGGATCGAACACCGCCTTGAGCTCCTCGACCACGAAGGAGACGTCGCCGCCGCGCCGGAACACCGCCGAGATCATGCGCGTCAGCGCCACCGTCCAGGCGTAGTGCTCCATGTTCTTGGAGTTGATGAACACCTCGAAGGGGCGCCGCCGCCCATCCTGGACCACGTCGTTGATGGTGATGTAGATGGCGTGGTCGGATTCCGGCCACAGCACCTTGTAGGTGGAGCCCGGCAGCGCCTCGGGGCGGTCCAGGGGTTGGGTCATATAGACGATGGCGCCTGAATCGCCGGCGTCCTTGGGCCGCGCCGCCCTGGCGCCCGGCGCCTCGAGGGGCAGCTCGGCCTGCCCGCCTTGCGCATCTGTGGCACCTGTGGCACCTGTGGCACCTGTAGCACCTGCGGCACCCGCCCCCGGCTTGGCCTCGAGCACGGCCCCGGTGACCACGTTGGGCCGGTAGGTGGTGCAGCCCTTGCAGCCGAGCTCGTAGGCTTCCGCGTAGATGCCCTCGAAGTCGGCAAACGAGATGCCCTCGGGGCAGTTGATGGTTTTGGAGATCGAGCTGTCGACGTACTTCTGGACGGCGGCCTGCATGACCAGGTGGTCGGCCGGGCTCAGGCCCTGGGCGTCGACGAAGCTATCGGGCAGGGGCGCGTCGGCGCCGCGCAGGCGCCGGAACAGACGGTAGGCATAGTCGGTCACCTGCTCCTCGCGGCGCTCGCCGTCGGGCATCAGTACGTGGCGGGTGTATTGGAAGCTGAAGACGGGCTCGAGCCCCGACGAGACGTTGTCGGCGAACAGCGAAATGGTCCCGGTCGGCGCCACCGAGGTAAGCAGGCCGTTGCGGATGCCGTGCTCGGCGATGGCGGCGCGCACGTCGGCATCGAGGCCCCGCACGGTCTCGCCGGCCATGTACTTGTCGGCGTCGTAGAGGGGGAAGGTTCCCTTCTCCGCCGCCAGCCGCGCCGAGGCCAGATAGGCGGCGCGCTGGATCTCCTTCAACCAGGTCTCGGTGAGGGCAACCGCCTCGCGGCTGCCGTAGCGGGTGCCGCACATGATCAGGGCGTCGGCCAGCCCGGTGACGCCGAGGCCCATGCGGCGCTTCGCTCTCGCCTCGTCGGCCTGCTGGGCGAGCGGGAAGCGGGAGACGTCGATGGCGTTGTCGAGCATGCGCACCGCCGTCGCCGTCAGGGCTCCGAGAGCGCCGGTATCGAGCGCCGCCCCGGGCGAGAACGGCGCCTCGACCAGCCGCGCCAGGTTGAGCGAGCCGAGGAGACAGGCGCCATAAGCGGGCAACGGCTGTTCGCCGCACGGATTGGTGGCGTGGATGTCTTCGCAGTAATAGAGGTTGTTGAGCTGGTTGACGCGGTCGATGAACACCACGCCGGGCTCGGCGTAGGCGTAGGTGGCGCGCATGATCTTGTCCCACAGATCGCGCGCCGCCATGCTCTTGAAGACCGTGCCCTCGAAGACGAGCTGCCAGGCGGCGTCTTCCTTCACCGCCAGCATGAAAGCGTCGGTGACCAGCACCGAAAGGTTGAACATGCGAAGGCGCCCGGGCTGCCGCTTGGCCTCGATGAAGGCCTCGATGTCCGGGTGGTCGCAGCGCATCACCGCCATCATGGCGCCGCGCCGCGAGCCGGCGCTCATGATGGTGCGGCACATGGAGTCCCAGACATCCATGAAGGATAGCGGCCCCGAGGCATCGGCGCCGACGCCTTTGACCAGGGCGCCCTTGGGGCGCAGCGTCGAGAAGTCGTAGCCGATGCCGCCGCCCTGCTGCAGGGTGAGGGACGCCTCCTTGAGATTGTCGAAGATGCCCGCCATGTCGTCGGGCACGTCGCCCATCACGAAGCAGTTGAACAGGGTCACGTTGCGCTCGCTGCCGGCCCCCGAGACGATGCGCCCCGCCGGCAGGAAGCGGAAATCCTCCAGGGCCTCGAAGAAGCGCTCTTCCCAGGCCTTTGCGTCGTCCTCGGGCGCCGCCAGCGCCCGCGCCACCCGCCGCCAGGTATCGGCAAGAACTTTGTCCACAGGTCGGCCGTCCGCCTCCTTGAGGCGGTACTTCATGTCCCATATCTGCTGCGATATGGCCGATATCTGAGTCATCAAGGTCCCCGCGGCAATCCGGCGACCAACCGGGGGACCCGTCCAGGGTGACCCCGAAGGCGCCGACGGTGGCCCGTAATCCAATGTTTCCAAGGATTTCCAGGAGTGATCTTAAGGTGTGGCAGGAGCTCAGTCAACAATATGTTCTTGTTATGTTTGCACCATCTTTTCCCCTCCTCAAAGCGGCGGCATCCCTTGAAAAATATAGGTTTTCAATGTTTGTTCCCGTAATTAACAAGTCCGGCGCCGCCTTTTGCCCACAAATTTGTCCACAAGGCGGTGAAAGGCATTGCGGCAAGGCGCCGCGATGTGGCCATCGCGCCTACGGCTCCAGAGCACCGGCGACGCGCCGCGGATACTTCGCGGCGGCCTCGCGCGTCAACCTTTCGCTCGCTGTCTCGATGCGTGCCTCGAGTTCGGCCATGAAGGAGCGCCGGTCGAGGCCTTCCGGCATGGGCGGCAGAAACTCTATGGTGATGACGCCGGGATACTTGAGAAAACTGCGCCGGCCCCAGAAATAGCCGGAATTCAGAGCCACCGGCACGACGGGTGCCGACGTCCGCGCGTACAGGGCGGCGACGCCGGGATGGTAAGGGCGACGCTCTCCGGGCGCGATGCGCGTGCCTTGCGGGAAGATGATGATGCCGCGGCCCCAGGCCAGCGCTTGCCCGGCCTTTCGCACCATGCGTTTGAGCTCCGACGCGCCGCCGGCGCGGTCGATGTCGATCATCGCCGCCTTCCTGAGGGTCCAGCCGTAGAAGGGAATGAGGAGCAGCTCCTTCTTGAGGACATAGGCCGGATCCTCCGTCACCACGTGGAAAATACCGACATCCCACGCCGACTGGTGCTTCGACGCGAAGACGGCGCCGCCGGCGGGAATGTGCTCTTCACCGCGCACCTCGTAATCGAGCCCGGCGACTACCCGCGACAGCCATAACACGGCACGCACCCACAGGCGGAAGCTCCACTGGGTAGCGCGCCGGGGCAGGGGCAGCGCGAGCGCCGTGGCCAGCCCGAACAGCATACACACGCCGAAGAAACAGGCGTTGAAGAACGACGAGCGGAGCGCGGTGATCACGGCGTCAGGAAGCCGAATCCGCGGCCCTCCGGCCAACGGCCAGATGGCGCAGCCAGGCGAGTATGTATTTGCCGTACTCGCTGACGATGAGGTAGGCGGTACCGGGCCACGCCCACCACCGGTCTCTCTTGACGTGCGCGGGGAACACCGGATGGGCGATCAACTTCTTGGCCGGCATGACAAAGCCGAACTCGAGAAGGCTGCGCGGCATGTGGTAGTTGGCGGTGACGATGCGCAGGCTCCGGTACCCCTGCTTGCGCATCCAGGCGGCGGTTTCCGCCGCGTTGCCCGCCGTGTTGTCGGCGCTGTAGCCGATTTCGACGCAGCACCTTAGTTCCTCCGGTGTTCTCCGGGCGAGTTCGAGAAGCTTGGCGACATCGACGCCGCGATAGACGCCGGAGACGAACAGCTTCCCCGCCCGGTCCCCGGAAAGCAGCTCGAGCCCGGTGCCGAGCCGTCCGCTGCCCCCCGTCAAGACGACGATGGCATCCGTGCGGGCGGCCGGATCGCTCACCGCCTCGGGTATGGAGGCGGCGAACCAGAACAGGCCGCCGCCCCACGCCGCGCCGAGCATGACAATGACCCCCACCAGCCGCGTGATCATGCGCCTCTCGTGACGGCGCCTGTAGTCCGCTTTGTTCATCTCTGCCCGCGGTTCTCCCGATTGCCCGACGGCGCCTTGGCCGATGGCGCGTTTGGCATGCCTCGGTCACAACATCCGAGCCAGGGTTCGCATCACCGTGTAGCGCGCCGTCAGCATGGCGATCAGCGCCGCCGCCAGGGGCAGGGCCGCCAGGGCCAGCCAATGTTCGGCGAATAACGTGAGCTGGGGTAGCAGCCCCGCTTCCAGGCGCGCCGACAGGAATCCTATGCCGAGGAGCGTGGGGACGGCAAGCGCCAGACCCGCCACCCCGCCGCGCAAGCCCAGCGCCATGGCGCGGGAGGCGAACTGCCGGGCGATGTAGGCATCCTGGGCACCGGTCAGGTGGAGAACCTCGATGGCCTCCTGATGGACGGCGAGGCCGGTGCGCGTCGTGAAGACCACGGTACCGACCGTCGACGCCCCGATGAGGACAAGGATGGCGCCGGCTAGAGCCTCCACGGCGCGGACCATGCGTACGAGGCGGGCCAGCCAGATGCTGTGATCGTCGATGGTGGCTCCGGGAACGGCCGCGGCGAGGCGCCGCGAGAGGGCCGCGACATCGAGCTTGGCATCGGATGTCAGGGACACGTCGATGAGCTGCGGCAGGGGCAGATCGGCCGTCGCCTCCATGCCCCCCAGCCACGGCTCGAGAAGCGCCATGAGACGTCCTTGGTCGAGGGGTTCGGCATAGGCGACGCCGGGCAAGTCCCTGAAAAGGGCGAGGGTCGCCCGCAAGCGCTCGTCGTCGTCGCGGGGACCGGCGCCCGGGGGGATCTGCACGGTCAGGGTACCGCTCACATCCCGGTCCCAGCGCGCGGCCAGGGTGTTGAGCACCAGCGTGCCGGCCAGGGCGAGGGCCGCCAGATACACCATGAAGGCGACGAGCCACGGGAGAAAGCGGCTGAGCCCGTCGCGGTCGAGGGGAATATCCGAACGGCGCGACAGCATTCAGGCGACTTTCCCCGATTTCCGCCTCGTCTCGTCGCTCCCGTCACTCTCGTCGCGCCGGCGGCCAGCCGCCGGCATGTCCGCCGCCGCGTCGATGACGCGTCCGGGGCGCATGGAGAGCCGGCCTTCGTCGAGGCGCAGGCACGGGTGCCTGAGCTTGTCGACAAGGGTTTCGTTGTGGGTCGCGATAACGATCGTCGTGCCCAGCTTGTTGAGTTCCTCGAACAGATGCACCAGGCGCATGGCCATGCGGTCGTCGACGTTGCCGGTCGGTTCGTCGGCGAGCAACAGGCGCGGCCGCGCGATGACGGCGCGGGCGATGGCCACGCGCTGCTGCTGGCCACCCGACAGGGTCGGCGGACGAGCCTGCAGGTGGTCCTTGAGGCCGACCCAGGAAAGCAGCTCGACGACATTTCTCTCGACCTCGTCCTCCCTGACGCCGGCGACGCGGAGCGGCAGGGCAACATTGTCGAAAGCAGACAGGTGGGAAAGCAGCCTGAACTCCTGAAAGACGACGCCGATGCGGCGGCGCACGGCCGGCAGTTCGGCGCGCGGAAGCGTTGCGATGTCGCGCCCGAACAGGTTGACCAGGCCGCGTGATGGCTTGTTGGCCAGGTACATGAGCCTGAGCAAGGACGACTTGCCGGCGCCGCTCGCCCCGACAAGAAAATGAAACGAGCCGGCATCAAGGGAGTACGATATGTCCTGCAACACTTCCGGA
This sequence comes from Rhodospirillales bacterium, assembly GCA_030744625.1. Taxonomy (GTDB): domain Bacteria; phylum Pseudomonadota; class Alphaproteobacteria; order Rhodospirillales; family JASLQF01; genus JASLQF01. The sequence goes on from JASLQF010000056.1 coordinate 55,317, forward strand.
CCCAGGCCGTAGCGCAGTCCGACGTTCTCAAAGCGCACGATGCAGTCGCTATCGTCTGTGCTCACGAAAAACCGCTCCCGCCTGAAGGCGCACAATGGCACGGCAAAACCCCATTCGTCCAGGGCCCTCGGGCCCGCCGCCCCGGCTTGCCTTGGGTCCCCCAAATGCCTATAAGTGGTAGGGAATTTCCCCCACGATCGCCGCCCGATGATCATACGTTGCCCGAACTGTTCGACGCACTACACCGTGGAGGCCGGCGCCGTCGGCGGGTCGGGGCGTTCGATGCGTTGCTCGAATTGCAACTATATGTGGACTCAATATCCGGTGCAGCCGCAGACGCCGGCGCAGGCGCAACCGGTATACGCCGCGCCGCCACCCGGCTATGCGCCGCCACCGCCCGGTTACGCCCCGCCGCCCGGTTACGCGCAAGCACCGGCCTACGCGCCTCAACCCGGGGCGGCGCCGCAGCCCTATCCGCCGCCGCCCGATCAGCCGGCACCACAGGTGCAGCCGCCGCCGCAGCCGGCGCCACCGGTGCAGCCGGCACCGGCGCCCGAGCCTTCGCCGGCGCCCGCCGCGGATCCGGCGCCACAACCCGAACCCCAGCCGCAGCCCGAACCCGAACCCGAGCCGCAGCCGGAGACCGAAGCCGCCGCCGAGATCGAGGCGCCGCCCGAGGAGCAGGAACCCGAGACGCCGCCACCCGAGGAACAGGCGGCCGAGGAAATGCCCACGGACGAAGAACTCGATGCCATGCTGGGGCCGCCGGAATCCGAGCCCGAGTCCATGGACTCTTTCGTCGATACCGGCGACGAGGACGACACCGACGATGACGGCTCGCCAATCGACCCCGATAACATCCCCGACCCCGAACCCATACCGGAGTCCCTTTCCGCCCCCCCCGCCGCGGGAGACGACGAAGAGCCGGCGAGCCGCGGCAAGTTCATCATCATCGGCGTCGTGGCCCTGGTCGTTATCTTGCTCGGTGCCGGCCTGTTCTTCGGGCGCGGCCTTATCGTCTCGTTTTGGCCGGGGGCGAACGACATCTTTGCCATGATCGGCCTTTCGACCGATACCCTGGGCGCCGGTTTGGACATCCGCAACGTGAAGTCGGAACGCGAAACCAAGGACGACGTCGACATTCTGGTGGTGCGCGGCATCGTCGCCAATGTCTCCGAGGAACCGCGAATGGTTCCCCTCATCCGGGTCTCGCTCTACAACTCGAGCGACGAGGAAGTGCAGTCCCTGGTCGTCAAACCGACGAAACCGGAACTCAAGCCGAAGGCCACCGTCGGCTTCAAGGGGCGTCTCGAGGATCCGCCGGCGAGCGCGCGGCGCCTGGAAGTCACCTTCACGCGGTCCGAACAGAAGTCGGACGAAGACGAGGACGACGAAGAAGAGGACGATTAGAGAGCTTGTTCCGTCCTCACGGGACCGTGGCAGCCTAAACGGCGCGATCACCATCTTTGCCGACGGCGGCATCGGGTCCGGCGCTTTGGGCACTCCTCATAATTAAGAAATATTTGCCTGGTTTGGTCGTAACGAGGCAATTATTTCCTACGCAAACAACGCGCCGCGGGTCGGTGCGCATCGTGCGGTCGCGCCATCGGGCGGCGCCGTCGAAGGCGGCGCCTGTTGGCATGGAACTTGCGCGATAGAGGAAAAGAGCCCGGCCTCGACGCCGGTCCAAAGGAGCAGGCGATGAAGAATCCAACCCGCAAGAGCGGGCGGCCGGTATTCCTACGCCGTGACGCCGCCAATCGAATTTGTCTGACGCTTCCGGCCGGCATCGGAATCTGCCGCGCCAGCGCCAAAATCAGTCTTTACGCAGTACGGCGGCGGCGCCAGGGAGGCATCCTGCGGCGCTTGGCATGCTTGGCCACACGTCGTCGCGGACAGCGCTTGGGCGCAGTTTACCGGGCGCGCGGCGCGGCACCTTAAGACCCCTACAACGGGACCGCCCCCTCCATGCCAGTGGCCGGCGGTCGGCGGCGAGCCGCGCCAAGCACCGCGAATTTAGCGCACACGTGAACTCGATGAGGTGTTTAGAATGTTCCCTAATATTGCCGTATTTTCCCTAGAATTAGCTTTGCGCAACATTATAATGGCAACTGGCCGTTAGGCGGGGAGTAACTGCGGCGTACCGTGTGAGAGCCAAAACAGGCCTCGCATGGGTTGGGATTCATTGCAGTTACGATACGAAATCATGGCCGGTCCGTACGACTCCGAAGACGATATCGACGACGACGATGAGGTCGGGCGCGCACCCGACGACGACGAGGATTGGGACGAAGACGAAGACGAAGACGAGGTAAAAGGAGCGTCGGGAAAGAGAAAGATTCTGCTCATCGCCGGGCTGTTCGTGCTGCTGGTGTCGGGCGGGACGGCGGCGGCCTATTTCACGGGCCTTCTCGATCCCATCCTGCGCTCGGCGCTCGGCGCTCGGCGATGAAGGCGAAGAGTTGAATTTCTCCTTCGCCTCGGCGGAGCCCGGCTACTTCGAGATGCCCGATCTCCTGGTCAACCTGTACTCGGACCGGGGAGTGTCGTCCATCCTCAAGATCAGGGTCAGCCTGGATCTCGAGGACGCCTCGGATATTCCCCACCTCAAACAGGTAATGCCGCGCATCGTCGACAACATGCAGACCTATTTGCGCGAGTTGCGCGTCGAAGACCTGCAAGGTGCCCGCGGCCTGCGGCGGCTACAGAATGAAATGCTGGCGCGCGTCAACAGCGTTTCCGGCCAGGCCAAGGTCAGCCGCATTCTCTTCAAGGAATTGCTGGTCCAATAGGCCGTTTCCGGGCGCCGCGTGATTTAACGTATTAAACGACCGGCCCGACCTGTGATAGGCTCGTCGGAACAGTGATTTCCGAGGGGATATCATGCAGTCATCCATGCTCGAAGAGGTCATCGACAATCCGAATCCCTATCCGGTGGTCGCCGAGCCGCGCTACCCCGAGGTCTGGCAGCTTTGCCTGCAGGCGCGGGAACTGGCCTGGGACCCGGCGGCCGACATCGACTGGGAGGAACTGAAGAACGCCGATCTGCCGCCCGATGTGCGCGCCGCCGGCGCCGAGTGGTGGAGCCTGCGCGCCTGGATGGAGCACGGCGCCGTGCCCTACGGCTGCGAGCGCCTGCGCGACGCGGTGTTCCAGCACCTGCCCTTCGAGGTCAAGCAGCACATCTGCAACTTCATCGCCGAGGAGCTGCGCCACCACGAAGCCTCCTTCCGCATCGCCCAGGCGCTGGATGACTACCAGCCGGAACCGCGCGCCGATTACTTCAAGACGATCATCCCCAAGTTCCATGACGAGAAGGTGGAAAAAGCCATGTCCTTTTACGCGGGGCTGGCCGTGAACACGCTGTTCGAACAGCTTTCGGGGGAACTCCTGCAGGTACGCTACGAGAACGCCCGCTTCCCGGCCATCAAGGAGGCATGCCGCCTCATCCTGCGCGACGAGGCCCGTCACATCCAGTTCGGCCGCGTCATCATGCGCCTGTTTTTCGCCGACATCTCCAAGGACGAAAAGGTGGCGCTCGGCGAGAAGTTCGCGGCCAAACTGCGCGGTAGCCTGCTCAACGGCGTCTACTCGGTGGTCAACCTGCCGGCCGAGGAACGAAAGCGCTCGGCCAAGCAACGCGCCCTGGCCGCCGATTGGGGAATCGGCGCCACCCACCCGGACGAGGAAGTGGAAATCATCATCGACGCCGTCGGGCGCATCCGCGGCGAAGTCGCCGAGTACGACGTGCCGATCCCCGTCATCCCGGAGATCGAGGGGCCGCGGGAGGCGGCCGAATAGACGACGAAGAAGAAGTCGGGGAGAGTGCCATCATGTATTTGCGGAACTGCTGGTATGCCGCCGCGTGGAGTCGGGACATCGAGCCCAACAAGCCGTTCGCGCGCACCATCTGCGAGGAGCCGGTCGTCATTTTCAAGACCGAGTCAGGACAACTGGTTGCCCTCGAGGACCGCTGTGTCCACCGCCGCGCGCCATTGTCGCTCGGCCGCATCAAGGGCGAGACCATCGAATGCGGCTATCATGGGCTACAGTACGACTGTTCAGGCAGGTGCGTGCGCATCCCCGGCCAACAGGACATCCCCGAGCGCGCCCGCGTGCGTGCCTATCCGCTCGCCGACAAGTGGCGGTGGTTGTGGATCTGGTTGGGCAATCCCGAAATGGCCGACGAAAGCCTCATCCCCGATGTCCACTGGAACGACAGCCCAGGCTGGGTGTCGCCCGGCGATACCCTGCACATGAATGGGCACTACCAGCTCCTCATCGACAATTTGCTTGACCTTTCGCACCTGACCTTCCTGCACGAGCGCACCATCGGCACCAGCATGGTCGCCGAGACGCCGATGAAGGCGGAAGCGGCAGGCGATCGCGTACGGGTCACCCGCTGGATCATCGACCAGGAGGCTCCGCCTATGTTCAAAAAGGCGGGGGGCTTCACCGAAAACGTCGACCGCTGGCAGATCATCGAGTGGACACCGCCTGGCCTCGTCCTCATCGACGTCGGCTGCGCGCCGCACGGCACCGGGGCGCCGGAAGGCGACCGATCGCAGGGCATCGAGGCACGCTCCATCAACCTGATCACGCCGGAGACCGCGAAAACACACCACTATCTGTGGTCCTATGCGCGCAACTACAACATCGAAAACATCGAGCTTACCGAGTTCCTGTTACGCGCCGTCGGCGAGACCTTCCTCGAGGACAAGGAAATGCTCGAGGGCCAGCAGGCGCGCGCCGAATCGGATGACCGCCAGGACTGGACCATCGATCTCAAGGTCGATTCGGGCCCAATGCAGGCGCGCCGCATTTTGGAGCGGCTTATCGGCGAGGAGTTGGGCGCCGTCGCCTCGGCGGCGGAGTGAGGCGCGCCGCCCTATTCAGGCGCCGCCGTCCGGCGCCGCGCGACCGTCTTCCACTTCCTTGATCAGATCGCGGACCACCTTGAGGGGACGGCAGTCGCGCAAGAGGTCGAGGAAGGCGGCGCCGTATGCATCGTCGGTGAAGACGTTTTCGGCGGTCGCCCCAGGGTGGCCCGACTTGCGGAGGGCTTCCACGCAAATCCCGATGATTTCATGGCGCATGGTTAATACCAACGGTCCTTTGGCGATCCTACGGGTCCGGCCGGCCCCTGTTCAACCGACGATCCGGGCCATGGCGGGCGCGGCGTAAGCGAAGGAGCCCCTGAGCCCATGCCCCGTGCCTGCGCCCTCGAAGTACTCGACACCGTGTTGCGCCGCAAGCGGCCCCTCGACGCGGCCCTGGCCAACCACCCCGGTCTCGCCCACCTGGCCGGCCGCGACCGCGCCCTGGCCCGCAACCTGGTGGCGACGACGTTGCGCCGCCTCGGCCAGATCGACGCCCTGATCGCGCACTGCCTGGAGCGTCCGCTGCCCCACTCGGCGGCCGCCGCGAACGATCTTCTGCGCCTCGGGGTGTGCCAGCTGGTGTTCCTCGAGACGCCACCCCACGCCGCCGTGGACACCACCGTCGGGCTCGCCCAAAAGCGCGGTCAAGGGCCGCACAAGGGGCTGATTAACGCCGTCCTGCGGCGCCTCGCCGACGAGGGAACGGGCCTCGCCGCGGCACAGGACGCGCCGCGGCTGAACACGCCATCTTGGCTCTGGGAATCGTGGAATGCCACCTACGGCGCGGCGACATGCCGACGCATCGCCGCCGCCCACCTTGTCGAGGCGCCCCTCGACGTGACGGTGAAGGCGGACGCGGAAATTTGGGGGGAACGCCTCGGGGGCGTGGTCCTCGCCACCGGCGGCGTGCGCAGGCCCGCCGGCGGGCGCGTCGAGACGCTTCCCGGATACGCCGAAGGGACGTGGTGGGTGCAGGACGCCGCCGCCGCCCTGCCCGTCAAGCTGCTCGGCGACGTCGAAGGCCGCCGCGTCGTCGACTTGTGCGCGGCACCCGGCGGCAAGACGGCGCAGCTGGCGGCGGCGGGAGCCGAGGTGACGGCCGTCGACCGCTCGCCGGCACGAGTGGGACGGCTGCGCGAAAACATGGCGCGTCTCGGCCTCCACATCGAGACGGTAAACGCCGATGCCGCCGACTGGCGCCCCCGGAAGCCGGCCGACGCCGTTCTCCTGGATGCACCGTGCACGGCCACCGGCACCATCCGCCGCCACCCGGACATCGCCCGGCTGAAGACGCCCGATGACGTGGCCGCCCTCGGCTCTGTGCAGGCGCGTTTGCTGGAAGCGGCGGCGAGGATGGTGCGTCCCGGTGGGCTTGTCGTCTACTGCGTATGTTCCCTGCAGTCCGAGGAGTGCGAGACCCCGGTCTCCGCCGCCCTTGCCGCCGGAGCCCTCCTTGAGCCCGTTCCCGTTGCACCCGGCGAAGTTGCCGGGCTCGATCAGGGCTCGACCCCGGGCGGCGTCCTGCGCACCCTGCCCTGCCACTGGGCCGAAAAGGGTGGCATGGACGGTTTCTACGCGGCGCGCCTGCGTCGCGTATAGTCGTCGGCCGGCGCTACGGTCACCCATCCACCCGGCCTTGCTTGCGGCCCCCGAGGGAACCTGCTACCAAGCGGAAATGCAACCAATGCCGCGCCTCCCCCGGGCCCTCCGCCGTCGTTGGGGCGACGTTCGCGGTTGGCGGTGAAGAAGGTGACACGGCGCCTCAACCTCGGTTCTCGTCTGTCGCCAGCGCGGGGCTGGCGGACGTTTCGTAACCTGCTCTACGCCACGCCTCTCTATGGTCTCACCCTTGTCGGCCGAACGCCGGGCGCGGTGCGCGGCTCTCCGCCCAATCCCTGGCCCGGCGACGTCACGGCCGCCCAGGCGCTGATCGAAGGCGCGTTCATCCACGGCGGGCGGCGGATGAGCCTCGACGACGAGCCGTGGGCGGGCGCCACGGCGGGGCAGTCCGGTGGCCAAGCCGTGGCCGCCGCGTTGCATGGTTTCGCCTGGCTCAACGACCTCGCCACCCTGGGATCGCCGGAAGCGGCGCAACGGGGGCACGCGCTGACCGCGTCATGGCTGAAGACCCATGGGCGCTGGTCGGCCGACGCCTGGCGCGCCCACATCCTCGGCGAGCGCCTCGCCAACTGGCTGGTCCACGGGAAATTTCTGGAACGCGCCGGGGGCGAGGACTTCCATGGGGAGGTCCTGCGGTCGGCGGCCCGCCAGGCGCGTCACCTGGGACGGGTGGCCGCTTCGGCGCGCCGCGACTTCAGCCTGTTTCTCGCCATCAAGGGGTTGGTGTACGGCGGTGTCTGCCTCCCCGGTTTCGAGAACGGCCTCGACGCCGGCCTCAGGCTCCTGAACAGGGAGATCGAGCACCAGATTCTGCCGGACGGCGGCCATATTCAGCGCAACCCTTCGCTTCAGCTCGCCGTCTTGAGCCATCTGGTGGATATCCGCGCATGCCTGGAGGCGGCCCGCGTCGAGGTCCCCGTCGACCTGCAAGGCGCCATCGACCGCATGGCACCCATGCTCAGGAGCTTCCGCCACGGCGATGGGCGCCTGGCCCTTTTCAACGACGGCAACGAGGGAGACGAAGGCTTCATCGACATGGTCCTGGCCCAGGCCGGCGCCAAGGGCCGGCCGATCTCCAGCGCCCCGCATACCGGGTTTCAGCGTCTCGCCACCGGGCGGACGCTGATACTCATGGACACCGGTGCCCCCCTTGCCGCGGGTGATGATCGCGTCCACGCCGGGACACTGAGCTTCGAGATGAGCGTCGGCAAGGACCGGCTGGTCATCAACTGCGGTGCCGAGGCCGACGCCGAGGCCGAGTGGCACGAGGCCCTGCGCGCCACCGCGGCCCATTCGGCCCTTGTCGTGGACGATACCAACTCCATCGAGCTGCCGGACGCCAGCGGGCCCGGGGCACCGCCGAGCGTCGTCCTATGCAACCGCCGGGAGGCCGACGGCAACATCTGGATCGAATCGAGCCACGACGGTTACGTGGGCCGTTTCGGCCTGACCCACGGGCGACACCTCTACCTCTCGGTGGACGGCGGCGACCTGCGCGGCCTCGATACGCTCACCGGAGAGGCCGGCCGCGCCTTCGCCGTGCGCTTTCATCTGCACCCCGAAGTCCGCGCATCCATGGTACAGGACGGCGAGGCGGTGCTTATCCGGATGCCGCGCGGCGGTGGATGGCGGTTCCTCTGCGCCGGGGGCATCCTGGCCCTGGAAGAGAGCGTCTACCGTGGACGCGCCGGCGAGGCCCGGCGCTGTCAGCAGATCGTCATCTCGGGACCATTGTCCGGCGAGGGCGCGGTGATCAAGTGGCGCTTCACGCGCATCGAGGCGTAGAGTGCAATTCACGTCCTGGATCGTCTCGGTCCATGACACTAGCGCCGGGCGGCGAAAGCCGTTGCATCGGACCGGCGAACGTGTAGGTTTGCCGTCCGACGCCCCACGGAGCTTTCCGCACCGCCATGACCGACGATTCCAGTGCCGCGCCCTCCGCCGAAGGACTCCACGCGCGCATCGCGGAGCGCCAGGCGCGGGTCGGCGTCATCGGGCTTGGCTACGTCGGCCTGCCGCTGGCGCGGGCCTTCGCCAACGCCGGGTTCCCGACGACGGGCTTCGATGCGGACGGAGCCAAGGTGGAGAAGCTCAACGGTGGCGATTCCTACCTGCGCCACATACCGGGGCCGGAGATCAGGGCCATGTTGGACTCGGGCAATTTCCGCGCCGAGGTCGACTTCGCGCAATTGGCGGGCATGGACGCCATCCTGATCTGCGTGCCGACGCCGCTCGCCGCCGGGCGCGAGCCCGACCTCAGCCACGTCGTCGCCACCACCGAGGCCGTGGCCCGGCATTTGCGCCCGGGCCAGCTGGTGGTGCTCGAATCCACCACCTATCCGGGGACGACCGCCGAGGTAATGCGGCCCATCCTGGAAGGGGGTGGGCTGCGTTCGGAGAGCGACTTCTACCTCGCCTACTCGCCCGAGCGCGAGGACCCGGGCAACCCCGAGCACGAGACCACGAAGATCCCCAAGGTGGTGGGCGGCGACGGGACGCGGGCCCTCGGCTTGGCCCGCGCGCTGTACGACCAGGTGGTGGTGCGGACGGTGCCGGTGTCGTCGGCGCAGACCGCCGAGGCGGTGAAGCTGACGGAAAACATCTTCCGCGCCGTCAACATCGCCCTGGTCAACGAGCTCAAGCTGGTTTACGCCAAGATGGGGATCGACGTCTGGGAGGTGATCGGCGCCGCCGAAACCAAGCCCTTCGGCTTCATGCCCTTCTACCCCGGCCCCGGCCTCGGCGGACACTGCATCCCCATCGACCCCTTCTACCTGAGCTGGCGGGCGCGCCAGTTCGGCCAGCCGACCCGCTTCATCGAGCTGGCCGGAGAAATCAACACGGCGATGCCGGACTATGTGGTCGGCGTGGTGGAGAAGGCGCTGCAAGAGCGGTTTTCACGGTCCATCGGCGGGGCGCGCATCCTTCTCGTCGGCGTCGCCTACAAGCCCAACGTCGAGGACATTCGCGAGACCCCGGCCTTCACGTTGATCGAGCTGCTCGAGGCGGCGGGCGCCGAGGTCGCCTACCACGACCCCTACGTGCCCGAGATTCCGTTGACCCGAGACCACGCGCCGCTGGCCGGTCGGCGTTCCCAGGAGTGGGCGCCGGAGCGTTTCGGCGATTACGACGCCGCGCTCATCTGCACCGGCCACGACGCCATCGACTACGACGCCCTGGTGGCGACGAGCCGCCTCGTGGTCGATACGCGCAACGCCACCGCCGGGGTGGCCGAGGGCCGCGAGAAGATCGTCAAGGCCTGAACTACATGCCGCTCGAGGTTTCTTTACTCGAAAAGGAAAGTCTTCTGATGCGTGTTCCAACACCATGTTCAAAGTTATTCTCAAATCAAATTTCCGCTTTTTTCCGCTTTTTTCCGCTTTTTATAAATTTCCAACTTCGCCGGATCGAAGGGGATGTTACCAACATCGTCCAACCTCCGCATCTGAATCTGGGCGCATTCTCGCTATCTTATAGTGACTGGTATAAGCCATCAGCCTTACCTTCTCCGCCGCCCTTCGGGGCGCTGTAGCTGCTGTCTCACAGGATCGCCTTGCCTGTCGTAATACCCGGTCTGGGTGCGGACCACCCTCGATCTAGATGCTGTGTAGATTGCCCCGCATACAGCATCGGCAACGTCTTTGGAACCACGAGGCGGGTGGTCGACAAGGCCCGTGTGGGGGTTTCTTTCGAGCTGATACAGTTCCCGCCGGAGAGTCGGACTGTCGACCATCGCAACGCGGCCGTCGTAAAGAGATTCCTTGAGGTATTCGTAGGGCTCGGAAGTCCTGTCGACGGACTGCTCACTCGCCCGGATACCTCGGTGCCTAAATATTTGGAGCGAGTCGGCGGATTGATAACCGTCCATGGAAATGCTGTGGACGACGAGACCGAAGCGGTCGATGGGCTGCATCAACCACTGGCGCAGTTCGGAGAGAATGAGCTCGTTGTCCGGGTCCGGCTTGATGGAAATCGCGACCTCCGCCGCAAACTTCGGCTTATGTAGGAAGGTGTCTGGGGTTTCTGGAATTTCTGTCCGCGTCATGCCGAGGAACTTGACGATGGCGATGCCGCAAGCGTCGCGGGTGCGCGACAGGTCGATATGAGCAAAGCGTAGCGCGTGGGTATCGGAAGGGATGGCTTGTTCGTGCCACCGTGGGAAGCCGTCCCGCCCAAGGTTAACATCCGGGCTGTTGACCCAGTGCTCAAGCCCCAACGCCTCGCCCTGGTCGATGGCTTCGACGATTCTGCCGGGTTCGGCAATAAAGGGAGCAATGCTATCGACGGCAATGCCAACAATCTGGCGGAGAGCGAATTCGGGATCCCGTTGGAAGTCGTCTTCGTATTCTATGGGCACTTGTTCGACACGCCCTCCTGGAGGTGCCGCCTCATCATCACCCATGACACGGGTACGAAACCTTTCTGATCCGACCAGGACCCTGAATGTCTGTCCGGAGTATCGATGTGAAGGCACAACTTCAAATCTCTTGTGCTGGGTCACGACCACATTGTCGCGACCGATTTCGTTAACCTCACGGATACGCCGATCCAAAAAGTCATCTCGGTACCGGGCCGACGAGCTCAAGACGATGCAACCGATCGAGACTCCTTGATTGAGAAACCGTGACTTGCGCCTCTGGGAGAGCTCGCGGTACAGCTCCTCGGCTTGATCATATCGTCCTCCGAGTCCACGTGGTCCTGCCGTGCGCACCGAGTTCTCGACGATGCGCATGTAATTGACTTCATCGAGTATCGCGCCCGGGATGGCCTGGCCGAGAAGAGATTCAACGTTGGCCAGCACGGGAACCACATGGATACCGCCTTCGAGCTCAAGCGCGGCCGTCTTGCGCGCGTTCCAGGAGAGGTGCCGTTGAGCGTAGGGCATGGCTTCGAACATCTCCCGCAATGGCTCATAGAGAACTCGGCGGGTAACGTCTGGTGTGACAGACTGCAAAGGAAAGACGATACGAGTGTTGGGATCGAGGTCGTAAAGCCAGTGGGGATCACGAAGGCAGGTCAGAAGATAGAGTTGATAGAGGATCGTGATGCGGGCCAATGTGCTCTTGCCGATGCCCGTGGCGCCGCCAAGGAAGGCCTCGTGACAGGGCTTTTCACCAACAAAGACGTCGGGATTGAGCGCTTTCAGATCGGGCATAAGTTCGGGCCACACGTCCGCGAGGCGACCCAGAAACTCATTGCTTTCGACGAACTCGTCGATGGTCACCGGAAATCGCTTGAGTAAAAGGGTAGAGATAAGTGGGGCTGGGTCATTGTGATTGATTAGACGCCCCATGCCGTATTGAAAGCTACGGGCCTCTCGCTCCTGGCCCTGGGTCAGAGCCCGGGCATAAGCACGCTCTGCACGCGTTGAAAGCTCCCGCAACCAATGCTCTAGATCCCCGCGATGGCTGAATCTGGCTGAGATGATCGAGGAATTCATGCTGATTCCCGCTCCGGAGACTCGACGTCGTTGGCGGGATCGTCTCGCCAACCTGGCACCTCGCCGAACAAGTCGATTAGGAAATCAGCTCTCTCGGCCGAGGAATCCTTCTCGGACCGCAGGGGCAACTTGATCCCCGAAAAAAGCCCGATTCGCATCAAGAACTCGGCCCGGTCCTTCTCCAGCTGCCGAAGCTCCCTGGCGAAGCCCCGCATGGAAGCTCGGTCGCCGTCCACTTCTGCGTCTCGGGTCCACTTCAGCAAGTCGAGCTCCCGAGCAGCATAGCGACAGAGGATGCGCCCAATCTCTCGAAGGGGATGG
>JASLQF010000057.1 GCA_030744625.1 Rhodospirillales bacterium
CGACACCCCGTAAAGGGTATCGCCGGCCTTCACCACGTGGCTGCGTCCGCGCGGCAGGACGATGCGCTGTCCCACCGCCAGGTGATAGGGCGGCCGCAGCCCGTTGGCGTCGATGATGGCGCGCACCGGCACCCGGTGGCGCCGCGCCAGGGCGTGGACGGTGTCGCCGCGCCCGACGATGACGGCGCCGGCGCCGACGAAGCGGCGATCGCTTGCCGGTGGCGGGCGCTCCGCCGGCGGGCGGCTGGCCGAATGCGGCCCGGAACCGGGCGGCGGCCATTCGACCCAACCGCACCCGGCCTCGGCCAGAAGGGCACCGGCCACAAGAACGGCCCCGGCGACCCTCGTCACGACACCGTATGTATTCATGGTCTGGATTATTCCCGAGGGCAGCTCCGACTTCAACGCCCGAGCGTCATTCGGGCTCGACACCGGCCACCAGGGGGACGAAGCGCGCCGCACCCAGGTCCTCGGTGTCGGCGCCGTCCTCGGTGCGGCGCACGCGCACCAGCCGCTGGTCCCGCTCGCCGATGCCCACCGGCGCCACCATGATCCCACCCACCGCCACCTGGGCGAGCAAGGCCTCGAGGATGTCCTCGCCCGCCGCCGTCACCATGACGCGGTCGAATGGCGCCTGCTCGGGCCAGCCGGCGGTGCCGTCGCCAACGCGCGCCGTGACGTTGGTGAGGCCGAGCTTGGCGAGGCGCGCCTCGGCCTCGCGTAACAGGACCGGGTGGCGCTCGACGGTGTAAAGGCGCCGGCACAGGTGGCAGAGGACCGCCGACTGGTATCCCGAGCCGGTACCGATCTCGAGCACCTTGTCACGGTCCCCGACCTCCAGGGCCTGGGACATGCGCGCCACCACGCTCGGCTGGCTCACCGTCTGCTGGCGTCCGATGGGCAGCGCCACGTCTTCGCTGGCCCGGTCGCGGAACGTCTCGGGCACGAACAGCTCGCGCCGCACCCGTTCCATGGCGGACAGTACGCGGGTATCGGTGATTCCCGCCGAGCGCAGTTCGAGGACTAGCCGGATGCGCCGCGCCTCGGGACTCAATCCAGAATCCCCTTGAGGACGCGCAATGTAGGCCGGTGGGTGAGGTCCATGCTGAGCGGCGTGACGGATATGGCGCCCCGGGCCACGGCCGCGAGGTCGGTGCCACGGGCGAAATCCTCCGCCTCGCGCCAGCCCGACAGCCAGTAATAGGGGCGCCCGTAGGGATCGGTGCTTTCGGTAAACCAGGTACCGACGCGCCGCCGCCCCTCGCGCGTCGCCTCGACGCCGGTCACGGCGCCGGCCGCTACGTCGGGAAAATTCACGCTCATGAGTACGCCCGGCGGCCAGGGCACGGAGACGAGGCGGCCCACGACTTTTTCCAGGTGGTGTTCGGCCGTCGTCCAGCGAGTGCGGCTGCCGTCGCTGCGCTCCTGGCTCAAGGCGATTGCCGGCACGCCGAGGAGCGTCGCCTCCATGGCCGCCGCGATGGTCCCGGAATAGGTGACGTCTTCGCCGAGATTGCCGCCCCGGTTGACACCGGAAAGCAAGAGGTCGGGCGGCTTGTCCTTCATGATTTGGCGGAGCCCCAGCATGACGGCGTCGGTGGGCGTGCCGTCGACGGCGTAGCGGCGCGCCGCCAGGCGGCGAATGCGCAGCGGCCGGCGCAGGGTCAGGGAATGGCTGGCGGCGCTTTGTTCGACCTCGGGGGCCACCACCCAGACCTCCTTGGCCATGCGCCGGGTGACGCGGACCAGCATCTTCAGGCCCGGCGCGTGCACGCCGTCGTCGTTGGAGATGAGAATACGCGCCTTGGCGAGGTTGAGCGGCTTATCGAGCATGGCCGCCGATCGTTTCCAGCCCGCCCATGTAGGGCCTGAGCGCCTCGGGCACGGCGACCGAGCCATCGGCCCGCTGGCCGTTCTCCAGGATGGCGATCAGGGTACGCCCCACGGCCAGCCCCGATCCGTTGAGGGTGTGCACGAAACGGGTCTCCCGCGTCTCCTTGGAACGGTAGCGCGCGCCCATGCGCCGCGCCTGGAAATCGCCGCAGTTGGAACACGATGAAATTTCCCGGAAGCGGTCTTGCCCGGGCAGCCACACCTCGATGTCGTAGGTCTTCTGCGCCGAAAACCCCATGTCGCCGGTGGCCAGCGTCACCAGCCGGTAAGGAAGGCCGAGGCGCTTCAGCACTTCCTCGGCGCACGACGTCATGCGTTCCAGCTCTTCGTCGGAGTCTTGGGGACGCACGACGCTGACCATCTCCACCTTGGTGAACTGGTGCTGGCGGATCATGCCGCGGGTGTCCTTGCCGGCGGCGCCGGCCTCCGAGCGGTAGCACCAGGTCATGGCGGTGAAGCGGCCCGGCAACGCGTCCTCGTCGAGGATTTCCCCGGCCACCAGGTTGGTCAAGGGCACCTCGGCGGTGGGGATGAGCCAGTAGCGGTCCTCGAAGGCGCCGCTCCTGAGGGCCTCGCTGGTGAGATCACGGTCCATCTTGACGCCCTCGGAGATCTTCTCGCGGGCCATCTTGAACTGCTCGGCGGGGGAAAGGTTGTCGAGCTGCAGCTCCGCCATGCGGCGGTCCGCCCACTCCTCCATGCGCCCGCTCACGTGCTCGTTCAGGCGGTCCACGTCGAGCTTTTGGGTCTGGAACAGGTCGTCGCCGAACTTGGGCAACTGCCCGGTGCCGAACAACGCCTCGTCGCGCACCAGGCTGGGAGGGTTGACCTCGGTGTACCCGAACTCGGAAGTGTGCATGTCGAGCATGAACGAGGCCAGGGCGCGCTCCATGCGCGCCAGCGCGCCCTTGAGGATGACGAAGCGCGCCCCCGACATGCGGCCCGCCCGCTCGAAATCCATGAGGCCGAGATTTTCTCCGATGTCGAAGTGCTCGCGCGGCTGGAAATCGAAGGCCGGGGCCTCGCCCCAGCGCCGTTCCTCCCGGTTGGAGTCCTCGTCGGCGCCGTCGGGGACGTCGTCGGCCGGCAGGTTGGGGATGGCGGCCAAGGTCTCCTCTAGGGCGGCGGCGGCGCCGCGCGCCTCTGCGTCGGCGGCGGCCTCTTCCTCCTTGGAGCGCGAGACCTCGGCGATCAGCGCCTCGGCGTCCTCGCCCCTGGACTTGGCGTTGCCGATCTCCTTCGACAGCTTGTTGCGCCCGGCCTTGATCTCCTGGGCCCGGGTCTGCGCGGCGCGGCGCTTCTTGTCGAGCTCCACGAGTGCGGCGGCGGCGGGCTCGGCGCCACGGCGCGCCAACCCGGCGTCGAAGGCCTCGGCGTTTTTTCGTATCCACTTGATGTCGAACATGGCCTGTCCGTTGGCAGGGGGGCGCGCCGCCCGATTTTATAGGGCCTCGGCGCCGGTTTGAGAAGAGCGCCGCCGCTCAGGCGGAGAAGTCGGTTTCCTCGTCGAGGTCGTCGTCGTCCGCCTCGTCTTCCTCATCGTCGGCGTCACCTCGTTTCTTCTCCACGATGCGCACCGAAATGATGGAGATCTCGTAGAGCAAGATGGTCGGCAGGGCGAGGCCGATCTGGCTGATGACGTCGGGTGGCGTGAGGATGGCGGCGGCCACGAAGGCGAGGACGATGGCGTACTTGCGCTTCGCCTTCATGCCCTCGGAACCGACCATGCCGACCCGCGCCAGCAGGGTCATCAGCACCGGCAACTCGAAGGTGAGTCCGAAGGCGAAGATCAGGCGCATGACCAGGGACAGGTACTGGTCCACCTTGGCCTCGAGCTGGATGGGCAGATCGCCGCCGCCGCCCATGGCCTCGAAGCTCAGGAAGAACTTCCAGGCCAGCGGGAAGATGAAGTAGTAGACCAGCGCCCCGCCCAGGAAGAAGAGGATCGGCGTGGCCACCAGGAAGGGCAGGAAGGCGCGTTTTTCGTTCTTGTAGAGGCCGGGCGCGATGAACATCCATATCTGGGTGGCGATGAAGGGAAAGGAGAGGAACAGCGCCGCGAAGAACGCCACCTTGATGTACGTGAAGAAGGCCTCGTGCAGCGCCGTGAAGATGAGCCGCCGGTCGCCGCCCAGCTCGTTGAGGATGTCGGCCAGCGGGCGCACCAGAAAGTCGTAAATGTCGGCGGAGAAGTAGTAGCAGACGAAAAACAGCACGAGGATGGCGATGACCGAACGCAGGAGACGCCGGCGCAGCTCGACCAAGTGATCGAGCAGCGGCATCTTGGTCTGATCCAGGGCTTCCTCGGCCACCGCCGCCTAGCCGCCCGCCTTGCCGGCGGCCCTCGCCTCTTCCCCGTTGTCCGCCGCGTCGTCGGTACTCTCCGGAGTCTTGCCCTCGGGGGCCTCGGTTCGCGCCGCCGCGTCCAGGTCCGCTTCGATGTCCGTCATGTCCAGGTCGTCCGCGAAGTCGCCGGCCGGATCGATGGCGCTTTCGATCTCGCCCGCGATATCGAAATCCTTGGTCGATTCGAACTGTTTCTTGACGTCGTCGAGCTCCGCCTCGCGCATCATGTCATCGAGGCCGCCCTGGAACTCACGGGCTAGGGAGCGCGCCTTGCGTACCCAGGCCGCCACCGTGCGCATGGCGCCCGGCAGGTCCTTGGGGCCGATGACGATGATGACAAGAACCGCGACGATGAACAGTTCCTGCCAGCCGATGTCCAACATGGCGGTTCATTGCTCCCGGCGGCCGACGGCGCCACGCGGGCCACTAGCCGTTCGCCGCCTGATCTTTCGGGGGCGGGGTTTCGCCGACGTCCGCGGTTTCCGAGTGCAGGGACTTTTGTTCGTCCACGGGCTTGGCGGGCTCTTCCGCCTCGGATTCCTCCTTCATGCCCTTCTTGAAGGATTTCAGGCCCTTGCCGAAGTCGCCCATGAGCCGGGAAATCTTGCCGCCACCCCCGAATAGGACGAGGACCACGGCCAGGACGATCAGCCAGTGCCAAATACTGAATGTACCCATGTCGGTTCTCTCACCCTGTTCTCGCGCGGTTTCGGTCGGCGGATAATGGCAGAAAGCCTTGCAGGGGGCAACGCCGGCCGCCGGGCAGAGGTGATTAGCTGACAACCACTCGAGATGAGCCGCGACAATGCTTGTGGGGCTTGTGGGGAAAAATCCGGTTAATCATGCTCGCCTCGAATGTAGGCGACGGTGGTGTTGTAGCCATCTCGGGTCAACCGGCCGACATTTACCTTGAGCTGTTCCTTGGTCTGCCCCGGAATGCCCAGTCCGCTGATCAGCAGGTTGCTCATGGTGAAAACCCCGCAAATGGCGCAGGCGTGATAAAGCGCTTGCGGGCTCCAGCCGGCGTCATAGACGCTATCGGCGTCTTTTTGCGTCATCTTGCTGGACTCCCGGCTGAGCTTGTGCACGAAGCGCAAAACCGCCCTGAACTTGTCGGAGACGGGCGCCGCCTCGAGGTCTTCCATCAATTGGCCGATCAGGCCCTCCTCGATGCCGAAGGCCTCGGCGATGCCGGCATGTTCGCCATAACAGTAATCGCAAGCGTTGAGCCCCGAGACATACGCCGCGATCAGCTCGCGCTCGCCTTCGCTGAACGGCGAGGGCCCGCGCATCAAGATTTGATGATAATCAGCATAAAGCGCGCCCAAATCGGGCTCGCGCCTGAGCACCATCTTTAAATCGGCGTCGGGCATATCCGTTAGAAACGACATCGGGCATTGCTCCTCATTCTGCTCCGCGAATTCGGCGGCGTTTATCGGCCAGCGCATTAAGGTCAATCCGAGACACTATCCGCCGCTAACCCTCTCAGCCGTCGCCGCCGGGCTCCAGGGGCTCGGGCTGTTCGTCGGCGTCCAGGTCTCCGTCCGCCGCCGCGTCCTCGGCGTCGGCGTTGGCGTTGGCGGCGGGCCCGCCCGGCATCGGATAGGCGTCAAGGGCTGGCCGGGCGTCGAGGAGCCCCGCCGCCTTCAACTCGTCCATGCCGGGCAGGTCGCCGAGCCCTTCCAGGCCGAAGTAGTCGAGAAACTCATCCGTGGTGCCCCAGGTGACCGGGCGGCCCGGTGTACGCCGCCGCCCCTTGGGCCGCACCCAGCCCGCCTCGAAGAGCGTGTCGAGGGTGCCCTTGCTCAGGCCGACGCCGCGGATTTCCTCGATTTCCGGCCGCGTCACCGGCTGGTGATAGGCGATGACCGCCAGGGTCTCGACGGCGGCGCGCGACAGCCGGCGCGCCACCTCGGTCTCCCTTGTGAACAAGGCGGCCAGGTCCGGCGCCGTGCGAAAGGCCCAGGACCGGCCCGCCTTGGCCAGGTTGACGCCGCGCCCGGCGTAGGCGGCCTGGAGTTCCCGCAACAATTCCTCGAGGTCCGCCTCCTCGGGCAGGCGCGCCGCCAGTTCCCGTTCGCTCACGGCCTCGGCCGAGGCGAACAGGATGGCTTCCAGGAGCCGCAGGTGCCGGCCGTCGATGTCGCTCATGGTTCCCCGTTCCCCCCCGGCCCTTCGTCGTTGCCGCCGCCAGCCCCGCGTCCAGCACCCGTGGCGCGCAGGTAAATGGGCCCGAAAGCGGTGTCCTGGCGCAGCTTGAGCTTGCCCTCGCGGGCCAGCTCCAGGCTGGCCGCGAAGGTCGAGGCGAAAGCCGAGCGCGACGGGGTATCGGGGCCGAGGCCGGCGGGCAGGAAGCGCCACAGGCTCTCCCAGTCGGTGATACCGCCGAGTACGCCGCGCAGGCTCCTCAGGGCCTCCTCCATGGACAGGTATTCAGTCGGCTCGATGTGCAGGGTGCGCCCCTCGACGCGCCGCCGCTGGTCGCCGTAGGCCTTGAGCAGCTCGAACAGCGTTGCCTCGTAGACCGGCCGGGTGGTGGCGGTGAAGCGCTCCGGCGCGCCGCGCGCCAGGACGTCCCTGCCCAGCCGCGGCCGCGCCATGAGGCGCGCGCCGGCCTCGCGCATGGCTTCCAGGCGCCGCAGCTGGAAGGCCAGGGCCTCCGCCATCTCCTCGCCGGAGGGTTCGTCCTCGGCGCCGCTGTCGGGCAGCAGCAGACGCGATTTCAGGTAAGCCAGCCAGGCCGCCATAACCAGGTAGTCGGCGGCAAGTTCCAGATTTGCGCGCCTGACGCGGCTCACGAATTCCAGGTACTGGTCGGCCAGCTGCAGGATGGAAATCTGGGTGACGTCCACCTTTTGCTCGCGCGCCAGCGCCAGCAGGACGTCGATGGGACCCTCATAGCCCTCGATATCGACGACGAACCGACTGTCCTCGGGCACGCCCATGAGGCGCGCCTCCTCGAATTCCTCACCGACTTCCATCAAATCCTCGTCAAACGCCGACGGCCGCGAAGATGACCTGGAGCAGAAACCGCGCCGGGACACCCACGAGCCAGGAAAAGACATGCAGGTCGAGGCCGAGTCTGCCACCGATCCACGGCAGGATAAACAGGATCCCGAGAATAATGAATATCCCGGCCCGTTCCAGTCTGGCCAGCGGCTCGGCGAGATACCGGGGCAGCAGGCCGACGGCGACGCGCCCGCCGTCGAGCGGCGGCAGGGGCAGCATGTTGAATACGCACAGCAACAGATTGATCCATACCGAATTGAACAAGTTGTGGGTGACCCATTCGCGCGCCTCGCCGTCCAGCAACGGCGCCGCGTGCAACAGGACCGCCGACGCCACGGCCAGCGCCAGGTTGGTGCCCGGCCCGGCCGCCGCCACCAGCACCATGTCGCGGCGCGGGCTGCCGAGGCGGGAGAAGATCACGGGAACCGGCTTGGCGAAGCCAAATGCCATGCGCCCGCCCGAGATAAACAGCAGTATGCCCGGCAGCAGAATAGTGCCGAAAAGGTCGATGTGGCGGAACGGATTGAAGGTGACCCGGCCCATGCGATACGCGGTGTCGTCCCCCAACCGCCACGCCACCCAGCCGTGCGCCGCCTCGTGCAGGGTCACGGCCAACAGCAGGGGTATGGCCCACACCGACACGAAGGAAAGGATGTCATCCACTTGCGGTCACCTCGCCGTCGTCGAAAAGGTTGTCGAGCCGGGCCAGTGCGTTCGCCGTGTTCAAGGCCACCGGCGCCCGCCACCTACCGGCGCCTCGCGCCAGACGATCCAGCGCCGCGTCGGAGAGAGGGCCGGTGGCCGCCGTCACGCTCTCCATGTCGGCGAGTTCGCCGCTGCAATGGAGCACGACGTCGCACCCCGCGGCGAGGGCCGCCCGGGCGCGCCGGCCGATGTCCCCATCCAGCGCCTTCATGGCAATGTCGTCGGAGAGCAGCACACCGTCGAAGCCGATGGCGCCGCGGATCGCCTCGGCGATCACCGGCGCCGACGTGGTGGCCGGCCTGTCGGGGTCGATGGCCCGGTAGACGACGTGGGCGGTCATCGCCCAGGGCATGTGGTTGAGCGCCCGGAACGGCGCGAAATCGACGGCATCGAGATCGGCGAGCGGCGCCTCCACCACGGGCAGGGCCTCGTGGCTGTCGGCCGTGGCGCGACCGTGGCCGGGAATGTGCTTGATCACCGGCATGACGCCACCGTCGAGGAGTCCCTCGCAGACCGCCCATCCCAGGAGCGCCGCCATCTCCGGCCGGCCCCCGTAGGCGCGGTCGCCGATGATTGGATGGGCGTCCGGCTGGACGACGTCGAGGACCGGCGCACAGTTGACGGTGATGCCGAGCTGGAAAAGTTCGGCGGCGATAAGGTGGGCGTTGAGGCGCGCCGCCTCGATCGCCCGGTCGCGGTCGTGCCCGGCGATCTCGGCGAAGCGCCGGGCCGGCGGCGCGGCGCGCCAGTGGGGCGGCCCCAGCCGGGCGACGCGCCCACCTTCCTGGTCGACAAGCACGGGAGCGTCGGCGCGCCCCACGCAATCGCGCAGTTCGGCGACCAGGTTCCGCACTTGGTCCGGGTCCGTGCAATTGCGCGCAAAAAGAATGAATCCCAAAGGATCGGCGTCCCGGAAGAATCGCCGCTCGGCATCGCTCAGGACCGGCCCGCCGCAGCCCAGGATGGCGGCACGGGCGCGGTGCCGGGGGGCCTTATTCTCCGGGGAGGACAACCAGGCATCCCACTTTGCGTATAGCGAGCTTGGCGCAGATGTCGCGCGCCGTGGCCACGTCGGCGATGGGGCCGGCCCGCATGCGGTAGAAGACCCCCTTCTCGCCCCCCAGGTCGGCCTTGGTGACGGACAGCTCCATGCGGCGCAGAAGGTCTCCATGCTTGCGGCGCAGCCGTTCCCACTCCTGGCTGGCCCGTTGCGGTGAGCGCACGGCACCGAGCTGCACCTTGAACGGCTTCTTGGGCGCCTCCCTTCGCACCACCGGCTCGGGCGGCGGCGGTGCCGGAGCCGGCGGCGCGGCGGCCACCGCCGGCGGAGGTTGCGCGGCGGCCACCGCCGCAGTCGGAGGTGGCGCGGCGGGTACAGCCGGAGGTGGCGCCACTTCCCTTGCCGGCGCCACCCCTGATGCCACTTCTTCGGCGCCCCCGCCCGTGGTCTCGGGTTCGGGCGCCGGGGCGGCGCTGCCGGGAGGCGGCAGCGGCGTCTCCGGCGGCGGCAACAGACGCTCGACACTGGGCGCCTGTTCGCCATCTTCCATGCGACCGTAGACGAGCTTGTCCCGATTCGGCACGTCCATGCCGCCCGGGCTGATCGGACGCACCTTCACCGGGCTGGCGTCGGCACGGATCAAGGGCGTTTCAAACGAGTCGTCGGGCGGAAACAGGTCATCCAGATAGACCCAGCCGGCGCCCGCGCCCCCCACCGCCAGCACGAGGAACAGAAGGAACAGGCGCAGCTTCCACCGCCTTCCCGGCCGCGGCTGCCTCATGGGTTCGAATTCCGGCGGCTCCGGTGTCTCGCCGAGCCCGCCGCCGCTTTCCTCGGCGGCCATTACCGCAATTCCTCGAGCGGGGTCACCCCCAGGACATTGAGGCCGGACGCGATAACCAGGGCGACGCCTTGCACCAGGGCCAGCCGGGCCAGGGTCAGCCCGCGGTCCTCGGGCAACAGGAAGCGCAGCCGGGCGTCGTCCTTGCCCTTGTTCCAAAGGGCGTGGAAACGGGCCGCCAGATCTCCCAAGTAATACGCCACCCGGTGCGGCTCGTGCGCCTGGGCGGCGCTCTCCACGAGCCGCGGCCAATCCGCCATGGCCTTGATCAGGTCGATCTCGGCTGCGTCGGCCAGGCGGGTCAGGGGCGCCGCCGCCAACGATTCCGGCACCAGTTCCGTCGCCTCGAACTCTTCGGCGGCATGGCGCAGGACGGAGCACACGCGGGCGTGGGCGTACTGCACGTAGAAGACAGGGTTTTCGCGCGATTGCTCGGTCACCTTGGCGAGGTCGAAGTCGAGCGTCGCGTCGCTTCCCCGGGTCAGCATGATGAAGCGTACCACGTCCTTGCCCACCCGATCGATGACGTCGGTCAGGGTCACGAAGGCGCCGGCACGCTTCGACATCTTCACCGGCGCGCCGGCCTCCAGGAGCTTCACCATCTGGCACAGCTTGACGTCGAGATCGGCGGCGCCTTCCGAGACCGCCTTGACCGCGGCGCGCATGCGCTTGACGTAGCCGCCGTGATCGGCGCCCCACACGTCGATCTGGTTCGCGAAACCGCGCCGGTACTTGTCCAGGTGATAGGCGATGTCGGTGGCGAAATAGGTCCACGTGCCGTCCGATTTCTTGAGCGGCCGGTCCACGTCGTCACCGAATCGGGTGGCGCGGAAAAGCATTTGCGGCCGGGGCTCCCAGTCCTCGGGCGCCTGCTTGCCCTTGGGCGGCTCGAGGACGCCGGTGTAGACCAGGTCCCGCTCATCGAGGAACCTCAAGGCGTCGTCGACGGCGCCGCGCTCGACCAGATCGCGTTCCGAGGTGAACACGTCGATGCTGACGCCGAGCGCCCGCAGGTCGCCGCGGATGAGGTCCATCATCTCGTCGGTGGCGAAGCGGATTAGGAACTCCAGGTTCTCGGCGTCGTCGGCGTCGAGCCGAGCGGCGTCGATACGCTCGGCCAGCTTGCGCCCCACCGGCTTCAGGTAGTCGCCCGGATAGAGGCCTTCCATGGCCGCCGCGTCGAGTTCCCCGGTGCCCAGGGCCTCGCCGGCGCGCGCCGCCGCCGACTTGGCGAGGACCTCGACCTGGGCGCCGGCGTCGTTGATGTAGTATTCGCGGGTGACATCGTAGCCCGCCTTCTCCAGAAGCGCCGCCAGGGCGTCGCCGAACACGGCGCCGCGGCCGTGGCCGACGTGCAGCGGCCCGGTGGGATTGGCGGATACGAACTCCACGTTGACCGGCGCGCCGCCGCCGATCGACGAATCGCCGTAGGCCGTGCCCGTCCTCAGGACGTCGGCGAGGCACCCATGCCACAGCTCGGCGTCGAGACGCATGTTGATGAATCCGGGGCCCGCCACCTCGGCCCCGGCGATACCTTCCAGCCCCTCCAGGCGTTCGGCCAGGAGTTCCGCGAGGTCGCGCGGCTTCATCCCCGCCGCCTTGGCCAGCACCATGGCGGCGTTGGCTGTCAGGTCGCCGTGCGCCGCCTCGCGCGGCGGCTCGACGCTGACGCGGGAACAATCCAGGCCTTGTGGGAGGCGGCCCTCGCCGGCCATGTCGGCAACAATCCCCACCACCTCGTCGCGAAAGCGGTTGAAGACGTTCATGGCGTTCTCGCGTCGAGGTCGAAGAGCCGCCGGTGCTCGTCGATGGCGAAGCGGTCGGTCATGCCGGCGACGTAGTCGGCGACGAGCTGGGCGGTGGCTTTGGTGCCGGATCCCTCGGCCCGGCGCCGCCAGTCGGTGGGCAGGCATTCGGGCTCGACCACGAGCAACGCAAAGATTTCCCGCACCACGCGGCGCGCCTTGCTGGTCATGCGGTTGAGTTTGTAGTGGCGATACATGTTCTCGAACAGGAATTCCTTCAAGGCGCGGTCGTTGTTTCGCATCACCTCCGAGAACGCCGCCACCGGCACGCCGAGCCGCCGCACATCGGCGGAGGACCCGGGCGCGGCGTCGGCGAGCCGGCTTGCGGTCTCGCCGATCAGGTCATCGACCATGGCGCCGATCAGGCGACGCACGGCCTCGTGGATAAGCCGCGGCTCCTCCAGGTCGGGATGGGCGGCGCGGGCCTCGGCAAAAATCGGGCCGACCAGGGGAACGTCGGCGAGGTCCTTGACGCTGAACAGCCCGGCGCGCAGCCCGTCGTCGATATCGTGGTTGTTGTAGGCGATGTCGTCGGAAAGCGACGCCACCTGGGCCTCGGCGCCGGCGTAGGTATCGATTTCCAGGTCGTCCCCGGCGACGTAATCGGCGATCACCCGGGGAATGGCGGCGGCGGTTCCTTCGCCGGTGAGCGGGCCGTTGTGCTTGACCACCCCTTCCAGGGTCTCCCAGGTAAGGTTTAGTCCGGCGAAGTGGGGATAGCGTTCCTCGAGGTGGGTCACCACCCTCAGCGACTGGGCGTTGTGGTCGAAGCCGCCGAAGGGTTCCATCTTCTCCTTCAGCGCGTCCTCGCCGGCGTGACCGAAGGGCGGGTGGCCAAGGTCGTGGGCCAGGGCCAGGGCCTCGGCCAGGTCCTCGTCGAGACGCAAGTAGCGGCACACCGAGCGCGCGATCTGGGCTACCTCCAGCGAATGGGTGAGCCGGGTGCGGAAGAAGTCGCCCTCGTGGTTGACGAAGACCTGGGTCTTGTAGGCGAGCTTGCGGAAGGCCGCGGAGTGGATGATGCGGTCGCGGTCCCGCTGGAAGCACGTCCGCGTCGGGCTTTCCGGTTCGCAATGGCGGCGGCCGCGGCTGTCTTCGGGACGGCAGGCGTAGGGCGCCGGAGTGTACGCGGCGGTCATGGCGGAAAATTACTCGGCGGAAGGTGCACAGGCAACGGAACTTTGCGGGCTCGTTTGACAATCGCCGCCGGGGGATTACATAAGAGTTAAATTAGTTTAATATGAGACTTCTCTAATACGGAGTCTCGGAAGGGAGCGGGAATGAGCCAAACCGCGACCGACGCCGGCCAACGCCGGGTGAGCATATCGCTCAGCGCGGCGGGAAGGATCGCCACCCTCCTCAAGGAGGAAGACGACGACGCCCTCATGCTGCGCGTTGCCATCTCCGGGGGCGGCTGCTCCGGCTTCCAGTACGGGTTCTCGTTCGACAGCGCCGTCGGCGATGAAGACCGGGTGTTCGAGGAAAACGGGGCCAAGGTGGTGATCGACGAGGCCTCCCTCGAGCTTCTCGCCGGTGCCGAGGTCGATTTCGTCGAGGAGCTCGGCGCCTCCTACTTCGCCATGAAGAACCCCAACGCCAAGTCGGTGTGCGGCTGCGGCACCTCGTTTTCCATCTGACGGCATCCGGCGAAACCTGATAGAAAAACGGGGCCCGCCGGTGCGCCGGCCCGGTTCGTTGGGAAGGCCGCTTCTCCATGCTCAAGATCGCCACCTGGAACGTCAATTCGGTCAAGGCGAGGTTGCCCCGGGTCCTCGACTGGCTGGCCGAGGCGGCGCCCGACGTGGCCCTCCTGCAGGAGACCAAGGGCACCGAGGAAACGTTCCCGGCCCTCGAGATCGGCGAGCTCGGCTACAACGTGGCGGTCGCCGGGCAGAAGACCTACAACGGCGTCGCCATCCTCTCCAAACGACCCATCGAGGTAACCCTCGACGCCCTTCCCGGCGACGGCGCCGACGATCAGGCGCGCTATATCGAGGCCATCACCGGCGGTGTGCGCGTCGCCTCCATCTACCTGCCCAACGGCAACCCGGTGGACGGGCCGAAGTACCCCTACAAGCTGGCCTGGATGGAGCGTCTCACCGCCCACGCCCGGCGCCTGCTGGAGACCGAGGACGCCATCGTGCTCGGCGGCGACTACAACGTTTGCCCCACCGACGACGACCTCTACGACCCCGAGGGCTGGGCCGACGACGCGCTGTGCCGCGCCGAGACCCGGCAGCGCTACCGGGAGCTGGTTTTCCTGGGGCTGACCGACGCATTGCGCGTGTTCAATCGGCAATCGCACCTCTATACCTTCTGGGACTACCAGGGGGGCGCCTGGCAGAAGGACAACGGCTTGCGCATCGACCACCTTTTGCTGTCGCCCCAGGCCGCCGACCGCCTGAGCGCCAGCGGCGTCGACCGCGGCCCGCGCAACAAGGAAAAACCCTCCGACCACACCCCGGTCTGGTGCGAGCTGGAAGATGGCGGCTGAGCATACCGGAGGGTGCCTGTGCGGTGCCGTGCGCTACCGCGCCACCGCCGAGCCCCTGGTCGTCACCCACTGCCATTGCACTCTCTGCCAAAAGGAAAGCGGCGCCGCCTTCGTCACCTGGGCGGCGTTCCCCAAGGATGCCTTCGCCTTCACCGAGGGCGCGCCCGCCGCCTATTGGGCCACCGACAAGGCGGAGCGCACCTTCTGTAGCGCCTGCGGCGGCACCCTGACCTTCGTTCACGTGGAAAGCGCCCATCAGGTGGACGTGGCGGCGGGCTCGCTCGACAAGCCGGGCGCGGTTCGGCCCAGGGACCACATCTGGGACTCCAGCCGCATCCCGTGGGCGCACATGGCCGACGGCCTGCCCCGCCATCGGGGCGAGCGCGACGAATAGGCGCCGGCGGGCCGGCTGCTCTCAGGGCCGGTTGCCGGTCTTCTCGTAGTGCTGCTCGAGGGCCTTCTCGAAGGCCGCCACTTCGGCGTCCGACACCTCGGTGCCGCAGTCGTAACACGTGTTGGTCATGCGGTCGTACCAGCGGCAGCCGCACTCGTTGCAGGCCAGCTCGGGCGCGCCCTGGGGATTGTAGAAGACCACCATGTCCAACGCCTCTCTACGCCCCCGGTGTTACCGGCAGGCCCCCATGAAGCTGATGCCCAATTCGTCGAACAGCTCCTCGTAGCCCAGGTCGTCGAGTTCGCCGCGGGCACGCAGGTAAAAGACCGCCACTTCCTTGCGGTTGATTCGCTTGACCAGGTCGGGCAACGCGTCGTCGGCGAGCCGGGCGTGGAGTCCGGCGAGAATAGCGTCGTCGGCAACCAGCAAAAGATCGACGCCGGCCTCCTGGAATCCCGAAAATGCCGCCGCCTCGGCGCGCGCGCCTTGGCGCGTCACGGCCCACACCAGCATGGGCCCGTCGAGATCGGACACCGGCCCGTCGGCGCCGCCGCGCGACACCAAGCCGATGCGCGCCCCATCGCTGAGCGGCGCGAAGAGGGCGCGGTTGCGGTCGAGGACGGCCTGCCAGCCGGCCGCGTCGGCCATGCCCCGCCGGGCACCCTCGCTGATCGCCGTGTCCTTCATCGGCCCTAGATCCGGCACCCCAGGCGGTATCCTTCGTGGATGGCCTGGGTGAGGTCACGTGGCGCGTGGACGTCGCCGGCCATGTAGATCTCGTCGACCATCCACAGGAAGTCATTGTAGAGTTCCTGGTTGGGCCGGCGCGGCCCGGCGAGAACGATGGAATCGGCGGCGATGGTGCGTTCCGAGCCGTCCCCGTTCATCACCGTCACGCCGGCGCCGGTCAGCGCCGCGACGCGGACGCCGGTGACGGACTCGATACCGAGCTCCTCGATCCAGGCCTTGTGGCGCCACTTCCAGGTCGGCGAGACATCGTCGGCGACGCGTTTCCCACGCTCGACGATAATCACCTCGTGGCCCCGCTGGCTCAGGGACTCGGCGACGGTCAGGCCCACCTTGTTGCCGCCGACGACCACTACCTTGTTGCCGACTTCGGCGCCGTTGACGGCGATATCGAGAGCGTCGACCACGGGGGCGCCGTCTTCCGCTTCGGGCAGGGCGCCGGTGTCGGTGCTGGCGCCGGTGGCCAGCACCACCACGTCATATTGGTGCAAGAGCGTGCGCATCATCTTGGGCGTCGGTTCGGTATTCAGCTTGACCTCGATGCCGAGGCGAGCGATCACCACCTCGTATTGGGCGATCACCGAGCGCAGATCATCCTTGTTGGCCAGGTCGTGCTCGGCGTAGCCGCGCAGCGCGCCGCCGACGCGGTCGCTCTTTTCATAGACCGTGACCTCGTGGCCCCGCTTGTGGGCGGCGATGGCGCATTCCAGGCCCGCCGGGCCGGCGCCGACGACCATGACGCGCTTCTTGGTGACCGCCGGCGTGATGCTGTATTCGGGCTCGTACTCGTGGCCCAGCGTCGGGTTCATGGTGCAAGTGTAGGGCAGGTCCCGGAAAAGCCGCGACAGGCAGTTGAGGGAGCCGACGCAGCGCCGCACCTCGTCGAGCCGGCCCTGGCGCGCCTTGTGCACCATCTGGGGATCGGCCAGCAGGGGCCGGCAGACCTCCCAGAAATCGAATTCGCCGTCGGCGATGCACTTGTCGGCCATCTCCGGGTCGGGCAGGCGCACGCCGAAGGCCAGGGGCAGGTCGGGCAGCATCTTCTTGCAGCGCGCCGCCAGGCGGTTCCAATGGCCCGGCGCCACGTCGCGGCCGATGGAGGATTCGGGAGCCTCCTGCCAGCCGACGGTGATGCTCATCATGTCGACCCCGGCGTCGGCCGCCATCTGGATCTGCTCGAAACACTCGTCCTCCGAATTGCAGCCCCACTTGTCCATGAGCTCGGCGCCGTTGAGGCGGATGATCAGCGGTTTGTCGCCGATGGTCTGTTTGATCTCGTCGATCAGCTCGACCATGAAGCGGCCACGGTTGCGCACCGAGCCGCCGTACTCGTCGGTGCGCTTGTTGGTAAAGCTGCTCAGGAAGTTGGCCAGCAGGTAGCCCATGAAGCTGGTCACCTCGACCCCGTCGTAGCCGCAGCGGATGGCCCGCTCGCAGGCATCGGCGTGCTGGCGGATGCACTCGTGGATCTGCTCCTTGGACATCTCGCGCGGTGGCCGGAAGTGGGGCAGGGTTTGAGGCACCGTCGAGGGCTGGACGCAATAGCCGATGTCGATGCCACCGTAGCGGCCGGCGTGCAGGATCTGCTGGATGGCCATGGCGCCGGCGTCGTGGATGTAGCCGGCGATCTCCTCGAACTGGGGCATGAACTTGTCGTCGTAGAGGGCGATCTGGCTGAAGTACCCCTTGCCCTCGCCGAGGGGGTCCGGATAGGCGCCCTGGTTGGTGATCATGCCACAGCCGGTCTCGGAGATGACCTTGGTGCGGGCCAGCTCGCGCGGCGAGATGAAGCCGTCGCGGTCGTTGAAGTTGGAGACGCAGCAGGCGCCGAACTTGATGCGGTTGGCCAGCTTGAATCCCGCGAACTGGGCCTCCTGGAACAGGTTGGGGAATTGCTTCTCGCCGGGCAGGGTCATGGCTGAATTTCCTGTAAATTCTGAGCGCTCAGTCACCTTCGATTCTATAACCATTCCGGGCGCCTCCAATTGACAAAAGTCAAGGGAGAGGCACTGTCGCCAACCTAGCTTCGGACGGACTTGCGAAGCGCATGAGATGCGCGGTGACATGCGATTGTCGGGAGAATCCTACGCCATGGGAAAAGTCCTCGAAATGCTGACCATAAACCTCGCCGTCAACGATCTGGACCAAGCGGTCGAACGATACCGCAAGTTGGGATTGACAAAGTATCCGCCGGTCCACGTTCCGGAGCCACCCACCCAGCTCACCGACGTGTCCATGCCGACGGGAGACAGCGGTTGGCTCTCGCTGATCGCGCCGACCGAACCAGACTCGCCCGTCGGCCGGTATCTGGATAAGCGCGGCCAGGGGATCTACTCCATCGTGCTGAGGGTCGACAACCTGCGCGAAATCATGGAGGAGTGGCGCCAGGCGGGCGCCGAGTGGCTGTTGGAAGAACCCTACGAGTTCCCGCCCGGCACACCGTGTACGAACCTTCTGCCCGACAAGCTCATCGGCAACTGGTTGAGACCGTCGTCGATGCACGGGGTGCTCTTGGAAACGTTGGAGCTGCAGGGCGAAATCCGCACCCTCGAGCCGGAGTAAGCGGCGCGTCGCCCCGGCGACCCAAACCGGGATGGCGCCTTTGCCGCGCCCTCAGGCCACGTCGTTCAGGACCATTTCCTTGAGGGCGATGCGGTCCACCTTCTTGGCGCCGGTGAGCGGCAGCGCGTCGGTGATGAAGACCTTGCGCGGATGGGTGTACGCCGCGCCGTGCTCGAAAAAGAACTGCTTCAACTCGTCGGCCGTCAAGAGGCCGGGCTTCTTCTCGACGACGAAGGCGACGGGGACCTCGCCCTTGACGTCGTCGGGCATGGGCACGACGGCGACGTCGGAGACGTTGGGGTGCTCCATGAGCACGTTCTCCACCTCCTTGGGGTAGATCATCTCGCCGGCGCAGGCGATGCGGTCGTCCTGGCGGCCGACAATCTCGATGTAGCCGTCTTCGTCGGCGCGCACGATGTCGTGCGTCCTCAGCCAGTTCCCGGGCAACAAGCGCTCCGCCGTCACGTCCGGCAGGTTGTGATAGCCGACGAGATTGCCCGGGCTGTTGATCAACAGCTCCCCCATCTCGCCCTCGGGCACATTCTTTGACGGATCCTCGGGGTCGACGACGCGCAGCTCGATGCCGGGATAGGGCAGGCCGGTGGTGCCCTGCTTGGTGATACCCCAGCGCGGGTTGGTGCACACGAAACTACACTCGGTGAGACCATAGGCCTCGAGCATGGGCGCCATGCGCTGGGTGAACTCGGCGAGCAGGTCCTCGGGCACCTCCGAGGAGCCGCAGATGACGAACTCGAGGCTCGAACAGTCGTTTTCGGCGAGCTCCTCATCCTCGCGCAGCATGAGCTTGTACATTGCGGGTACGCCGGTGGTGTAGGTGCACTTCTCGCGGGCGATGGCGCGGATCATCTCCACCGGATCGACATCGTGGAGGATGACTACCGAGCCGCCGCACTCCAGCATCGAGAAGAGGCCGGCGAACATGCCGTTGGCGTGGAACATGGGCACCGCCAACAGGCACCGTTCGTCGGGCCCGTAAAGCAGCGCCCGGCGCAGATCGCGGGCCGCCCATTCGACGGCGGCGTGGGTCAGGAGCACACCCTTGGGAACCCCGGTCGAGCCCGACGTATAGGCGATATAGGCGATGTCGGTGTCCTCGACGGCGGTCTCCACCCGTTGCGTCGACTGCCCGGCGAGCCACTGGTCGTAATCGACGGCCCCTTCCGCCGGCGTGTCCATGAGCAAGACGTGCTCGAGGTTGGCGACCTCATTGCCCAGCCTGGGCGCTTCTTCCACGAAGTCGGAGGACGCGAACAGCACCCTGGCTCCGCAGTCGGCCATGATGTGGACGAGCGTGTTGTAATGGGCCCGCGTCGTGGTCGGGGTGACCGAGGCGCCGGTGCGCAGCGCCCCCAGGAGCGTTTCGGCGAAACGGTGATCGTTCTTGACGAGGATGGCGACGTGATCGCCCTTGCCGACGCCGAGCGCCTTGAGGCCGTTGGCGACTTGGTTGGTGCGGTCCTCGAGCGCGGCGTAGGTGACGCGGTGCGCGCCGTAGATCAAGGCCTCCTTGTCCGGCCAAATCCGTAGCGACTTGTCGAAGATATATCCGAAGTTCATGCGTCCACCTTTCGTCCGCGAGTTACGCGCCCCGAAACCTGGTTCCGGCCCGCCTATTTTCGGGTTTTTTCCAATCGGCGCAGGGCTTTCTCGGCGGAGGCCAATCCCTCATCCGCTGCCTGGCCATACCACTTCCGGGCCTGGGTGGCGTCCTGGGCGATTCCAGTGCCCCTTTCGTACATCAGGCCGAGCCTGTAGGCGGCCTTGGCGTTCCCTTGCACGGCGGCCTTGCGGTGCCACTTCACGGCCTCCGCAAAATCCCTGGATACGCCCCCCCACCCCATCTCGTACATGCGGCCAAGGCTGAGCTGGCCCCAGGCTTCGCCCTGGTTGGCGGATTCCCGGTACCATTTCAGGGCCTCGGCGCGGTCGCGGGTAACGCCGCGGCCCTTGCGGTACATGTCGCCCAGGTTTTTCTGGCCCAAGGCGTTGCCCTGCAGGGCCGCTTCCCGGTACCACTTCACCGCCTGCGCGGCGTCCTTTGGCACGCCCTTGCCCTTCCTGTACATGTCGCCGAGGCTTTTCTGGCCCTTGTCATGCCCCTGGACGGCGGCTTTCGCGAACCATGCCGCGGCCTTGGCGTTGTCCTTGGGCACGCCCCGGCCTTTCGCGTACAGGGTGCCGAGCTCATACTGGGAGGCGGCGTCTCCCTGCTCGGCCAGCGGTGTCCACTTCCGCGAAGCCGTCGCGTAGTCGCCCTGGCGGGACGCGACGAGGCCGGCTTCATAGTCGGCCTGGGCGGCGGGAGTCAGCTTGGAGGCCTCCACTTTTTTCGCGGACCCGCCCTTCGACTCCTGGCTCTGCAAGCAACGCAGGACCGTGATCCGTGTCCCGATTTTCCGGACGTAGTCGGAAAGTGACGCCCCCTTCATCTTGACCCCGAATTTCTTGACCTCGACGACGCCGTTCTTGCCCAGGATCCCCTGCATCTTGGATTGGTAGTTCTCCCATCTGTCGATATAACCGTTCCAGTCACCGCCGTTTTTCTTGTTCACCGTCGCTATGACCTCCGAGTGCTTGTTCGAGCCCCACCACGCCACCAGGGGAAGCGCCCCGCATTCGGCGGCCTTCCCATCCGGGACAAGGGCGACCATGAAGGAGACAGCCAGCGTCATAACAACCAGACGAACGTACATCTGCTCATCCTAACATCGACGCGCGCGCGTTCTAGCAACCGATCATCCTTGAATATTTCGCGGCACCCATGGGCGTGTCCTTGATTCCGGTCTCGTGCCGTTGCCCAACGCGCGCTGAGGTTTATTATACAGCCCTTGAGCGCGGACGCGAAATCCTCCCCGATAAAATCGGGTGTTTTCGGCGCCAGCCGCAGCGGATACAGTTCCCTGGAATGCGTTTGGCGAATTCGCCACGACAACGGCGCTTAGAGTGAGAGGCACCCATGCACAATTCACACATTCCCGCCGACGTCATCGAGCGCGTCACCAGGGCGCGCGGCAAGCGGCACCTGTTCGACGGCATCGCGCCGGGGCGCGCCGCCCTCGTCGTCGTCGACATGCAGAACTTCTTCCTCGAGGAGGGGCAGGCCTGCGAAACGCCAGAGGCCCGCGACATCGTGGCCAACGTCAACCGGCTCGCCCATGCGGCGAGAAGCGAAGGCGCCAACGTCGTGTGGCTGCAAATGACACAGGACCGCGATCAGTTGCAAGGCTGGTCGGTCTTCTACGATTTCGTCAAGGCCGGCGAGCGCGGGCTGGAAGAGCTGGACTGCCTGAGCGCCGGCCACCACGGCCACCGGCTGTGGCCCGGACTCGATGTCGGCGCCGACGACCTCAAGGTGGAGAAACGCCGCTTCAGCGCTTTCATAGAAGGATCGTCCGACCTGCACGCCATCCTGCGCGAACGCGGCATCGACACGGTCATGATCACCGGCACGTTGACCAACGTGTGCTGCCTGACGACGGCGCTCGATGCCATGATGCTCAACTACAAGGTGCTGATGGTATCGGACGCCAACGCCGCCTTGAGCGACGATACCCACAACGCGGCGTTGGGGACCTTTTGCGAGCTTTTCGGGGACGTACGAACCACCGACGAGGTGGTGGCGCTGCTCGAGGAAGGCGGCGCCGAATCAGCGGCCGCCGAATAGAGCCCGCTTCAGGCTACCGGATCGGCGCCACGCGCCCGCTTGGCGAATTTGGGCAGGCCGTCGTCGGTGTGCAGCCACGACAACCGCTCCTCCCACCAAACGTGCAGCGTCGGCGGCGCGCTCGCCGGATCGTCCAGGGTGCCGGCGGTGACGTGGACCTCGTCGGCGATGCGCACGGCCTCGTAGGTGAGCGGCGTGCCGCAGGCGGCGCAGAAAGCGCGCCTGACGCCGGGCGAGGACTCGAAACGGACGGGCGCGCCCGCCGTCCACGTAAACTGGTCCTGCAGGAGCCCGACCCAGGTCAGCATCGCCGCGCCGCTTCCCTTGCGGCAACTTTCGCAATGGCAGTGGGCCACCCACAGAGGCTCGCCCACCGCCCTATAGCGTACGGCACCGCACAGGCACCCACCGTCGTGGATAGGCTCGCTCACCGGATCCTCTTACTGGCCTAAAGATCTGCATACACGTGGGTCTCGGCCCTGGCGCCGGGGTGGCAGACGGCGCCGTCGAGGGCGCTGCCCACGGTCTGGGCGTAACGCCACAGCGCGCCCGACTGGAAATCGCTCCGGCGCGGCTTCCAGGCCTTGCGGCGCCTGGCCAGCTCGGCCTTGGTGAGCTTGACGTCGATGGTGCCGGCGTTGGCGTCGATCTTGACGATGTCGCCGTTCTTGAGGAGCCCGATGGGGCCGCCCACCGCCGCCTCGGGACCGATGTGGCCGACGCACAAGCCGCGCGTGCCGCCGGAAAACCGCCCGTCGGTGATCAGCGCCACGTTATCCATGCCGATGCCCGAGATCGCCGCCGTCGTCGACAGCATCTCGCGCATGCCGGGGCCGCCCTTGGGGCCTTCGTAGCGGATGACGATGCACTCGCCCTTCTTGATCTTGCGCCCGAGGACGGCGGCGAAGGCGTCCTCCTCGCAATCGAAGACCCGCGCCCGGCCCTCGAAGGTGGGATCGGCCATGTGGGCGATCTTGACGATGGCACCGTCCGGCGCCAGATTGCCCTTGAGGCCGACGACGCCGCCGGTCGGCGAGATGGGATCATCGGCGCGCCGCACCACGTCCTGGCCGGCCGGGAACTTCACGCCTTTCAGGTTCTGGGCGATGGTGCGCCCGGTCACCGTGACGCAGTCGCCGTGGATGTAGCCGTTGTCGAGCAGGGTCTTGAGCACGATGCCGACGCCGCCCACCTCGAAAAGGTCCTTGGCGACGTACTTGCCGGCCGGCTTGAGGTCGGCGATGTAGGGCGTGCGCTTGAAGATTTCGCACACGTCGAACAACGAGAAATCGATCCCCGCCTCGTTGGCGATGGCCGGAAGATGCAGCCCGGCGTTGGTCGAACCCCCGGTGGCGGCGACCACGGTGGCGGCGTTTTCCAGGGACTTGGCCGTGACGATGTCGCGCGGGCGGAGGCCCTTGGCGAGCAGGTTCATCACCGCCTCGCCCGAGGTCTCGGCGTAGGCGTCGCGCGAATCGTAGGGCGCCGGCGCCCCCGCCGAGCCGGGCAGCGCCAGGCCGATGGCCTCGGAGACGCAGGCCATGGTATTGGCGGTGAACTGGCCGCCGCAGGCGCCGGACGACGGGCAGGCACCGCTCTCCAGTTCCAGGAGGTCGCGATCCGACATCTTGCCCGCGGAATGCTGGCCGACGCCCTCGAACACGTCGACGATGGTCACGTCGCGGCCCTTGAAGCGGCCCGGCAGGATGGTGCCGCCGTACATGAAGACGCTGGGCACGTTGAGGCGCACCATGGCCATCATCATGCCGGGCAGCGACTTGTCGCAGCCGGCGAGCCCGACCAGCGCGTCGTAGCCGTGGCCGCGCATGGTGAGCTCCACCGAATCCGCGATGACCTCGCGCGACACCAGCGATGACTTCATGCCCGAATGTCCCATGGCGATGCCGTCGGTCACGGTGATGGTGGTGAACTCGCGCGGCGTGCCGCCGCCCTTGTCGACGCCAAGCTTCACCGCCTGCGCCTGGCGGCCGAGCGCGATGTTGCAGGGCGCCGCCTCGTTCCAGCAGGTGGCGACGCCGACCAGGGGCTGGGCGATCTGCTTCGTCGTCAGTCCCATGGCGTAGAGGAAGGCGCGGTGCGGCGCGCGCTCCGGCCCCGATGTGGTGTGGCGGCTGGGCAGCTTGGACTTGTCGAACTTGGCGGGCATGGCGATCCTCTCGCGGCTCTGGAATCCGTGGTTTCGGGCAAGGATAGCGGCGTCGCCGGCACCGCGCCAGCCTTGGCCGTGCGGGTACCGGGCCCGGCAGCGATTCCCGGCGTCTACTTCTTCGGTTCGAACGATTCGACGGAGTGTGGCGTTTGCTCGTCCGGCGCCTCGGCTTCTGAGCCCCGCAGGCCCTTGAGCAGCTTCTTGCGGGCGGTGTGGTAATCCTGCTTGAGCTCTTCGCGGAGCTCCTTGCTGACCGCCTTGTGGCGCTTGTCGAGCTCGCGCTCCATGGCCCTGATGCGCCGCATCAGGACTTCCACCCTTCTCAGCGACGCTGTCAGCTTGCGCGCCTTCCTGCGGCGCATGAACTTGCGCAGGCGCCATTCGCCGGCCACCGCGAACAGCGCCAACCCGGCCGCCCCGCAAATCAGGCCGACGGCGGCGGCGGCGGCCCGTTCAAAGGCATAGGCGGTGCCCCAGAAACCGATGGTCACCAGCGCCGCGGCGATGGTGAACAGAAACCGCTTGGTGACCACGTCGTCCTTCTGGCGGCTGTTCTCGGCGTCGATGACGGCATTGGTGATCTCCACCTCGGCCATCTGCTGCCACTGGCGGAAGGGCATGCCCTCGGCCAGGGTCCGCCCCTCGCGGATGAACTGGGCGAGGCGCAGGACGACGAACCGTGCCCTTTCCTCGGGCTTCGGCGTGCCGTCCTGGCGCGGCTCGTCGTCCGTGTCCTGCCTGGGCACGGGAGGGGCGCCGTCGACCTTGTCGATATGCTCGTCCATCATCCGCCGTCTCTTCATGAGCCGGGGTTCGCACCGCCTCGAAAGATACCCCCGAATCCTCGGGCCGGCCAGCGCATTGACGGCCCCCGGCCCGGCCCATACCCTGCCCTCCAACACCGCAAGCACAAGCACCAGAGGACCCGCCTTGGCTGACGCACCGAACCTCGACGTCGACTTCGCGCGCCGTCAGTTCCCGGACAGCGCCTGGGCGTGGGCGTTCTTCGAGAACGCCGGCGGCAGCTTCGTGCCGCGAAGCGTCATCGAGCGCCTCGGCGCCTACATGGCCGAGACCCAGGTGCAGCCGGGGGCCCCGTTTCCGGCCTCGGCCAGCGCCGCCCGGCGCATGGCCGAGGGACAGCGGCGCATCGCCGAGATGATCAACGCGGGGCCCGACGAGGTCATCGTCGGCCCCTCGACCACGGCCAACATCTACGTGCTGGCCAACGCGCTCAGGCCCTGGTTCGCCGCCGGCGACGAGATCATCGTCACCAACCTCGACCACGAGGCCAACAACGGTGCCTGGCGGCGTCTCGCCGAGACCGGCCTCATCGTGCGCGAGTGGAAGGTCGATGCGGAGACGGCGGAACTCGATCCCGCCGACCTCGAGCGCCTGTTGGGGGAGCGCACGCGGCTGGTCTGCGTCAGCCACTGCTCCAACATCGTCGGCACCTTCAACGACGTCGCCGCCATCGCCGGGCTGGCCCACGCCGCCGGTGCCCTGGTCTGCGTCGACGGCGTCGCCTACGCGCCACACCGGGCCATCGACGTCAAGGCCCTCGACGTCGATTTCTACGCGCTCAGCCCATACAAGCTCTACGGTCCCCACCTGGGCGTACTCTACGGCAAGCGCCAACACTTGTTGCGGGCGCGCGGCCAGAACCACTATTTCATCGGCGAGGACGACATCCCCCTCAAGCTCAACCCGGGCGGCCCCAACCACGAACTCACCGCGGCGCTGGCCGGCACCGCCGATTATTTCGAGGCCATGCACGGCCACCACTTCGAGGACCGCGCCAACAGCTTCCACGAGTGTGTGCGGGCCGTCTACGGCCTGTTCACCGCTCACGAGGAGGAACTCGCCGCCCCCTTCGTCAAGTTCCTGTCCGCCAAGCCCGGCGTACGACTCATTGGGCGCCCGACGGCAAGCCCGGCGGAGCGCGCCCCCACCTTCTCATTCGTCGTCGAGGGCCGGCACTCGGCCGACATCCCTGCCCTCGTCGAGCCCGCCGAGGTGGCCATCCGCAGCGGCCACTTTTACGCCCACCGGCTGATCAACGACCTCGGCATCGACCCCGACGACGGCGTCGTGCGCGTCTCCATGGTGCACTACAACACGGCCCGCGAGGTCGAACGCCTGATCCAGGCCCTGGACCGCGCGTTCTAGAGCGGCCATACCCACAGCACCATGGGCACGGCGACGATGACGATGAGCACCTCGAGGGGCAGGCCCATGCGCCAGTAGTCCCCGAACTCGTAGCCGCCGGGGCCCAGGATCAAGGTGTTGTTCTGATGGCCGATGGGGGTCAGAAAGGCGCACGAAGCGCCCACCGCCACCGCCATCAGGAAGGGATCGGGGCTGACCCCCAGTTGCTGGGCAACCTGGACGGCGACGGGCGCCATGACCACCGCCGTCGCCGCGTTATTCATAAGGTCCGACAGCGTCATGGTGACGACCATCACGATGACCAGCACGACCAGGGGCGAGGCGGCGGCGGCCAGTGCCACCAGCGACCCGGCCACCAGGCCGGTGGTGCCGGTAGCGTCCAGGGCCTGGCCGACCGGGATCATGGCGCCCAGGAGCACGACCACCGGCCAGTCGACGCTGTCGTAGATCTCGCGCGCCGGCACCATGCCCAGCACCACCATCGCCGCGGCGGCGGCGACCAGGGCCACCGGCAGGCTGATCAGCCCGGCGGTGGCGGCGGCCACGGCGGCGGCGAAGACGAGGATCGACAGGCCGGCCAGGCGCTGGACGCCACGCTGCAATCCGCGCTCGGCAAGGGGCAGGCAGCCGAGCGCGGCGATCGCTTCCGGCAGCCCCTCGGCCTCGCCCTCCAGGAGCAGCACGTCCCCGGCCCGGAAGCGCAAGGAGCCGAGCCGGCCCCGCAGCGGTCGGCCTTGGCGCGACACGGCGAGCAGGTTGACCGCGAAGCGGCGGCGCAGGCGCAGCCCGGCACGCGCCTGCCCGATGATGCGCGAGCGCGGCGGCACCACGGCCTCGGCCATACTGATGTCCTCGCCGGCCAGAAACGCCCCCTTCTTGGACTTGCCCCGGGCGGCGGTCGACTTCAGGTGCAGCGCCGCCATCACCGCCCCCAGCGCCTCGGGCCCGGCCTCGATGACCAGCACGTCGCCGGCGCGCAGCTTCTCGCGCCGGGCGGGCGGGCCCAGGCGCCGCCCCCGGCGCAACAGCCCGATGATGACGGCGTCGTGGGCGCCGGCCTCGTCATCGATCTCGCCCAGGGTCCTGCCCACCGTTTCGGTGCCGCGCACCACCCGCGCCTCGCTCACATAGCCTTCGATGTCGAACAGCTCGCGCGGCGACAGCTTGGTGCGCCGCGGCTTGGGAATGAGCCGCCAGCCGAAGAGCGCGATGAAGGCGATGCCGGCGATGGCGACGGCGCCCCCCACCGGCGAGAAATCGAACATGGTGAACGGGGTCCCGGTCACGTCGCCGCGGAAGGCGGCGACGATGATGTTGGGGGGCGTGCCGATCAGGGTGACCAGGCCGCCCAGGATGGAGCCGAAAGAGAGTGGCATGAGGATGAGGGCAGGCGGGCGCTTGATCTCGGCCGCCGAGCGCAGCGCCGCCGGCATGAGCAGCGCCAGCGCGCCGACGTTGTTCATCACCGCCGACAGCGCCCCGGCGACCCCCGACAAAAGGCCGAGATGGCGCGGCACCGAGGAAATGGGCGGCAGCATGTGTCGCGCCATGAGATCGACGGCACCCGAATTCTGGAGCCCCCGGCTGATGATCAACACGGCGGCCACCGTCACCGTCGCCGGATGGCCGAAGCCGGCGAAGGCTTCGGCGAAGGGCACGGTGCCAGCCATCGTCGCGGCCAGGAGCGCCAGCACCGCGACCACGTCGTAGCGCCACCGCCCCCACACGAAGAGCACCAGGACGGCAAGCAGAAGTACCAGCAGGAAGATCTGTTCAGGGGCCATCAGATCGCCGGATTGCGTACGGGCGAAACCCAGCCTAGCACGGCGGCGGAAACAGGTAACGGCTTAGGTGTGAACCCGCCGATGGGTCCCTCTGTCGCGGAGCGTCCACAACTCAATCGAAAAACATCAGGGATCTGATCTCGATGCTCTCGCGGGGGGTGGCGCCGGGCGGGCTGTTGGGGTCGTCGAAGCTGCCATGGGCGGTCCAGCGCGCCGTGCCGTCGGTCAGGGAATCGAAGCACTTCAGCAGCACCACTTCTTCACGCTCCATGCGGGGGAAGTAGTACCAGCGCTGTTTCGGATTATGGACCAGATAGTAGATGCCGCCGACGCGGCCGTCCGGATAGTGCCGTTCGGCGGCGACCCAATCTCCGTCGTCGATGCTCCCGTACCCGCAGATCACCAACGGCTTGGTCTCCACCGGGCCCCGGATCGGCCGCCACACGTTGATCGAACCGTAACGCTTCTCGAGTCTGGCCTCCGCTTCGTCCGCCGGCAGCAGGTCGCGCACCCGCTGTGGCGCCGAGCCCGTTGTGAAATCGTTGTGAACACCCTTCACCGGGGCGCGCACCTTGAGGCGTGCCTGCTTTTCCTCGTCGTCGATGCGAATGGTGTGGTCGAAGATGATTGCCTTGCCGGCGCCGGTAATTGAACGGACAAGCGCCTCCATCTCCGGGTAATAGACGCGCACAACCTCGTCGTCATCGTAGAAATCTTGCACCGCCGTCGGGTGGCGCATGAATGCAAAGCCCTGCCGGTCGAGGTCAAGCTGCCCGGCCAAGGCGCGGGCGTCGTCGATCACCACGTCATGCGCCGCCGTCGTCCACGAGTTCTTGTCCGGGCCCTCGCCGGATTCACTGACGTGGGCGATCGGCGTTTGGTCGGCCGTTGCCGAAAACTGGAGCGAAGCCGTCACCGAACCGGATTGAATGCCTGTGATGGCGCGCGACAAGTCCACCTCCGCCGCAAAGGTCCCCTGGCGGCACCGTAAGATGTCAGACCCCTCATGACAATAAGGGGATTAGCCGCGCCTGCACGTATACGGCCAAACGATTCTGGTTTCGGCGGGAATCACCTTGCCGTCCTCAACCATGACCGATATGGGAACCTTTTTTTCCGCCTCCGGCAACGCCTTCATGGAATAGGAGTCGAGGGGGAGTTTTTTCCGGAAAAGCGCGTTGGGGTCCATCCATTGACCGTCAACCGGGATGATTTTATTGCGGAGCGCGACGAATCGCGGACTGGTGCTGTACCACACGGCGAAATGAATTGCCGGCCGGCGTTGCTTGCCGCGTTTGCGTCTTGTCGGGGTTTTCCCCGAGTTTCCG
The DNA here is from genome assembly GCA_030744625.1 of Rhodospirillales bacterium. Classification (GTDB taxonomy): domain Bacteria; phylum Pseudomonadota; class Alphaproteobacteria; order Rhodospirillales; family JASLQF01; genus JASLQF01. The sequence goes on from JASLQF010000057.1 coordinate 28,933, forward strand.
GTCGGGCCGAGAACCTCGCCCATGCGCACGCGCTGGCCGACTTCGAGTTTCGGCATTTCGTCGAAGTGAGCGTATTGCGTATAGGTCCAAAGCGGAATCCCGGTATCTTCGGGGCTGTGACGCAGGATGATTTCCATACCGCGATAGCTTCGATCACCACGGTATTTGCCGACCACCGTCCCCGCCGCCGCCGCGATCATGGGGGTTCCAAACGGCGCCGGCATGTCGATGCCACCGTGGTAACTTTCCCTGTTTCGCTTGTGCGTATATGAAATAGCCCATCGTTCGTCGATGCCGCGGCATTTCAGGTTCTCCGGAAAACGCGGGCTCAACCCCGTTTCGAAGAGCCCCTGCTTGATGGCGAGTCTTATGTCGCACTTCCGCCCGCGCCCGATGGCGCAGAGGGTTTCCTCATCGAGCTCGGCACTCGTCGTTTGGCCTTCGAGTGTTACGGGGCTCCGTTCCGAGGCCGCCCGACCAAGGCCAGGCGAACCCAGGACCGCAACACTCGACAGCAAGATGAACAAAGCGGTGGGGATTGTTTTCATGTTCAATCCTCCTCCAGGGAGTGCGGATTTTACCTGTAACGGGCCAACCGGTCCCACCCCATGTCCTTCATATGGATACGCCGGCTGACTGCCGCCGCCTTTGCGCCAGCTCCTCGGCCGTGATGCGCAGGAACGGTACCGGCTTGTCGAAGCCCTTGAGATCGGCGGTCTCCGGCACCGGCGACAAGCCGGTGAGCATTTTCCGCGTGTCCGGATCGCCGGCGAATTCCGCCGACATAACGATGTCGCCGCCCCGGCTCTGGGCCTCCAGGCGCGCCGCCTTGTTGGCCGCCGAACCGTAGTAGTCGAGGCGCTTGTTGAGGGTCACGGCGATGCAGCGCCCGACGTGCAGGCCGAGCTTGATGGTGATGGGCTGGTGGCCAGAGGCGGCGTTGAAGGCCTCCACGTCGTCGTGCATCTGGACGGCGCAGCGCAGCGCGTCCGACGGCATGGTGAAGGACGCCATGATGGCGTCGCCGATGGTCTTGACGATGGCGCCGTCGTTGTCGCGCACCGCCTTGCCGAGCACCGCGTAGTGCTCGCGCACCAGGGCATAGGCCGCCGGGTCGCCGAGGCGGTCGTAGAGCGCCGTCGAGCCCTTGAGGTCGGTGAACATCAGGGTCACGTGGTCGATCTCCACGTCGTCGCCGGGGCGCAGCACGTCGCTGTTGAAGAGGTCGCGGAAGGCCTGCAGCGCGAACACCCGCTCGGCGGTAAGCGCGTGGCGCGTCCACTCGCGCTCCTCGAGGACCAGGGTCAGGAGGCGGGCCGACGAGTTGCGGAGCACCACCTCTCCGGGCGCCGCGGCGGGTCCGGCGCCGACGCTGTCGCCGTCGGCGACGATCTCCGGAAAACCGCCCTCGCCTTGCCAATGGACGTCTGTCTCGCCGCCGGGCTCCAGGGTGCGCAGCCGGTATTGCGCCGCCGCCGGTTGGAGGGTGATGGTCCGCGATGTGCCGGGCCCGAGGGTGAGCTGCACCTTCACGTGCGGCATGCTCATCGGCCCGTACAGGCAATACTCGCCGCCCGAGATGGGGCGGATGGCGCGCCCCGGGTGGAAGGCGAGCTCGATGTTCTTGGTGTAGTCGCGGCCGTAGTCGATGTTGCAGGTCGGGCAGTGGGCGCCGCGCGGCAGCTTGTCGAGGGCCGGCGCCGTCTCCTTGCCGACCTGGCAGCGCGGGCACAGGAGGTCCCAGCGCAGGCCGAGAAGCCCCTGGCGCGCCGCCTCCAGGCAGACCTCGATGGCGAGGCGGTCGTCGCAACCCCACAGGCGCGCCAGCTTGAGGGGACGGATGGCCCAAACGTCGACCTCCTGGCGGCCGGTGACGTACTCGGCGAGGCGCTCGGCCAGGCCGTGGCCGTGCTCGGTGGCCTCGATGGCGTCGACCAGTTGGCGGGCCCGCTCGACGGCGCCGGGAGCGAGGCGCGGCGGCTGGTGGTCGAACTCGCTGTCGCGGCGGCCCGATGCGAAATCGCCGGCGCTGTCGGCCAGCCTGCCGAAGGTGCGCCCGGCGCTTTGGAAGAACGCGGTGCCCAGCATGAGGCGGCCGAACAGGTTGGCGGCCTCGGCTTCGAGGGTGTAATCGCCACGGCAGCCGTCGTCGTCGGGCGACAGGCGCAGCGTGGCGCACAGCGACCTCAGCGGTCCCTTCTTGAAAGTGCGGCAGTGGCGGAACCACTGGCCGTCCACCCAGTTGGCGGGTCCGTCGTCCCACTCCAGGGTGAATGGGCCGGCGCGGGCGCGCCCGATGTAGCGCACCGAGCCGTCGTCGCGGGGGATCTCCTCGATGTCGTGCTTGGGAAGCTCGGCGGCCTCGTTGAAGCGCGCCGAGTCGGCCAGCACCGGCCAGACTTTCCCGACCGGGCTGTCGAACCGCCAGGTGAAGGTGCGGCTCTTGACGCCCGCCATGGTCGCCCTCCGTCTCCCCGCTGCTATTGTGCGCCGGCGGCGGCGGTCCGGGTCAAGGAGTGATTTTGGCGATCGCGGAAGGACGCCGCCTCTACATCGCCGCCAGGCGCTCCAGGGCTTCGGCGCGGCGTGCCTGGTCGGCGGCGGCCTTTTCGCGGCGCTCTCGCTGCGCGCCGACAACCTCCGCCGGCGCCTTGGCGAGGAAGCCCTGGTTGGCGAGCTTCTTGTCGAACTTGGCGATTTCGGTTTCCAGCTTGGCGATCTCTTTTTCCAGGCGCGCCTTCTCGCCGGAGACGTCGATGACGTCGGCCAGCGGCAAGACGTACGTCGCCTCGTCGACGACCACCTGGACGGCGCCCTTGCCCATCTCGCTGGCGGCTTCGATTCCGGAGACGCGGGCCAGGCGCTTGATCAGATCGCCGTGGGTGGCCAGCCGCCCCCTGGTCGCCTCGGCGGCGTCCCGATGCAGGAGCGGGAAGGTGGCGCCCGGCGGCACGTTCATCTCGGAGCGCACGGAGCGCACGTCGGAGATCAGGCGCACCACCCAGTCCATCTCGTCCTCGGCCGCCGGGTCGGCGAGGGCGGCGTCGAATTCGGGCCAGTCGGCGGCGATCAGCATGCCGTCGCGGCCGGGGGCGGTCTCCTCCCACAGGGCCTCGGTGATGAACGGCATGAGGGGGTGCAGAAGGTGCAGGAGCCGCTCCAGCGCCCACGCCGTGCAGGCCTTGGTCTCGGCAATGGCGTCATCGTCGCCGCCATCGAGGACGGGCTTGGTGAACTCCAGATACCAGTCGCAATAGGTGCCCCATGTGAACTGGTAAAGCGCCCCCGCCGCCTCGTTGAACTTGAAGGCTTCGAGCGCCTCGGTGACGCGCCACGCGCACTCCGCCACCTTGCCGACGATCCAGCGGTTGACGGTGAGCCGGCACTGGGCGGGATCGAACCCCGGCACCGCCCCGCACCCGCTTATCTGGGTAAAGCGCGCCGCGTTCCACAGCTTGGTGGCGAAGTTGCGGTAGCCGGCGACCCGCTCTGCCGACAGCTTGACGTCGCGCCCCGGCGCCGCCAGCGCCATCAGGGTGAAGCGCAGCGCATCCGTGCCGTAGGTTTCGATGAGTTCCAGGGGATCGATGATGTTGCCCTTGGACTTCGACATCTTCTGGCCGCTTTCGTCGCGCACCAGGGCGTGGATGTAGACGGTGTGGAAGGGCACGTCGTCCATGAAATGGAGCCCCATCATCATCATGCGCGCCACCCAGAAAAAGATGATGTCGAAGCCGGTGACCAGCACGTCGGTCGGGTAGTAGCGTTCCAATTCCGGCGTCTCTTCCGGCCAGCCCAAAGTGGAGAACGGCCACAGGGCCGACGAGAACCAGGTGTCCAGCACGTCCTCGTCGCGGCTGAGTTCGACCGCCTCTCCATAGTGTTTTTCGGCGGCGGCGCGCGCCTCGGCCTCGGTCGGCTCCACGAAGACCTTGCCGTCGGGGCCGTACCAGGCGGGGATCTGGTGGCCCCACCAGATCTGGCGCGAGACGCACCACGGCTGGATGTTGCGCATCCACTCGAAATAGGTGTTCTCCCAGCGCTTGGGCACGAACCGGGTCCTGCCGTCTTCCACCGCCTCGATGGCCGGCTTGGCGAGCGTCGCGGCGTCGACGAACCACTGGTCGGTGAGCCACGGCTCGATGGCAACGCCCGAGCGGTCGCCGTAGGGCACGGTCATGAGATTTTCCTCGACCTTGTCGAGAAGCCCCAGCCCTTCCATCTCGGCGACCACCTTGTCGCGCGCCGCGTAGCGCTCGAGGTCCCGATACTTTTCGGGCACGTTCTCGTTCATGCAGGCGTCGCGGTCGAGCACGTTGACCATGTCGAGGTCGTGGCGGCGGCCCACCTCGAAATCGTTGAAGTCGTGGGCCGGGGTCATCTTCACGGCGCCCGTGCCTTTCTCCGGGTTGACGTACTCGTCGGCGATAATCGGCATGGATCGGCCGACGATGGGCAGCGTGCAGGTCTGGCCGACGAGGCCGCGGTATCGCCCGTCGTCGGGATGGACGGCGACCGCGGTGTCGCCCAGCATGGTTTCGGGGCGCGTCGTGGCGACGGTGATGTATTCGTCGTCGCGCCCCTCGATCGGGTACTTGAAGTACCAGAGCTGGCCCGTGACCTCGCGCTGTTCGACCTCCAGGTCGGAAATCGCCGTGTGCAGCTTGGGGTCCCAGTTGACGAGGCGCTTGTCGCGGTAGATCAGGCCTTGTTTGTAGAGATCGACGAAGACCTTGCCCACCGCCGCTGACAGGCCGTCGTCCATGGTAAATCGTTCGCGCGGCCAGTCGCACGACGAACCGAGCCGGCGCAACTGTTGCGTGATGACACCACCCGATTCCTCTTTCCACTTCCACACCCGCTCGATGAAGGCCTCGCGCCCGACATCGTGGCGGGTGAGGTTTTCCGCCTCGAGTTGGCGTTCCACCACCATTTGCGTGGCGATGCCGGCATGGTCGGTGCCCGGCTGCCACAGGGCATCGCGGCCGCGCATGCGCTCGAAGCGGATGAGCACGTCCTGCATGGTGCTGTTGAGGGCGTGGCCCATGTGCAGGCTGCCGGTGACGTTGGGGGGCGGAATGACGATGGCATAGGGCTCGGCGGCGGGCCGCCGGCCACACGAGAAGGCGCCCGAGTCCTCCCACCGGGCGTACAGACGCGCCTCTACCTCGGCGGGCCGGTAGGTCTTGTCCAGCATTGCCGAACCATCCTCTGGTCAGACCGTGAATTTTCCGGCCGTGAATTTTCCGGGATGGGAATGCCCGAGATACGCTAATCGGTCAACCCGCAGCTTGAATTCGATAGGCCGTGGCCCGCCGTCACTCTTCCAAACGTTCCGCCCGGTTGACCATGAGGTCGATCTCCCTCTTCACCAGGCGTTCGATCAGGTAGGGCAGATTGCGGTCGAGCCATTCGCGCAGGATGGGACGCAACATCTCGCGGATCATCCCCTCGAGGGTGGCGCCACGGCTGCCCACGGCCAAGTCGCGCCGATCGAGAATGGCGCGCGCCAATTCCGACAGCACGTCGGTGGAAAGCTGGACGGTGGGGTCGGAAACGACCTGGGCGCCGGCCGGCGCCAGCATTTCCGCGGTCAGTTCCAGGAGGTCATCGGCGGCGGCGCGCGGGGCGGGCGCGGGCCTCGGCTCGGGCGGTGGGGCAGGCTCGGGCTCGGGCTCGGGCTCGGTCATTACGATAACCGGCTCAGGTTCAGGCTCAGGCTCAGGCTCGGGCTCGGGCTCGGGCTCCGGTTCTGGTTCGGGCTCCGGTTCTGGTTCGGGCTCCGGTTCTGGTTCGGGCTCCGGTTCCGGCTCGGGTTCGGGTTCCGGTTCGGGTTCGGCCGCCGCCTCTTCTTCCCCTTCGCCGCCCTCTTCCTTCTCGTCTTCCGAAAGGATGCGGCGGATGGAGGCGAGAATGTCCTCCATCGAGGGCTCTTGCCCCTTGTCTTCCTGACCCGCTTCTTCCTGGCCGTTTTCTTCGCTCATATATTTTTGCCCCGGCTAAGTTCCGGTTCGACGGAAGACGCCGTCCACCCTAAACCACAGGCGGACGCTAGACCACAGTGAAGATGAACGCCAAAGCCATTCCAAGACCCGATTCCGGCCCAAATCCACCCCCAAGGGCATACCCTCGAACGTCACCCTTTACGTGCGGTTTATTACTATTCCGTTACTTTTTTCCCGAATTACGCTTCTCGTTTTCTTCTTTCTCGGCGTCATATCCAGTGCCCACCCACTTGTCCCGCACTTTGCGGTAATGGCGTCCCGGGTCGTAATACTCGACCGGCAGATTGAGGTGGCGTGCCGTCAATTGGCCAATGGCCGCCGTGAGCGCGAAGGTGGCGACGATTTCGTCGCGCCTCGCCCCGACCAGGTTGACTCGGGAGTCGAGCAATTCCTGCTCGGCGTCGAGGATGTCGAGCACGGTGCGCGCCCCGACCGCCGCCTCGCGCTCGACGCCCTCGAGAGCGATGCCGTTGGCGTCGACCTGGGCCGAGAACGATTCGACGCGGGCCCGCGCCGTCATCAACATCTCCCACCAGCGCGTCGCGTCCTCCTCCGCATCGCGGCGGGCCTGCTCCGATTCCAGGCGCTCCCGCCCCACCGTCTGGCGGGCCTCCCGCAGCCGCGAATGGACGGCACCGGATTGGTACAGCGGGATCGAGAGGGTCGCCTTGATGGACTTCTCGTTGACCCGACTCGTGTTGCTTGCGGACTCCAGGTCACGGCTCAACTTGCCCGAGAGATCCAGATTCGGCAGCAACTCTCCGCGCACTCCGTCGACCCGGTCGCGCGCCGCCCTCTCGTCGAACAGCGCCGCCAGAACGTTCGGATTGTCCTTTCTAGCCGTCGCGATGGCGTCCTTCTTGTCGGTGGGCCCGGCCGCCGGGGCGTCGGGCGCGCTCAGCTTTTCGGGCGCTTGGCCGACGACGTTGCGGTAGGCGGCACGGGCCGCCTCCAGGTCCCCCTCGGCCTGGACGCGGTCGGCGGAGGCACCGGCGAGGCGCGCCTCGGCCTGGCTGACGTCGGTTCGGGTGATCTCGCCGACCTGAAAGCGGTCCCGGGTCGCCTCCAACTGCCGCTGCAGCACCTGTTCGTTGCTGACGTTGAGCCCGAGCACCGCCTGGTCACGCACCACGTCCATGTAAGCCGTCGCGGCATCGAGCAGGACCCCTTGCTCGGTGGCGAGCAAGCGGTAGCGCTCCGCCGACACCGTGTTCTCGGCCTCGCGGATCTCGGCCTCGGTGCGGAACCCGCGGAACAAGGGTTGGGTGATGTTCAGGGCAACCCCGCGCGGAGTGCGGATCTGGTCCTTGTCGCCGGATGTGCGGGCGTTGCTGAAGGTTTGGGCACGCGAGATATCGCCTTCCACGTCGACGCTGGGTCGCCAGTTGGCAAGCGCTTGCGGCACCTGCTCGTCGGTGGCGCGAAGGCCGGCCCGTCCGGCTTCCAGGATGGGGTTGTTGAGATAAGCGGTCGCCAGGGCCTCATCGATGGTCTGGCCGTGGGCCGGGCCGACCAGCGCCACCGCCCCGCACAAAAGGCTCAACAAAGCGATCAACCGTCTGGTCATGCGGGAAACCCCTTCACCCCGCGGCGATCAGCGCCTGCCGGGTCCCGGCTAGAATCGCCATTGAACGAACCGCGTATCCGCTTACCCCCTCCCCCCCTGGAGGCACCGGGGTGTCGCGGCGCACAGTCTAACGGCGTCGGATGCCGCTGGCAAAAGAATCAGCCGCCGCCGGCTCACCATTAATAGATCTTTATGGTGGTATCGACGCGGCGTGCCCAGGCGTCGATTCCTCCGGCCAGATTGACGGCGTTCTCGAAACCGTTCTGACGCATCCACGCCGCTACCTGGGCGCTGCGGATGCCATGGTGGCAAACGACGACGAGGGTGCGGTCGCGCGGCAGTTCCTCGACGCGCTCCACAAAATCGCCCACGGGAACGGCCAGGCTGCCGTCGAAGGAACAGGTCTCCACCTCCCACGGCTCGCGCACGTCGACGATGAGCAACGGCTCGCCTCCCCGGCGCATGCGGTCCAGGGTCTCGACATCGATTTCGGCGAAGGCCGGCTTGTCCATGGTGCCCCGGCACCAAGCGCGCTGTCGAGCCTGGGATTCTAGAATTCGAATGTCGGGCGGCGAACGAACCCCGGCAAGGAAGACGTTGCCGCGTCGAACACCGTACGGCGGGAATACGTGCCGCCGTGGCGGGTGATCAGGACCGCCTTTCCCATGCCGCCCTCGGCGATGACCGCCACCAGGCGACCGCCCTCGGCCAATTGATCGCGGATGGCGGACGGCACCTCGGAAACGGCACCGTCGAAGAAGATGACGTCGTAGGGCGCCTGTTCCGACCAACCGTCTTTCATGGGTCCCTCGACGACGGCGACCGTATCGATGCCCAACTCGGCCATGATCCCGTTGGCCCGGGCAGCCAGCCCGGCGTCCGGTTCGAGCGCCACCACGGTGCTCGCCATGCGCGCCAGCACCGCCGCCGAATAGCCCGAGCCGCACCCAACGTCGAGGACCACGTCGCTGGACTGGACCGCCGCTTCCTGCAGCAGGCGGGCCAGCACCACCGGCTCCATCAAGCAGCGTCCCTGGCCGAGCACGATGTCCTCGTCGACATAGGCAATTCCCTGAAGCTGCTCGGGCACGAAGACCTCGCGGGGCAGTTCGGTCATGGCCGAAATGACGACGGGATCGGTCACCCGGTTGGCGCGGATCTGGTTTTCGACCATGTTGTGGCGGGCGGAGGTGAAGTCCATCGGGCCTTGTCCCCGGGAAACACTTGCACTGCAAAGCTATATAATGCCGCCGAGGAACAAAGACAATGGCGACGGCGGCGGCGGTGTCTTGACCGTCCACGGTGCAAAGTCTAAGTTCCCCTGCCCACCGGTCGGGAAAGCGGTTTTGGCGGCGCGGCGGGCGTGCTTCGCTTGGACTGGCGCGGTGGCGGAGTGGCTACGCAGCGGCCTGCAAAGCCGTGTACACCGGTTCGATTCCGGTCCGCGCCTCCAGTTTAATCCGGCGTAGCTCAGTTGGTAGAGCAAGCGGCTGTTAACCGCTAGGTCGTAGGTTCGAGTCCTACCGCCGGAGCCAATAATACCGGGGGGTTGAGCCGATGGCGCTCAGTCCCCCGGTGGCGCAAGTGACCATCGGGCGACCGCGCAAAATCGAGCAACCGCCGCCGGAGCAGAAGATCCAAGCCGATGACCATGCCCCATCGACACTCCGCCAAGGACGTGCTTGTCGTCGTCGACGTGCAGAACGACTTTTGCGAAGGCGGGTCGCTGGCCGTGCCCGAGGGGAGCTTCGTGGTGCCGGTGATCAACCGGCTGGCGGGACTCTTTTCCGCGGTGGTGGCGACCCAGGACTGGCACCCGGCGGACCACCAATCTTTTGCTTCGGCACATTCCCGAAAGAACCCCTTCGAGACGACCGAACTCGAGTACGGCGAGCAGACCCTATGGCCGGACCACTGCGTGCAAGGGACCCCCGGTGCCGAGTTCCATCCGGATCTCGAGACAGAGCGCTTCGACATCATCGTGCGCAAGGGGTTCCGGCGCCACGTCGACTCATATTCGGCGTTCTTCGAAAACGACCGCAAGACGCCGACCGGGCTGGACGGTTATTGCAGGGAACGCCGGTTCGAACGTGCTTTCTTTTGTGGCCTTGCCGGTGATTTTTGCGTTTTCTACTCGGCCATGGACGCCGCCGAGGCCCGTTTCGAGCCCTTTTTCATCGAGGACGCATGCCGCGACATAGACATGGCCGGATCGAAGGCCGCGGCGCGCCAGGCAATGCGCGACAAGGGCATCGCCATCGTCACCTCCGAAACGACGCTCCGGCCCGCTTAGGTCGCCAAGCGGAATACCTGTCCGGCCCGCGGACCAACCGGTTGCCGCCACCAAACCACGCCATCGGGGATACCACGCACAAGTTCTTGCGCGTCGAGAGAGGCGCTTGCCTGGACGGCAATTACAGAACCTTGGCAAGCCCCGGAAGGGGCCGACGGGCCCCACCTCGGAGGGGGCGCCATCGCGCCAAGGGCGGCGAGAAAAATAGAGCGGGTCCCTCGGGGCCGAAACTCACAAGGCTCAATACAATCCCAGATCATGCAGCTTGCGCATGGTCGCCTGGCCCAGATCGGCGAGCTCGAACAAGTGCTTGAGAACGTCGCGGCTGCTGACCAGGCCCTTGAGCTTGCCGTCCTTGAGCACCGGCATGTGACGGAAGCCCTCCCTGTTCATGGTGTGCAGGGTATCGTAAGGGCTGTCATCCATATCGCAGGTGATGGGATCGCGCGTCATCAAGGCATCGACCTTCATGCCAGAAATCTGCTCGCCCCCGTCGGCGACGGCGCCGACCAGATCCCTCTCCGAGAGCACGCCGACCACCTCGCCCTCGCCCTTGCACACCACCAGCAAGCCGATCTTGTAATCCTTCAACCGCTGCGCCGCGGCCGGCACCAGCGTTTCCGGCGTGGTGGTGACGACCTGGCGGCCCTTGTCCGATAAAACCTTGGCCATTCCCATTGGATTTTCTCCTCGCTCCCCGTCGTTTGGACCTAAAGTTACCGCCAATTTCCATCGCGGCGCTTCCCCATCGCCGCAAGGTTAACGTGCCTTCCATGCGGTGTCACGGGCACCTCCCCATCGAAGCGCCCATGGCGATTTACCGGCGCCATCAAATTCCTCTACTGTAGGGGTTCAACTTGGAAAGGAAGCACGTCATGAAGTTCGGTGTCACCATGTTCCCGACCGACTACACCATCTCGCCGGCCGAACTGGCGGTGGCGGCGGAGGAACGGGGTTTCGAATCCATGTGGTTCCCCGAACACTCGCACATCCCCCTCTCCCGCCAGTCGCCCTTTCCCGGCGGCGGCGACCTGCCCAAGCAGTACTACGACTGCATGGACCCCTTGGTGGGGCTGGCCTCGGCCGCCGCGGTGACCAAGTCCCTCAAGCTGTGCACCGGCATCTGCCTTATCATCCAGCGCGACCATTTCCAACTGGCCAAGGAAATCGCCACCCTTGACCGCATCTCTGGCGGACGGGCGGTGATGGGCATCGGTGGCGGCTGGAACGCCGAGGAGATGGCCGACCACGGCACCGACTTCAAGACCCGCTTCCGACTCATGCGCGAGCGCGTCGCCGCCCTCAAGGCGATCTGGACGCAAGAGAAAGCCGAGTACCACGGTGAATTCGTCGACTTCGAGCCGATGGCCACCGAACCCAAGCCGGTGCAGAAGCCGCACCCGCCGATCATCGTCGCCGGTGGATTCCCCCACGCCGCCAAGCGCGCCATCGAATACGGCGACGGTTGGTTGCCCATCGACGGGCGCAACCTCAACGTCATCGAAGTGCTGCCCCGCTTCCGCGAAATGGCCGCCGAGGCCGGCCGCGACGCGGATGCGCTCGGCGTCTCCCTTTTCGGCGTCGGCGGCGACATGGCCGAAGAAGGGCAGTTGGCGCGCTACCGCGACGCCGGGATCGAGCGCGTCATCTTCCGCTTGCCGTCGGAGGGCCGGGACGCGATCCTGCCGTTGCTCGACCAGTTCGCCGCCCTGGCGCTGGCGGCCGCCGCGTAAGGGCGGCTGGCGGCGCCCGGTGGTCAATAGGCGCCGGCAACGGTCACGCCATGTGCGGACGTTACACCCAGTTGATGCCTTGGTCGGAGCTGGTCGAGCTCTACCGCATAACGGCGGGTACGGCGGCGGCCCCCAACCTGCCGCCGCGCTTCAACATCTGCCCCACCCAGCAGGTACCGGTGGTGCGCGCCGACGCCGAAGACAGGGCCGGACGCGAACTCGTCATGATGCGCTGGGGTCTGGTGCCCGCCTGGTCCAAGGACGCGGCAATCGGGTCGCGCCTGATCAACGCACGCGCCGAGACCGTGGCCGAGAAGCCCTCCTTCCGAAGCGCCTACAAGTCCCGGCGCTGCCTGATCCCGGCGGACGGCTTTTATGAATGGCGCAAGCAAGGAGACGGCCCCAAGCAACCCTACCGAATCACGCTCGCCGGCGGAGCCCCGTTCGCCTTCGCGGGCCTGTGGGAGCGCTGGGAGAAGGCGCCCGACGGCAAGGCACTGCAGACGTGCACGATCATCACGACTACCGCCAACACGTTCCTGCGTCCCATCCACCACCGCATGCCGGTGATTCTCGACGCTACCGGGCACGACGCCTGGCTCGACGCCGTGACGCCGCCGGACACAGTGTCCGCCTTGCTCGGCCCCTACGGCGGCGGCATGGAGGCGCAAGCCGTCGGCACCCGCGTCAACAACCCCCGCAACGACGATGCCGCTTGCATCGAGCCGCCGGGCCCCACCGCCTGAGGCCGCGCTTGCGGCCACCCGCCTCACTCGGGTACCGGGCGCCGCGCCGATGTGGTGAGGTAGATTCCGATCACCGCCAAGACGGCGCCCGCCGCGTGGTAGGCGTGGACCACCTCGCCCAGCAGGAGAATGGCAAGCCCGACGGTGAATACCGGGATCAGATATTGGAACAGGCCCGCCTTGTTGGCGCCGATCCGGGCCACGCCCTCGTTCCAGCAAATGAAGGCGAGGATCGACGGAAAGAGCCCGATGTAGGCCAGGGTGAGGAGGTTGGGCACGTTCACAGCGAAGCCGCCCCGCGCCGCCAGCTCCCAGCCGTAAAAGGGGAATAGCAGAATGGCGCCGATGATGCAGAGCACGAGCAGGAAGACCATCGGCGGCAGCCCTGGCGGTAATCGCCTGAGGAGCACCGAGTAGACCGCCCACACCACCACCGCTCCCAGCATGTAGAGGTCGCCCGGCGTGAAACGAAGCCCCAACAGCACCGCCAAATCGGCCCGCGAGATGATGATGAGCACACCGGCAAGCGAGACCGAGATTCCGATGGCTTGGCGCGTCGTGACCAGCTCGCGGTCGATGAGAAATGAAGCCATGGGGAAGACGATCGGCGCCATGGCGTTGATCAGGCCCACGTTGATGGCCGTCGTCTTGTTCAGTGCCAGGTACAGGAACCCGTGGTTGACGGACACGCCCAAGGCGGCCAGCAGCACGAGCAATGGCCAGTGGCGGCGCACCACTGCCCGGTACTCCCAGGCTTGGCGGGCCACGAACGGCAACAGCACGGCCGAAGCCAGGGCCCACCGCCAAAAAGCCAGGGAAAACGGCTGCATGTCGTTGTGGACGGCACGCCCCAGCACATGGTTGCCGGACCAGCAAAGCGCCGTGACGGCGAGTAAGAAATATGGTGAAAGAATCAGCCGCATGGCCCTGCCCAAATGATCGCCGGCGGGCCCACCCGACCCCGCCTTCCGAACGCGCCCCCACCGAGCGCGCGTCTACCTAACACACGATTCGGAGAAGGCATAGCAGCCCCGGCGCCCCTGGCGCGGGCGCGCCGGGAACGTCTTTAGGGGAGTGCCGCGAATGTGGAAAAAATGTGGGTAAAAATCTGCATAAACCCCTATTTATCCACAGAAATTTCGATTTTTGCGCTTTTTTGACATTGCGGACAAACATGCGAAAAGAGAACATGGGTATGCGATCTTGCGTCTTCGGACAACGGATCGTGCGGTTCGGAAAGCCTTCGGGTGGAACGGGCCGCGGATCGCGAAGCCTTCGGGTGGAACGGTCCAACGGTTCGCGAAACCTTCGGGTGGAGCGGGCCGCGGATCGCGAAGCCTTCGGGTGGAACGGTCCAACGGGTCGCGAAGCCTTCGGGTGGAACGGTCCAACGGGTCGCGAAGCCTTCGGGTGGAACGGCCCAACGGTTCGCGAAGCCTTCGGGTGGAACGGTCCAACGGGTCGCGAAGCCTTCGGGTGGAACGGTCCGCGGGTCGCGAAACCTTCGGGTGGAACGGTCCGGAAGATCGGAAAGCCTTCGGGTGGAACGGTCGGAGAGGCGTCAGGAGTACCCTTCGGGGTACGTTGCATGGGCTCCGCGTCCGCGCACCTGGCGTCTCTCTTTATTTTTGTGCTCTCCCCTTCACCGACTAGAGTGCGATCGTTTCAAATTGAATCAATTTGAAACGTGAATCGCCCTCAATGTCTTAATCTAGGGGCTTATTCACGTCCTGGAGCGTTTCGATCCAGGACGATAAGACCCTAGAACACAAAAGCTAGGCCCGGCGCTTCCCCCGGGCTCATAGAGCCTGAGAAATGCGCCGGGCCTCGGCGATCAGGATTGCATTCAACTCCGCGTCCATGCACTGGCGCCGAACGTGTAACAGAATCAGGCGCGTGCCGTCAACGTATTTTGTAGGTACACCTCAAAAACCCCCAACATATTGTGTGAGAAGCCCAATATGGATGGGTGACCCGGGAGGCGCCGCTCGGCCTGCAGCCCGCTGTCCGCGGCGGCACGGAAATGGGTCTGAGCAGCCTCCGTTTGCCCGTGCCGGGTGGGGCGGAGTTGTGCTATTTCTTGCGCTAAGGGAGACTCCTCCGGACGCTGCGGGACGGATGGATGAAAAGGAATCGGAGACCGCGCATGGCCGGTGTGTTGCGCTCGTTGAAAAACAGCCTCCGCGAACAGGTATCGCGGCACCGCAACCGGCCGTTCTTCGAGGCGGCCATGGCGGCGGCTGCCCTTGTCGTCCAGGCCGACGGCAAGGTGACCCTTTCCGAACGGTACCGACTCGACCAGATTATCGAGCAGCTCGACCAACTCAAAATCTTCGACGTTCACGAGGCCGCCGACCTGATGAACGACAACCTGGATGCGATCCGCCACCATCCCCGGGAGGCACACCCCCGGCTGATGAAAGCCGTGGCCCGCATCGCCGATGATAGCAAGGCGGCGCACCTTCTGGTGCGCATATGTCTCGCCATCAGCATCGCCGACGACGAGTATCACCCCGATGAAAAGGCACGGATTGGGGAAATATGCGACGCTCTCGGATTGGATCCGGCGGAGTTCGAGACCTGACGGCGCGCGCACGATCAAGGGAAGGAATCGGGATGAAATGGCTATTGTTGACGGCTGGCCTGATGTTCATCGCGGCTGTCGCCTGGGGAGAGGCGCGAGCGGCGTCTCACGGGGAGGCCGAGGGATCACAGGAAATTGTACCGGCACCAGCCGCGGCAACGGACAGGCACGCCGGATATTACTACCCGAAACCCAGTAGCGTTCATGTCTACTCGGCGCGGTCGCGCACCATGCCCGACATGAACCGGCAGCGGCGCATCGCATTCGTCATCACCATGGTCACCGATTCCCTGTCCAAGCCCTATCCGCCGGCTTATGCTTTCTTCACCAAGGGGGACGACGCCGAGAAGCTGATCATCGTGAGCAACCAAGCGGGCCGGCTCGACACGGTCTATCGGGCCCGCGCCCTGCTCGCCACCATGACGTCGATCGCGCGCACCATGCCGATATTCCGCGAATTCCAGGTGCAGGACTGGTTCACCTTTCTCGATCTGGCGAATATGCTGGGTTTCAAGAAGGTGACCTTGAGCGACGGCGACGCCTTCACCCATCAGGTGATCGTCGAGTAAATCGCGGCGCGGCGCCCATCAACACTTGGGCTCTTGGATGACCAAGCCGTAGCCGAAGATCTTGTCCTTGCCCTTCTTGCCGAGATCGACGGCGGCGCCCTTCAGCTTCTTGCGCAAGGCCCCGGCGCTTTTGCCGCCCTTGGCCCTCAATTGGGCAATCATCACGGAAATGAAGGGCGAGGCCATGGAGGTGCCGCTCTGGAAGCGACCGCCCCCCGGCACGGCGGTCCAGATCTTCACGCCGGGGGCCGCAAAATCGATGTATTTGCCCTGGTTGGCATGGGAATAGACGAGCTTCTTCTTGTTGAGCGCGGTAACCGCGAAGACCCTCTTGTAGGCGGCCGGATAGGCCGGCTTGTTGCCCTTCTTGCCCCAATTGCCGGCAGCGGCGACGAAGATCAGGCCCTTTTCCTTACCCTTGTCGAGGGCGGCACGCACTATCTTGTTGTCGGCTCCGGCGACGCTCATGTTGACGGCGTGGACCTTGCTCTTGACCATCCATGCGATGGACTTGATGAGGCCGATGGAACTTCCGACGACCTTGCCCGTTTCCTTCTTCTCGAACATGTTGCCGGCCAGCAACGTGGCGCCCGGCACGAGCCCTCCCCACTCCGGCTTGCCTATCATGATGGCGGCCACCGCCGTGCCGTGGTCCTTGGGGCCGGGTCCGCGGCCGCTCTTGTGGAAGGACTTGAACTTGATCTTCTGTCCCTTGAGGGCCGGATGACTGACATCGACCGCCCCGTCGATCATGCCGAGCCGGATTCCCGCCCCGCACGCCTTCTTCGCCTTGCCCCATCCGATCAGGGGACGGGGAAGACTTTTCGGGAACTCGGGCCGGGCTTGCGCCTGGAAGTAATGGTTGGCGTCCACCGAAATGCCCGGATATTCCGCGGCGAGCAAGCGTCGCGCCTGCTTCACGGTTGTACCGCGGGGCAGTTTCAGGCGGTAGACACTAAAATCGAGTTCCGGGAGGCGGGTGCGTTCGGTGATGCGGAAGCCCAGCGAACCGATTGAGTTCTCGAAGCCCTGGGGCGGGTTGGCGACGAGGATTTCCCCCTCTTCGTACTCGTTTTCCGGGTCATAGGTCGTGGCTGCGGCACGCTGCTCGCTGTCCTTGCGGGTGATGCTAACTTTTTTCTTCTTGGCGGCCTTGCCCTGGCTCAGCGCGACCTTCCTGGATTTGGGAGCATCGCCCGCCGACCAGACCATGTACCCCCATGCACCGGCCCCCGCCAAAAGCACGACGACGCAGCCGATAATGATCCAACGCATGGTGTAAGACCTCCTCCCCGTTCGTTTATTCAGCGGCGCCGCGCCTCGACCGTACGGTCATCTCAGGCTCGACAGGTTGGTGATCAATGCCTGGACGGCCAATCGCTCGTCCGTACTGATCTTATGGACCAGTTTCTTGTCAGGCGCGCAGCACTCCACGGCCACGTCGAGGCACTGGCTCTTGGTTTCCAGGACGGCGTTGATGATCGCCTTCTCGACGATCTCCGTCACCTTTCTTGCCTGTTCGTGGTCCGGCGATAACCCGAGGACATCAAACATGCCGCGTGCAACATCCGCGGACTTTTCCGTCAGGTTCATGATAGGTTTCCCCCATCGGTACCGTTGCGGCGGCGTTTTCGGAAAGGCGCCGCCACCACCAACAGGCTAACGCGGAAATCTCCGCCGCGCCACCCCCGCCGGGCCACGGCCTCGGGCGTCAGGGCACAACGCCCGGGGACTGGCTCGAAAGCCGGCGTCTGCGGGTGTCCAAGGTGTAGACGACGAGGGCCGTCCAGATCAGGGCGAAGGCTACGCCATGGGCCTGCGTCACGGTTTCATCGTAGACGGCAACGGCGAGAACCAGGTTCAGAGAAGGCGCGATGTATTGGAAAAGGCCGACGGTTGCCAGGCGCAGGCGCTTGGCGGCGCTGACGAACCACAGAAGCGGCAACCCAATGGTCAGGCCGGACAGGGCCAGCAAGACGTCGGTCTCGATGTCGATTCTGGCGAATCCGCCACCGCCCTGCACATAAACCCACACCAGCCAACCCAAGAAGAATGGCGTCAGCGCCGCCATCTCCACCGTCAGGCCGGACAGCGGCTCGACCGGGGAAACCTTGTGAACCAGTCCGTAGAAGCCCCAGCTGAAGGCGATGACCAGGGATATCCAGGGCGCCACCCCGAGCGAGTACGTCAGGTAGGCGACACCGGCGGCGGCCAGCAGCACGGCGAAACCCTGCCATCGGCGCAGACCTTCCTTGAGGAAGAGCATTCCCAGCAGCACGCTCACCAGCGGCGCCATGAAATAGCCGAGGCCCGCGTCCGTGACCCGGTCGATGCTCACCGCCCAGATGAAGGCCCCCATGTTGACGGCATTCAGCATCGACGAGGCCAGGAGGGTAAGTAAATGGCGCCACGATCGCACGATGGCCCCGATCTGGTGCAGCCCACCCGATACGACGAGCAGAGCCGCCAGGAACAGCGCCCCCCAGACGATACGGTGGGCCAGGATCTCGGGGGCGGAAACGTGGCCCACCGCCTTCACGTAGACGGGCATCAGGCCGTAGGAACCGTAGGCGGCGGCGGCGTAAAAGCAGCCGACCAACGCCGTCCGCGAACCGATGGATTGATGCGGAGTATTGTCCACCATATTGCCGCAGGCTCGCATGCATTGGTTTTGGGCGGGACCCCGTGGGTAGGGGGAAAAACACCGTCGCGCAAGCCAATTCGACCGCCCTCGTCCGCCCAGCCCGCGCAAATGCCTCCCCCCGGGGTGTCGGCTCGGCGGATGACCGTACGAGCCGCGAACTTGACGCGGTTCGGCTGGGCGGTGACTATGTGCTATAGTCGCGCGCGGGATAATCGCTGGGGAGAAGGGGGCGCACCGCCGTTTGGTTTCGTCGAAAATGCGTACCGCCGACAGCGTACCCGTAAGACACCGCGCGCCGCTTGTTCAATCGAGTACTGGCCGTCGGGATTGAATTCTATGGACGACGTTCAAACGGAACTTGTGAGCGAGTCCGGCGAACTGCACGAGGCTCACGCCGAGATCCGCCATTTGAAGAATACCATCGGCGCGTTGCGCGAAGAGCTGGAAAGTACGCGCTACGAAAACGAACAGAACGTGCAGTCCGCGGTCGCCGTCTCCAACGATGAAATCGTGCAACTGCGCGCCACGGCCCAGGCACTGCGCGAAGAACTGGAGAACCTGCGCTTCGAGAAGGACAAGGCCGTCCAGGAGGCGGTGGCCAACGGCAACGACGAGATCGTGCAGCTGCGCAAGACGGCGCAGTCGCTCCGCGACGAGCTGGAAAACCTGCGTTTCGCCAAGGACAAGGCGGTCCAGGAAGCGGTGGCCAACGCCAACGATGAAATCGTGCAACTGCGTGCCACGACCCAGGCGCTGCGCGACGAGCTGGACAACCTGCGCTTCGAGAAGGACAAGGCCGTCCAGGAAGCGGTTTCCACGGCCAACGACGAAATCAAACAGCTGAAGACCACGGTCAGCACCCTGCGCGAGGACATGGATACCACGGTGAGTTCGTACGAGCAGAAGATCCAGGATATGGAGAGGGCGGCCCGCGACGAACACAACCAGTTGCAACAGACCATCGCCGCGCTACGGGACAAATGGGAAGGCAAGGCGACCGGAAAGAAGAAGAGCACCCGGCCCCGCCGCAAGGCGGCGTCCAAAAGGGATTAAGAGGGGGAGATGGCAAGCACCACCAGGAACAAGTCCTCGGCCAGACGGACAAAAAAACCGACGCTGGCCGGACAAGGCAAACGGCTGCATCAGGCGGAGATGCTGCTCAACGTCACGCGCAAGGTGGCGGGAATCGAGTCGCTCGACGAGGTCCTCGCCACGCTGATGGAAATGACCACCTGGGAGCTCACCGCCGAGCGCAGTTCCCTTTTCCTCAACGATCCGCAATCGGGCGAACTCTATTCCCGCTTCGCGCAAGGGAATTTTCAACGCGAAATCAGATTCCTCAACGACTCCGGCATCGCCGGCCACGTCTTCCAGACTGGCGAGGGCTTGATCATTCACGACCCCTACAAGGACCCGCGTTTCAACCGCAACGTGGACGAGCAGACGGGGTTCAAGACCCGGAACATCCTTTGCGTGCCCATCAAGACGGTCAAGGGCGAGACCATCGGCGTCGCCCAGACCCTCAACAAGCAGAAGGGCCGCTTCACGAAGGATGACCTCGACCTGCTCGAGAACATTACCACCCAGGCCGCGGTGGCGTTGCAGAGCACCCAATTCGTCGAGCGCGTCAAGAAGACCCGCCAACAGGAGATGGAGTTCCTCGACGTGGTTTCCGACGTTACCTCGGAAATCGATCTCGGGGCCCTCTTGCAGAAGGTCATGGGCGAGGCGACGCGGATGCTCAACGCCGACCGCTCGACGCTTTTCCTCAACGACGAAAAGACCAGCGAGCTATGGTCTCAGGTGGGCGAGGGACTGGGCGCCGTGGAAATCCGCCTGCCCAACCACCTCGGCATCGCCGGCGCCGTCTTTACCTCTGGCGAAACAGTCAATATTCCCTACGCCTACGCCGATCTTAGGTTCAACCCCGGCTTCGACAAGAAGACCGGCTACTTCACGCGCTCCATCCTGTGCGTCCCGGTGGTCAACAAGGAAGGCAATAGCATCGGGGTGACCCAGGTCCTGAACAGGCGTGGCGGGCCCTTCACCGACGAGGACGAATCTCGGCTCAGGGCGTTCACCGCCCAGGTCTCCATCGCGCTGGAGAACGCCAAGCTCTTCAACGACGTGCAAAACATGAAGAACTACAATGAAAGCATGCTGGAGAGCATGACCAACGGCGTCATCACCACCAACGAGGACGGCAATATCGTCACCTGCAATGCCGCCGGCCTGAGCATCCTGCAGGTGGGGATCGACGAGATTCTGGAGAAGCCGGCCGTGGAGTTCTTCTCCGGCCCCAACGCCTGGATCATGGAGCGCGTCAAGAAGGTGGAGGAGAACCAGGAATCCGACATCATCATGGACACGGAAATGGAATGCGGGGGGGAAACGACCTCGGTCAACCTGACCGTGCTTCCCCTGGTCAGCAACGAGGAAAAGAAACTCGGCTCCCTGCTGATGATCGAGGACATCAGCAGCGAAAAGCGCATGAAATCGACCATGTCGCGCTACATGGACCCGGGCATCGCCGAACAGCTTATGGGCGACGGCAGCCAGGAAGACTTCCTGGGCGGCAAAAGCAGCGAAGTTACCGTGCTGTTCTCGGACGTGCGCAGCTTCACCACCATCACCGAGGCGCTCGGCGCCCAGGGCACGGTGCAGATGCTGAACGACTATTTCACCATCATGGTCGACGTCATCACCAACGAGGGCGGCATGCTGGACAAGTTCATCGGCGACGCCATCATGGCCGGCTTCGGTATTCCCGTCCCCCACGACGACGACGAGGACCGCGCCGTCCGTGCCGCCATCGCCATGATTACCGACCTTTGGGAATGGAACGTGGAGCGCAAGGCCAAGGGCCAGGACGCTATCGACCACGGCGTCGGACTCAACACCGGCATGGTGGTGTCGGGCAATATCGGCTCGCCCAAGCGCATGGACTACACCATGATCGGCGACGGGGTGAATCTGGCGGCGCGGCTGGAATCGGCCTGCAAGCAGTATTCGGCGCGTGTCCTCATCAGCGAGTTCACCAAGAACAAACTGAAGGGCACGTACAAGATGCGCGACGTCGACATGGTCGTCGTCAAGGGCAAGACCGAGCCGGTCGGCGTTTACGAGGTGCTGGATTACCACACCGAAGAGACCTACCCCAACCTGATGGACAACGTGAATTACTTCAACGAAGGGGTGAAGGAATACCGCGCCGGCAACTGGGACAAGGGCATCGGCAGGTTCAAGGAAGCCATCCAGGCCAACGACAGCGACAAGCTGGCGCAGACCTATATCGAACGCTGCAAGACCCTGAAGGCGAAACCGCCCAAGGACTGGAACGGCGTCTGGGTGATGACCAGCAAGTAAGCCCGCCGCAGTCCCAGACCCGCCCCTACTTCGTGGTCGCGATAAAGACCCCGTCCCAATCTGGCGGTGGCGGGTTTATTTTGTATTCGGCGATGCGTTCCTCGTAGAGATCGCAGAGCACATCCAGGGTGACTTCGAGGTTCCAGGGTCTGTGCGCCTCGTCGCCGAGAACGCGGATATCCTTAAACATCCCGGCGGCTTCGTCGAAGCGCTGTTGACGATAGCTTTCCATCGCGTCGACAATTTTCTTTTGCAGTTCTACGAACTTAGGGCCGGCCTTTACCTCCCCGTCACCCATCAGGCCGTAGATATACGTGCCTTCGGTCTTACCCTTGACCTGAATGAAGTCGAGATCAATGGTCGCCATCCGATCCTCAACCGCCGCGTTGGTGGTTGGGCCGAGGACCACGTTCATGCCATAGCTCTTGCTCTGGCCTTCCAGGCGCGCCGCCAGATTGACCGTATCGCCGAGCACCGAATAGTCGAAACGCTGGTCGGACCCCATGTTGCCGACCACGCATTCACCGGAGTTCAGGCCGAGGCCGACCTTCAGCGGGATATGCTTGCGGCCTTCCTCTTTCGCTTCGACTTCAAGCCGGTCATTCAGCGGCCCCATCTCGGCCAGCATCGCCAAAGCCGATTCACAGCCATTGAAGGAGTGGTCGTTGTCATCCATCGGCGCGTTCCAGAACGCCATGATGCAGTCGCCCATGTACTTATCCACGGTGCCCTGCCTGGACAGAATTGCGTTGGTTAACGGCGTCAACAGCTTGTTGATGAGGCTGGTCAGCCCGACCGCGTCGAACTGCTCGGATATGGTAGTGAAGCCCCGCACGTCGCAGAACAGCAGCGTCAATTCGCGCAGTTCGCCGCCCAGTTTCAACTCGCCCGGGTTCTCGGCGACGCGGCTGACCATGTCCGGAGACAGGTATTTGGAGAAAGCATCGCGGGTCTGGCGCCGCTGGGCCTCCTCCTTGGCATAGCCCGTATACGTCAGCAGGGTATACAGGAAGAGAATTGAGACGATGGCGAAGCCGGCGTCGAAGAGCAGGCGCTCGGTGACGAACAGGTACCATGACGTGCCGGCGGCGCCGAATGCGAGCACCATGAACAGCAGCATGGTCCACTTGGCGCCGATCTTGGGCACCAGCCAAATCATCAGCAGGCCGCCGAACAGGATCAACGCCAGCTCGGCCCCGATGAAATAGCCCGGGCGCTGCAGATAGGCGCCCGTCAATGCGGTTTCGATCAACTGAACGTGCACCTCGACCCCGGGGATGATGGGATCGACGGGGGTGGATCGAATATCCAGCAAGCCGACGGCCGATGTGCCGACGATGGTCAGCTTGCCCTTGATCTTGGTCGGATCGGCCGTCCCCGCCAGCACGTCCTTGGCCGACACGTATTTCGACTTGTCGCTCTTCGAAAAGTAGGGCCAGACGCGGCCCAGCTTGTCGGTGAGCAGCTTCAAGCCTTTGGGCGGAAACGCTCGGCGCGGCGCGATGCCGATGCTGCGCACCCCCGCCTGGTCGACATCCACCAGGATGGTTCGCCGCTGGAAGACAACGCGCATCATTTCGACGGCCAACGCCGTAAAGAGGTTGCCCTCGAATACGAACAAGGTGGGCACGCGGCGGACGATGCCGTCGGGCTCGGGAACCAGCGAAAAGATGCCGTGACCGGCGGCGGCTTTTTCCAGGACCGGGACATTGCGAACCAGGGAACGGAAACCCGGCAGCAGGTCCTTCGGATCCTTGGCCCCCTTGCGCTTCCTGATACTGATCGATTTTTTGACCGGCGGCCCGGCCTTGGTCTCGCGTTCTTCCCAATAACCGGCGTAACCCACCACTACGCGGCGGCTCTTCTTGATCACCTGGGCGAATATGTCGTCGTTGCCGGGCAGGGTACGCAATTTTGCCCGGGTCTGGTCATCGATTCCGGCCAGCGAATCGGCGATGCCGGACGGATTCATGCGGTCGGGTTCGGCGAACACGACGTCGAAGGCGACCTGTGCGGCGCCCATCTGGAACAGGTTGTCGACCATTTGCGCGATGGTGTTGCGCGACCACGGCCACTGGCCAATCTCGGCCAGGCTCTCTTCGTCGAGATCGATGATGGTGACCGGTTGTTTCTCGGGTGGCGGAATTTCGCGGGGGCGCAGCTTCTGATAATAGTCGAACGTCTTGAGCCGCATGAACTCGACGGGATAGGGGTTGGTGATGTAGGCGACCATAAAGGCCGCGAGCAGCCCCAGGCCCATGAGCCTGTCGACGGAAAAGGCGGCGCGAAGAAAGTTTTTGAACCTTTCCAGGCTGAATACGCCGCGAAGGAAACCGAGTACCCTATCCATGCTCGATGTACATTGGGGCCGCGATTGGCCGCCTCTCCCTGTTTATGCGCGCCGCCGCCAAAACCACCAAGCCCAGGTTGCCGGGGGAACTCCACCCCCTCGGTCCGCGCAATTCCATTTTATTACACTCGGCGGCGCCTGTCAGGTCAATCGTGTATTGCCTGGGTTCGCCCCCTGACGCGTCACCGGCACCCATGCGATCGGACGCTGGCGTCCCTGAGTCTTGAGTCCTATATTGTTGTCCACCATGGATGATTCCTCATCACGTACGTGGCTGTGGCCATTTCTCAAGCCTTTACGACCGACGTTCCGCGAGGTCATGGCGCTGTCCCTTTTCGTGAACCTCATGGCGCTGGCGGTGCCGGTCTTCACGATGCAGGTTTACGACCGGGTGGTGTTCCAGGGCGGCATCAGCACGCTGCACGGCCTGTTGATCGGCATGATCGGGGTGCTCGGTTTCGATTACGTCCTCAGGACTTCACGTGGGCGCATCATGCAGACCGTGGCGCTCAGGGTCGATGTCCACATCGGCCGCGCCCTCTTCGAAAAGCTGATGTCCTTGCCGTTGCAAACCCTGGAGGCCAAGCCGGCGGCCTATTGGCAAGCGCTCTTCCGCGACGTGGACGCGGTCCGCAACACCCTGTCGGGGGCCTCCGCCGTGTTGATGGCGGACCTGCCGTTCGTCTTCGTCTTCCTGGCGCTTATCTTCGTCATCGCCAAGCCCCTGGGCTGGGTCCTGCTGATCATCCTGCCGTTCTTCCTGTTCGTCGCCTGGCGGTCCGGGGCGAGCATGGCCGACGCCAACAAGGATGAGCGCGAGAGCACGCAAGGCCGCGACGGCCTGATGGCCGAGATCATCGCCGGGCGCTCCACCATCAAGGCCCTGGCACTTGATCGCGCCATGCGTCCGTTGTGGGAAGAGAAGCATGCCGACAACATCGAAAACTCGATCAAGCGCGGCGGACGGGCGGACCTCTACACCAACATGGGCGCGTCGCTGGCCATGATCACGACCCTGACCCTGACCGCCATCGGCGCCATCGCCATCCTCGAGGGGCAGCTCACCATGGGCTCGCTCATCGCCACCAACATGCTGAGCGGGCGCCTCATCGGCCCCCTCAACCAGTTGGTCGGCACGTGGCGCACGTACGCCGGCTTCAAGCAGTCGGTGGAGCGCCTGGGCACCGTGTTCGATTCGACCTCGGAGCGCCAGGAAAGCGCCGTCAGCCTGGGCCGTCCGAAGGGCAAAATCGCCGTCGAGGAGGTCTCCTACACCTACCTCCCTGACATCCCACCGGTGGTCGACAATGTGAGTCTGGACTTCGAGGAAGGCCGCGTTCACGCGTTGGTCGGACGCAACGGCAGTGGCAAGAGCACGTTGCTCAAGCTGATTCAGGGCCTGTACGCGCCCGATGAAGGCCGAGTCCTTCTCGACGACGCCGACATCACCCAGTTTACGCGCGCCGAATTGGCCGACTGGATGGGCTACGTGCCCCAGGACTGCATCCTGTTCGAGGGCTCCGTGCGCGAGAACATCGCCCACCGCAAGCCCCACGCCGACGACGAGGAGGTCATCAAGGCCGCCACCGATGCCGGGGTCCACCAATTCATCATCGACATGCCGGACGGTTACGCATCCGATATCGGCGAGGCCGGGCGCCGCCTTTCCGGCGGGCAGCGGCAGCGCATCGCCATCGCCCGCGCCTTGGTCGGCGATCCGCCCATCCTGCTTCTCGACGAACCCTCGGCCAGTCTCGACCGCCAGGCGGAACAGGAACTCCGCCGTACCCTCAAGGCGATCAGCCGCGAACGCACCATCTTCATGGTGACACACAGCCCGCTCCTGCTGGCGATCGCCGATAATCTGATCGCCCTCGATCACGGCAAGATCGCCCTGGCCGGACCGGCCGCGGAAATCCTGCCCAAACTGCTCAGCAAACCCGGCGCCAAGCGCACGGCGCCGCCGGACGCCAAGGCGCCCGGACAAGCAAAGACCCCCGAGGAAGCGAAATCACCCGGAAAACCGCGCACGCCGGAGACACGGGTGGGGTTGGTGAAACCACGGGCTTCGGCGGCACCCGGCGATTCGGCCAAGAAAAAACCGGCACCAAAGGCGGCGGCAAGGGCAAGCCCGGAGCCCGGGCCGCCCGGGTGCCTGAACAAGGGACCGAGAGCCCGGCCACGGCGAACACACCGGACGACAAACCGGATCGAGGCACGGCGCCGACGGAAGGTCAAGCCGACACCGGCGCGCCGGACGATGGGCAGGCGGCCAAGGCGATGGCACAACGGCATGATTCACCGCCGGAGGATGATTGATGGATCGGCTCGATACTCTTGTCGAAAAGCATCCCCTGCCGACGTGGCGCATGATCGCCTGGCCGGTGATGATACTGCTCGCCGTCCTCATCGTCTGGGCCCGTTACGCCCAGCTCGACGAGGTGTCCGTGGCCACCGGCGACGTGGTGCCCCAGGGCAAGGTCAAGGTGATCCAGCACCTGGAAGGCGGGATCATTGACGCGATCCACGTGCGCGACGGCGATTCGGTGAAGGAGGGCAGCCCCCTCATACAGCTCAATCTGGCATCATCGGGCACCAACCGCGAGGAACTCCAGGTCCGCCTCGACGGTCAAATCCTGGTGCGCGCCCGCTACGACGCCGAGGCCAACGGAAAGCCGCTCGTGTTCCCCGAAGGTTCCGCCCAGCGCCGGCCCAAGCTGCTCTCCGCCCAGCGCCGCGCCTTCAGAGCCCGGAAAAACGAACTCGAGTCCAAGCTGCGCGTAACGCGCCAGCAGATAAAACAAAAGCAGGACGAGGTGCGCGAGTTGGAGACCCAGATGCGCGCCACCAAGAAAAACCTGACGTTGGGCAGGGAACGCTTGAAAATGTCCAAGTCGCTGCTCGCCGAGGGTTTGACGCCGAAGATCGAGCACCTGCAACTGGAGGCCGAAGTGGAGAGCCTGGAGGGCGAGCGGCGCGGCCTTACCCCGGCCATCTCGCGCGCCCGCGGCGCCGTGGAAGAGGCCAGGCAGCGCATGCAGGAGGAACGGCTCCGCTTCCGGCGCGAGGCGGAAGATGAACTGGGCAAGGCGGAACAGGCCATAGCCCGCATCGGGACCCTGCTCAACGAAGCCACCGCGCAGGACGTGCGCTCGGAGATCAAGAGCCCCATCGACGGGGTCGTCAAGAACATGCGCTACAACACACTGGGCGGTGTGGTGTCGCCCGGCGAACCCATCATGGAAATCGTGCCGACGGGGGGTAATCTGGTTATCGACGCCAAGCTCAGCCCTCTCGACCGCGGTTACGTGAAGGAGGGACAGCCCGCCGTGGTCAAGATCAGCTCGTACGATTTCGTGCGTTACGGCAGCCTCGACGGCAAGGTCATCCTGGTCGCCGCCGATACCAGCCAGGACGAACAATTTGGCCCGTTTTACCGGGTCGTCGTGCAAACGGAAAAATCCTATCTCGGGGAAAAGGTGGGGTCACTGCCCATCATGCCGGGCATGGAGGCCACGGTGGATATCCACACCGGGCAGAAATCGGTGATGGACTATCTCGTCAAACCCGTGCTCAAACTCCGCGAGGAAGCGTTTCGCGAACGCTGAGAAATTTACTTCCGCCGGCGGCCAGGGCAGGAATTTGCCCCGAGCTTGGTTGTCCGTGTTTCCAAATTTTTAACAAATTTGGCTAAACTTCGCCTATTCTTTTGAGTGTTGGCCGTTCCCGGAAGCCTTGGATGCCTTCCCGGCGCTACGGTCGCCGCCGTTCGGCTGGATGCATGATCTAGGGGTAGTGCATGTCCATCGTTACGATTTTAGGCTTGGTGGGCGCGTTCGGGCTGTTTCTCGGCTCCATCATGATGAGCACCGACAATTATGTAATTTTTGTCAGTGCCTCGAGCTTCGTCATGGTGTTCGGCGGCACCATGGCGGCGATGATGATCTCGTTCGAGCCGCGCTACGTGATCCTGTCGCTCAAGGTCCTCGTCAAGATATTCTTCTCGCCCAAGATCGGCCGCAATGTCCTGAAGGCCGAGATTGGGCGCATCATCCGCTGGGCCTATACCGTCCAGAAGAGCGGTATCCCCGCCCTCGAATCGGAATCCAAGAAGGCGGTCAAGGAAGACAAGTTCATGAAATTCGGGGTCGAGATGGTGATCAGCGGCTACACTGGCGATGAAGTTCGCGAGATCATGATGACCACCATCGAAACCTCCTTCGGGCGCAACACGGTGCAGGTGAACATCCTCAAGGCCATGGCCGGCGCCGCCCCGGCCTTCGGCATGATCGGGACCCTGGTCGGCCTCATCATCATGCTCGACGGCATGGGCGGCGACCCCTCGCAGCTCGGCGCCGGCCTGGCGGTGGCGCTCCTGACCACCCTTTACGGCGTCATGTTCGCGCAAATTATCTTCAAGCCGGCCGCCACCAAGATCATGCAGCGCGAGCAGATCCTCCGGTTCCGCAACTTGCTTGTCGCCGAGGGCCTCGCCCTCCTGGCCGACCGCAAGAGCCCGCGCTTCATTCAGGACAAGATGAACAGCTATCTCGACCCGGCCATCCACTTCAACATCGACAAGATGAAGAAATGACGCCCGCGGGCCCGAGGCGGGCTAGGCCGGGAACGGGTTGAGGAACCATTCATGGCCGATGATGAACCAGAGGAAGCCGAAGACTGGATGGTCACCTATGCCGACGCCATCACCCTTCTGATGGCCTTTTTCGTCATGCTTTTGAACTTCTCCAAGATCGACATCCCCAAGTATGAAGAGGCGGCGGCCGGCATTGCAAACGAGATCGGCATGAACGAAAACGTGAGCCCCACCGAGCTCATGAAAATCGACATCGAGGACGTGGTCTACAACATGCAGGCCGAAGAGGCGGTCGAGGTGGGCACCGACGACAAAGGCATCGTCATGGAGCTGGCGAGTTCGGCATTCTACAAGCCGGGGTCCGCGGACATCCGCCCGCAAGCCGTTCCCGTTCTCAAGGAGATTGCCAAGTCCCTGATCGCGCCGCGCTACATGACGTACGTGGTCGAGGTGGAAGGCCACTCCGACGACGACCCCATCAGTACCTCTCGGTTCCCCTCCAACTGGGAGCTTTCGGCGGGCCGCGCCACCCGCGTGGTGCGCTTCTTCATCGAGCAGGGGATGGACATGCGGCGCCTGAAGGCGGCGGGCTACGCCGAAACCCGGCCCAAGGTGCCGAACCGCAAGCCAGACGGCACGCCCATACCGGAAAACCAGGCGACGAACCGCCGCGTGTTGATCCGCGTCTACCCCATGTCCTTGGAAGAGCGAGCCGACATGATGCGGGAGGTCGACGTCAACGAATTCGCGGCCGACAAGGGCGAAGAATCAGACGGCGACAAACCTAAGACCGCCCAGGAACCGCAACAAGATTAGCGCATGCCGGAGGTGTTCTCCGGGCCGGCCGTTCGGCCCATGCCATCTTCAAACCGTGATGACCATGCCCTCGCGGGTAACGAAGTTGCCCGACCACGCTTCCTTGGCCTCGGTCTCGAGCCCATCCATGAAGACGTCGTCGTGGTCGGGGTCGTGATGGAAGATGGCCAGCCTCTTGGCACCGGCCTCCTGGCACAGGAGCATGCCTTCGTTCCATGTGGAATGCCCCCAGCCGACCTTTGACGGATATTCCTCTACCGTGTAGGTGGAGTCGTAAATTACCACGTCGGCGCCCTCGATGAGACCGAGGATCTTCTTGTCGATTTCCCCGGCCACGTGCTCGGTGTCGGTCACGTAGCACGCCACCCGCCCGTCATACTCGATGCGATAGCCGGTCGCCTCGTTGGGGTGGTTCAGGGGCGTCGTGCGAATGTGTACGTCCGGAAAGATATCGAACTCTTCCCCCGCCCTGAAGTCCTCGAAGGTGAGATTGGACTGCATGGCGGCGAGCGGTACGGGGAAAAGGGGGCTCTCCATCTGGGTGGAAAGGATAGCGTGCACGCCCCCTTGGTCCGAAAGATGGCCGGCCTTGATGTTGATGGCCCAATGCGGATTGTAGGCAGGGATGAAGAAGGGAAATCCGTTGACGTGGTCCCAGTGGGTATGGGTGAGCAGCATGGTGAGCTCGAAGGGCTCCCTCTTCATCAATTCCTGTCCCAAGCCGCGGATGCCGGTGCCGGCATCCATGACGAAAGTGTCCTCGCCCACCGTCACTTCGATACAGCTTGTGTTGCCGCCGTATTTCATATGACTGGGCAACGGGCATGCGATGCTTCCGCGGACCCCCCACAGCTTCAGACTAAAGGTCATGCATGGCGCTCCGTAGGCGCTGCCCCCGATGGCGCGTCCCTTTTCACTCGAACTTCAACGCCATCTTCTCGCGAACCACGAATGCCCCCGACCAAGCCTTCTTGGCGTCTTCGGCCAGCTTGTCCATGAAAGCGTCGTCATGGGTGGGATCGTGGTGGAATATGCCGAGTTGCTTGACGTTGGCCGCCTTGCACAACCGCACACCCTCTTCCCAGGTCGAATGGCCCCAACCGACTTTGTCGGGAAACTCCTCCTCGGTATAGGTACAGTCGTATACTACCAGATCGGCGCCTTCGATAAGGCCCAGGATGTTCTGGTCCGGCTGGCCCGCAACGTGCTCGGTGTCGGTAATCAGGCAGATCGACTTGCCGTTATATTCGATGCGGTAACCGGTAGCGTCGTTGGGGTGATTGAGCAACGCCGTCCTCACATTGACGTTGGGAGCGATCTTGATGTCCTCGCCGGCCTCGAAGTCCACGAAATAGAGTTCCGCCGTCATCGCCTCGAGGGGCACCGGGAAGACCGGGTTTTCCATCTGGCTTTCGAAGACGTGCTGGACACCGCTCTTGTTGAACAGGTGTCCGGCCATGATCTCGAACGACTTCTTCGAATTGAACGCCGGGGCGAAAAAGGGAAAACCGTTGATGTGGTCCCAGTGCGTGTGCGTCAGCAGAATGTGGACATGGTGCTGTTCGCTGCGCATGATATCTTCGCCAAGCTCGCGGATGCCCGTGCCCGCGTCCAGGATGAACAGGTGGCCCCCGGCGTCGATCTCCAGGCACGTCGTGTTGCCGCCGTATTTCAAGTGATCCGGCGACGGGCAGGCGATGCTTCCGCGACAACCCCAGAACTTCACTCTCAACGACATTTGGCCTCCCCGTGGCCGCAGTGTTTCAAGCGTAAAGCCGCCCCCACGCCTCCCCGCAAGTCGCTCCGTAAGCGGCGCATACATTCATCCCACAATGCGAGCGGATAGCAAAGTGACAAATGTCACACTTTGGTCAGAAGCGGTTTCCCGGTTTGACTTCATCAGCGAACCGTCAAATCGCTAGTATTTTAATCGGCGTACCGATGCCCGAACTCAAATCGCGGTCGGCTCTCCCCTGATTGACCGCCAGTTCGGCCAAGCCGTTAGCGTTTTCATACCAGAACGGTTCTCCCGGTGGAAAGTCCAAAAAGGTATCGGCCCGTTTGAGGCGTCTTCCCGCCACCTCGATTTCAGCCCCCCCCGGCACCTTCGCCGCGCGCACGCCGGTGATGCCGTTGCCGAAGCCATCGACGAATATTACCTCGGCCAGGTCATCTGGCCAATCGGTCCGCCGGATCTCTTCCAGGGGCCGTTCGAGGCCGGGCGGCTCCTCGCCCAGCGCCATGCGCGCGGCAACCGGCGCAAACAGGTCGCGTCCGTGGAAGGTCGCCGACAGACGTTGCGGCCGCCAAGTGATTTCCCACCACCTGGCGGTGCCGCCGGCGCGCCTCAAGACGATTTCCAGGAGGCCGTTTTCCGGCCCCACGTACCATCGGCCATCGGCCATGAACACGCCCGGCGTCCGCGTCCCGCCGACCTCCGGATCGACCACGCACAGGAAGACGGTGCCCCGTGGAAACTCCTCGACATACGCCGCCAGCAGATACGCGGCGGCCTTGGGGTCATGGGCCGGCGCGTCGGCGAACAAATCTATGATGTCGGCCTCGGGCGCGGCCCGCCGCAAGACGGCCTTCACCTGCCCCGTGTAAGGTCCGCCGAGGCCGAAATCGGTGAACAGAACGATCATCGGAAGACCCTATATGAATGAAATTAGAGGGCGATTCACGATCGCACTCTAAGACGACTTGTCGTCTTCCTTTTTCTTCGTGAGATTGGCCAGCCGCGTCCTCAAGTGCTTGCCCTTGTTGTCGGGCAGCTGATAGGCCCAGCCGCCCACCCGCGCGTTGATGGCCGCCGCTTCCTTGGCGGTCTCCTCGCCCGACGTGCCCGCGGCGGCGGCCGGGGACGGCTCTTCCGTGGCCGCTTCGAACCGGCCCCAGGCCCAATCTCCCCGCTGGACGATCGACGCCCGGACAACCAGCCCGTCGAAAGTGCGGACCTCGGCCCGGGCGACGTCATCGCCCGAGAAGTCGATTTCCGAGGCCTTGACGACATCCATCATGTCGAGCCGCGACAGGGCGGAAACCATGTCATCGGTCTTCTTTTTGGCGTCGTCGGCCAGCACGGCGTCGGAGGGCAGGTCTTCGATGCTGAATCGTTCGGCGGCCGGCGCCGCCTTGGAAACATCCAGCCGGGCCCCGTCCGGGGCCACCGTGGATACGCGCATGATACGGTCCTGGGAGATATCCATGATTTTCTTGGGAAGCCAGTCGAGGGTGAAGGTGCTGGCGTCGAGCCCGCTTTTCACTTTCCACACCTGTTCCGTTCCGGGCTCGCGGACATAAAGGGCGGCGTGGCCAAGCCCTCCCAGGACGTAGCTGCTCTTGCCGACGATCACTTCGGCGAGAACTTCGCCCCCACTGTCCTTGAGGCGCAACAGCCTGGATTTGGCGCCTTCCGCTTCCACGTCTTCGACCTGCAGGCGATTGAACAGATCGGGGCGGCGAGTCTTCGCCTCCAATACGCGAAACTGAGATAGGTGGATGGCCGTTTTCCTGGCCTTGTCGGCGAGAGCCGGGTAGCCGCCCTTCTCGGACATAACCCACCCCTCGCCCTCGCGGCGCAAGGTCATCTTTCCCTCGGCGTAAATGATTTCGACCTCGGCGACCCGGTTGAGCTTCTTCTCGAGGCCGGGAAACAGCAGGGCCTCTTCGGCGACCGCCTGGCGTGAACCATAATGCTTGGTGACGCCGACAATGGCGGCGGCCAACACGATGACCGTAATGGCCGCCAAGCCGATGATGCCTTTGGGTGTCATGGCGCTCTCGCCTCCTTGCGTTCGCTTGCTGCCCGGAGGCTACGTGGTCCGGACATGGTGGCGGTAGCGCACCCGCCGCCACAACGCCATGACGAGGACGAGGACGCTGAGGATGGCCGGGACCGCCCAGATGTTCAAGACCTTGAATGCCGTGTCGAGGGCTTCGATGTCCTTGTTCAGGGCATGCTGCACCTCCCGCAATTGTTGCCGCGTGGTGAGCAGTTCCCGCCGGAAGCTCGCCATGGTGGCCTTTTGCTCTTCGGTCAGGATCACCTTGCCCTCGGCGTCGTCCTCCAAATCGAGCTGCCCGAGCTTCTTTTCGGTATCGGCCATCCGTCGGAGCAGGTCGCGCTCCTTCTTTCGATAGCGCAACTCGGCGTCCTGCTTGATCTCCTTGACGAGGGTGAACGGACGCACCGAAAGGCCGCGGCTGCGCAGGTCGATCAGTGCGTCGCTGCCGGTCAGATTGTCGAGCACGTTGATGACGAAATCCGCGTTGTTGGCGATCGGGTATCCGACTCGCTGTCCAAAAAAGTCCTGGGCCCGGTACCAGAAGCGATCGGAAAGTATATCGGAATCGGCAACGACGACGACGTTAACGGGCCGCGCCGATTGGGACAGGTGGGGGCGCGGCTGCTTCTCCTCGCCGGCCGTGTTGCCGCCCGCCGCCGCCTCCTTCACCTTCTTATCCGCCGGCGGGCCGTCGGGAAACGCGGACTTGGCGTCGCCACGAATGCGCGCCGCTACGACAAAAGGTTTTCCGCCGGGCTTGAACTCCTGCAACAGTTTGAGAGGATCGGGCCTGATCTGGATCTTCTTGATGTCCATGAGCATCGAGCGCGGGCTGGTGGAGATCAGGGGAATGAACTGGATGCTGGCGCCTTCCTTGGGGGCCAGGGCGCCGACGCTGCCCATGGTAATGCGCTTAATTTGGCTCGTCACCACGTCCTCGGCATTGAGACGATCGGGGCCGAGTTGCAGCCACACGACGTAGTCGACGATCGACGCGCGGCCGCCGGACGGCAGGCTGACCTTGGCCGCCGAAGCGATGTCGCCGACGAACCGATCGGGAGAATAGGTGACGCCCCACGCGTCAAACAGCTCCTCCAGGGAGGACCCGCCGAGCATCCTTCGCGCTCCCCTCGACCCGGACGCGATCTCCGAGAGCGGGTCGACGAATATCATCGCCCGCCCCCCTCTCAGAACGAACTGGTCGATGGCGTAGCGGGCCTTTTCATTCAAGGCCGCCGGATGGACGACCATGACCACGTCGACGTCATCTTCGATGTCGGTGATCCTCGGGCTCAGCCGGCGCACCTCGAAGAACTGCCGCATCTGGGTAATCAAGGCCCATGGCTGGTTGTTCATCGCCGGATCGAATTCCATGTTCAGGGAATTCATCAGCGCGACCACTTTTTTCTTCGGGTTAGCCAGGTTGAAAATGAGGCGGGTCAGGTCGTACTCGAGAAACGGCTCGCGTTCCGGGTCGAAAAACGGGATGACTTCCTGGTCGTCGGTGCTGTTGACCGCCGACAGGCCGAAGTAAACCACGTTTCCCTTGCGGTCCAGGGGGATGCTTTGCAGGCCCTGGGTAACGGCGGCGTCCTCCTTGACGGAATACGGTTCGGGATCGTAAACCTCGAGCCGCAGCTTGCCGGCGGCCAGATCGACGTAGTGTTCCAGCAGCTCGCGCACCCTGACGGCGTAATTCGCGTGAACCGGGCTTTGTCCGGCCAGGGCGCGCGAGAAAAAGAATTTGACCGTTACCGGCTCATCGATGTCGCGCAGCACCCGGTAGGTGCTTTCCGACAACGTGAACAGCCTGTCCTGCGTAAGATCGAGCCGCACACCCCTGAACGCGGTCGAAGAAAAAACGTTTATCGATACCAGGAGGATGGAGGCGAGGACGACGCCGACCACCGCGAGCCTGCTCGTCTCCATGGATTTCAGGCGCTCCATTCAAGCCCCCTTCTTGATCTCGATGAAGGCGACGTTGATATAGAGGGCGACGCCGATTACCGAGCCGAAGAAGATCACATCCTTCAAGTCTATGACCCCCTTGGTGATGCTCGAAAAGTGGGTCAGAAAGCTCATCGCCGCGATGGCGTCGACCACGAACGCGGGCGCCCAGTTGCGGAAGAACGCCAGCACGATTTCCATCCCGCTGGTGAGGAATAGAAAGCACACGACCACGGCCACGATAAAGGCGATGACCTGGTTCTTGGTCAACGCGGAAACGCAGGCGCCCAGGGCCAGGTAGGCCCCGGCCATGATCAAGCTGCCCACGTAGCCGGCGAGGATTACCCCATTGTCCGGATCGCCCAGGTAATTGACGGTCAGCCAGATCGGGAAGGTGAGGACCACGGCAATCGCTATGAAGACCCACGCCGCCAGGAACTTTCCGAGCACGGCCTCGGTCGTGGAAATCGGCAGTGTCATCAGCAATTCGATCGTTCCGGCTTTTCGTTCCTCCGCCCATAGGCGCATGGCGACCGCCGGAATCAGGAAAAGGTAGAGCCATGGGTGGTACACGAAGAAGGATTGCAGGTCCGCCTGGCCGCGCTCGAAGATCTTTCCCAGGTAAAAGGTGAAGGCGCCGCTCGAGGCCAGGAAGATGACGATGAACACGTAGGCCAACGGGGTCGAGAAATAGGACGCCAGCTCGCGCCTGAAGATTGCCAACGTACTTCGCATCGGTCCGCTTCCTTACTGCGACGCGGTGAGCTGACGGAAGACTTCGTCGAGGCGGCCCCGCTCGGCATGGAGCCCCTCGACGGCGAAGCCACTCTCGCCGACGCGCTCGCTGACGTCGCGGACGATCGATCGTCCGTCGGCCGGGATCGCCAGGATGGTGGTCACGCCGTCCACCGTCTCGCCGGCCTCGACACGGGCCACGCCGGCCACGTTTCCGATATCGGCACTAAGCTTCGGTGCCAGCTCTGACTTGACGCGGATGGAAACGGAATTGTGAAACGCCGAGCGCTGCTCCAACTCGTTCGGCGTACCGTCGAACACCATGCGGCCCTTGGCGATGACGGCGGCACGCGTACACACGGCGTCCATCTCCTCGAGGATATGGGTGGAAATGATGATCGCCTTGTCGTGCCCCATGTCGCGGATGAGGTTGCGGACCTGGTGTTTCTGATTGGGATCCAGGCCGTCGGTTGGCTCGTCGAGGATCAATATTTCCGGGTCGTGGAGGAGGGCCTGCGCCAAACCGACGCGGCGTTTGAAGCCCTTGGAGAGGGTGTCGATAGGCTGGTGCAGAACCGACCCGATCTCGACCCTTTCCACGATCGAACCGACGCGGCGCGCTTTGTCGGCTCCCGACATGCCGCGCGCGCCGGCGATGAAATTCAGGAAAGCTCCGGTCCGCATGTCCCCGTACAAGGGGGCGCCTTCCGGCAGGTATCCGATCAGCCGCTGGGCGGCGAGGGGCTCGGCCGCGACATCGTGGCCGCACACGACCACCGATCCGGCGCTCGGCGGAAGATACCCGGTAATCATCCGCATGGTGGTGGTCTTGCCCGATCCGTTGGGGCCGAGAAATCCCAGGACCTCGCCGCGATCGACGGAAAACGAGACGCCGTCGACGGCGGTGAGCGGACCGAAGCGCTTGGTCAGGCCGGATAGTACGATCATTGCGGCCACGACACCCCCTCGAGGCCGGCAAAGGACGGGCGACAAATCGGGATGGGCGCGGAACGCCGCAATTCGAGGGTGAACATGATCCTTGATCGCATATGAACCCGCCGCAATCTCTTATCGGCACTCGGAAATTTGCACGGGCGTCAGCAAGACCTGTGCACCCGCAGCGCTCTCCCGGTGCCGCGGGCCACGTTCCCCCTTCGGCGGGCTTCTAACCGCGAAATAAGTGGTCTGTCAAGGCCACATACGGTCTCGCCAATATCGGTTCCGCAGCCTTGGTGGGCTGGAATTGCTTGGCGCGCGGTGCCTCAACGGGCGTCTTCCGCCACCGATTCCTCGATGGCGTTCGTCACCTTCTCGAGCGCCCGCACCTCGAGCTGGCGTACCCGTTCGCGGCTGATGCCGTAGGTCTTGCCCAATTCCTCGAGGGTGACGGGGTCGTCCTTCAGCCGGCGCTCGGTGAGGATGTGGCGCTCGCGCGCCGGCAGGACTTGCATTGCGTCGCGCAGAAGGCCCTTGCGATAGTTCAGCTCCTCGCCATCCGCCAAGAGTGTTTCGGGCGAGGGCGTCTCATCGACCAGCGTATCCTGGAACTCGGTCCCGTTGTCTTCGGCGACGGGAGCGTTGAGGGACAGGTCGCGCGCAGCCAGGCGGCGATTCATGCCGATGACGTCGCTTTCCGAGACATTCAGCTCCTTGGCCAGCAAGGCTGCCTGGTCGGGGCTCAGTTCCCCGTTGTCCATGATCTTCAGCCTTCCCTTGAGCTTGCGCAGGCTGAAGAACATTTTCTTCTGGGCCGCCACCGTGCCCAATTTCACCAAGGACCAGGATTTCAGAATATATTCGGTGATCGCCGCCCTGATCCACCACATGGCGTAGGTGGACAGGCGGAAACCCCTTTCCGGTTCGAATTTCCTCACCGCCTTCATGAGGCCGATGTTGCCCTCCGAAACCAGGTCCGCCACAGGCAGGCCATATCCCCGGTAGCTCATGGCGATCTTGGCGACCAGGCGCAGGTGGCTGGTGACCAGCTCGTGCGCGGCCTCGACGTCGCCGTGCTCCTTCCAGCGCTTGGCCAGCATGTACTCCTCTTCCGCTTTCAGAACGGGAAACTTGAAAACCTGCTGAAAGTACTGGCTGAGGCCGCCATCCACGGGGACCGCGGGCAGTGGCAAAGTGGTCATTTCTTAGCATCTCCCTTTCGGAGCGTCGCGCTCAATTCCGTCGGCGGCTCGTGGCTCCGCCAGCGTGACCGGTTGCAATCAATGCCGCGACGCGGACGACCCAACTCACGGCCGCTCCATTGGTCGAACAAGGATTGACTGTTAATCGAGAGAAAAAGCGCCTGCGTACATGTTCCATATCCTCCTATCGAAGCAATATGCGTACGAAGCAACAACCCGCAGACCCACCATCTGGTCGGGTCGCCGCACAACCGGCCCCAAACGGGCACCGATCAGGGAGGATTATATTAATAAATCAGGAATTGTCAAGATAAACCGAATAATGCCCTTTGTTTGTAAAGGGTTACTCGGCAACTTCCGGCCTGGCTCCGGGGCGATCGCGGGATCGAATCGGGGTTTCCAGCCAAGTTCACGCGGCCCCCGGGGTCGACCCGCCATTGCTTTGGTCCTACTCCACCGAGGCTTGGTCCCCTTTCGACGACGACCGGTCGCCGGCATCTTCGAGGACTGGCGGCTGCCCGTTCATCTCGTCCTTGAAATCCAGCGACAATTCTGGAATGGGCGGCAGGTCCATTTCCTCGCCATTCCTGATTTCCGCATTCCGCCTCTGGCGGTACATGCTGCGGATGGCGGCATAGTAGTCGATGGAAGTCCGTTTCACCTCGTCCAGGTCATCTCTGAAACCATAGTAGGTATTGATAGCCTTGAACCCTTGGCGCGTATAAGTGAGGTACTCACGGTCGATGTTGTCCCACCACAGATCGAACGGATCGACGAAACTCTCGACGAACGTGCCCACGGCGTCGCGCGGGTTCGACGGGCCGAGAATGGGAAGAACCAGATAGAAGCCCTCGCCCACGCCCCAAGTGGCCATGGTTTGTCCCAAGTCCTCGTCGTGCTCGGGAATGCCGGTCATTTCGGCTACATCGATAATGCCCGCCAATCCAGCGGTGGAATTGATGATGAACCGCCCTGCCGTTTGCATGGCCCTCTCTGCCTCGCCCTGCAGGATGTCGTTCGCCAGAATGAGGGGGGAACTCAGGTTGCCGAGGACGTTGCCGATGGCGTTACGCACGGCGCCCGGCAGAAGATCGTAAACATCCGTCAACGGGCGCAGCACATACCGGAGGAAAACCTCGTTGAATCCAAAGATGAACCGATTGACGGGCTCGATGGGATCGTTGACGTCTTCCTCGTCGCCGTCGTTTTGCGTATCGCTTGCCGCCAGTTGCTGGGGCTCGAAAAAGTCGGCCGGCTCGGCGGCGGCCGGGAACGGCCCGCCAGCCAACAGCATCGCGAACAACACCAGGATGCCGACTTTTGCAAACAATCTAAAGATGGTTCGCCCCCCGTTTTTATCCGCCGCTTCCGGAACCTCGAAGCGCGGGCGTACCGCCCGACCGAACGAGTCCTCCGCAAAGCGCGCCCATCACGCGGATGATTGATGTATTTTGTATGTGAACTGGCGAGCGCATGCAACTAACATGATGCCGCCCCGGCGACGCGCCGTGCAATTCTTCGTTACCGTGACATATCGGCCATTGCCGCGGGAGACGGATGGGGCTAACCCAATGGCGGATTACCATTCACCGCGGAAGATCATGTTTCAAATTAAGCGACGCGCGTTCATCTTTGAATTGCTTGCCTTTTCCGTGTTCCTTCCCGGTGCTCGGCCGACCCACGGCGCCCAAAACGAGGCCATCGCCGTGATCGAACGCTTTCATGCGAGCCTGCTCGCCGTCATGAAGGAGGCCGAGGTTCTCGGCATAAGGGGCCGCTACAAGCGGTTGGCCGCCCCCATCGACAAAGCCTTCCATCTGGCCTTAATGATTCGAATCGCCACCGGTTCGTTCTGGAGAAGCGCCGGAGCCGGCCAGAGGAAACAGCTCTTGGAGGCCTTCACGCGGCTCAGCGTCAGCACCTATGCCGACCGCTTCGACGGCTACGGGGGAGAAGCTTTCGAGACCATGGGTGCCAAGGCGGGACCTCGCAAGACCCTCATCGTGCAGACCCGGATACAGCGCCTCCGAGCAGACTCGGTAGGAATCTCCTACGTGATGAAACCGGTCAAGGGCCGATGGCGCATTGTCGACGTCCTGCTCGACGACAGCATCAGCGAGCTCGCGGTGCGTCGCTCCGAATATCGGCGCGTGTTGAAGAAGGACGGCGTGAATGGTCTCATTCAAACGCTGAATTCCAAGGCCGCCCAATTGGTTAACGGGTAATCTGACGCAGGCCAGTAGCTACTCGGACCCCGGTTTGCTTTCCTCCGCCGCCATGTGTCCCGCCGCCGGCTTCAGGGTGTACATCAAGCCGAGACCCATCCCCCACACGATCCACACGATCTCGCGAATGCGTCGGACCACCGCCACCGCGACCCCGAGCACCGGCGATCCCGTCATCGCCGCGCACACCAGCATGAACGCCCCCTCCTGGGCGCCGATGCTGGCCGGGATGAAGAACGTGCCGGTGCGCACGAGTTGGGCCACGGCCTCGATGATCCAGGCGTCGACGAAGCTCACCGGGTGCCCCAGGAAATACATCGCGTAGTAGATCTCGACCGCCCCCAAGACCCAGTTGGCGAAGGCCCAAAGGGTCGCCCACGCGAATCGCTCGCGGTGAGCCGTATAAAATCGCACCAGCCGGGCATCCATCTCGAAGATGTGGTGCAGTATCCGCTCGACGCGCTTCGCGAAACGCCACTGGCTGAGCCAACTTCCGGCCAGCGACGTGATGCGCAGCCGTTGCACGGCGAACACGACGAAGGTGCCGAAAACCAAAACCACCAAACCGGCGCCGGCCATTGCCTTGTAGGAGGCGGGAAGCGCCGACGAGCCGAGCATGAAGGCGAAGCCAATGACGAGAAAGAGCATAAGCGCGATGAGGTTGATCGTCCGCGCCAGGATTATGGAGGCGGTGGCCTCCCCATAGCCCACGCCATAGTGGGATTTCAGAAGAGCCGCCTTGACCGGCTCGCCGCCCATGCCCGCCGCCGGCATAACGGCGTTGAACGATTCCCCGACCAGGCGGACCTTCCACGTCCGGTAAAGCCCCTTGGCGCTCAAGGGTATCGAGGCCATTGTCAATAGCCAGGTCAGCGAATCGATGGAAAAGGCCGCCAGATAGAGGCCCAGAACAACCGCCAGGCCCCATCCCACGTCTCTGACACGCGCCATGACTTCGCCGCCGTCGATCTGCAGCAGGACGGTGGCGAGAAGCGCCACGCCGATCAGAAAATAAAGGGTCTTGAGGAAACGCATGCCACTCCGTTCCCGCCGTTCACACGCGATATTCGCCGGCGCCGCGACGAAACCGGGTAAGCCAGTACACCTGCGCGCCAACCGCGGCCGCCGGCAACAATACCCAAACAACATCAAAAAGGGCGAGCGCCAGGACAATAAAGCAAAAGTCGGCACGGGTTAGTTCGCGGAAGGCGAATACCACCCACCCCGTCGCATCGCGGGGGTGCGCGCCCGGCCCGGCGGCGTTTTCGACGTCATCCCGTTCCCCCTCTCGGGCTTTTTCGCGGCTGGCGTAGACCAACCAGATGGCGTAGTTGATTGTGCTCCCCACGGCGGCGATCAACCCCAGCCACAGCCACATATCCTGATCCGCCGCGCGGGCGACCGCAAAACCCAGACTGACAAAAAATCCGCTGTGAACGATCCAGTCGGCAAACGTGTCGAAATGCATGCCGAACGTGGTGCACTGGTCCTTGAGGCGGGCGACTTCGCCATCGCAATTGTCGAGCACGGTGCTGGCGATTAAGAGAACCGCGCCGGCGACCGTCCACGCCGCACTTCCCTGAAAGATGCTCCAGGCGCATCCCAGGCCCAACAGCAAGGAAGCCGCGGTGACGTGGTTGGCGCTCACGGGAAGCAGGACGAGACGCGGCGTAAGCCATGAGGAAAGGTGACGCACCAGGGGAAGCAATTGGCGCGGTTC
The DNA here is from genome assembly GCA_030744625.1 of Rhodospirillales bacterium. GTDB lineage: Bacteria > Pseudomonadota > Alphaproteobacteria > Rhodospirillales > JASLQF01 > JASLQF01. The sequence goes on from JASLQF010000057.1 coordinate 70,753, forward strand.
CCCGCCTTGCTTGCGGACGGCAGCCTCCGGTGCTTGGGTCATGGCGAAGCCTTCCTTTCCGGCGCCCTCGGCCAAACCGCCATCAACGCGGGCAGGACCCCGAGGGTACACACCAGGTTGAGGGTCATGGCAATGGTCAGAAGGAGCCCCATGCTCGATGTCCCCAAATGGCCCGACAGCGCCATGCTGCCAAACGACCCTACCGTCGTAAGGGCGCTGAAGGTCACGGCTCGTGGCGTGCTCGTCTCCATGACGGCGCCGACGTCCGCCTCGCTTCGTTCGCGTAACATGAGATGGATGCCGTTGGCGACCCCCAAGCCAAATAGAAGCGGCAAGACGATCACATTGGCATAGTTGAACGGCAGGTCGAACAGAACGGACGCCGCCACCGTAAGAAGCGCCGCCAGTACCAGCGGGGCGAAAACCAGGATCACGTCGCGCACCCGTCTCAGCAAGACCGCCAGCATCAAGGCGATGATGCCCAGCGCGATCAGGGCCGCGTCGCGGAACGCGGAGACGACGATCGTACCGGATTCGAAGATAACCACGGGCGATCCGGTGGCCCGGGGCGCCACCGAGCGCACCGCTTCGACGAATCGCTTCAACTGCTCCCGGCCAGGGTTGCCGTCCTTAGGGTAGACGTTGATCCTCGCCCTGCCGTCCGCCGCCACGTTCCGTTCCCGCAAACCGGGGGGCAGGTTTTCCAGAGTCATGGGCGCCGCGTCCAGCGATTGGCGCAGCACGTCCAGGCGGTTGGGCAGGGTGGAAGTCAATCGGGCTTCCAACTCCTCCAGCGCGCCAATGGCCCCGGATGCGGCGCCCACGAGCCCGTCGAGCGCGGCCATCAAGCGCCCCGCCGCGGCGCGCGTCTTTCCGTCCCTGGCGGCATTCGAAAATCGCGCCAGTTTGGGCCTGAAAGCGTCAAGGGCGGCGCGCCGCTCGGCCGCGTCCGGCCGGGTGGCTCGCGGCGACACGGCCAGGGACGGGGAAAGAAAGAGCGCCATGTCCTCGATGATCGCTAGCTTGTCCTCCTGGTCCTCGGGCACGTAATCGGCCAAGGTCACCGCCTCGTCCACCTCGTCGAGCCGGGAAATCCTTTTGGCCAGCGCCACCGCCGAGGCCAGGTCCTGGGCGAGAACGGTGACGACATAGGGACTGGTGCGGCCGTCCTCCATCAGGTCGAACAGGGTGCTCACCGATTCCGTCTTCGGGTCCTTGAGGTGGAGAGGGTCGAAATCGAAGCGCGCTTGCGGCACCAACGCCGCCGCCGCCAACGCCAGCATCAGCGCCCCGGCGACAACGGCCCGGCCACCACCCCGCGCAACCGCCAACGATCCGAGCAGAAAGACGCCCCGCCCCGCCATGCCGCGCCGGGCAGGCGGTCTCAGCGCCAGCAAAGCGGGCAAAACGGTGATGTTGGCGAAGAAGGCGATGAACATGCCCACCCCGGCGATCAAGCCGAGTTCGGCGAGCCCCGTATAATCGGTCGGCAGGAACGAAAAGAACCCGATTGCCGCCGCGACGGCGCACAGCGTCAGCGCGCCACCGACCTGCTCCGCCGCTTCCGTCAGCGCCGCGGCGTTGTCGTCCCCCCGGTCAATCGCCTCCTTGTAGCGCAGCCCGAAATGGATTCCGAAATCGACGCTGAGGCCGATGAAGAGGACTGCGAACGCCACCGAAATCAGGTTGAGCGCTCCGACGGCAAGCGTCGCGAAGCCGGCCGTCCACACCAGTCCCATGATCAAGGTGGCCAGTACCGCCCCGGCCAGCGGCACCGAGCGCATCCCGACGAGCAGGAGGAGGACGACCAGCGTCAGGGAAAGCACCCCCGCCAGGCCCATCCCCTGCTCGACGCTCTTGAGCTCCTCCTGAGCCAGGGCCGCCGATCCGGTGAGACGGACGCGCACGCCGTGGGCCGCATCGAGCCTAAGCTCGGCGGCGATTGCGCGAAGACCGTCGATTGCCTTGGTGGCCGGTTGCAAGGAGCCGAAGTCAAGCGTCGGCTGGATCAGGATGAAGCGGCGGCCCTCATTGGCCCCGGCCTTCTCGCCACGCATCATCTCCTGCCAGGAAAGGGCCCCGAAGCGGCCCGCCGCTTGCGCTTCGGCGACCTCGGACGCGGCATTCAGCATGTCGGCGAGCTCGATGGGCGGCACCCCTTCGCCATCGAGCGCTTCGTCGATGGCCCGCCCCAGCATGTCGAACAGGCCCTGGAGGCTCCGATTTTCCCAAAGCGTGGCGAGAAACGGCTGCGCCTCGGCCAGGCGGTCGCCGAGGTCGGAGAGCTCCTCGACGTCAAGATAAAGCAAGCTGTTGCGGCGCATGGTCGGGTCGCCGGCAAGGTCGTAAACGTCGCCGAAAAGCTGGGGCACGTCGCGGAGCCGCCGCGCCAGGGCCAGTGCGGCGTCGTCGGCCAGGTCCGGCGCCGCCCCGTCGATCACCACCAGGATGTTGTCCGTGAACTGCGGAAAGGCCTTTTTCAGGGCCCCCGCGTCCCGGCGATACGGCAGGTCGTGGGCCAGCAAGTCCGCGGTATCGGTATTGAACGTTATCGTGGAAGCGACGTAATAGCCGATACCGACCGTCGCCGTCAGCGCGCCGAGAACCACCGTAAAAGCGGCGCGGCGGACGATTTCCACCCACCGAACCAGCATACGGCGATAGGTCGTGGCGGCGGCGTCGGTCATCATAGGGGCGGTCCCGTTGAGGCCGCCGCTTATAGCAGGCCGCCGGTCACCTGTCATATGGGCGCGGCGAAAGCGCGCGCCGCGCCCGAAGGCGCCCTAATTCCGGGAATTCTTGACATCTTTACGCATGTGCAACACCTTTCCGGGTCTAAGGTGGACGCGGTGAGGCGATATTCCCGCCATCCGCGCCGCGCCTGTAAACCTTCGGGTTCGAGCCATGCACAGAATACCTTGGGATCAGCGCCTCGCGCGCGTCATGGTACGGCCCATGGCCGGAACGTCCATCGCCCCCAATCACCTGACGACGGTGGTCCTCTTGATGTCCCTTTCCGGGGCCGGCCTGTTCGCGACGGGCAATCCCGTTCTCGCCAATTGGGCGGCGGGGGTGTTCGTCCTTTCAAGATTCCTGGACCACTTCGATGGTGAACTGGCCCGCCTTCAGGGGGTGTCCAGCCGCTTCGGGTATTACTACGATTACGTGGCGGGGGCGCTGGGGTACGGCGCGCTGTTCCTGTGCATGGGATTGGGGTTCCAAGACAGTTGGTTGGGTACCTGGGCAATCGTTCTGGGCATGGCGGGCTGTCTTTCGGCCCTCGTTTCGATGTTCATCAACGTGGGCATCGATCGGGTGCTGGGCGAGAAGATGGACGGCGACGCCAACGGATACCCCGCCTTCGCGGGCATAGAGTTGGAAGACGGAATGTACCTGCTGGCGCCGATCACGTGGTTGGGCATGCTGATGCCCTTTTTCGTCGCCGCAAGCATCGGTGCCGCCGTGTATTGCCTTTGGAGCCTGTGGACGCTGCTGCGGCTTAGACAAACTTCCCATTGTTGACGAGATAAGGGCCGCAGAAAACTGGCCATCCGGTAATATCCCGCGGCAATGACTAGTGGACCTCTGCACGCGGCCGGAATCGTTCTCGGCGGTCTGTTGGCCGTTGCCGCGGCAATCGGTGTCGGGCGCTTCGTCTACACACCCATCCTGCCCTTCATGGAGGCGAGCCTCGGACTGACCAAGGCACAAGGCGGGGTAATCGCCTCGGCGAACTATCTGGGCTACCTCCTCGGCGCCTTCGCCGCCGCGAAGCCGGCGCTGCCGGGCGGACGGCGTGTTTGGCTCCTGGCGACGCTGGCGGTCAGCGCCGCAACCACGGGGATTATGGGGTTCTCGTCGTCGATGACGGCATTCATGGGGCTGCGCTTCATCGGCGGATTCGCCAGCGCGTTCGTACTCATTTTCGCATCGGCCGTGGTCATGGATCGCCTGGTGGCGGCGAGACGGTCCGGCCTTTCCACTCTGCATTTCGCGGGGGTCGGCTGTGGGATCGCGGCATCCGCCGTGCTCGTCTCGGGGCTGGCCGCCGTGGGCTACGACTGGCGGACGTTTTGGCTGGCGAGCGGGGCTATTTCGCTACTAGCGCTTGGTGCCACGGCCAGCCTGCTTCGTAACGACGCGCAAACCGCCCCGCCCGCGACGGAAGGGCAAGATAGCCGCATCGACCGCCGATTGATCGCCCTCATCGCGTCGTACGGGCTGGTTGGATTCGGATACATCATCACGGCGACGTTCATCGCCACCCTGGTGCGGACATCGCCCGAGATTCGCCATATCGAACCGGTGATATGGCTCGTGGTTGGTCTGTCCGCCGCTCCTTCGGTGCCGCTGTGGATTTGGATCGGGCAGCGTTGGGGCAATGACCGCAGCTTGGCGCTTGCCTGCCTCGTCGAAGCGGTCGGCGTTGCCATGAGCGTTCTCTCGACAAGTACGCTGGCGGTGATCGTTTCCGCGGCGCTGCTCGGCGGCACGTTTGTCGGGATCACCGCGATCGGGCTGGTTCATGCGCGCCATCTGTCGAGCGGCGATCCGCGCCGCTCCATCGCCCTCATGACGGCAGCCTTCGGCGCCGGCCAGATTATCGGCCCGACGTTCGCGGGATACGCCTACGCTATTGGCGACAGTTTCCTCGTGCCCTCGCTGGTCGCGGCGGCGGCCCTGATGGTGGCGGCGGGCCTAGCCGCGAACACGCGGATCCAGCACCGCCCAACGGCCTAACGGCCCGCCTTTCGGCGATACCACCAGAAAAACAGGGCGGCGAAGACGGGGGCGCCGATGGTGGCGGCGATGAGCAACGGCACGGCACCGCCGAGCCACACGGCGATGGGCACCGCGAGCATGGCATCGTCGGCATCGAAACCGCCGGCCGGCGGAAGTTCGAGAGCCCTCAGACCTCGCGAACTCTCGACCCGCACCACCAGCCACAACACCGCCGCGACGGCGGCGCCGGCGAGGACGCCCATGGGCAGCGCCCAGTAGGCGAGAACGCTTTCCCGCAAACCGACGCCGATGCCGACGAAGACGAGCCCGTTGGCGAGCCCGTCGGAAATCAGGTCATAGCGATGCCCCCACGGGCTGGACTTGCCACCGAGGCGGGCCAGCTCTCCATCGGCGCGGTCGAGCACCAGGGACAGCACGAAGATGGCTCCTCCAACGTTCTGCCAGAAGGTTTCCCCCACGGCGAACGCGGCGGCCGCCCCGATCCCGGTCAACAGGCGCAGGGTGGTGATCTGATTGGGCGTGACCGGCGTCTTGGCCAAGGGCCTGACCAGGGTCCGCACGCCTCTGTGTATCCAGGTATTGTGGCTCATGTGCCGGCCAGGAACTCCTTGAAGCGCCACGCGACCTCGTGGGGTTTCACCGTCGGCCGGCCGAGGCCGGACGCGGAGCCCGGCGATATCCGCATGTGCACGAGGTGGGGGCCGGGTGCGCCGATCCCCGACGACACGGCTTCTTCCAACCCCTCAATGCCGTCGCAGGAAAAGCCCCGGGCGTAACCGCAGGCCAGGGCCGTCGCCGTGAAGTCAACATTGGGGGCCACCGTCGCCTGTCCCCCGGTCGAATCGTAAACGCCGTTGTCGAGGACGATATGGACCAGGTTGGCGGGGGCGCACGCGCCGATGGTTGCCAGGGTCCCCATCTTCATCAACACCGCCCCGTCGCCGTCCACCACCACCACCGGGCGCTTCACGTTGAGGGCGACGCCGAGCCCCATGGCGCCGCCGCACCCCATGGATCCGACTTGGTAGAGTTGCTGGGGGCGATCTTGCAGAGTGAACAGTTCGCGCCCGCACTTTCCGGTCGTGGCGATCACCGCCGCTTCCGGCGGAAGGACGCCGAGAAGACTTTCCAATGCCTCCATCCGCGCCGGCGGGGGGCCGCCCGCCCGCATGTCCACATGGTTTCCCCGGACGCGGCGCTCCGGCGGCTGGGCGCGGAGGCCGTCGTCGCGGACACTGCCCTTCTCCATGAGGAAGGCGTAGGGCAGGCCGGTGCGCTCCATTTCCACGCGCGCCGCGTCCAGCGATGCGCCCACCGCCGCCTCGTCGCTGGGAAACGCCGCGTGGGGGACGCGGATGGTCTCCAGCAGGGCCGACGTGATGGCCCCCATCAGCTCGTGCTGAGGTTCGTCTTCGAGGCCGGGCGCGCCGCGCCACGTAACGATGAGCAGCGTGGGAATCCGAAAAGGATAATTCAACGAAGTCAAAGGGTTGATCGCGTTTCCAAGGCCGGAGTTCTGGCACATGACCACCGTCCCGCGACCGGCCAGCCACGCCCCCGCCGCGATCGCCACGGCCTCGCCCTCGCTGGCCGCCGCGACGTAGTTCGTCCGCGCGTCGCCGATCACCCGGTTGATGATGGGTGTCAGAAACGAGCACGGCACGCCGGTGAAGAAATCGAACCCGGCGCTACGCGCCGGGACGAGAAAGGTGTCCGCGGAAATCACAGGAATTCGTGGGCGTCCGCAACGTCGGCCGCGACATCCACGTCGAGCCACTGCCCGGTGGCGTAAACCACCCTGATCTTGTGGCCCGCCTCGGCCAAACGGGTAAACAGGTCGAGGAGGCTGGCCTTGTGCAGGGTGCCATCCTCGCGCATGGCCTCGAGCTCGCCGCGCACGAGGTCGCTGCCCACCTCGCTCAGCTTGGCGAGGCCCATCCACTCGCCATCGACCTCGTCCTCGGGAACGTCCTCGCCCATGCGCCGCAAATACACCGGTTCGTCATCCAGATAGTCGCCGGTAAACGGACGTGTACAGCTGGCGAAATCGCGCACCCAGTCCTCGGCCTCCGACGTGCGGTTGCGCCACAGCGCGTCCACGGTCACCACCACATCGCCCTCGGCCTCCATCAGCAGATCGAGAATATGATGGCGGAAGAGGATGTCGCCGTAGGCGACCATGCATTCCCCGCGGATGTGGTCGATGGCGCAGGCGAGGCTGGCGGCCTCGCCGGTCGTCGCGTAGAGGTCGTTGTCGACGGTGTTGATCGACGGCAGGTTTATTTTCTCCTTCTTGTAGCCGCGTACCACGGTGACGTCCCTGACGCCGGCGCCGCGGATGGTCGCCACCAGGCGCCGCAACAGCGGCTGCCCGCGGATATCGACCATGCATTTGGGACGGTCCTCGGTGAGCGGGCCGAGAGCCGCCCCGCGCGAGGCGGCAATCAGGATGGCCCGCGTCTCGCGTCCGGAAGACGGCAGGTAGCGGCTTTCCGCCTCGGCCAGTTCCTCGTTTCCGGCGAGCTCGAAGATCTCCTGAACCCCGACCACTTTGTCCTCGACGCCCACCAAGGATTCGTCGCGCTGGATGCGCCGGCAGACTTCCTGCATGGCGGTGATCGACGCCCTGAGACTGTGGTTGGCCCAGATGGCGACGGAAATCCCCGACTCGCGGAATTCGTCCGTCGGCGTGGCGTAATATTTGGTCGGCACGATGACCACGGGACAGCGATTCTGCCACTCGGCGTTGAAGGCCAGAATCTCGTCGGCCGTCGATTGCCGCGAGTGAATGAGGATGGCGTCGGCCCCGGCGCCGTAATAGGCCTCGGCGCGGCGCAGGGCCTCGTCGAGCCCCCACCCCGAAATCAGGGCCTCGATGCGCGCCACGAGACTGAAGTCGGGGTCCGTCTGGCTGTCCTTGCCGGCCTTGATCTTGCCGCAGAACTCGTCGATATCGGCCAGGGGCTGCCCTTCGCCGATAAACGAGTTGGTTTTCGGAAACAGCTTGTCCTCGATGCAGATGCCGGCGACGCCCCGCTGGCACAGCTTGCGCACGGCGCGGCGGACGTTGTTGAAGTTTCCCCAACCAGTGTCGCCGTCGACGAGGATGGGAATGGTCGTGGCGTCCGACATGAACTCCAGGACCTCGATAACCTGGGTCCACGACGCTTCGTTGTTGTCGCGCACGCCGAGCGCCGCCGAAACCGACAGCCCCGACGCCCACACGCCCTTGAAGCCGGCGGCCTCGACAATCTTGGCCGACATGCCGTTGTGGGCTTCCATGAGAAATTCCAGTTGCGGCGAAATCAGGAGAGCGCGCAGCCGCGCCGCCTTGGACGCCGGCCGAGGCGATTCCGCGAGTGCCACCTTGGGAGTCGTAACCATCGTTCTTTATCAGGACCTTATTGCGATCAGGTGTTCCTGCCGGCAGCGGTACCGCGCACTCGGGCGCCCATCCCCCGAGCACCCCTTAGGTTTCACTTGAATTCGCCGCATCGCAAGAATATTACGGTAAACGGCGCGGCGCAATCCAACAGCCGGCTTTAATCAATCCACTAGCATCATCGGCGGCTGCCATGTTGACCACCCCGGTTCTCACGGCCCAGCACATCGAAGAATTCGAACGGGACGGCTTCCTCCTCGTGCGTTCGGCGTTCGGCGCCGCCGACATGAAGAAGATCGGCGGCTGGGCCAAGGAGGTGTCCGAGCTTCCCGAGGTCTCCGGCCGACACTGGGTCTACCACGAAACGAGCCTCACCGAGCCGCGCAGGAGCCTGGTTTCCCGCATCGAGAAAATCGCCCCCTTCCATCAGGGATTCAGGGAGTTGAGCGAGGTCCTCGAGAAATCAGTGGGCCAGATTCTCGGAGAAGAGGCCGAACTCTTCAAGGAGAAGATCAATTTCAAGATGCCGGGCGGCGACGGCTTCAAGCCCCACCAGGACTCGCAGGCGGGATGGGGCGCCTACGCCGACTTCTTCATCAGCGTCATGGTGACCATCGACGAAGCCACCGAGGAAAACGGTTGCCTGCGGGTCGTCCCCGGACATCACAAGCGGGGTCTGTTCACGTCCTGGGAGCCACTCACAGACGAGGACATGGAGGGCATGGAGTTCGTCCCCTGCCCAACCAAGCCGGGCGACATCGTGTTCTTCGACAACTTCACGCCCCACGGCTCGGAACCGAACATGAGCGACCGCATCCGGCGCGCCTATTACGCCACCTACAACCGTCTCTCGGCGGGCCGGCACATGGACGCGTACTACGCCGACAAGCACAAGAACTACCCGCCCGACATCGACCGCGAGGCGGGCAAGGATTACGTGTTCAGGGTTTAGGGCTTGGCCCGACGCCTCCGAGGCGCGGCAGGATGACCTTCTCGGCGCGCGCCAGATCTTCCGGGAAATCGATCTCGATCCACGGCGTGCCCGTGATGTCCTCAAAACCGAAGGTGCCGGGCGGCACGGCGTGCAGCACGTCGCGGATGGCGTCCTCGTAGGGGGCGGCGCCACGGCCGCCTCCGACGTAGGTTTCCGTCATGTCCGCCAGACGCCCGGCGATGGGCGGGACCAGGCGCATGAAGCCCGGCCATTCCCCGACCAGGTCGAAATCTCCCTCGACCATCTTGCCGAAATCGACGGGATGCCCGCCGCGAATGCACAGCCTGACCGGATCCTCGCCCTCGCCCACTTCGCGATCGAGGAGGAAGCAGTTGCCGTGGAGCGAGGCGACGAGCCGCTCGAGCAGCGAGCGGTGATAGAGCACGTCGGCGTCCATGAACAGGATGTCGTCACCGCACCTAAGCGCGTCCCGCGCCGTCCACATGGAAACGACGGAGCCTTCACGGAAGCGCGGGTTGAAGAGGCCGCGGACGAAGCCGTCGCGGCCCGCCGCCTCGGCCTCGGCCAGGACCTCGTCCTTGCGGTAGCCGACGACCAGGGACACGCCGTCGATGCCGAGATCCCGGAGCATCTCGATGTGGCGCCGCAGCAAGGACGTCCCGGCGAACCGCAGCAATGATTTCGGTGGCTGCGTGTCGTCGTCGCCATAGAGGCGCCGGCCGACGCCGGCGGCCAGGATGATTGCTCTCATGGGCTTTCCATTCAGCGACAGTAGCCGTTTTCGCGAAACCACGCGATGGCGTCGACCAGCGCCTGGTGGGCCGGACGCGGACCGTAACCGAGGTCGCGCCTGGCCTTGGCGCTGGAGAAATACATCCGTTTCTTGGCCATGCGCACGCCGTCGACGGTGACGAAGGGCTCACCGCCGCCGCTCAACCGCGTCCATGCCTCCGCCACCAGGGCGACGGGCAGTATCAGGTTGTGCGGCAGGCGTACGCGCGGCGCCGGACGCCCGGTAATGGCGGCGATTTCGTCGAGGATGTGCTTGAGGCTCATGTCCTCGCCGCCCAGGATGTAGCGCTCCCCGACGACGCCCTTTTCAAACGCCAGCAGATGGCCGCCGGCCACATCGTCCACGTGCACCACATTGAGCCCGGTATCGACGTAAGCCGGCATGCGCCCCATGGCCGCCTCGACGATCATGCGTCCGGTCGGCGTCGGTTTGACGTCCCGTGGCCCCACCGGCGCCGAAGGGTGGACGATGACGGCGGGCAGGCCGTCGTCTTCGATCATGCGCCGCACCTCGGCCTCGGCCAGGAATTTCGAGCGCTTGTATGCGCCGATCATGTCGGCGACGGTGGACGGGGTGTCCTCGTCGGCCGGCTGTCCGTCCCGGCGCAATCCCAACGTGGCGACGCTGGAAGTGTAAACGATCCGCTCGACGCCGGCCGCCAGGGCGGCGCGCATCAGATGGCGGGTGCCGTCCACGTTGGCACCGAACATGGGCGCGGGATCGCGCACCCACAGCCGGTAATCGGCGGCGACGTGAAACAACGCGCGGCAACCGTCGAGCGCTCTCTCGAGGGAGGCCACGTCCGTCAAGTCCCCGGTAGCCACTTCGACCGCGAGGCCTTCGATGTTGCGGCGATCGCTGTGCGGCCGCATGAGGGCGCGCACGTCGAACCCGGCATCGATCAGACACCGTGTGACGGCCGAACCGACGAAACCCGAGGCTCCCGTGACCAGTGCGGTCATATGCGTCCAGCGTCCTTTCGCCATTCCCAGCCAGCGGCGAATTCGACCACGAGGTCTCGCCATGAACGGCGCCGCGGCTCGATTCGTCAGCTCATCGTGGAAAATACTTCGCGGCGGCTCAAAAGAATAGAATGCTTGCGCCGCCCTTGAATTGCGCCACGGCGCGGCCCATCCATTGTTCTTGAATGCCCAAGCGACGTCTTCCCCTTTTGCATATTCTTACCTATGTTCCTTAGAATGGTTCGCGACACCCTCCGGGGTGCCGCAACTCGTGTCCAACGGGAATGAAAATTGGCGACCGAGACGAAACGGAATCTGCGCGTCATTCTCGCCCAGCCACGGGGATTTTGCGCCGGCGTCGAGCGGGCGATCGAGATCGTCGAGCGCGCCCTCGACCTTTACGGACCTCCCGTCTACGTGCGTCACGAGATCGTCCACAACAAGCGCGTCGTGGACACCCTGCGCCAACAGGGCGCCGTGTTCGTCGAGGAAGTTGACGAGGTGCCCGAGGGCGCCGTCACCATATTCAGCGCCCACGGCATTTCCGAAGCCGTGGAAGCGGAGGCCCGTCGGCGCAACCTGCCGGTCATCGACGCCACCTGCCCGCTGGTGTCCAAGGTGCACAAGGAAGGCCAGAGCCACGTTCGCAACAATCGCGAGGTCATCCTAATCGGACACGCCGGACATCCCGAGGTCGAGGGCACCCAGGGCCGCATCCCCGGCGGCGTGCATCTGGTGACGACGCCCGAAGACGTGACCACGATAAAGGTGCGCGATTCCGACAAGGTCGCCTACGTCACTCAGACCACGCTCAGCGTCGACGATACCCGCGACGTCATCGAGGCGCTGAAGAAGCGCTTTCCCGAAATCGTCGGACCCGACGTCAAGGACATCTGCTACGCCACCCAAAACCGCCAGGTGTCGGCGCGCAATATCGCCGCCCACGTGGACCTGTTGCTGGTCGTCGGCGCCCAGAACAGTTCCAATTCGAACCGGCTGCGCGACCTCGGCCTCGAGCTGGAAGTGCCGAGCTATCTGGTCGATGACGCCGCTGCGCTCGATCCCGCCTGGCTCGACGGTGTCGAGACCGTGGGCGTCACGGCCGGGGCCTCGGCGCCCGAGGAACTGGTCCAGGAACTGATCGAGCGGTTGTCTGAATTCGGCGACGTCACCGTCGACACGCCGCCCGGCGTCGAGGAAAACATCACATTCAAGCTGCCCCGCGAGCTCGCCGACGAGACCGTAACGAGAGCCGCCCGGGCGTAGGAAGCGAGATTACCGTGGCCGTTCCGCTGATACAGCAGATACGCGTCGGCGCCTATATCCTGGGCAAGCGCCTCACCGGTGTCGCGCGCTACCCCCTCGTGTTGATGCTGGAGCCGCTGTTCCGGTGCAACCTGGCGTGTCCCGGTTGCGGAAAGATCGACTACGACGACAAGATTCTCAACAAGCGCCTCAGCCTCCAGGATTGCCTGGACGCCGTCGACGAATGCGGCGCGCCGATCGTCTCCATCCCCGGGGGCGAGCCGTTGCTGCACAAGGAGATCGAACAAATCGTCTCGGGCATCATCGCGCGCAAGAAATTCGTCTACCTGTGCACCAACGCCCTGTTGCTGGAAAAGAGGCTCCACCTCTTCCAGCCCACCCCCTATCTCACGTTCTCGGTCCATCTCGACGGGCTGGAGAAACACCATGACGAGGCGGTCGCCCAGGAAGGCGTGTTCGCGCGCGCCGTCTCGGCCATCAAGGCGGCCCGCGACAAGGGATTCCGCGTCAACATCAATTGCACGCTCTTCGACCAGATGACGTCTCGGGAGGTGGCCGACTTCTTCGATTTCGTCACCCATGACCTGAAGATCGAAGGCATCACCGTTTCGCCCGGCTATGCCTACGAACGGGCCCCCGATCAGGAGCATTTCCTGGCCCGCGCCAGGACCAAGGAACTCTTCCGAAGCGTCTTCAGACTAGGCCGCGGCAGGAAGTGGCGCTTCTCCCAATCATCGCTATTCCTGGAATTTCTCGCCGGCAACCAAGCGTATCATTGCACGCCGTGGGGCAATCCCACGCGCAACGTTTTCGGCTGGCAGCGCCCCTGCTACCTGCTCGCCGAGGGCTACGCGCGTTCCTTCAAGCAGCTCATGGAAGAGACCGCGTGGGACACTTACGGGACCGGCAACTACGAAAAATGCGCCCATTGCATGGTCCACTGCGGCTACGAACCGACGGCCGTAACCGACACCGTCGCCCACCCGCTGAAGGCCCTGCTGTCGGCGCTTCGCGGTCCCAGGACCGAAGGCCCGATGGCCCCGGAAGTTCCCATCGACAACCAGCGCCCGGCGGAATTCGTCTTCGAGGACGTGGTCGAGCGCCTATCCGAAGCCGAGGCGCGGACCGCCGAGCGAAGCGACGCGGCGTAAGCTGCCCAGCGCCTTTCCGTTCTCCCGCGCCATCCCGATCAGCGCCCACACCATCCACGGCCGCGCCAAAAGGGGCGCGATGACGGCGGCCGGCCGCAGGCCACCGTCCTCGTCGACACCCTTCAGCACCCAGGGCGGGATGGCCCTGGCCGCCGGATCGGCGATGGCGCGAACGGCAAGAAACGGGATTCCCGCCGCCGCCGCCATTTCGCCGATTCCATGGCTCTCCATGTCCACGGCGACGGCCCCCGTCGAGTCGCGTAATTCCCGCTTGCCGGCAGCACTAGCGAGGACGGTGTCGCTCCCCGCGACCGGTGCCCGCGTCATCGCCAGGCGCTCGCCAAGGACATTGGCCAGCCCATCCGCCCAGGTTGTGTCGGTAGGTATGTGCCCGCCGTCCGGCGCCCTCACGCCGTCGGCGATGACGACCGAGCCGGGCACCAGTGCCGGGTCCAATCCCCCCGCCACGCCGAAGCTGACGAGGCCGTCACATCCCTCGGAGAGAAGGGTTCGGGCAGCGTTCCGTGCCTGTTCGGCGCCGGTGCCCGCGCATTTCACGGCAGGACGCCGGTCCGCCGGAAGCTCCTTCAAGCACTCGGCTTCGCTGAGCAGGCCCGTAATGACTCCAGGGCGTTCCAATCACATTCCGAACTTGGGGAACTTGGTGTTGCTTTTCCGCATGTTGCGGTAGCGCGCCAGGGTCCACAGCGGGAAGTAGGCGCTGTAGCCGTGGTAGCGCAGATAGAAGACCCGCGGGAAACCAACGGCGTTGAAGTATTCCTCGTTCCATTTGCCGCCTGTGCGCTCCGCCTTTAGCAGGTATTCAATGCCGCGCTTGACGGCCTCGCTTTCTATTTCACCCGCCGCCATCAGGCCGAGCAGCGCCCACGACGTCTGCGAGGGCGTGCTCGTCTTCACTTCGTCCAGGCGGCGCCGGCGGTTCTCTTCCGACACGTACCACCTGCGGTGATGATAATAGCTTGAGCAGTCCTCCCCCCAGCCGCCGTCGGGACGCTGACAGTACTTCAGCCATTTTGCGGCCTTTTGGATGTAATGGGACTCCATGTCGACGCCGGCCGCGTTGAAGGCGCTCAGCACCGACCACGTGCCGTACACGTAGTTGTTGCCCCACCGGCCGAACCAGGAGCCGTCTTCCTCCTGCTCGCGGCGCAGGAATTGCAGGCCGCGCGCCACGCAAGGGTGGTCCTTGTCGTAGCCCAACTGGGCGAGCATGCTGACGCAGCGCGCCGTGACGTCGGCGGTCGGCGGATCGAGCAGGGCCCCGTGGTCGGCGAACGGGACGTGCTCCAGGAAATAATACTGGTTGTCGGCATCGAACGCCCCCCAGCCGCCGTTCTTGCTCTGCATGCCGATGATCCACTCGGTGGCGCGCTCGATGGCCTCGCCATAGGCCGGATCGCCCGTCCGGTGCAGGGCCATGGCGACGACGGCCGTGTCGTCGACATCCGGATAGTGATCGTTGCGGTACTGGAAAGCCCAGCCGCCGGGGCGCAGATGGCCGCGGTTGACCTCCCAATCGCCCTTGACGTCGAGGATTTGCCTGTCCTTTAGCCATTTGGCGGCAGACCCGATTCCGGGATCACCTTTGCCATGTCCGGCCTCCATCATGGCCAGACCGGCCAGACCGGTGTCCCAGACCGGCGATAGGCAGGGCTGGCAATAGCCCATGCCGTTCTTGAACACCAACAGCTTATCGATTGCCTGACGCGCGATGACGCAATGCGGGTGATCGCGCGCATACCCAAGCGTATCGAAGGCCATCAAGGAGTTGGCCATGGCCGGGAAGATGCCGCCGAGCCCGTCCTCGCCGTTGAGCCGCTCGACGACGAAGTCCATGGCCTTTTCGATCGCCATGCGTTCCAGGAACTTGGGAAACAACGGTTCAATCAGGCGTCCAACCCGGTCCAAGAGGAGAAGGATCGTGCCTAGCAACCTGCCGGTGGGGTTGGTCAGGAAATTTTGTTCCTGTTCGGGCGGCCGGACGAACAGTTCCGCGATATCGACGCCGCGCGGATTGCGGGCGCGCGGCTTCAGCGCCGCCAGGACCAAAAGCGGCACCATCACCGTCCGCGACCAGTAGGACACCTTGTCGATGTGGAAGAAGGGCATCCACTTGGGCAACAGCATGGCCTCGACGCGGATCACGGGCACGGCGCGCCATGGCAATTGGCCGAACAAGGCGAGGGCAATGCGCGTGAAGACGTTCGACGTCACGGCGCCGCCGCGTTCGAGGATGGCATGGCGCGCCCAGGCCATGTGCGGCGCCTCGATGTCCTCACCCGTCAATTTGAGCGCCAGGTAGGCCTTGACCGAGGCGCTCATGTCGAAATCCCCATCGAAATAGAGGGGCCATCCGCCGTGACTGCCTTGAATGGAGCGGATGTAGTTTGCCAGCTTGGCCTCGACGGCGTCGTCGATCTCGTCGAGGAAGTGGTTGAGCATGATGTATTCGGACGGGATGGTGACGTCGGCTTCCAGCTCGAAGGCCCAATGGCCGTCCTTGGCCTGGCGCTCGGAGAGCCACTCCACCGCTTCGTCTATATGGGTATCGAGAAGGTCTCCGTCGGACGTCCGATTGGCGCCCAAGGAAACAACGTTTCTTTCAGGCATGTCGGTCGAAATTCCCCAAGAAACCCTCTGCCGCGGCTCTTGCCCACGCTTGCGCATCAACTTTTTTGGGCCACTCCCGCGTACGGTCCTTTTGCCAGAACGTGCTGTCTTGTTCAAGTGTCCCCTCGGGACGAAAGGACCATGTCGGCGGCCTTTCGGCCCGAGCACACCGACCCCTCGATGGTGGCGGGAAGGCCGGTATCCGTCCAATCCCCGGCCAGGAAGAGGTTTCGCCACGCCGTGCGGGCGCCGGGCCGGCGCGCCGCTTCTTCCGGGGTCTGCGCGAAGGTGGCGCGCTTTTCCTTGACGATCCGGTGAGCCGGCAGCGGTGCCGCCCCGAGATCGAGGGCGCCGGCGACTTCCGGCCACATGCGCTCGGCGATGGCGGCGGCCGGCTCCTCGGCCAGGGCATCGGCGGCGCTGGCCGTCACCGAGGCGATGTCGCCGCGCACGAACAACCACTGGCAGGTGCCGCCCACCAGCCCCAGAAAGGTCACGCCCGGCGCCGTCCTGTCGAGCCGGAAGTGACCGTTGACGATGGCCCTGCTATGGCGCGGCGCCACGAGATCGGGAACCAAGTCGGCACTCGCCGCCGGGGGAACCGCCAACACAACGCTGTCCTCGGGCCCGACACTCAATGGCGCGCCGCCGAATGCCAGCGCCGACACCCGGTCTCCGTCCAAATTCAAGGCCCGCAGGCGGCGGTTGAGGCTGACCGAAGCACCCCGCGCCTCCAGGAACCGGAGGGCCGGATCGACGAAACCCTGGCCGAGGCCATGGCGCGCGATCAGCGGCCGGCACGCCGCCTCGCCGCGCCCGAAAGTCTCCCGCAGGACCGGCCACAAGAGGGTGGCGGCGGCCTCCTCGGCGGCGGTATTGAGGACGGCGACGCACAGCGGCTCCCAGAAGCGGCGGTAAAGGGCGGTACCGGGGACCAGGCACTGGGCAACGGTGGCCCGCGCACCCGCCCACGCCAGACCGAGCCCCCTCAGATAATCACCGGCAGCGGTCTCGGGCACGCGGCGCCGGGCGTCGAATATCCACCACGGGAACCACCCGGCGCCCGGCCGCACGGTCCAACGGTGACCCGTCTTCAGGTCGAGAAACGGAAACGCCGCCGGCTCGGGCCCGGCCAGGCTGTCGGCGGCGCCAATTTCGCGCAGATAGGCTAGCGCCGCCCGGTTGCCGCTGAGAAGCAGGTGGTTGCCGTTGTCGATGGTGCGCCCGAGGGCCTCGTCGTGGAACGAGCGGCAGCGTCCGCCGGCATGGCCGGCCGCCTCGTACACGCTGACACGCTGCCCCGCCCCGGCCAGCCGCACGGCACAAGACAGACCGGCAAGTCCGGCCCCCACCACATGAACCTGCGCGGGCACCGCTAGACCATCCCGTGGCGTATGAGAATCCAGACCTTTT
The DNA here is from genome assembly GCA_030744625.1 of Rhodospirillales bacterium. GTDB lineage: Bacteria > Pseudomonadota > Alphaproteobacteria > Rhodospirillales > JASLQF01 > JASLQF01. Next base: position 88,049 of record JASLQF010000057.1, read on the forward strand.
CCAGCTTCGACAAGGTGACCGGCTCGGTGAGGCGGCGCCAGCCGCGGCGCGCCAGCCTCCGCAAGACGCGCCGATACACCGCCATCATCATCACCGCCGGGCGCATCTGGCGCCGGTCGCAGGTGGCAAGCAGGGTTACCGCTTCGGCGAAGCGCCGTTCGGTCATCTCGGCGAGCTCGGCGCAAGCCAGCGCCAGGTTGGGATGGTCGAGCACGGCTGGCAACGCGCCATCGGAGATTCCATGGCGGGCCAAGAGGTCGGCCGGCAAATAAAGGCGGTCGCGCTCGGCGTCCTCGTCAACGTCGCGCAGGATATTGGTCAGTTGCAGGGCTTCTCCCAGCGCGCCGGCGACGCGGTTGCCCATCTCCTCGCCGATTCCGAAGACCCGGTTGGACAGCCGGCCCACGGCACACGCCACGCAGTCGCAATAGCGCCGCAACTCATCCATGGTCCCGAAGCGCAAGGTCTCGGCGGCGTCCATCTCCATGCCTTCGATGACGGCCAGAAAATCCTCCTTGCGGAGAGCGAAGAGGGAAACCGGCCGAACCAGTCCCCGGGTCACGAGCAACGTCGGAGTTCCCGCGTAAAGCCGTTCGATCTCGTCGCGCCACTCGCCCAGGCTCCGCAGCTTGTCGGCGACCGCCCCCGGCTCGTCGGCGATGTCGTCCACCTCGCGGCAAAAGGCGTAGACGGCGAACATGGCGCACCGCTTCTCCTCGGGCAAGCGGCGCATGGCCCAGTAAAAGGACGTGCCCGAGCGGCGCACCACGGCCTCGATGTACGCCCTCGCCTCGCCGTCCGAAGTCTCGGTTTCGTTCCCGGTCATTACCCTTATGGATACACCACGCCCGCTGGCCCGTCACCCGTCGGCGACGGCGTCGGCACCGTAGGTGCGTCCCTTCCACGCGCCTCCCCGCCCTCGCCAGTGGCGGCGCGCCGAATCCAAGGTCATCAGGGTGAAGAGCAAGGCCGCCAGCGGCAGGAGCAGGGCCATTACCGCCGGCTGCCCGTAGAGACGCAGCGTCGGCCAATAAGCGAAAGCCATGGCCAGCCACGCGGCGAGCCCGACGAGCAACGGCCATGTCTGGCCGGTCACGATTCCCCCGCGACGGCAAAGGGCGGCACCAAGTAGATCACGGTCATGCCGGCAACCGTTCCCGCCAGCCGCCATGCCGAGTAGCGGAGCTGGGTGAACGCCGTGCGCGCCACCATGGACCAGATTTCCTCCATGCGTCGGTAGGGGCGGATGCCGCGTACCCCTTCCGAGAAGCCGAGCCAGATGCCTCCGCCGCGCTTCATGTTGGTGGCCAGCGCGCAGTCGTCGATGATGCGGCCGCGGATAGCCTCCAAGCCGCCGGCGGCGGCCAGACCGGTGCGGCGCGCCAAAACGCAGCCCCCGGCGGCGGCGGCTTGCCGCCTTCGCCGGTCGTTGACCCACGCAAAGGGGTAGAGCTTCTGGAAAAAGAAAATGAAGGCCGGGATGAGGAGCCGCTCCCACGCGCTTTCGCAATGGAGCCGCGCCATCACCGAGACTAGATCGAGCCCAGAGTCCTCCGCCTTGGCGACGAGCCGGCGCAGGGTGTGGGGGGCGCATTCGATATCGGCATCGCAGAACAGAACGTAGACGGCCTCGGGAAACTGCTCCTCGGCCCGCTTCAGTCCCTGCGAGAGCGCCCACAGCTTGCCGGTCCAACCCGGTTGCAAGGGAGTGCCGGTGACGACGGTGAGACGCTCCGAGCCCCGGCCTGAGCGACGCGCCGCCTTAGCGGTTCCATCGTCGCTGCCATCGTCCACCACGACGACGGCGAAGCCGCCGGGATAGTCCTGCCCGAGCAAGGCGGCGACCGTCCGCCCCACGCACAACACCTCGTTGCGGGCGGGAACGACGGCGACCGCTGGCGGCCAGTGCGTCTTCCCGGCGGGTTCAACATGACCCTCGTCCTCCATCCGCCGGTCGGCGCGCCAGAATGCGCCGCGAAACAGCACCAGCACCACCCACGCCAGCAGGGACAGAGTCGCGAGGACGAAGGTGACGGTCATGACCATGGCCACTTAGATCAGAGTCGAGACCACGCCGCGCAGGCAGCACCACAGGTATTCCGCCTTGGTGAGCTCGACGCGGCGCGCCAACGGGTCGCGGCGCGCCAACAGCCGGCTCAGGCGCTCGGCAATCCTCAGGATGGCCGCCGATTCCATGGCCAGACGGCGGCTCGCCAAGCCGCCCGGCAAGGATCGCGCCGGCGCCATCAGGTCGTCGACACCGCGCAGCGCGCGGTCCAATACCCGGCGCAGGGCCGGACCGGTGGACGCGGCATCGAGGTCCTCGACCGCCGCGCCCTCCGCCGCCATCCAGTCGAGCGGCAGGTACACCCGGTCGAGTTGGCGATGGTCGTCCTGGCAGTCCTGAAGATGATTGATCACCTGCAACGCCATGCACAGCGCGTCCGAGGCTCCGTAGCCGTGCCGAGAGCCGCCGTGGAGGTCGAGCAGGAAGCGCCCCACCGGCGCCGCCGACAGGATGCAATACCCCATCAGATCGTCCCAGTCGCTGTAGCGCTGCTTGGTGGCGTCCTGCTTGAAGGCGGCCAGCAGATCGACGCAATGTCGCGGCGCGATGCCGGTCTCCGCCAGGGTCGCACGCATGCGCGCCGCCTTCTCATACCCCCCCTCATCGGAAGCCCGGCCGAGCAGCACGTCCTCGAAGCCGTCGAGACGCGCCACCTTGTCGGCGGGTGCCAGCCCGGGATTGTCGGCGATGTCGTCTATGGCGCGGGCGAACCCGTAAAAGACGGCAACGTGCGGACGCACCTCGGCGGCCAGCAACCAGGAGCCGACCGGGAAGTTTTCGTAGGCTACGTCCTTGCCCGAGGGTGTCTCGACCGAGCGCGGCGTGGCGGCCGTCATCCGATGGTGGGCTAGAGCTTCCGGCACCTAGCCGGAAGGCGGTCGCACCGGGGCGGAAGGCGGTCATGCGCCATTGTTCGCCCTTTTGCTCAATTCCGCGAGGAGCCCGTCGATGGTACCGCCGTTGTTGCGGATGACCGAGGAGAATTCGGAGCGCTGGGTCTGTCCCATGCTGACGCCTTCCGCCATCACGTCAACGACCTTGAATTTGCCATTCCTGGCCCGTACCCGCCAGTCGAGTTGGATCGTCGAATCGCGCTTGGGCCTTTCCAGCTTGGACCGAACGATGATGTCCTTCTTCCCCTTGGCCAACACCTTGACCACCTTGAAAACGTCCTCGCTGAGTTCGAGGAAACGGTCCGCGTAGGTGATCACGATCATATTCTCGAAAAGGCGCATGTACCGCCGGCGCTGCTCTGGCGTCGCCTTGCGCCAATGCTTGCCGAGCACCCAGCGCCCGATCATGGGGATGTCAAAATGCTCGGTAAGTAGGGATTGGAAGCGCTTTTGGCGCTCCTTGGCCGTTATCGCCTTGTCGCCCAATTTCTCCGTCGCCTGGGTGGCGAGATCCTCGATGAACTTGCGCGCCCCGTCCAGGGACGCATCCGCGTCGGCCCGGCTCGAATGTCCAAGCGTCACCAAGGCCACGGCGACCAAGCACGCCAGGAATTGCCGTTTTGCTATCATTGCAGCGCCTACCCCGTTTGGCCCCGCCCCGTGCCGGCGGGTGAAATTGTTCATCAGCGTGTCAATCATGGCAAAAACCATCCGTGAAGTCCACGCGTTGAGGAGACGATTTAGATTCATCAACCGAACTTGACCGAGAACCCGCCGCACCTCCCTCGTTTCCTTGTTCTCGGGCGAGGGCCCGGACGTCCCGGTTTGGCGGCGGCATCCGGGACTACGCTTCGCGCGGCGGCCGGTTCAGGCGGGCCAGTGCCGCGGCAAAGCGCTCCAGGGCGGGTGAAATAGCACCCCGCGACAGCATCACCTCGATCACCTGGAACCGCCCGCGTTCGGCCACCGCCGCCGCCATCGCCTCCCCCAACTCACGGCGGGTGGCGACGCGCCTGCCGCGCCCCCCGAGAGTCTCGGCGATGGCCGCGAAGTTCCACCTCTCGAGGTCGTTATAGGCGCTGTCGGGCTGGAAGGTGCGCAGCATCTCCCAGCCGGCGTTGTTGAACACGATGACGATGGGGTCCCAGCCATGGCGCCGACAGTTGCCGAGTTCCCAACCGGTCATTTGGAAGGCACCGTCACCGACAAGTATCAGCGGCCTTTCCCCGCTGGCGGCCTGCAGGCCGAGGCCAGCGGGGACACCGAAGCCCATGGTCGCGTAATAGCCGGGCGCCACCATCGGCGTGTGGCGGATGTCCATGGCCACGAACAGGCAGTCGCCCATGTCGGCGGCGATCGGCATGCGGCCGTGGGCATCGAACGTATCGTTGACCGCCATGGCGATGTCGAGAGGTTCGATCGGCGCGTCGTCGGCGCCAAGGCCTCGCGGCGCCGGAACCCGCGGCGGCGGTGGCGTCTCCTGGCGCCCTTCGGCGCGGACGAGCAAGGCGTCGATGAGGTCCGCCAGGGGCACGTCTTCATAAACGTGGAATCCCAGGCGCACCTGGCGCTCGGCGGCAACGATGGCGCCGCGCATGTCGACGTGGCGCGCCGAGACACCGAAATTGGTATCGGAGATGATAACACCCAGAAGCAAGAGCGCGTCGGACTCCTCGACGGCCTCGGTCACCGCGGCGTCGCCGGCAAGCCCCATATAGGTACCGATGAGCGGCGCGTGGCGGTCGGCCAAGAGCCCACGCCCCATGAAACTGGTCGCCACCGGCAGGCCGAGCCGTCGCGCCAGCAGCGTGACCTTGTCCTCCAACCGATAGCGGCGCAACTCCACGCCCACCATCACCATCGGCCGCCGCGCCCGTCCCAGACGCTCCATGATTTCGTCGGCGCAGGCCGCCACGGCGTCGGCGTCCACCGGCGATGGCGGCGCGGCGGCGACGGTCGCGCACTCGGCGCCGACCATGTCGCGCGGCAGCTCGATGTAAACGGGGCGCGAATCCTCCAGGCAACGGCGCAAGACACGGGCAATGTCGGCGGGCGCCCGTGCCGCGTCGTCGAGCACCACCTGGTCGCAGCTTACCTCGCCGAAGACCCTGAGCTGGGAATCCAGGGTCTTTGCCTGGTGGTGGAGAAGCAGGCCCCGTCGCCGCTCTTCGGCTCCCGGCGCGCCCGAAATCACCACCACCGGGCTCTTCTCGGCGTAGGCCCCGGCGACCGCGTTGACCATGTTGAAGGCACCGGCGCCGTAAGTGACCACGGCGACCCCAAGGCCACCCCGGTAGCGCGCCGCGGCGTCCGCCGCGAATCCCACCCCGGGCTCGTGGCTGAGGGTATAGAGGGGCAGGATGCCTGTACCCTCGATGACCTTGAAGAAGGGGAGCGCGAAGTCGCCGGGGATGCCGAATAGCTCTCGGGCGCCATGCGCTTTCAAGGCTTGGAGTAGGGCTTCGGCGAGGTTCATCGTTCCCCTTTTCTATACTGCGCCCAGCACCTCGCGAATCACGGTGCAGATTTCATCGATGTCGCTCTTTTCCGAAACCAAGGGCGGCGCGACGAGCCCGCAGTCGCCGGTAAACTTGATATAGACGCCGGCCTCGAAAAGCCGCTTCATGACGTCCTGTCCGCGCACGCCGGGGATGGGCCCGGGGGCCACGTCGATTCCGGCGAGCATGCCGTATCCCCGGATGTCGGAGATGGCGTCCACGTCCTGCAGCGCGAACACGGCATCGAGGAAATACGGCGACAGCTCGGCGGCGCGCTCGAACAACCCCTCCTTCTCGTAGATGTCGAGGGTCGCCAGCGCCGCCGCGCACGCCGCGGGGTGGCCCGAGTAAGTGTATCCGTGAAACAATTCGATGGCGCCTTCGGGCGCGGCGTCGATGACGGTCTCGTAGATGCCCTCCCTCACCGCCACCGCGCCCATGGGCTGGGCGGCGTTGGTGATGGCCTTGGCCATGGTCATCATGTCCGGGGTGACGCCGAAGCTCTGCGCCGCGAACGCCTTGCCGGTGCGCCCGAAACCGCAGATCACCTCGTCGAAGATGAGCAGGATCCCGTGGTGGTCGCAGATCTCGCGCAGACGCTCAAGGTATCCCTTGGGCGGCACCAGAATACCGGTGGAGCCGGCGATCGGCTCGACCATGCAGGCGGCGATGGTGTGGCCACCGAAAAGGTCGACGAAACGCTGCAGGTCCTCGGCGAGCTCGGCGCCCCTTTCCGGTTGTCCCTTGGCGAAACGGTTCTCCGGCAGCCACGTGTGGCGCATGTGAGAGACACCCGGCATCACGGCGCCGAAGGTCTCGCGGTTCTTCATGAGGCCGCTCATGGAAGTGCCGCCGATGTTGACGCCGTGGTAGGCACGCTCGCGCGAGACGAAGCGCTGGCGCTGTCCCTCGCCCCGCGCCCGATAGTAGGCCATGGCGATCTTCAAGGCCGTGTCGACGGCCTCGGAGCCGGAATTCCCGAAGAATATGTGATTGAGATCGTCCGGGGTCAGCGCCGCGACGCGGCGCGCCACCTCGAAGGACGCCGGATGGCCCATCTGGAAGGGAGGGCCGTAGTCGAGTTCCAGAAGTTGCTTGCCGACGGCCTCGGCGATCTCTGGGCGCCCGTGCCCGGCGGAGACGCAGAACAGCCCGGACGATGCATCGATGATTTTTTCACCCTTGTGGTTCCAGTAGTACATGCCCTGGCCGCGGACGAGTAGCCGCGGGTCCGCCTTGAACTCGCGGTTGGCGGTGAACGGCATCCATTGGTTTTCGAGGGTGTTGGCGGCGTACTGTGTCATGGGTCGTGCCTCCCAAAAAAAGCGTCGGCTCTGTATCAAACATCAATTGCGGCCGTGTTGATACACCCTGCTTGAAAAAAACTCCCCGGCAACACGATCGGCGGCCTAAATTGTCCGCACCGTGCGTTTCGGCCCGGCGGCGGGTGTTGGAGTATAGGGGACACTGCCGCGGGCGCTTCGCGGCCGCGCATGGAGTAGTGTTGGAGGCGGTCATGCTGATCGGCGTTCCCAAGGAGATCAAGAACCACGAATACCGCGCCGGGCTGGTGCCGGCGAGCGTTTACGAGGCCGTTCACCACGGCCACGATGTCCTCGTCGAGACCAACCTCGGCGCCGGCATCGGAATCGGCGACGCCGAGTACGAGGAAGCCGGGGCCACCGTCGCCGACAGCGCCGAAGAGGTGTTCGAGCGCGCCGACATGATCATCAAGGTCAAGGAGCCCCAGGCGGCCGAACGCAAACGCCTGAAGCCCGGCCAAGTGCTGTTCACCTACCTGCATCTGGCACCGGACGCCGAGCAAACCAGGGACCTGGTGGAAAGCGGCGCCGTCTGCATCGCCTATGAGACCGTCACCTCGCCCAGCGGGGGCCTGCCCCTTCTGGCTCCCATGTCGGAGGTGGCGGGGCGCATGTCCGTCCAGGCCGGCGCCCACTGGCTGGAGCTGGCGCAGGGCGGACGCGGCGTCCTCTTGGGCGGCGTGCCCGGCGTCGAGCCGGCCCGGGTCGTGGTGCTCGGCGGCGGGGTGGTGGGTTCCAACGCCACTTCCATCGCCGTCGGCATGGGCGCCGACGTGGTGGTCATCGACCGCTCGGTCGAGGTTCTCACGGCCCTGGACACGCGTTTCGGATCCCGCATCAAGACCGTATATTCGACCCGCCACGCCATCGAGCACCACGTGATCGGCGCCGATATGGTCATCGGCGGCGTCCTCGTGCCGGGCGCCGAGGCGCCGAAGCTGGTGGGCGCCGAGCTGATCAAGCGCATGACGCCGGGATCCGTGGTGGTCGATGTCGCCATCGACCAGGGCGGCTGCTTCGAGACGTCGCGCGCCACCACCCACGCCGAGCCCACCTATGTGGTCGACGGCGTGATCCACTACTGCGTCGCCAACATGCCGGGTGCCGTGGCCAGGACCTCGACGTTCGCGCTCAACAACGTGACCCTGCCCTACATGCTGACCCTTGCCGACGAGGGGTACGAGCGCGCCCTCAAGGACGACCCCCACCTGCGCACCGGACTCAACGTGCACAAGGGCGAGGTGACCTGCGAAGGTGTCGCCGAGGCACTGGGCTACGATTACCGGGAGCCGCTCGCGGCCATGGGGGATTGAGGCTGAAGCTGGAGGCGCCGCGCCACGGGCGTCAGCGCGACGACAGCGGCGCCGAAACCAGGTGCAGGCCGGAATCGGCCAGGATGATTTCACCGGTGACGCAGTCGCCGCCCTCGACCAGCCACACGGCGGTCTCGGCAATTTCCTCCGGCGTGTTGGCCGTTTGCAGGGGCGTCATCCTCTCCATTTGAACGACCCTCTCGCCGTAGGCCTTTTCGCCCATCCCATCCCTGTTCCAGCGCGTCTGGACGAAACCGGGACATATCGCGTTCACCCGAATTTCCGGACCCAGGGCGCGAGCCAGCGACAGGGTCATGACGTTGAGCGCCCCCTTCGACGCGGCATAGGCAACGGAACTGCCATCGCCGGTGATGGCGGCAATGGTGGATATGTTGACGACGGCACCCCGGCCACCCCGCTTCATGTGGGGGGCTACGGCCCGAATCATCTGATAGGGGCCGACCACGTTGACCGCGTACATGTGCTGAAAATCCTCGGCACTCAAGGACTCCAGGTCCTCGGCCGGGGTGAACTTGGTGACGCCGGCGTTGTTCACCAGGGCATCTATGCGGCCCCATTTTTCCATCGACAGGGCGGCCATGCGACGGCAATCGGCGTCGTTCGCCACGTCGGCCCGGCACAGGAGCGCTTCCACGCCGAGATTTTCGCAGGCCGCCGCCGTCTCCTCGGCGTCGGCCTCGCTCCGGGTGTAGTTGATGACGACGTTGCACCCCTTCGACGCCAAGCGTTTGGCGATGGCGGCGCCGAGGCCCGTGGCCGAGCCCGTAACGATGGCCGTGCCTTGCTTAATTTCCATGGCTCCTCCCCGTGGCCGGGTGAGGGCCGCAGGTCCCCGCTCCTGATCAGCTTAAGCGGCCTTGTCGACCATCTCGATGGCGTTGTGCGGGCAAACGCTGTAGCACAGCTCGCAGCCCAGGCAGTTCTCCTCCAAGGTGACGACTGTGCCGTTGTCGCCGCTCAAGGCCTCGTGGAAGCATGATCGGATGCAGTTCTCGCACTTGGGGAACTTGCATTTTTCCTGGTCGATGGCGGCACGGACGGGCTTCGCCTCGAAATGGGCCTGGTAAGAGGTGGCGGCCTGTCGCGAGGCCAAGCCGTGGATGGACGGGAGGTCCGGATACCCGTACTCGTCGAGAAGGGTGGACATGCCGTCGACGACTTCGGACAGATATTCGATGCCCTTGAGCATGAGCACCGAGCCGATCTGCATGAGGGTGGCACCGCTCATGATGAACTCAATGGCGTCGCGCGCGTCGAAAATGCCGTTCGAGCCGGCAATCGGTATGCCCAGCTTGGAGTGGATCTCGTGGACCCAGCGCAACGACAGGGGTTTGATCCAGGGACCACCGACCCCGGCCGGTCCGCCGATGTACGGCTTGCCCGTCTCAATATCGACGGCGAAGCCGGTGTAACGGTTGGTCAGGGTAACGGCGGACGCGCCGGCGTCCTTCACCGCGCGCGCCACCTCGATGGGCCGCGACTGGTCCGGGGTCATCTTGATGATCACCGGAATGTCGACGGCATCGGCAACCCAGGCCGTCACCTCGGCCGCCATCTCGGGGTCCTGCCCGATCATGCTGCCGCCGCGAACACCGGGCATCATGGCCGGGTGCGGGCACCCGAAATTGAGTTCGACCAGCTTGATTCCGCAGTCCTCCACGGCGCGGCAGATGTCCCGCCAGCCTTCCATCGATTTGGCGCCGACGCTGCCGATGATTTGGGCGCCGCTCCCCTCGGCGTGGGCCTGCGCCTCCTTGAGGTGGGGAATCCATTCCTCATACGGGTCCGACGAGTACCCGGACCGGGCATAGAACGAGAAGGAACGGGGGATGACGCCGCGGATGAGCCGGCCCTTGTTGTTGAGGATGGCGTACTTCGAGTGCTTGGACAGCTTGTGCATGTCGGGGATGTCGGTCAGGGTCTTGACGATGGCTCCCCCCGCCCCCGCATCGATGCACCGCTTCAGCTTATCGACGCTGTTGGTGGGCTCGATCGAAGAGACCACCAGCGGGTTCCTGAACTTGACGCCACAAAATTCGGTTTCCAGATTGGCCATGTCATCGCTCCCCGTCAGTTGCCTTCGGAATTGCTGGCTAGCACACGGCTCCCGCCACGCCCTTGACCGAAGTCAACCACGCCCGGGCACGGGACCGATCGCCGTTGTTTGACGGTCGCATTCTGTCCTATGTTCTTGCCGCCGGCGCGGCAGGCGCCGGCGCACAATTGATTCAGAGGATTTCATGAACCAACTTTCGGGCGCCGAAGCCTTCGTGCGCATGCTCCAGCTTCATGGAATCCACCACATTTTCGGGTTGTGCGGCGACACCAGCCTGCCCGTCTATGACGCGCTGTGCCGGCTCGACCACGGCATGACCCACATCCTGACCCGCGACGAACGCTCGGCCGCCTACATGGCCGACGTCTACGCCCGGGTCAGCGGCGGCATCGGCGTATGCGAGGGACCAAGCGGCGGCGGCGCCACCTACATCCTGCCCGGCGTCGTCGAGGCCAACGAGTCCTCGGTCCCCGTGCTCGCCGTGACCACCGATATCTCGGTGACGGGACGCGGCCACTACACTTTGACCGAACTCGACCAGGAAGCGCTGTTCCGGCCCCTGGCCAAGATGAGCCGCGTCGTCGACGACGCCCGCGCCATCCCTCATGCACTGCGCGCCGCCTTCGCCGCCATGACCACGGGGCGCCCCGGCGCCGCCCACATCGGCCTCCCCTTCGACGTGCAGAAGGCGCCGCTCGACGATACGGAGGTGTGGGCCGATGCCTCGCTCGCCGCCTGCCCGTCGCGGCGCACAGGCCCCGACCCGGCCGCCGTGGCGGCGGCCGCCGATGCCATCCTTGGCGCCGAGAAACCGATGTTCGTTTGCGGCGGCGGCCCCGTCATCTCCGGCGCCGTGGCGGAACTCGTGGCCCTGGCCGAGCTCCTGGAAGCGCCGGTGGCAACCTCCGTCAGTGGCCGGGGCAGCATCCCGGATGACCACCCGCTGGCCGTCGGCGTGGTCGGCAGCAACGGCGGCACGCCGGAGACCCGCGCCGTGGTCGACGCCGCCGATCTCATCGTCTTCGTCGGCTGCCGCGCCGGCTCGGTGACCACGGAACGCTGGCGTCACCCGGCACCCGATGCGGCACGCATCGTTCACATCGACGTCGATCCCGCCGTCATCGGCACCAATTACGAAACGGAAGCGGCAATGGTCGGCGACGCCCGGCTTTGCCTCTCGGCACTTCTCGAGGAGATGACGCGGCGCCTCGATGGAACGCCCGAGCGTCCCGGCGTCCGCGATTTCATCGCCCAGGCGAAAGCACGCAAGTTCGCCGCCTTCGAGGAGCTTGCACGCTCCGGCGACACGCCTATCAAGCCCGAGCGCGTGGTCGCCGAGTTGCAGGCGCTGCTTCCCGCCGACGCCGTCGTCGTCGCCGACCCGGGGACGCCGTGCCCTTATTTTTCCGCCTACTACCGGCTCGCGGAAACGGGCCGCCATTTCGTCAGCAACCGTGCCCACGGCGCCCTCGGCTATTCCTTGCCGGGCGTGGTGGGGGCCCATTACGGGCGTCCCGACACCAAGTGCGTCGCCGTCATGGGCGACGGCAGCTTCGGCTTCGCCGTCGGCGAGCTCGAGACCATCGTCCGCCTCGACCTGCCGGTCACCTTGATCGTCATCTCCAACAGCGTCTACGGCTGGATCAAGGCGGGCCAGAAGAGCGGCTTCGACGCGCGTTACTTCTCGGTCGACTTCAGCCGCGGCGACCACGCCAGGATCGCCGAGGCCTTCGGCGTCAAGGCATGGCGCGTGGAGGACCCGGAAGACCTGCGCCCGGCCCTGGCCAAGGCCCTTGAGGCCGGCGGGCCGACCCTGGTCGACATCGTGGCCCAGCCCCTGCAGGAGGCGCGAGCCCCGGTCAGCGAATGGGTGGCGTGAGGCCCAGCTTAGCGGCTTAGCGGCTCACCACCTCTTCGATGGCGAGCGCCATGGCGAGCAGGCGCCGGTCCTCGCCGTGCTCGCCGGCGACCATGAGGCCGACCGGAGCACCACCGGGCTCGTGGCACGGCAAGGAGACCGCGCAACGGTCGAGGAAATTGAAGATCAATGTATTGCGCAGCAACATCACATTGTTGCGGGAGAAGGCCTTCTCGTCCTCGATCCCGGCGAAGGCGGGGGCCACCAGCGGTACCGTCGGCATGATCAGCGCGTCGAACGGCGCCGTCACCCGGTCGGCGCGCGCCTGCATGTCGGCGCGCCGGTTGAGCAATTCGATATAGTCGGCGGCATCCTGCTTGGCGCCTCTCTCGATCCGCGTGCGTATCCACGGATCGTAAAGATCGGCCGCCTTCTCCAGCAATGGGCGGTGCCAGCCGTAGGCCTCGGCGACGACCAGCCCTCCCTTGGCGTTGATCTCGGGGATTTCGGCGAGTTCGGCGAAGGGGATCTCATCGATGCGGGCGCCGGCCCGCGACAACCGGGCGAGCGCCCCTTCGAAGGCCTGGGCGACGGCTTCGTCCATGTCGTCGAGCACTTGGGTCTGGGGCACCGCCAACCTGAGCCCGGCCACCGGGAGCGCCTCGCGCACCGCCGCCGGCTCTCCGGCGAGGATGGCATCGACGACGGCGCAGCACGCGACGCTGGGCGCCAGCGGACCCACCGAATCGAGGCTGGTCGAGAGCGGCAGCACCCCGTCCCGGGAAATGCGCCTCTGCGTCGGCTTGAAGCCGGCGATGCCGCACAGTGCCGCCGGAATGCGGATCGAGCCGCCGGTGTCGGAGCCCAGGCCCATGAACGCCATGCCGTCGGTCACCGAGACCGCCGCGCCCGAGGACGAGCCGCCGGGAATGCGACCGGTTTCCCGGTCCCAGGGATTCTTCGGGGTCCCGTGGTGATAGTTGACCCCCATGGCGGAAAAGGCGAACTCCGTCAAATTGGTGCGCCCCACGATGACCAGCCCGGCGGCCCTGAGGCGGGCGACAGCCGGGCAATCGGCGGCGGCCGGCGACGCGTCCCGTAGCGCCTTCGATCCTCCCGTCGTCACGTCGCCGGCGACGTCATAGAGATCCTTTATCGAGACCGGAATGCCGGCATAGGGGGTCGGCGCCATGCCCAGGGTCCGGGCGCGGTCGATGGCCTCGGCGGCGGCCCGCGCCTCGTCGACGTAGACCTTGAGGAAGGTCCGCCGCCCCTCGCCGGCATCGTCGGCGATGCGCGCCAGGCACTCGTCGACCAGGGTGCGGCTGGTGACGCGCCCGGTTTCGAGGTCCGATGACAGTCCCTGGAACGTCTTCATGGCGCGCCTCCCTCCGTCGGCAAGTTCAGCGCTTGGGCGCCGGCCGCGACTATGGTTGGCCGGCTGGGAAGTTGTCAATCGGCCACACCGGATCGCGGGGTTGGCAACGTGGGCCTGGAAACACCGTTCGCCGGAAGGGGCCGAGCGTGTAAACTGAGGGCGTAGCCGGTCGGCGGCCTGACGCGAAAGGTTTCCTCATGTCCGTGATCGAGTGGAAGCAAGAATTCAAGACCGGAATCCCGTCGATCGATTACGAACACGAACACCTGATCGCAGTCATCAACGACCTCGCCGACACAATTTCCGTGGATGCCCCGTTGGACGAGATCGAATTTCACCTCGGCGAGATTTACGCCCTCATCGAGGCCCATTTCGCGCTCGAGGAAAAGATCATGCGCGACATGAAGTATCTGGGCTACGCCGAGCACAAGGAGGACCACGACCGCCTGCTCGACGAAATCCGCGACATCATGGAGAACGTCGCCAAGGATGGCGCATTCGACTACCGCGTGGCGTTGGGCGAAAGGGTGGGAACGTGGTTCGGCCTTCACTTCAAAACGCTGGATCCGAAGCTGCACGCCCTGATACACGGCGCCGGCTACAGGTAATACCGACGGCCATCCTTATTTCAGGAACAGCCGGCCAGCGTCGGAGCGGAAACCGACAATCAGAACCTGGGAAGGCGCCAGCCTCACTTCCTCGTCGAGCACGTAGTCGGAGCCCCCGGCCTGGCCCGACTCGCCGAGGCGCACGGCGAACCGGTGGACGCCGGCGGCCACCGGGAACTTCTCGTAGAAGCTGGACGCGCCGTCTCCGGCGAGGCCAGCCGGCTTCCTCAGCCCTCGGTAGAGGACCTTGCCGTCCAATCTCAGCTCGATCTCGACCGGCCAGCGCTCCCGCGGGCACTTCAGGGGAGCGCGCATGTTGGGCGGCAACTCGGCGAGTTCCTTGCGCGTGCGCCGGCGGCACGCCACCTTGCGCTTGCCGGGGTGGCTGAGGCTCAGCTTGATGAGGGCGTCTCCGGGATCGAAATAGAGGTAATCGGGAGCGCTCGAAAGATACCCGACCAGACCGGCGAACAGCAGGTAGGCGACGCCCTGGCCGGTCCACGCGAGGGGCGAAAGCCCGGCACCCTCCCTCGTGGTGAAGCGCCCTCCGCGTCGCTTGCGCACCTTCAAGGCGGCGAGCTTTCCCGCCTCTTCCCGCTCGCGGCGGCGCTGCTCCTTGACGGCGGGCGGCACGATGATGATGTCGCGCAGCCCGACAAACCACAGGATCATAAAGAACAAAGGCCCGAAAATCAGGATCGGCACCAAGTAGAACAAAACCGAGGTAAAGGTGTTTTCCATGGTCGGCACGAGGCTCGCGCGCGCTGGTTATTCGACTGACTCGGGAGCCAGGGCGGCTTCCGGCGGTGGCGGAGAATGGTCGTCCTCGAGGCCGCGGAGCCAGAAGCGGAACGTCTGCACCTCCTCCTCCAGCTTCGCCGCGTCGGTGGGTGCCGCCCACAGGGTGCGGATGCGCTGGCGCGGCACCCGGCTCCGCAGGTAGGGGTCGCGCATCCCCTCCAGGCGCTCCTGGGTCCAACGCACGCCGAAACGCTGGTAGCAGCCGCCGTCCCGGCATCCGGTGATGACCACGCCATCGGCGGCGCCCCGGCTGAGCGCGTAGTCGATAAACGAGGGCGGCAGCATGCCGATGCAGGGCAGGCTCACGACCGCCACCCCACTTTGTTCCAGGTCCCCCACCCGGGCGCCGTGGTCGCAGCCGAACACCATGACCCGGCGCCCGCCGTCGGCGGGCTCCGAAGCAAGGGCACGCAAGCCCCTCTCGGTGAGATCGCGGACATGGCCGAGCGCAAAGTCGGGCAGGTCGATGGCCGTGACCAGTCCCCCGGCACGCTGGAAAGGCGTGGAAACCGGGCAGGCCCCGACACAAATGCCGCAGCGCGCGCAGGCGTCGGTATCCACCACCGCTTCCTGCTCGAAGGGCAGGCTGTCGGAGCGAGCTTCCATGGTGATCGCCCCGAAAGGACAGTCGGCGAAGCAGCGCCTGCAGCCGTTGCACTTGTCGAGCGCCACGCGCGCCGCCTTGGACCGGCGCAACGGGGGCAGCCACGGCATGGCGGCGAGCAGCACCGAGACGCCGACGGCAAGCCCCCACAGCGTCCTTCCGCCCCAGGCGTCGAACAGGAGATAGAAGGGCAAATAGAACCAATCGAGGTTGAGGCTCGCCGGCACCACCGCCAGGTCGGCCGGCTCGTGGCTCACCGCCGGCCACACCAACGACAGCGCCACCAGCATGACCAACGTGCCGGCGGCCAGCCCGCGCGGCGGGTTGATCTTGGGCTGGGTCACCCGCAATACATGGATCCACATGGTGAATAGCAGGAACAGGGGCACGAAGATGTGAATGAAGACGAGAAGGCTGAAAAAACGGTCGGAGAGACTATCGGGGGTCAAAAAGTTGGTGGCCACGGGCTCGCCGAAGATGCCCAACCAGTCCAGCCATTCCATGGAAGCGATGGCGACGTACTGGGCGAGCTGGTCCCACACCAACCAGTAGCCGCTGATTCCCGACATGTAGAGGAACCAGATGGTCGGCACGCCGATTAACCAGGAGAACCAGCGTGCGCCGCGGTAGCGGTCGAGGACGAACTCGCGCCCCATGTGCAGGACCATCACGACCACCATGGCGTCCGACGAATAGCGGTGCAGGCTGCGCATGATGCCGCCCAGGTACCATTGCTCGCGGGTCATGTACTCGACGGAAGCAAAGGCGCCGGCGACGGTGGTCTCGAACAGGATGAAGACGTAAATGCCGCTGACCGCGCACACCCAAAACAGAAAGAACGCCAGGGTGCCGAGCTGGCGAATGGGATTCCAATGCGGCCCGAAGGCGCGGTCGAACACAGCCTCCACATGCAGCAGCAAAGTCCGGAGCGGGTGGCGGATGGTCTTCAGCAACGGGTGGATTCCTTGCCCGGGCGGCGTCCTGTCGGCATTCCCACGGGCGCTACGCCCACGCGCGTATCAAGCGCGGCCTGAAGAGAAGGGTCAAGGGAATATCGGCTAGGCCCGGCGCCGCCCGTGGCGCCACAGTTCCCTGCCGACGAAGCCGGCCATGCAGAGGATGATGACGGCACCGATCGCCAATCGGATGAACATGGAGTAGTCGAACCGGTAGCGCCCGGCGGCGGGGTCGTAGAGGGTACAGAAGAGACGCACCTTCTTGACCAGGTCGTCCAGGCTGGCAAAGGGCGCCGTGGTGCCGAGCACGAGTTCCTTGAGGGGCTCGACCAGGAGTGGCGCCCCGAACGTCTCGCCGTAGACCTGCCGATAGACCTTGCCTTCGCCGTCGATGATGGTGGTCTGCGAGATGTGGTCGAAGCCCTTTGGCGTGCGCCGAAACGTGAAACCGAGATCCGCCGCCACCCCCGCCACCTGTTGCCCGTCGCCGCTGAGGAAACGCCAACCGGGCACGCGGGCGTCGTGTTGGCGCGCGAAGGCGCGCATGCGCCGCGGCGTGTCGGCGACGACGTCGAAGCCGACGGTAACGACCCGGAAGGCATCCTCGCCGAGCGCGTCCCACGCCGTCTCCACGGCATCGGCGAGATTTCTGGTGATCGTCGGACAGGCATGGGCGCAGGATGTGTAGATGAAGCTCACCACCAAGGGCTTGCCGCGATAGTCGGAAATCCGCGCCGTCCGACCGTCGCCGTCGCGGAACGCGTAGCCGCCGGCCATGCGCCCAAGTGCCGCCTGGCTGATATCGAGGGCCTGGGCGCGGTCGAATTCGGCGGCAGCCTCCCCTTCGTGGGCGGGCGCCGGAGCGGCCGCGAGAAAGGTGGCCAGGGCCGCCGCCAGCGCACCGACCAAGGCCGTGGCGCGATTATTGGTCATTGGGAGAGAAAGCCGCCTCATCCCCGTTTCACTCCGCCCGACAAAGAAACGGGACGGACGGCTGTTGCCGCCCGCCCCGCGTTTCATGCTCAGGAAAGTCCCCAGACGCTCGCCAAATACTTCCAGTTGACGAAGTAGTAAAGCACGAAAGCGGCCAGGAAAACCAAGGCCAGCACGAAGGTCCCCGGAACCGCCATGGTACCGGCGCCTCCGTAAGCACCCGCGGCGGCCGCCGGCTGCGGCTCCGGCGCGGCTTGCGGCGCCGGTGCCGCCTCCTTCTTTTTGCCCCACAGGATGGTGCCGACCATGTTGAGGATGAAGATAACGCCGCCCAGCGTGGCGATCAGGGCGGCGACGCCGTTGAGCCCCATCATCAGGAAGGCGGCGGCCGGAAAGTCGTGGGTGATCGCTGCGTCGGAAAACGCCATGTCCCAGTGCCGGCGCGGCACGCCGAGGGTCCCCGCCCCCATCAGGAACAAGGAAACCAGTCCCATGCCGATGCCGAAGAGGTAGGGCTGCCACTTGGCCAGCCCCGGCAGGACCAGCTCGCGCTGCCACAACACCGGCACCAGCCAGTAGGCTAGCGCCATGAAGGCCAGGGTCGTCCCCGTCACCACGGTGGCGTGGAAGTGTCCCGGCACGTAGGTGGTGTTGTGGGTGATCAGGTTGAGCTGCTCGGTACCCATCATGACGCCGGAGATGCCGCCCAGGAACCCGAACATAATTATGGAAAGGGCGAGGCCCGAGAAACTCGGGTTGCTCCAGGGCGCCTTTCGCAGCCACTCGTAGAGGCCCTTGGTGAGGCCTTTCTTGCGTTGCGCCGCCTCGATGGAGCCAGGCACGGTGAGGCCGTGAATCATGCTCGCCAGCACGGCCAGGTAAAGCGCGTAGCTGGTGTTGAAGATCTTGTATTCGGCGGCCAAGCCCGGCTCCACCAGAAGGTGGTGGGCGCTGGCCAGTTGCAGGAAAAGGATATAGAGCAGGAACGCCCCACGGCTGACCTTCTCCGACAGCGGCTTGGCCCCGAACAGAATGGCGGCAAGGGCGTACCACACGGCGATATGGGCAGCCACGTTGATTTGCTGGGACGAATGGCCCATGCCCCACCACACTACCTTGTACATGAGGGTGTCGATATTGCTGATATAGCCGAGCGACCAGAAAAGCGTCGGCACCAGGATGATGGCCCCGGCGGCGATGGTGAAGACCGCGATGATGGCCGCCGTCAGGGCGCCGAAGGTGACCAGCGGCACCGAGCCCTCGTAGGTTTTCTCCTGCTTGGCAATGACCAGGGTGCCGAAGAACACGAAACACGCGAAGAGCGCGCCGACGGCGAACAGAATGATTCCCAGATAGAAGTCGGGCGCCGCCTGCATGGGCACGTAGGAGGTGAACATGACGCTGGAATCGCCCCGTAGCACGGCGATGTTGGTCATCACCGCGCCGACCAGCATGAGCCAGTACGCGAGCCACGCCACCTTGGGCGCCGCCAGCCGCGAATTGAGCAGAATGGAACACGCGAAGTAGAGCACCGCGATCTCGAAGAAGATGATCCACACCAAGAGCACGTCGAGCCCGTGCGCGGTGAGGGCCAGGTAGAACAAATCGGCGGGAAGAAGGTGCACCGCCGGCCAGCGGGTCAACGCCACCAGGAGCCCGAACAGGCCGCCGACCAGGAGAAAGACGACGGCGGTCACGGCATTCCATTTGATCAGCTTGTCGGCGGCCAGATGAATGCGGAACCCAGTGTCGGGACAGGTCCGGAATTGCGCGGTCGTAGCCATGATGGGTTCCCTCACTCTTTGACGTAGATCTTGCCGACCATGGTGTGGTGGCCGATCCCGCAGAATTCGTTGCACACGACGCCGAACTCACCCGACGAATTGGGCGTGATCGTCAGGACCATCTCGTAATCGGGATGGACCTGGATGTTGATGTTTTCCGGCAACAGCGAGAAGCCGTGCTGCCAATCGAGCGACGACAGGTGGAGCCGGTAGCTCTCGCCCTTCTTGAGCTCGAGTACGGGCCACCACTCCCACAGCCTGGCCAGCATGTAGACGTCGCCGCCGGCCGGCGGGCGCACCACCGGGATACCGGTTTCGCCTTCCTCGCCGACCTTGAATTTTTCGGCGAACGCTTCCGTTCTCGCCGCGAACACATCCGGTTTGATGCGGTAGGCCTCGGTGGAAAGGTTCTGGTCCCCGGTGAGGTGCCAGTAAGGCATCATGAAGAACATGATGAGTGCCCAGACCAGGGCAATGACGATCCAGATGATTTCCGATTTCTCAACCGGCTCGTTCCACCAGATGCGCTTTTGCGGAGGAAAAATTGACATTCTTCGTCGCCCTCTAGTTGGCCAAGGGAATGCTGGTAATGTTGATCACGCCCCACAGGATGTAGAAGACCGTGGGCATCGTGACACCGATAAAAAGCAGCAGAAACGGGCTGTCGAGCACTTGCTGCATGAAGGGAATGGGCTCTTCGCCTTGCCCACCCGATCCCGCCGCGGGCCCGGTTGTTCCCGTGGCACCGGGTTCTTGTTCGGCCATGGCTCTCTCCTAATGATTATGGATACCGGCGCGCGCAGCCGTGCATGGTGGGTGTGGACGCGGCCACTCCCTATCAGCCACGGAGCAGCCATTCCTTAATCAGCCACAGAATGGGGGCGCGTGCCCTTGACCCAGATCAAATAGCCCGAATTTTTTTGACGGATGGCGGGATGTGGAGCGTGCCGGCGGGCGACCACCGAAGCCTTGGGACACAAAAATACACAAAATCGCCAAAACTTGACTTATGTCAACGCGGAGGCTGTCCGGAGTCCTAACAATGGCTCTCAGGATTCGGGCGCAACACCCGAACCTGGGGCCTTACAGGGCCCTCGTCTCCCCGACGTAAAGTCTCCCTGTCAACCTCGCGGGGCCCTTGGGCCCCGCGATTTTTTTTATTTCTTGAAAGGTCGGGGCAAGCCGCGTGGCGCCCGGTGTCACAGGTAGTCTTCGTGCTCGAACTCGTCGAGAAGGCTGGCGATCCTGGGGACATGCACGGTACGCCCCGAGAAATGGGCGATGCCGTCGTCCTCGAACTGGCGGATGGTCCGCGACATGGTCTCGGGACGGATGCCGATCATGGCCGCCAGGTCCTGCCGGGACAGTGGAAGCTCCAGGGAAATCGCGCCGTCCTCGACATCGGTGGCGTAGCGGTCCTTGAGAATCAGCAATAGGTGGGCGAAGCGGGCGCGCACGGTGAGGGTGACGCTTTCGAGGAACTTGTTCTCGGCCTCGCCCAGGTCCTTGACGGCGCGCCACAGGAAACGGTGGCCGAGCGACGGATTGTGGTCGAGCAGGGAGCGCACCGTGGCTTCACCGATCAAGCATACGGAGCCCTTCTTCAGCACCTCGGCGCTGACTTCATGGTCCTGCGCCATGAGCAGCGCCCGGTAGCCCAGCGTGTCCCCCGGATAGGCGAGGCCCAGAAGCACCGAGTTGCCGTCGGCGTCGATCTTGCGGATGCCGATCATTCCGCTCTCGATGCAGACAATGCCCCGGCAGGCGTCCCCCTGATGATAGAGCACCTCGCCAGGAAGGCATTGGCGGGACTTCTTGGCGTCGTTGATGCGCTTCAGATCGTCCTCGTTGAGGACGCACCATTCGGTGCGCTGCCGCGCCTGACAGCTAAAACAGTCCGTGAGAATGGGGGGGCTGGAACGCCCTGCCATCAAACCGTCTCCCACACTATCGGGTGCGCAATTCCCCCCGCCGAAACCGCGGGGCAAGCGGCCCGAAAACGAAATATACCGGGTTGTCCGCCAAATACCAGTATCACTTCGCGCCCGCGGAAAAAATGGCAAACGCCATTCATGGCGCTTGATTAATGTCAAAGACTCCGGGACCGGGCGTTTGCTAACCAGTTGGGAGACGCGACTGAATGCGCACTCTGAAAGTAGGGGGGAGAGAGGAGCGCGACCGTTGGGTTGCGCGAATACTTAAAAAAAGCATGATCGACACAATTGAAAATAGGCGTGCCGCCAAGAAGTTCATCGAGCGATTCGGCGAGGACGCGGCGCGAGAGGCCAAGATCCGAGCGGTCGAGCTGCGCGCCGCCGGAGACACCGAGGGCCACAAAAACTGGATGGCCATCCACGGCGAAATCGAGTCCCTTCTGAAGGAAACGCCGGACGCCGCCACCAAGCAGTAAAGGCTGCGGCGGCCCCTTCCCCATCTCTGGATCGGCCGGGAATCCCGGTGCCCGGCTGGCGCGGGTCGATCGCTCAACGCAGCAGGAAGCCACCGCCCAGCGCGTCACCGTCTTCCAGCGTGAAGCACGCCGTCCCCGTGTAGTAGGGGCGACCGGAGACCTCCACGGTCACCGCGTCGAACCTCCCCACTTTGCAGGCGCGTATCGCCCTACCCGTAAATACGTCGCCGGTAACGCTTTCGAAGCGGCGCGTCTGGCCGATCTCGATGAGGCCGCGTCTGAGTTGCAGCGCCATGCGCGCGGTAACGCCGGAGCCGGTGGCGCTGCGGTCGACCTGGGCGTCGGCGAACACGCAGACGTTGGCGCTCGGCGCGTCCGAATCGGCGTCCCGGCCATCGCTGAGGATGGTGCCGTACAGATAGGCGAGATCGTCGTCTTCGGGGTGGCTCAACGGCACCTGATCCTTGGCCGCCTCGGTGATCTCCGTGGCCGCATCGACCAAGTCGCGAACTGGCGATTCCCGGACATCGAGGCCGATGTGGGGCGCCGCCAGGAACGCGTAAAAAGCGCCGCCATAGCCGATGTCGAGGGTGATCGGCCCCCAGGTGCGGGTATCGACCACCTTGTCCAGGGCGAAGGCGAAGGCGGGCACGCTCTCGAAGGCGACGGCGACGGCCTTGCCGTTCTCGATGGCGACGCGGGTCCGCACTAAACCGCACGGGCACTGGATATTGACCGGGACCTCGTTCCTCCCCCCCGCCTCGACGGCGCCGGTGTCCACCGCCCAACGGCCCAAGGCCAGGGTGGCGTGGCCGCACATGGTGCTGTAGCCCTCGTTGTGCATGAACAGGACCGCGATGTCGGCCTCCGGGTGGTCGGGCTCGACCGGGATGACGCCGTACATGTCGTGGTGGCCGCGCGGCTCGAACATGAGCATGCGGCGCAGATGGTCCAGGTTCTCGCGCACATAGCGCCGCTTGGCGAGGAGGGTATCGCCGGCGATCGGCGGATAGCCGGACGTGACGATGCGCACGGGCTCGCCGCCGGTGTGCATCTCGGTGGTCTCGATGACGATGTCGCTCATCGAAAGGAATATGGCGGGGACGCCGCGGTCCGGCGCCCCCGCCCGCTACCTGCCTGTCCTATTCGGCCGCCTGGGCGTAGGCGGCAAGAAGGCCGCATTCCTCCATCAACCGCTTGAGCTCGGCCTTATCCTCGGGCCCGAGCTCGGCGATCGGCGGCCTCGGCGGCCCCACGGGCCGACCCAGGATCTCCAGGGCCGCGTGGGCGCACCGCACGTGGCTCTTCTGGCACATGAACTCGCAGAGCGGGAAAATGCGGTCGAACAGTTCCTGCGCCTTGGCCAGGTCCTTCTTTTCGACCGCCAGGTCGAAAAGCTCGACGCATTCGCGCGGCGCCACGTTGGTCATGCCGCAGAACCAGCCCTCGGCCCCGGCCACGAAGGACTCCAGGGTCAACGACTCCCAGCCCGAGAAGATGGTCATCGTCCCCTTGGTCAACCGCTTGATCTCGGAGATGCGCGTCAGGTTCGAGGTGCTCTCCTTGATGGCCACGATGTTGTCGATGTCGTTGAGCCGGTTGACCAGCGGCGGCAGCATGTCGATGCCCGTGGTCCACGGGTTGTTGTAGAGGACGATGGGAAGATTGGTGGCACCGGCCACCCTCTCGTAATGGCGCAAGACCTCGTCCTCGGTCAGCGGCCAGTAGGTGATGGGCACCACCAGGAGGCCGTCGACGCCGGAGTCGCCCTCCATGGCCTTGGCCAGCTCAATGGTTTCCTTGGTGGTGATCGAGCCGATGCCGGAAAGTACCGGGACCCGGCCATTCACCTGCTCGACCGCCGCCTTGGCCGCTCCCAGGCGCTCCGCCGACGTGAACGAGCCGTTCGAGCCCGTGCTGCCGAACACGACGAGGCCGTGCACGCCGTTCTCGACCACGAATTCCGCCAGGTCGCGGAGCCCATCCATGTCGATCGTGTCGCCGCCGTCCTTCAGCGGGGTCGCGTTGAAGGCATAAACGCCCCTGAACTTCTTGGTCGCCATCGCTGTCCTCCTTACCAATGCCCAAGCCTATGGAAAATGACAGCCTGCGGAGGGCGCCGAGTCAAGGACTTGTTTGCAAGGGCGGAAGGCGCCCGACAAATTTTGCGCCCA